>JAKSPB010000016.1 GCA_024405215.1 Lentisphaeria bacterium | reverse complement strand
TCCACCGTCCACCGTCCACCGTCCACCGTCCACCGTCCACCGTCCACCGTCCACCGTCCACCACCATCCACCGTCCACCATGACCATCCTCTGCGCCATCCCAGTCTTCAACCATGCCGCCACTTTGGCAGACGTGGTGGAACGCGCACGCAAGCACCTCCCCGTGCTGGTCGTGGACGATGGCAGCACAGACTGGTCCGACGCCCTCCAGCGACGTCTGGATGCCCTTGGCGCGCAAGTTATTCACCATCCACAGAATCTAGGCAAAGGCGCAGCCATACAAACCGCCTTGCAAAGTGCCGCGGACACCGGCGTGGATTACCTTATCACACTGGATGCCGACGGCCAGCATTCCCCTGGCGACCTGCCAAAGTTCATGGACACCATCCAGTCTCTCACCCAGGAAACCATCCTGGTCGGATGCCGTGATTTTCCAGAGAACGCCCCCCGTTCCAGCCGTTTCGGACGCGTTTTCGCAAACCTCTGGTTCCGCGTAGAGTCCGGTGCCAAATGCAGCGACTGCCAAAGCGGCTTCCGCGCCTATCCCGTCCAGGCCACCTTGCGTTTGAAGTGCACTGGCAGACGATATTCTTACGAGGCGGAAGTCCTGGCACGTGCCGTCTGGGGCGGAATCGTCCTGCAGGAACTCTCGATCTCCGTATCCTATCCTCCTGACCGCATCTCCCATTTTGACAAATTCCAGGACAACCTGCGTCTCTCCGTCATTCATGCACGCCTTGTGCTACGCCGCCTCATCCCCTGGGATACGCCCTGGGTGGTCGAGCGTCCGAAACCCAGGCTGAATATGATGGCCATGCTACGCCATCCCTGGGAAACCCTGAAGCAATTCATGACGGAATACGCCTCCCCCTGGGAGCTGGCGCTCTCCGCCGTCGTGGCAACCATTCTGGGCGTTCTCCCGATTTTGGGCATTCATGTCCTCGCCATCTTTTACGTCACCACGCGACTTCATCTGAACCGCCCCCTGGCCCTCACGCTGCAGAATCTCTATGCCCCGCCCGTCACGCCCTTCCTCTGCATTGAACTTGGATACTACTACCGCCATGGCAAATTCCTGACCTCCCTTAATTTCCAGAATCTTGTCGTGGAAATGCCCCAGCGCTATCTGGAATGGTTCTATGGCAGTCTGGCACTCGCCCCCCTCTTCGCTCTCATCGCAGGCACTGCCGTCTACTGCGCGGCCTGGTGTTTCCAACGAAGCCGACAAAAGCAGGACGACAACACGCCACTAAGCGCCACCCGTGGAAACCGCTTCGGATTCTGGTTCTTCCGAACGATGCTGAAATGCCTGGGACTTAACATCACCGCAGCCTGCATCTGGCCCGTCAGCCTCTTTTACGCGCTCTTCGACCGGGAAGCAGCCAGACGGGCACAACCCTCTCTGGATGCCCTCCATCCCGGGCTGAATCACCTTACGCGTTTCTTCCATCGCTGGAAACTTTTCACGCGACAAGGACAGGCGATTCTTCTGCTGCATTACCTCCAGAATACAGGGAAATCCGTCCCCATGGACTATGAAATCCACCCAGACGCCCTGCCCTATCTGGAAAACAGCACCCCCAAGGGATGCCTTGCCTTGAACTCCCATTTCGGATGCTGGCAGGCAGCATTGGCCTATTCCTACAAAATTCAGCGTCCCATCCTCTTCATGGTCCATCCCGATCAACAGAAGGCCCTGGACAAATTCCAGGCGCTTCACGCCAGAAACGATGCCCATGCCGTGGAAAAACTGAACACCCTCACGGCATCCGCCGGCGGACTGCTGGACGCGATGGCCGCCCTTCAGGATGGCACAATGGTCGGCATCATGGGCGACCGCGAAGAAGGCGCCGCCACCCTGGAAGCCGACTTCGCCGGCGGTCCCCTGAAACTCTCCCCCGTCCCCTGGCTGCTTGCCGCACGCAACCATACGCCTGTCCTTCTTTTCTTGATTGCGTTACAGCACCATCCCATTCGGCTGCTCTGCCACATCGGCCAGCCCATCCATCCTGCCGATTCCGAGAAGAGACTCAAGCCCAAGGATATGATTCCCTACGCCAATCTCTACGCAAAGGAAATCGCCGACTTCGCCAGGCGCTTCCCTGATCAATGGTTTAAATTCGAAAATTAGCCCATTCCCCCGCCATGTCCAATCAAGATTTCATCAACTCCTTCAAGGCCAATCTCTTTGACTGGCTGAACATTGACACCGTCTCTCCCGAAGAACTCACCGATGACGAACCGCTTTTCGGTGAGCAGAGCCGCGTCGGACTGGACTCCCTGGACGCCGTGGAGCTTGTCGTCATGCTCCAACGACACTATGGCATCCCCCAGAAGGAATTCCAGAACCACAAGGAACTCTTCAAGAACATCGCCACCCTGGCCGAATACGTCCAGGCACACGCCACCAAGACAGAATGACCCCCATTCCCGTCATCGGCATTGGACAGGTCTCCGCCCTGGGACGCGGCATTGACGCCGCCCGCGAAGGACTCTTCCGACAGGATGTGCTTCCTCACGAAAGCCGAGTGGAAGACTCCACGCTCCGTCTTCCCATCTTCACCGTAGGCGGCGACTTCGGTCATCCCATCCGCTCCCTCGGAATGCTCCTCGGCGCCGTCCAGGAGGCCTTGGAAAATGCGCAGCTAGCCACGGAGGAAAGCCGCCAAGGCCTCCGAATCGGCGTCATTGCCGGAAGCACAGTCCTCTGCAACCTCCATCACCTGAAGTTCTGCGCCGCATTGCGGCAGGGACAAGCCACCGAAAATCCCCGACCCTACCGGGATTATGTGGATTCCTCTCCAGCGGATTTCTTACATTGGACGCTTGCTCTCAATGGCCCTGCACTGACCGTCTCCAATGCCTGCACATCCTCCGCCGATGCCATTGGCATCGGATGTCTTTGGCTGGAATGCGGACTTTGCGACGCTGTCATCGCCGTCGGAATTGACATCCTGGGAGCTGGACCACTAGACGGCTTTCATGCGCTCGGGGTCTTCTCCCATGAACCTTGTCGTCCCTTTGATGCCGCCCGCAACGGCCTTAACCTAGGCGAAGCGGCGGCGGCCCTGATTCTCGGTTCACCTGGGAAATTCAGCAGTTCTTACCAAGTGGCTGGTTATTCCAGCCACGCAGACGCAAATCATATCACCCAGCCGCTTGCCTCAGGGAAATATCTGGAACAAACAATCCGGGAGGCACTCACCCTGGCAGAAATCCCGCCAGACGCCATTGGTTTTATCAACGCCCACGGTACCGGCACCGAAGCCAACGACCGAGTGGAAGGGCAGACTCTGGCCCGTGTTTTCGGTCCTTCCCTGAAATATCATTCCACCAAAGGCCTGACAGGCCATACGCTTGGCGCGGCAGGCGCACTGGAGGCCATCTTCTGCCTCTTGATGCTGGAAGCCCAGACCGCCGTCCGTTCCTGCCGTTTCCAAAATCTTCCGGAAGATATTCCCTTCGCCCCCCTAATGGCCGACACCCCCTTCGACCGCACCTGTGCGCTATCCACTTCCCTGGCCTTCGGCGGTGCAAACTCCGCGCTTGTCCTGCAAATACGATGACGATCTCCCGCAAAATCTGGACACCCGGTTCCGAATGGTCCGAGGAATTTCTCCTGGCGACACGCAAGAAATACCGTCTGCGCCGCGCAGACCGCTACACCACGCTCTGCATCTGCGCCGCAGACCAGCTTCTGCAAGGCATGACGCTTCCCCCTGATTCCGCACTGATCACCGCCTCGGCCTTCGGCCCCTCCGCCACATCCTTCCAGACCGTCATGGACATCCTGGATGTGCCTGCCGAGGAAATCTCCCCGACCACCTTTTCCCACTCCGTCCATAACGCCGCGGCAGCTTATCTGGGCATCGCCCTCGACCTCCACGGCCCCACATACGCACTCACAGGCTTCCATCCCGACCTACGCGAAAACGCCCTGGCACTTGCGGAATCCCTCGTCACGCTTCACCGTGCCCCCTACGCGCTGGTCATTGCCGTCGAAGCCCAGTCCATCGTCACGGATGCCGCCCATCCATGCTATTCGGATAAATTCCCTGCTTCTCTGCAAGAAACCCTGTTCGCCGCCCTGATATCCCTCTAAAACGCAATCTGTCTTTCCGCTTCCGAAATGCGACAGGCATATTTAATTTGATTGGAAATATCGAAAACGGAGCGAAAACAAACTAAACACAGCTAAACTATTCCTCATTTTCAGGAGTGAACAAACTAAACATAGTAAGATATAACAAAAAGAGCCTTCGGCGAACTCGTCGAAGGCTTATCTGTTTTGCCATCCATATTCTCCCAATATCTGTTTTGCCGTCCGCATTTCTTGCCCCAAACGCGAAAGGAGTTGTTGCGAATTGCAACAACTCCTTTTCATTTGGTCGGGGTGAGAGGATTCGAACCTCCGACTTTCACGTCCCGAACGTGACGCTCTAACCAGGCTGAGCCACACCCCGAAAAATTTTCCAAGGCGGTGGATTGGCAATCAATCCAGCCGCCCTTTTAGTGATTATGCCTTCTTGGCATGAACAGAAGCGACCTCGTTCTTGTCCTGGACGGACTGCTTGTGCCAGCGCTTGATGATGGAAGTGGAGAGGAGCAAGCTGGAGAAGGTACCGCAGATCATACCGAAGAGCATGACCAGCGCGAATTCCAGGATCACGCCGCCGCCGAAGATCATCAGGCTGATAACCGCGAACAAGGTGGTCAGCGTGGTCAGCATGGTACGGGAAAGCGTGCTGTTGATGGCCTTGTTGATCAGCTGGGAATAGGTCAGTTCCTTGTGAAGCTCGGCCTCGGAACGCACGCGGTCGAAGATGACGATGGTATCGTTCAGGGAGTAACCGACGATGGTCAGGAAACCAGCCACGGTGGTCAAGGAAAGCTGTCCCTGGAAGACCAGGAAGAGCAGACCGGCAGAGACGACCACGTCGTGGATGACGGCGGCCACGGCGGCCACGCCATACATCCACTGGAAGCGGAAGGCCAGATAGAGGCAGGCCAAGGCGAAGGAGAAGATGGCGGCCTTGAAGGAGTCGGAACGGAACTTGTCACCGACGGAAGGACCGACCTGGTAGATGGAGCCCTGCGTCAGCTTGCACTCGGGGAACTTCTCGTCCAACAACTGGGAGAACTTGGCGGGAGTGTCGACTTCCGTTTCACCGGCAGCCTGCTTGAGGGCGGGAACCACGATTTCCAATTCGGTGTTGCCGGACTGGCCGCGTTTGTAACCGACCTTCGCGGTGTCATAGCCACGATTCTTCAGGAACTCGCGAACGGCGGCCACATTGGGCTCGGTGCCGTCGCAAGCGTAGCTGATCTGCGTACCGCCGGCGAAGTCAATGCCCATCAGGTTGTGGCCGCGGACACAGAAGCCGATCAGAGAGAGAACCACCAGGACAATGGCCAGGATGAAAGCGGGCTTCATCAGCTTGACGAAGTCGAGATTGCAGTTCTTCAGGAAACTGAGTTCCATCATGGAGAGGCTCTTCAGCCAATTCTTGGCGATGAAGAGGTCGAAGATGGCGTGGGTCATGAAGAGCGCGGTGAACATGGAGGCCAGAACACCGAAGGCCAGCGTGACAGCGAAGCCCTGGACGGTACCGGAGCCGAAGACATACAGCATCCAGCAGGTCAGCAGCGTGGTCAGGTTGGAGTCGAAGATGGCGCTGAAGGCACCGGAATAGCCGCCGCGGACTGCGGCCTCCACGCCGTGGCCCTTGGACAGCTCTTCACGGATGTGCTCGAAGATCAGGACGTTGGCGTCAACGGCCATACCGACCGTCAAGATCATACCGGCGATACCAGGCATGGTGATGGTGGCGCGCAGGATGGCCATGGTGCCGAAGACCAGCACGGTGTTGACCAGCAGGGCGATGTCGGCCACGATACCGCAGAAGCGGTAGTAGATGGCCATGAAGACCAGCACGACCAGCAGGGCGACTATGCCGGCGTATGCGCCGGAGTGGATGGAGTCAGCACCCAGGGAAGGCTCGGTGCCGAACTCGGAGGAGATGTCAATGGAGACAGGCAGGTTACCGGAGGAGATGACACCGGCCAGGCGCTTGGCCTCTTCCAGAGTGAAGGAACCGGTGATCTGGGCGTTGCCGCCGGTGATGGCGCCGTTGATGTTGGGAGCGGAGTAGCAGGTATCGTCCAGGACGATGGCCAGACGGCGGCCGACATTGGCGCCGGTCACGTCACCGAAAGCAATGGCGCCGCGCTCGTTGAAGGACATGGAGATGGCCCAGCGGCCGAACTCGTCGGCGGTGGCGAAGGCGCTCTTCACATCATCGCCGCGGACGGGAGTGGGCTGGCGCTCCAGGAAGATGGTCTCCACGACCTCTTCGCCATTGCGCTCCTCGATCATCTCCTTGCGGATGACATTGGCGGGATTCTGGAAGTTGGGGTCCGCATTGTACTGCTGGACAAGTGCCGCGTTGTCGGCGCTGACCAGGAAGAACTGGAGCTTAGCGGCGTCCTTGATGGTCTTGCGGATGCCGACCTTGTCGCCTTCGTCAACAGAAGGCATGCGGATGGAGACGTCGGTGGAGGTGATGCCCTTCAGTTCGGGCTCGGTCACACCGGACTTGTCCAGACGGTTGCGCAAGATCTCAAGGATCTGGTCGCGGACGTTTTCGGCACTGACGCCGGCTTCCAGGTTCTTCTCATCGAAGGAGACCACGAACTCGGTGCCGCCCTGCAGGTCAAGACCCAGATGGAGCTTGCCTGCGGTCTTGTTGCGCACAAAACGCATGACGGTCTTGTCATTGACGCTGCCGGCGTGAGGCACCGCCACAAAGTTCACAAGACGGATGGAGCGGTTCTTGTCGTTGTCGCCGCGGGCGGCAGTCTCGACGGCCTTGTAGGGAGAATAGGTGATGCGCTCGTCTACGGGAACATCATTGCCATTGAGGTCCTTGCCGTTCTGCAGATTCTCAATGCGGCGATTCAGTTCCTTCCACTCGGCCAGAGCTTGTTCGGCGGAGATGCCGGTGGTGGCGTTGTTGGCAGCCAGATCCTTGAGAGCGGCGGCATACTCGGCGGAATTCTTGTCGGCAATGCCGTCAAGCTTCGCCTGGATAGCCTTTGCGCGCTCGGCCTTCTGCTCCAGGATGGCGACGCCTTTCGCGGCGCGCCGATTGAACTCGGCCAGGAAATCCCGGTCCTTCATGGGGAAAATGGAAATGGTCCAGCCGACGACGACGGCCAGGATGACAATCCAACGGATAAGCAACGAATTTTTCATGATTCGGGGGATGGATAGGAATACGTTCTATTAAAAATCTACTTCTTCTCCTCTTCAGAGGGGAACTCGGGAAGAATCTCGGCCACGGCCGCCCGGACGAAATCCGCCTGATGGCTGTCACAGAAGGCGATACGGACCGTCTTCTCGGAAACCTTGACCACTGTACCAAGAGCACCGCTGTTCAACATGACCTTGTCGCCAACCTTCAATTGGCGAAGCATCTCCTGGATCTGCTTCTGCTTCTTCTGCTGAGGACGGATCATGAGGAAATACATCAGACCGAAGATTGGAATGAAAATCCACAGGCTGCCAAGGCCACCACCCTGGGGACGGGCGGCGGGTGCGGCGGCGGGTGCGGCCTCCTGGGCGAAGGCGACAAGATTGGTAAGGAACGAAGTCAAAGTACTATCTCCGAAAAAGAATGAGGTGTGAATCAAATATGCGCAAATTCCACAATTTAATTCACATTGCGATAATTTCAACTAAAAAGCACTAGCATAAAACGACTTGGCCGAGGGATTTTCCTCGGCCAAATGCGTATCCGCTATGCTTCGGCAGGTTTCCAGAGGCCCTTCTCGTAAAGGGAATTGAAGGCCACGGAGACACCGGCCAGCTCGCCGATGCGCAGTCCCAGCGCACTGGTGCGGATGGTCACGGTATTGTAGAACTCCTTCCACAGGAAACGCGGAAGAAGTTTCATCAGTGGATCCATCAGAAGCGACCCGGCATGATAGGCGGTAGTTCCCAGAACCACGATTTCCGGATTGAAGGAGGTGACGATGGCGGCCAGGCCCTGCGCCATGCGCAAGCAGTACTCGTCCCACCACTCCAGCGCCAGGGGAATCTTGGCGCGGACACCTTCCAGAAGCGCCCGGAAATCCAGATTCTCCACCTTGCCGTCCACGCACTCCAGACGGAAGAATGCGTGTTCGGGATGGTCTTTCAGCGCCGCCTGCATCCGCTGCTGGATGGCACGGCCGCCCGTGTATGCCTCAAAGCATCCGCGCAGACCGCAGTTGCACGGATAGCCGTTGATGTCCAGGACGATATGCCCCAGTTCACCGGCATTTCCCGCGCACCCCTGGATCAGATGGCCGCCGGCCACCACGCCGCCGCCCACGCCAGTGGACATGGTCAGATAGATCAAGTCCTTCTTGCCCTTTCCGCAACCGAAGAACCATTCGGCCAGCGCCCCGGCGTTGGCGTCATTCTCCAGGATGGCGGAAACGCCCAGCGCTTCCGTCAGATCCTTCTGGATGGGCAGCTGGTCTCCCCAGGACATGTTCGGGGAGCGGAGGAGCATTCCGTTAGGAACATCCAGCGGTCCGGGCGCGGAAATTCCGCAGGCGGACACATCCTTCATCGCCATCCCCTTGCTTGCCAGGAGCTCCTGGGCCAGGGCAGGAATCTTTGCCAGCGCCTCGGCGTAAGTCTTGGTGGACGGGAAACGCCCGCTGGCCAGGATTTCACCATTCTCGTTGGCAACGCAAACAGCGATCTTGGTACCGCCGATGTCAATTCCCAAAACGTATTTCATTATCTCTCCTGTGTTCGTAGGAAACGGGTTACAGCATGGGACCGGAAGGGCCGTCGGCAAAGCCGCCCATCATGGGGCCGGAAGGGCCGTCGGCGAAGCCGCCGCCCATGGGACCGGAGGGACCTGCCGCCAGGGAAGGCAATTCCCATTTCCCGCTGTCGGATTTTTTTTCAGCGCCTTTCTTGGCAACGCAGCACTTCTTCCGTGCAACGGCCTTCGGCGCACAGGCGCACTTCGCGGTTTTCTTGGCGGCGGCCTTCGGCGCCGCATAGATGCTCACAGGACCTCCCGGTTCACCCAGGGAGAACTGCTCCAGATCAGGAATGATGTTCAGCATGTTTTTTCCTTTCTTGTTGCTTCAGGGGCATAATAGCCCCCGTAACGATGAGTATTCCAGATGAAATCCAAGTATCGCCCGTATGTCGACGACACGGCGGAAACCGTGTAGCGCTCCAGCGCACCCTGCCGGATGACGGAGCGCTCCAGGGAAGGCGCACGTCGCACGGCATCGGCGAACTCCGCAGCCGTGCGGCACCGGAAGCCGTCTATGCCTTCGCGGACAATCTCCGGGAAAGCGCCCCAGTCGGTGGTGATGACCGGCGTTCCGCACATCATGGCCTCGATGGCCACGTAGCCGAAGGGCTCCAGGTAGAGCGTCGGCATCAGCACCGCCCGTGCTTCGCCCAGCAACCGCGCCTTCTCCTCGCCGGCGCAACCGCGATGAACCTCCCGGAACTCCAGCCCCAGCGACGATGCGGTCTCCCGCGCCAGCGCAACGCCTTTGTCCTCGGCAGCGCGCCCCAGATAGACCAGGTAGTCGCCATGAGTCGTCGCCATGGGATAGTCCGCCGGATTCAGAAAATGCGGGATTACGGTATCGAAATACCGGTCCTTGCGCGTCTCCGCCTGGCGCGTGTAGATGACCTGCTGTTGCGCGTATGAGGGGAAAACGCGGTAGTGTGTCCAGCACGTCCCGTAGCCCAGCATGGGCTCAAAGATGGGGATATCCGTCGGCACGGCGGAGACATCGCATTGCGCGACCCCGTAGATGGAGGCCACCCACTCGGGGGTTCCGTCATCCAGCAGGTGTTTTTTCAGCGCAGCATCCAGCCGTAGGTTGTATTCCCGGTGCCAGGCGCTGCGAAAAGCCCAGCGTTCCGGAGATTCGCCCAGTTCCGCCACCGTGCCACAATGTCCTTCGGGGCACCGCGACCCCGTGACGCCGTAGTAGATGTACGGAATTTCCAGCGCTTCCGCCACCTGGCAGAAATTCCAGCAGTTGAAGAGCTGGGAATCCTCCGGATGTCCAGCCACGCCAAGGGGGAAATCCGGATGTCCAAGGATGTGCAGAAGAGCGTTCACGAAAATCAGCTCAGAAATTCAGGAAAGAAGCGGAAAACCAGACTCAGAATCCCGCATTGCGGAGGCTTTCCATGGTGACGGCGGAACGGCCGGCGCCGCAGAGTTCCGCGATGTACTTTCCCACCAGATCGGCCTCCAGATTCACCTTGTCGCCAGGCTTCAGAAGGCGAAGCGCAGTGGCCTCCCAGGTATGGGGGATGATGCAGACCATGAAGGAACTTTCCGTCACCTCCGCCACTGTCAAGGAGACGCCGCTGATGGCGACGGAGCCCTTCTCCACCAACGGAAAACGCTCCCGGGGAGGACGACGGATGACCAGCGCACGGTCGCTGCCCCGGCGCTGGCAGGCCAGAACCTCCATGGCTGCATCCACATGTCCCTGGACAATGTGGCCGCCCAGACGGTCGCCCACCGCCAGCGCAGGTTCGATGTTCACGGCACATCCCGTACGATAACTCCCGAAAATGGTACGGGAAAGCGTTTCCTCCAGACAATCGAAGGAACAAACCGCGCCATCCATGGCCGCAATGGTCTGGCAGCACCCGTCCACGGCAATGCTGTCCCCCAAACGGAGGATTTCCGCAGGCAGTCCGGTATCGACCACCAGGCGCGCCCCGCCGTTCTGACGCAAAAACGACCGGACCACGCCGACAGATTGGATGATTCCCGTGAACATGAGAAACTACTTGCAGTTATCGGGATAGGCGATGTAGAGAAGATCCTCGCCCACGAACTCCAGACGGGGATGGGAGAGATGAATGGACTCGTCCAGCTTAAGCGGCGCGACGCCGCCGACAGCCGGCACGGAGTCCCGTCCGCCGATGATCTTCGGCGCCAGGAAGAACTGGATCTGGTTGACGATGCCGCAGGAAAGCGCATTTGCCGCCAGCTCGCCACCGCCCTCGATAAGCAGGACCGAAATGTCCTCCGCTCCCCAGATGGAGAGGAAAGTATCCCAGGCTTCGGGAGTGGAAGGCTGCGTCTCCACCAGCGGCCGGTCGGTGGCCATGGTCAGATGCAGGTCGCTCGGCAGCGGCTGGCTTGTCCAGACCACGGGAATGGGCTGCTTTTCCCAGCCTTCGGGATCCCTGACCGTCAGCTGCGGGTTGTCCCGCCGCGCGGTCTGGCCGCCTACCATGATCATGCCGCAGAGCTGACGCAGACGATGGGCGCGCTTCCGTGCAGCTTCGCCGGTCACCCAGTGGGATGAGCCATCCGGCAAGGCGATCTTTCCATCCACAGAGAGCCCCAGCTTCAGAATGACCCAGGGACGCTTCCGCTTGATCCACCAGAAGAAATGCTCGTTGAGACGATGGCATTCCTCCTGGAGAACCCCCGTTTCCACCTCGATGCCCGCGGCCTGAAGACGCTCGATGGCAGCGCCGGCGTGGGCGGGATTCTCATCCAGGCAGCCGATGACCACGCGTTTGATACCAGACCGAATGATGGCATCACAGCAGGGCGGCGTATGTCCCGTAGTCGTGCAGGGTTCCAGCGTGACGTAGAGCGTGGCGCCCGTGAGGTCCGTGCCTGGTGGAAGCGCCTCCATGGCTCGGATTTCCGCGTGGGCCTCTCCGGCCTTCTCGTGAAATCCGCGGGAGAGTTCCGTCTCTCCCCGGGCAATCACTGCGCCAACCATCGGATTCGGGGAGCAGATTCCCCAGCCTTTCTCCGCTTCCTGCAGGGCCTCCTGCATCCATCGTCGATCTACATCATTTGACATGTCTGTACATTATGGGGTGGAACATCAGCTGATTCCAGGAGGGAACCAGCGGGAAAAAACAAGGAAATTTTCGGCAATCGCCATCATCGATTCAGCAAAGTCCGAAGCAGCCAGGCCAGAGCCGGACGGCAATCCCAGAAGGAACCATTCTCACGGGCGATACGGTAGGTCTCGCGACGCGCCAGACTGCGGCTGGCATTGGCCAGTCCGCCCAGCTGCATGTACACACGAGGCTGCTCCAGGCAAAGCCAGCGCACGCCGGCCTTGCTGCAACGCCAGACGAAATCGTAATCCGCGGAAATGCGATAGCGGGTGTCGTAGAGCCCAACCTGGTCATAGACACTCTTCCGGAAGAAGGTCCCGGGATGGGGGACCGTCATCTTCCAAGGCAGCGCCTTCGGCGACTGAGGCGTAAAAAGCCACTCCTTCCGGGGATCCTCGTGGCGCATCTGAACCGGCATGGAAACCGCGCCGGCGACAGAATCCGCCAAGAAGGCGTCGCAGACGGCAGAAAGCACCTCCGGGTCGTACCAATCATCCGCATTCAGCAGGCCAACGACGTCACCCGTCGCCTGGACGATGGCCTGGTTCCAGGCATTGGGGATGCCGGCTTCGCCGGGCTTCCGGCGCTGGGCTTCAACGTAGAACCTCACGCCGCGCTCCTCAAAACGCGGGCGATATTCCTCCAGAAGCGCCAGCGTGCCGTCCGTGGAACCGCCGTCAACAAAACGGTATTCCAACGGCAGCTTCCTTTGCGCCAGAACGGAATCCAGCGTGCGCGAAAGCGTCGCCGCCGCATTCCAGCAGATGGTGATGAGCGTCACGTCCGGCATGGTGAAGAATCATGGATTTTCCGGCGGTTCCTGTTGGGGATTGCGCAGGGCGACCTGCCGGGCCAATTCGGTAACCTGCCGTTCCAGGCGACGGAATTTCGCCAGCGCAATGAGTGCGCCGGCGTAGACCACCAGGACCATCAGGTAGAAAAGCAAGTCCGTGCCGCGCCCTACGCCGACTTTGGCGGCAATCCAGTTCGTGGCTTCGGGAAAAATCACCAGCACGACGCCCACGAGGAGCTGCGCCGCCACGAAGAGCCTGGTCGCCAGGCGGCTCTTGAGAACCACCAGGCAGACCAGCGTCAGAATCAGCAGCCCTGCGATGAGAATGAACTTGATGGCCATCCGAAGACTCCTATTCCGCCGTAGCCTCCGCAGCCAGACGCGCCTTGATGTTACGGTAGTCGGTCTTGCCGGTCCCCAGCAGCGGAATCGCCTCCCACTGACGAACCTCGCGAATGGACTGAATGGCGGAGAAGCCTTCGCTCCGCAGAGTCTGGTTGACCGCCTCCCGCTCCAACGGCATGGTCGCCACCAGCGTGATGATGGGCGCCTCGTCGGGACCGTATGCCTCCACCGCCAGCGGCGGCCCCTTGACATCGGGATTCTGGTAGTGCTTGAGGAGGATCTCCTCCAGCGCAGGCAGGGAAATCATCTCGCCTCCCACCTTGACGAAACGCTTGAGGCGCCCTTGGAAAGTAATGAACCCCTCTTCGTCCATCTTCACCAAGTCGCCAGTCCGATACCACTCTTCGCCATCCAGCGTCACGAAAGGCGACGGGCCATCATAGCCCAGGTAGCCGCTGAAGACCGTCTCGCCACGCACCAGGAACATGCCCGTGGTGTTGGGCGGAAGCTTCCGCTTGCCCGCCTCGTCCACTACGATGCCTTTGGAGCAGTCGATGACCTTTCCGATGGTGCCTTCGCGATAGCGGTCAGGCTTGTTCAGGGAAACCACGGGACCGCACTCGGTAATGCCATAGCCTTCGTAAAGATGCGCCATGGGCGTCTTCTCCTTTAGAAGCGCCATGGTGGCAGCCGGGCACTTCTCCGCGCCGGTCACCACCAGTCGCAAGGTTTCCAGCTGCTCCTGGACACCGTTGCGCAGGATATTGGCGATGAAAGTCGGCGTCCCGCAGTAGAAATTCACCTTGTAGGCAGCCGTGAGACGGGCCAGCATGGCGCCTTCGGTGGGATTGGCGTGATAGACCACCCGGATATTCGAGGCGCAGGTGAACATGGTGTTCAGCAGCACGCCGAAAGAATGGAAAGGCGGCAGCATCCCAAGCAGGCAGTAATCCTTCTGGATCCCCATGTCCGAAGCCGCGTGCTCCAGGTCGAAGAGGACATTCCGGTGCGTCAGAGGAACCGCCTTGGGCAGGGACTCGGACCCAGAAGTGAAAAGGATCACCGCCTGCTCGGGAATCCGCGCCTTCCAGAGCTTCCGCCAGCAGCAGCGGCTGCGGAAGGCCGCCAGGAGCTTGTCAAAGAGCTTCAAGGAACCCTTGATGCTCTCCACCGTAAGGAAATGCTCCTCCAAGCCCGTAAAATCCACGCCTGTGCCCTTCAGACGGTCGATGACAATCTGCGCCGTCAGAATCTTGTCCACGCCGACGGACTCCACGCAGTGCCGCATATTGCGGTTGCCCACGGTCCAGTTGATCATTACTGGAACCTTCCCAGCGAACTGAACCGCCAGATACATCAATGTGGACGCCACCGAGGCCGGCATCAGAATGCCCATGCGCTCGCCGGGAAGCTTCTCCAGCTGCGGGACCAGCGCCAGAACCGCCAGAACCATTTTCCGGTTGGTGAAGACGCCCGTGGCCTGGTCCGCCCAGACGGGACGGTTCGGATCTTTTTTCGCATTCATAAGGAAAGACTTGGGAATGCTTTCCGACCAAGTAATCTTCAACGGAGCCGCATCCTCGTAGAACCAGTTCGCGGGAACCGGCATAAGGAGTTCCGTTGCGCCGCCGATTTCCCCGATGGCGGCAATCAGCAGACTGGCCACTGTGCGCAGTTTCTCGGGGCTGGGGGCCTCGTGCCCGAACTCGTTCTGAAGCCACTGCTGCAATTCCACCAGCACCAGGGAATCCAATCCAAGATCGGTTCCCAGGGTGTCCGTGTCCTTGATCATGCGCTTGCCGGTCATTTCCCGCAGCTTGTCCTTCACCTTGGTGCGGACGTCATCGGGAACCTGGGAGGTGTCCTCCGTGGTATTGAAAGAGGCCGCTTCAGGCACCTCGCAGGTGCGTCCGCCTTCGAACCAAGTATAGGGGACGTAGGTGTTGGGACGCATGGCCTTGTTATAGAAGTTCTCCAGATAGCGGTTCAGGACCTCCTTCTCCTCCCCGGAAGGAAGGTCGGCGGGACGGGTCACGAACTCCACGGAGACGTGACGGCGCGGCATGAAGAAGATTCCGCCCAGCAGCACATGCAGGATATGCCGCTTCAAACAGGTGCCGAAGCTCAGCTGATAGCCCTTCGCCCTTCCGAAGTCGCTTCCCCAGAGTCCTGTGGTACGCACCAGAACGACCTTGCATTCGGGATATTCCTGGAGGATGCGGGAAACTCCGCCGTTTCCGCGCAGTTTCTCCATCTTGGAGTGATAGATTCGCCCGGCAGGATAGAAAAGCAGGTTGTCGCCGGCGCGCAGCGCATCAATGCAGCAGCCGATCTGCTTGATGACCGCGTCATGGGCGGCCATGCCGGAAATGCCGATGTCCGGCAGCGGCAGAATGCGGAAACGCCAGCCGATTTTCCGCAGGATGGTCGTACGCACCTGCTTCTCCGTGACCAGCGCCTGGGGCTTGAAATGAGGCCAGAGGATGCTCGCCAGAATGACGGGATCGATCAGGCCAGGATGGTTCGGCAGAAAGAGAACGCCCTTCTCGCCATATTGCTTCAGGACCTCGGAAAGACCTGTGACCTTGAGGCGATAGCGCAGGCGTACGGCGACATAGACGATCAGCCACATGAAAAACACAATCACCCGATTCATGGTCGTCATCCTTTGTTTTCAGGTACGGAAAGTTTGCGGAACTGCCGAAGCGCCTCGAAAAGCACTACTCCGGCGCAATTCCCAACATTGATGGAATTCTTGCGCCCGCAGGCGGGAAGCTGGATGTATCCATCGCAGAGCTCCAGCGCCTGCGATGAAATCCCCAGCGCCTCGTTGCCCAGCACCAGCGCACAGGGGAAATGAAGCTGCGCATCCCAGTAGCATTGGGCGCCAACCACGGTATCCACCGCATAGACGGTGTATCCGCGGGACTTGAGTTCCCGGATTGACTCCGAGGCCAGGTCGAAATGCCGGCAGGGGACCGTCTCGTCGCAGCCGCGCGCCGTCTTGACCAGCTTTTCATGAGGCGGACAGGGCGTGTAGCCACAGGCGTAGATGCCCTCCGCATTCACGGCGTCCGCCAGACGGAAGATGTTCCCCGTGTTGTAGGCGCTACGCAGAGTGTCCAGGACGATGACCACGGGAAGCTGCCGCTCCCGAGGCATCTCCTGGTCGCCAAGTCGCATCTGGATTTCACTACGCTCCGGTGCCATGGAGTATTTTTCTAGCGGTTGCCGCTGGGGCGATGGAAGCCGCCGCTTGGGCGACTGCCGAAATGGGAACGGGAAGGGGCAAAACCGCCCCGGTTGAAAGAGCCGCGGGCGGAGGAACCGCCCCGGAAGCCGCCGTTACCGCGACCGCCATGGGAATGTTCGCCTTCCTCGCGGCGGGGACGCTGCGGATTCGCACAGGGCGCAGGAAGCACGAGCATTTCCTCCGGCGGCTGGACGGTAGGCAGGGAACGACCGATGTATTCCTCGATCTCCGGCATGACAAAGGCGCAGTCCTCGTCGGCGAAGGCAATGGCGCGGCCCTGATGGCCGGCACGGGCGGTACGCCCCACACGGTGCACGTAGTCTTCGGCCTCGTAGGGAAGATCGTAGTTGAAGACGTGGGTGATGTCGTCCACCTGGATGCCGCGTCCGGCCACATCCGTGGCCACGACCACCTTGGTGGTGCCGTTGCGGAAGGCCTCCAGGATATTCAGGCGGCGGTTCTGGTTCACGTCGCCGGAAAGCATCTCGCAAGCGATGCCGTAGCGCTGCAGTTCGTAGCGGAGTTCCTCCACGTCCCGGCGGCGATTGCGGAAAATCAGCGCGCGATGCACGTCCTCGTGCTGGAGAATCCAGATGATGATGGCCAGCTTCTCCTTGGTCGTGCAGGCATAGACGGTCTCGTTGACGCCCTCCGCGATGACACGCTCGGGCTCCACTTCCAGAACGGCGGGGTCGGGACGCATCCAGCGGCTGGCCAGGTTCATGATGTCCTGGGAAAGCGTAGCGCTGAAGAGCATGGTCTGACGCTCCTCGCGGGAAGGCAGGTAGTTGATGATGCGCTTCACGTCGGGAATGAAGCCCATGTCCAGCATGCGGTCTGCCTCGTCGATGATCAGGACTTTCAGCATGGAGGTGTCGATGACGCGTTTCTGCAGGAAGTCAATCAGGCGTCCGGGCGTGGCGACGATCAGGTCGCAGCCGGCCTGCAACAGCCGGCGCTGGCGTTCGTAGTCCATTCCGCCAAAGACCGCCACGGTCCGCAGCGTGGTATAGACGCTCAGGTTGTCGGCGTCCTTGGCGATCTGGATGGCCAATTCACGGGTCGGCGCCAGCACCAGCGCAAATGGCTGGTTCAGCTTGCGTTCTCCGCCATTGCGGATAAACTGGTCCAGCATGGACATCAGGAAGACCGCCGTCTTTCCTGTGCCGGTCTGCGCTTTGCCGGCCACATCCGCGCCCTTCATGGCCACGGGAAGCGCCAGCGCCTGGATGGGCGTGCATTTCTTGAAGCCCATGTCGTCCAGCGCGGCGCGAAGGATCTCCTTCGCCAGAGGGAAACTCTGGAAATAAGTGACTCCCTCTTCGGGATTCTCCACCGCAGGAGGCTCCCAGTCGCCTACCTTCTTCTTGGACAAAATCCGATGGGCACGGTCTTCCCCAAGGCGGGATTCCTCTTCCCCGCCCTCAGCGACAGGCGCGGGCGCCTTTTTGGCAACAGGCTGTTCGGCCTTTGCCTCCGGCTTGGCCCCGGCCTTGTGGCGCGGACGGCGACGGCGGGGCCTTGGACTTGCCTCGGAAGATGTTGCGGTATCCTGCGAAGGCATTGCTTCAGGCACGGCAGCGGCAGCGCCACTGCCAAAGAAAGAACAGATTGCCTTCCAAATTCGACCAAATAGACTGCTCAAAATCAAAGACTCCTTGGTGTGTTACTGAATTATGTACGATTAAACACGTAATATAACAGATAATGCGCCTACTGGAGATCAATCGGCAGACGGTTGCCCCCTGAAACAAAAGGAAATCAGGTTACAAATACTTTTTGCCTGCGCCCCTGCCGACAGCCTTTATCAGCCCCAGGTCACGCATCTGCTTGGCAATTGTGAAAGCACGGGTCTTCTCGTACTGAATATTCAGCGAATATTCAGTGAATATTCAGCGAATATTTACATTCAGGGAACACAGCCGTCCCATAACGATGGCATTGGAAGGCTTTTTAAGAGCCTTGCGGAGCAAGGCGAGTCAGGCGTAACCGCGGGTCGAGGCGCGAAGCGCCGAGGCCTGCGGTTACGTCCATTTCCTACCCAGAGCCCTGCGGAGCAGGGCGAGTGAATCATGGGCAGGAAAGGCTGGCATTCACTCGCCTTGCTCCGCAAGGCTCTGGAGTCATTGGGAGACAAGCCGCAGGCCTCGCTTCGCTCGACCTGCGGTTACCCTTCACACGGCCTGCTTCCTCCTTCGCCAAGGCTCCGGCGGACATGCCGCAGGCCTATGGAAGGGCAGTGTTCAACAGAAAATGGCAGTCCCGCCTTAACACAGCCTGCACACAAAAAGGGGGGCTTGCAGATTCAAGCTGCCTTGAGTTCAATTTCATCAGCTTTTTTCTCAATTTTCGAAATTATGGGACGGCTGTGTTCAGGGAATGCAAAAAAACGGGGCTGTTGCGAAAACACCGTTCAGCAACAACCCCGTTCTGGACTAGGATTTCGGCCTAGCGCTTCAAGTCGCCGCCGGGCATATTGACGCCGGGATACCAGTAGTAGTCGGTGCAAAGGTAGTAGTCTTTCAGGTCGCCGTTGTAGGCCTTTGCCTTGGCGTAGGGAGCGGACTCCACATGGCCGTCGGAGAAGGAGAGGTTGATCGCCATGGAGTGACGGAACCAGTCAATGCCGATATCTGACGGATAGCGGGCGCAGGTGGCGATCAGGGTGCGGGCAGCGCCGGAGCTGAAGACGGTGAGAAGATGCCCATCCAGGTAGTTGACGTGCAAGGAGGTGTATTTGATCCCGCTGACACGGTGCCAGACGGAGGCCTTGGTGCTGTTCAAACCGCTGGAACGGTCATAGTAGTCCTGGTGCATTCCGGTGGACTCGCGAAGGCTCTTGCATTCGCTCATGCCGACGTTGGCCTGATAGCCGTTGTTGCCGCCCACACGGTCTTGCGGGGCGATGGAGGGGCAGAGGGTGACCTTGTGCCAGTCGCTGGTCTCCGGTTCGCCGCCCTCGATATAGGCGGCCTTGTCTTTCTTGTACCACTCTTCGCAGTTCATGGGCGTGCCGGGAATGATGGGATTCACGGTATACCAGGTGATGTTGGCGTAGGACTTGAGGTTGTCGCCACCGGCGGTATAGGTGGTGCCGGCAATGATGCGAAAGAAGATGGGGGGCAGGAAGTCATCGGCGTCGTTGGCATAGAGCAGGTTGCCCAGCTGGAGCTGCTTCAGGTTGTTGACGCAGCTGATGGCACGGGCCTTCTCACGGGCCTTGGAAAGCGCCGGCAGGAGCATGCTGGCCAGGATGGCGATAATGGCGATCACCACCAGCAATTCGATGAGGGTAAAAGATTTTTTCATGGTTTCAAGAAAGAATTTCTAGAGGGGAAAAACGATCCACGCACAGGATCCATGTGAATTATAGGAAAAAAAAGAGAAAAATCAAGAAGAAACGCAGGAATACGGCAAAAAAGGCTCTGTTCTAGCAATGTGTTGATTTTCCCTGGATTCACTCGCCTTGCTCCGCAAGGCTCTGATCATTTTGAGAGGCTTTCCGCAGGCCTCGCTTCGCTCGACCTGCGGTTACCCTTCACTCGCCCCGCTCCGCGGGGCTCCAGATGCAAAGCCAACTTATTGCTAGAACAGAGCCCCAAAAATTGCAACCATCCATTCGGTCGTTTTTTACGCAGTATGCGAATGGCAAGAAAAGTCTGTCGCAGAACGGCAAGGTTCTGCGACGGACCTTTCAGGCTGATTTTCCGATCAGAGTCGGCGAACTTAGTTCATAACGGCGTAATCGGGAGTGTGATACTGCACCGGCACGCCATTGAGATAGATGTAAACGTACTCCGATTCGCAGAACTTGGAGAAGATGTCTGCGGCATTCTGGGGAGTCATGGTCTCGGCGTGTCCGTCCCAGAAGGCCAGGTTGAGCTTTCCGTCATGGTAGGCGCTGGGCTTCTCGGAGGCGTTGTTGTTGCCGGCGGACATGCGGTAGCACTCCACGCGGGTGGGATTGGTGACGCTCGTGTCGGAAGTCTGGCCGACGGTGGAATCGGAGACTACGAAGCACTTGCTGGCGGGCAGCTTGCTGGAATCGAAGTGGAAGAGGAAGTCCTTGGTGGCAGGCATACTGAAAGCATCTCTCAGGCCGCAGTAGAAAACGCTGTCACCATAGTAGTTTCCGTGGGGATTCGCGTAGCAGCGATGTTGGGGATTGGTAGGAAGGATTTCGGCCTCCGGGCAGTGGAACTGCTTGTCGTCCATGTAGCCCATGGCGAACTTGGGCTTGACCACGTCGCGGGCGTCCACCTTCCAATGCTGGTTGGTGCTGTAGAGGGCCTTGGCGCCACACATGAAGTTGATGTTGCCGTTATTCAGGCAGGCGGCGGTCATGATGTAGCCGTCATAGTCTATGGAATAGAGCAGGAAGGACAACGCGAACTGCTTCTGGTTGTTGATGCAGCTGATGCAGCGGGCCTTCGCACGGGCCTTGGAAAGGGCGGGCAGAAGCATGCTGGCCAGGATGGCGATGATGGCGATCACGACCAGCAATTCAATGAGCGTGAAGGATTTATTCATTTTTTCTCCTTGCTTTGTTGTTGGAACATGTGGAATCAGAACACGTATCATCGGGGAACACAAAAAAACGTATACTCAGAAATGGCGCCGCCTTCTGGAAGGAGTCGGCGCTTTTCAAGCCAGACTACCTCTGGGGCCGGCAATGCGGACAGGCCATCAGGCACTGTTCGAAGTTGCACGGGCGGACCTTCTCCACCTGCGGAATCTTCCGGAGAGCCTCCTCGAAAGCCTGCTTGCTAAAATCCACCGGATAGGGGATGTCCAGGTGCCAGCCGGCATACTGGTTGCCTTCCGTGGCAATCAGGCTGTAGCCCTTCGCCCAGTTGCAACGATTGATGTCGATCTTGCGGAAGGAGACTTTCAGGCCACCGATGTCAACGGCATGAAGTTCCGACTGCGGCGCTGCGGTATGGCAGGCCTTGACGCAGGTCTTTTCGCAGGAGGCGCAATAGGTCTGGATATCCTTGCGCACTGCATCGACGTCTAGGTCGGCGTCCGTGACAATCGCCAGGAAGCGGACGTTGGCGCCGAACTCGGGCGTGATCGCGAAGCCGCACTCGCTGATGGTGCAGAGCCCGGCGGCGGCGGCGGCGAAGGTGTTGGCGAAGGCATCCGGATGACGGCCGCGGGGATTCCAGCAGAAGGAGCCCGTCCGATGCAGGTCGCTGGTGATCGCCACGCGGTAGCCGTGGTTCTCCAGGATGCGGCGGAGATTCCAGGCCTGGTAACGCAGACGCATGAGGGATTCATATTGCGCAAAGACATACGGGCCGGCTGCCTCGGCAGGCGTGCGGGCCGTGATGTCGGTGGTGGCGCGGGGCAGACGCATCCCCAGCACGACGACCGACTTGGCGCCTTCCAGATAGGCGTCGGTCCCCACCACCTTGCGGACAATTTCCGTGATGACGGGATCGTAGGGCTTGTAGATGGTGTCGGCCTTGTTCTCGGCACGATACTCCACATCGCCGTCGTAGATGGCGGCAAGCTGCGGCACCAGCGCATTCACGCGGGAGGCCGGCGCAATGCCCACCAGGTCGCAACCATGCAAAGTCATCTCCTTGCGGATGGATTTCGTCAGGGCGGCCTTGTTCAGCGGCGGCATTTGAACGGCAGGAACCTCGAAGGACGTGACGGGCAGCGGCGCGTTGGTGAGGAAAGTCATGGTGCGGACCTGCTTGCGGGGAAGCGCAGTCCCCAACAGCGCGGAAAGTTTCTCTTCCGGAAAGTCCAGTAGCTGACTGGAGGCATATCCAAACTGCTCCAGGTAACGCACCGCGTCATAACCCGCAGCCACCATCACCGGATACTGGATGAAACCGAATTCATGGGTGTTGGCATGATAGTCCGTGCGTTCATTCTCCTCGGCATTGTAGTAGACCACATAGGTCACGGCACGGATGGCACCGGGCATGATCTTGTCCAGTTCCACACCAAGCTTCGCGCGCGCGGTCTCCGCATCGCTCACGATGGTCGCATCCATGCCCCACTTGGCTCCGAAGGAACGCACACGTTCCTCCATGCCACGGTGGAAATCCGGATCCTTCACTTCCGGATTCAGCACATAGGCGTTGCGACGGCGCGGGGCATTGGTAAACTCCTTGTCAAAATATCGGAGCTTCTTCGGCACGCAGTAGCGCATGCAGGAGCCGAACTCTCCGCCACGGCGACCGTATTTGACAGTAGCTTCCATGATGACCTTCTCGTCCACGTGCTCGGGAATCGGCAGATTCAAGTCCAAATCAAAGTGCTCGCCCCAGGCGCAACGCCACAGATTCTTGTTGACATAGCGATAGGTCTTGTCCTCGTAATGGATTTCGTTCCAGCCATTCAATTCCTTGGACAGCGCACCGGACATGCAGTGCATCTTGCATTGCATGCAGGAATCGCATACGGAACCGGGCTCGATCAACGGAGTCGGCGTCAGAGGCGCATCAGTGATGACCGTCACATAGCGCACACGGGAGCCGTATTCCGGAGTGATGGCCAAGCCGCTGTAGCCGTATTCCGCCAGACCGGCCGCCACTGCGCAATGCAAGTGACTGACATCGGGGGCGAACTGGGCCGTCAGCTCCTTGTAGCCCCGGTAGCGCCAGATGTTGGAGGAGACAATGGGCACCGCATTCCACCCCATGTCCTCCAGATAGAGCGCCATACGGTAGGAGATGTCGTCCAGATACCAGTTCATGTAATACTGGATCGAATAGGGGCCGATATCCTGCGGATGGCTAAGACCGCCACGCTCGATGGACGCGTCCGGATGATGGATCGCCATCACAATCACCGACTTGGCGCTCGGCATCACGCCCTGGGGAGACATCTTGACGGGGGCTTCCTTGAAACGTTCGATGTTCGCAATGCCCACCAGATCCGCATGAAGCGTATCCAAGGCAAAGTTCTTCACGCGCAACGTGTCGAAACTGTCTGCTTTACTAGACATCTTTTCTCCTATTGAAGTAATTGCAAAAGTCCATTTGAAGGCACTTTTCAAGGATTTCGGAGGCAGTTTGCTTCAAGTGCGCCAAGGCATAGTCCACTACGACGAGAAGCACTTGGAGAAAAAAATGCCCCGGAAGCGCGAAAAGTGCCCAAAGCGACTTCTGCAATTTCCTCTATTACCTATTCGTTCCAATGCTGCGCAAGAAGCGCGGCACCCTGTTGAAGTCGTTCTATCATGCGTCGCGTCTCACGGGCATGATGACGGTAGAGAGGCTGGTTCAGGCCCAGCGCAGCCAAAAGTTCGCCATTTTCACTCAGGACGGGAACCGCACATGCATAGATGCTGGGGTTGGGAAGGCTGGCATAGCCCGCCCGGCGAATCTCGTCCAGCTGGAACAACAGTTTCGTGGCGGCGGCCGGATCCGTCGGCCAGTCGTTCGCAGCACGAATCTGCGCAAACTCCTCTTCCGAAGCAAAGGCAGCCATCACAAGCCACGTCTCCAAAGTCCATAGAGGACGATGACCGTGATAAATGGCGTCAAGGTTCACCTCCACCGAATGACCGGCAGAGGTGCGCGTAACAATTCGACGATGCCCATTCACGCAAACTGTCAAAATGAGGGCCTCGTTGATCTCCTTCGTCAGAGCCTGCATCATGGAGGACAGGTTCTCCATGCGATGGCCGGGAATCTGGTTCAGAAGTTCAAAGTCGCTCAGCCGGCGAATCCTCCACCCGACGCCATAATGCCCGTCCCCAAGATTGGAGACATAGCCGGAATAGACGAGGGTCTTCAACAGATTGTGGACCGTCGTGCGCTTCAACCCGACACGATTCGACAAATCCGCCAAACCGCAGCCGGCCTCGCCACAACCGCACAGCAAGTCCAGAAGCTCCAATCCACGGCGGAGAGACTCCACCGGGCAATCCTTTTTTGAAATTTCGTTCAGCATTATTGAAAGGCTTTCAGCATTTTCGTTTTGTGAAAAATACTATATCACATACAGGAAATAACTTCAATCGTTTTACACCAAATTTTGCAAAAATATTCAAAAACCGCATTGCGCAGTTTTTGATACAAATTCATATTATCTTCATAATAAGTATATTACTGAAATATTAAATCTTCTGAGATCATGAGAATTTCTTTTCTTTCATTCAATAATATTGAAAATCAAGCGTTTTTTTCACGGCACACACGCAAAAGAAAAGACGGAGAGCAAAACACGCAAAAGAAAAGACGGAGAGCAAAACACGCAAAATAGCAAAATAAGCAAAAGCCTTCGGCGGAATCGCCGAAGGCCTTTTTTGTATGTTTTGCCTTTTTGTGTGTTTTACACTCCTGCCGAAGGCGGAACTGTTTTGCTCTTTTTGCGTGTTTTGCGCTCCCGCCGATGGCGGATTTCTTTTGCTGTTTTTTGTATTATATGTTCCTACGCCGGAAGGTGACTTCGCTACTTGTCACCACCCTGAGAGCACAGGAAGACATCGGTTCCGAGCGCACGCGCCACGTAGGAGAATCTTCCATCCTGGATGGGGATTTCCTCGCCCGTGAGGAGATTCCTGGCGACGCCGCTCTGGTGACGCGAATGGATTGTGCGCTCTCCCGCTTGTGGCGTATGGATGGTGACCACGTCGCCGGACGCCCAGGTGACATCGCCCGGCATGTCATTACAGCAGAGGAGTCCGGTCTGCGTGGCCAGATTTCTGATCCAAGAATCCATGAAGTCATTGAGAGATGCGAAGATTACACGGCAGCCATTGACCTGGCTTTGCGCCAGAACGGGATTTCCCTTGCCGTCCCGTGCCAGGATCTGGCCTTTTCCGACGGGATAGAACTTGGGAGCAAATTCATATCCCTCCAATGAAGCCTTCTCCATTGGATTTCCCAGAACCTCAATGCCTTCTTCTGTAAGACGCGCCGTGGCGGCACTGCGGACGGTATCCGTCTGGAACTCCATTCCCGTAAGTTCTTCCAAGGTCTTTGTGGAAAGCCCCTCTTCCGTCAGAACATTGGTTCCATAGAGGAAGACCACGGTATTTCCCGGCTTGAGGACATTGGCCTTCACGTATTGAATTTCCTTTTCGGACATCCGGATGGGACTTTCGAAGAACCAGAACCTGTGCTGAAGCGGAATGGATTCCAGTCCGGGAGTGATGTAGATGTTGAAGGGAATGCCGGTGCGCGGGAAATGACGATACTGATGGGCGACAAGAAGACTGAGCAGCGGGCTATGATAGTTCAGGAGAGGCATGGCGCTTTCGCTGATCACCACAGCGATGGCATCCTCTGGGGCCTGGATGCGTGGCCTGGCCTTCAGGATTTCCTTCTCCGCCTGGGAAAAAAGAGACGCCAGATGCGCCAGACGGGAATCCCCAAAGGTCCATCCAAGGCTGAAGTCATAGAAGCGGAAGGCGGTGTTGCTGGCCAGACAGGCGCCGAACTCGCGTTCCAGAACGCCGCGGCTTTCGTAGAGATCCTTGCAAAGTCCCAGAGGAGAAGTGGAATGATGGGTGCGGATGTCGCTTTCCGTGATGAAGACCTTCCCTTTGAGACGGATGGCGCTTTCCGGAGGCATGAAGCCACCCGGCTCGCCGGCGCCGCGCTTGTTGTAGGTACTGGGAGATTGGATCATGTCCACCACGTCGGAATCCAGAATGCGGGAAAGCGCCCAATGTCCGGATCCCTGCGCCCAATGCGTGACGGTGATCATGTTGTAGTAGCCGTAATAGACGCAGGTCAGGGTGCGCCCCTGGGTCCTTGTCTTGATGTAGGCACACAGGCGAAGGATGTCGTCCGAGATGGTCTTGGCCGTGAAATTCGCCAGATCCCCAAGAAGGATGCCCTGTTGGGGAAGGTGCAGGTCCATGTCGCCAGGATCGCGCCTATCCGCGAGAGCGGGCATGACAATCTCCTTGAAAGAGGCGAAATCCTTCTTCCAAGCCTGGTTGGCCTTCGCGATGGTGCCGTACTTGTCCTGTGCAAACTTCTGGAATGCCTGCAGGAAAGGCACGCTGTAGTCGGAGCATTCGTCGTCGCGCTCGCTTCCCCAGTACATCCATTCCCAGGTGATGCCGCTGCTAGGCGCGATGGCCACGACGCGTCTACCATAAGGAGTGTTCTCCAAATGTTCAATGAGCAGCCCCAAAAGCCGTTCCGCCTCCTGGAGCCATTTCTCCGATGCCAGGCTGTTGCACTGGACGGGATATTTCGAGGCGGGATCATTGTAGATGCCCGTATCGCTTTCGGAGTTCCGGCAGAGGGCGTCCGGATTCTCCCGGAAAAACTTCGTCATCTGGGGGCTCTGGACGCAATCCAGAGCCGGATTGACCACGATGCAGATCTCCGGATTGCGGGCCAGGCAACTGGCGCAGATGGTATCCAGATTCCGGAAATCGGGATTGCCGTCCTGGTCAAACTGGATGACATGATGGATCCAGAGGGTGGACACATCGGCGTCAAAAGCGCGCTTGTATTCTCGGAATACCCTGGCGTTCATGGCGTTGTCCACCAGGTACTGAGTGACACGGATCTTCTCTTCCCCATCGATGAGGAACTGGGGAACAAGCTCTTTGTCCACCAGCGTTGCCTTGGGCAGACCGAGAGGCGCGGAAGCACTTCGGGCAACGGTGATTTGAGGAAGCTTTTTTTCCGTAGCGCGGGCGGCATTGGCGAGGGACACCTCCAGGGAGTACACGCCTTCCGGAACATACCGGAAATAGACAGGCTCCAAGGTCAGAGAGAGTTCATCTGTAGCATCAGCCAAGGTTTCCCTGGGAATGACACTCTCGCCCACCATGATTTCGCCGTTGGCGTTCTTCAGGCGGACGGAAAGCTCGGCATCCGCGCCGACGACCTTCTCGTCTCCCTGGAAACGGATCATGATTTCCGGAGACCAGACACTGTTTTCATCGACCACTTCTGGAACGTTGGCGATTTCCACCTGCGCGGAGAACTGGGTCACCTGATTGTAGTAGAGCCACCCCCAAGGGGAAATGCCGTTTTTTCCGAACACGAGAGGCTTACCGTGCGCAGGGACATTCTTCCAATCATCCAGGGCGGCGACGGGTGCGCAACGCCATTGTCCATCCGATGGAATGACCGTGGTTTTTCCCGCCTTGTCCACCAGATGGAGTTCGCAGAGAAGCGCTCCTGGACCGCCGCCGTTAAGGACGCGACAAGTCAGGGTATTCTTTCCCTTCTTCAAGGCACGCTTCACCAAAAAAGAATCCGATGCGTCATAACCACCGGAATGAGGTCCTTCCAGATAAGTGTCATTCAGATAGATGACAACCCGGTCGTCGGCCGTGACATAGAGGCAGGCCTGGTCGAGATTCTCCACATCGGGCACCTGGAAAGTGGTGCGGAACACGGCAAAGGCACCCGCTTCCTCGCCCAAAGAAGGCTCCCAGATCCACTGCGCCTGAGTGAATTTCTGCCGGCTGGAGGCAGGACCGGCCTCAACGGAACGAAGACGCAGCGGCGCTGTCCCCGTATTGCTGATGATGAGTTTGAAGCCTGCCGCTTTTTCGGAAGGGCGCAAGACACCTTTAGAAGCCGGAAGGGGATGATTTTCCAGAGGACGCCCTAGGATGTCAAACACTTCAAGTTGCAAATCTGCCTCTCCGTCGCATTGGATATCCCATTGGATTTCTCCGGGATCGGCGAGTTCCTGATAGTCAGAAGAGACACTTTCCCCTGCAGGGATAGTCCCCTCCAGCAAAGAGGCGTTCCCATCGGCAGCGAAAAGCGTTCCAAGAAGAAGCGTACAGAATAAAGCGAGAAATCTAAACATGCTGATTCTAAAGAAAAATGTGTTCTCTGTTCAGGACGAAGATATTAGCAGCAAGAGAGGAACGAATTCAACAAAAAACGCTCTACGCGCACCAAAAAGAAAATGGAACTACCATATCCGGGCAGAAGAGGAACGACATAACGAGCTGTTACACAACCGCTGAAATTCTGCAACAGCCCGTTTGCCCTTGCAGAATCGTTAGTTGTGGATGTATTTCAGAGCCTCATCGGCAGTTAGGGAATATGCCGTCATCAGCTTCTCCTGAATCACCCCCATGTCAAGTTGGAGTTCCTTGAGAATGGACACCGCCTTTTGAATACCGGTCTGCTCGCCCTTCGCGAAGCCGGTCCGCTCGCCCTTCGCGAAACCAGTCCGCTCGCCTTTTGCGAAACCAGTCCGCTCGCCTTTTGCGAAACCGGTCTGCTCGCCCTTCGCGAAACCGGTCTGCTCGCCCTTCGCGAAACCGGTCTGCTCGCCTTCCTCAAAAGACCACTGCTTGATTTGCTCCAAAGCCTTGCACATGTCTGTTACCTCCTCGTTTTCATCAATCGGAATTTCCATGCCCAACACCGTCTGCACCACTTCTGCCGCATTGCGACTCAGCATCTTACAACGCTCGTCTTCGCAAAGCAGACGGCGCAATTCCCCGCCATCAGCCTGTGCCTTCGCATAATGTAATACCGCGCCGAGATCAGTGCGGAAATCATGGAAGGCAGCCTCGTCCATCATGGCAGGCTCAATCAAATTCAGCTGGTAGTCGGCACAGAGTGTCTTCAGCTGCTCGTCAGGATAGTCAACCATCTCGTGGAGAAAGCGCGGCCCCGTCCAGCATCCCGGCCCCCAGTAGATGACAAGCGTCACCACGGGTGGAATGCGATCCTCGGGACACAGCCCGGAAAGGAACTCTCTTCCTGCGAGGTGCTTCTCCTTGTTGTCATTGATAATGCGGCGCAGGTTCTCCGTGTGTCGCATCGCATCGTAGAGCATGCACCGCGCCGGCATGGCCAGATGCGAACTCATCTGATTTTCCACGCCTATCACGAGATACTTCGTGCCATCTGGTGTCCGCATCGCCACGTTCATCACCATGTCCCGCAGGCTTTCTTTATAGGACGGACTACCGATGCCATCCGGCAGAGGCGTTACCTCGTCGCAATTCGTCTCCTGAAGGTCGCTCGCTTCTACTACTTGCTTTCCGCCGAAGATCCTGTAGTTCACCAGGTCTGCGAAAATTCGCCGGTCGGAAAGGAACACTTTTGCCGCGCAATCGCTCTTGCCCATTGCGTTCCTCCTATGTTTGGATTCGACTCATGACTCCGTGCGGCGAATTCCGTCCGGAGCAACACACAATGTAGTCCGTCTGGCACTGAGGTCAAGCAAAAGGTCGGGAACGACCAGACTTTCCCAACGCCTGGTATTTTCAAAATCGCGCAATTCGTTAGTTTTCTATAACTTTTGTAGAAAGTGCATATCCTGCAAAGCGAAAGTTTTCCAGATCGATATGTTTAAATCGGGCGATGAAAGGGAGTGAAACCTTCTTCAATTAAGAGAGCAAACGCGAAACAGACTCACCTCTACCAAGAGAGCAAACGCGAAACAGACTCACCTCTACCCACGGAAGCCTCCCCCTCATCCACCTCATCAAGCCAATTGAATCAATCAAGCCAATCAAAACCGACACGAGAATTCAAATACGTAAACACACAAAAAAACAGAACATTAATACAATCGTCTGCTTTTGCATGAATTTCATAGGATATTTGTATAAATTCGTATTGCTTCTTGGTTCTGAATAGCAACCTCGAAGTTATATTTGTCTCATGACCGATTTTTCTTCCCAGACCATCTGCGCTCCCGCCACCGCCTTTGGCGGCGCGGTCGCCATCCTGCGCCTTTCCGGACCGGACGCGGCAGGCATCGCCGCCAAGCTCTGGCAGGGAAAGACCCAGCTGTCCAAAAGCAACGCCCGGCGGCTCCTCCTTGGCACTCTCTCCGACGACCATGGCGAACTTCTGGATGCCTCCTGCCTGGCAGTCTATATGCCTGGCCCGCAGAGCTATACCGGCGAAGACGTGGTGGAGCTGCAAATCCACGGCGGTGCCATCGCCGCCAAGCTCGCCCTGCAAGCGCTTTTCGCCTCCGGCGCACGTTGCGCCGAACCCGGCGAGTTCACCCGACGCGCCTTCCTCAACGGAAAAATGGACCTCACCCAGGCCGAGGCCGTGGCAGAAGTCGTGGCGGCGGAATCCCGCAGCGCCCTGGCCTTGGCAAACCAGCAGCTCAACGGCACCCTGGGGAATGAAATCACCCGCCTTTACAACGATCTGAAAGTTCTTCTCTCCGAAGTGGAATCCCATTTGGATTTCCCTGACGAGGAACTGGACTGGATGCCGCAAGAAGAAATTGCCAAACGCCTGGACGCCTGCCGGAACACCATCGCCGCCCTGGGCGCAACGCGCAAGGAAGGCGAAATCCTGCGGGACGGCGTCAGTCTGGTCATCGCCGGCGCCCCCAATGTGGGGAAATCCAGCCTGCTGAATCGACTGCTTGGCCGGGAGCGCGCCATCGTCTCCGCCATTCCTGGCACCACCCGAGACACCATCGAAGCCGAGCTCTCCATCCGGGGAATCCCCGTGCATCTCGTGGACACCGCCGGCGCCCATGACGCCACAGACCTGGTGGAGCAGACGGGCATACAGCGCGCCAAGGAGGCCGCAGCCCAGGCAGACGTGGTTCTCTGGCTCACCGACGCCACACGCCCTGGCGAATCCCCCTGGCCGGAATGGCCACGCCGCGGCGCACTGGTCCAAGCCGCCAACAAATGCGATCTGGCTACTCCGCCCGATGGCCTCCTGGGCATCTCCGCCACGACAGGCGAAGGCATCTTCGCCCTGGAGGAAGCCCTGGAAACCGCCATCCTGGGCAGAAGCGGCGGCCTCTCCCACGGCATCGCCGTCAGCGCCCGGCACGCCACCATGCTGGACCAGGCCGGCGACGCCTTGCGAAGCGTCAGCGCCCTCACCTCGCAGAATGCCTGGGAACTTGCCGCCATCCCTCTGCGACAGGCCATCGCCGCCCTGGGCGGCATCACGGGCCAGGCCGTATCGCCTGACGTCCTTGACACCATCTTCCACCGTTTCTGCATCGGGAAATGACCATGGATATTGCCTCTCTTCAGCAACAGGCGGAAGATCTCCGCAGGCAAATTCGCCATCACGACCGCCTCTACTATATTGATGCCACGCCGGAAATCTCCGACCAGGACTACGACAAGCTCTATCATGCCCTGCAAGACCTGGAGGCCGCCCACCCCGAACTGCTCACGCCGGATTCCCCGACCCAGCGAATGCACGGCGGAATCGCCGATGGCTTCCAGACCGTGGACCACACGGTCCCCATGCTCTCCCTGGAAAACACCTACAACGCCGCCGACCTGGAACGTTTCCATGAAAGCGTCCTGAAAGGCCTTCGCGGCGAAACGCCCACCTACGTGGTGGAGCCGAAAATCGACGGCGTCTCCATCGCCGTGCGCTACCGGGACGGCGTACTGGTCCAGGCCGTCACCCGCGGCAATGGCAAGCAAGGCGACGATGTCACCGCGAACATCCGCACCATCCCTTCCATCCCTCTGCGCCTGAACACGGAGAACCCTCCCGCCTTCTTTGAAGCACGTGGCGAATGCTATCTGCCCCGCGCAGGCTTCGCACGCCTCAACGAACACCGTCTGGCAGAAGGCCTGGAGCCCTTCGCCAACGCCCGGAACGCCACGGCGGGATCCATCAAGCTGCTGGATTCCCATGAAGTCGCCACACGTCCGCTGGATGTGCTTTTCTATACCCAGGGGCTCATTGACGGCGTTGAAATCTCCTCCCAGCAGGAACTCTTCCAAACCTTTGCGAAATTCGGCTTGAAGACCCAGAAATGGCTCCGCGTCGTCCACGACTTCGATGGCATCAAAGACGCCATCGCGGAGCTGGACGGCCTGCGACAAGGAATGCCATACGACACAGACGGCGCCGTTATCAAAGTGGATTCCTTCCGCCAACGCGCCGTCCTGGGCATGACCGCCAAGGCGCCCTGCTGGGCGAAGGCCTATAAATACGAACCAGAGCGCGCTGCCACCAAGCTGAAGGCCATCACCATCCAGGTAGGTCGCACCGGCGTCCTGGCCCCCGTCGCCGAACTGGAGCCCGTCTTCCTCTCCGGTTCCACCATCTCCCGCGCCACCCTCCACAACGAAGATGAAATCGCCCGAAAGGACATCCGCATCGGCGACACCGTCCTTATCGAGAAGGCTGGCGAAGTCATCCCCGCCGTGGTGAAAGTCCTGCAGGAAAGGCGTCCCGCCGACGCCATTCCCTACGACCTTCCTGGCTCCCTGCATGGCAAATGCCCATCCTGCGGCGGCCCCATCCACCGGGATCCCCAGTTTGCCGCCTGGCGATGCGAAAACCTCCAGTGCCCCGCCCAGAACGTCCGCCGCGTGGAATACTTCGCCGCGCGAAACGCCCTGGACATCGAGTCCATCGGTGGCGTGGTGGCCGAAGCCCTCTGCGACAGCGGCCTGATTCGCGAACCGCTGGATCTCTTCGACCTGACGCTGGACGATATGGCCTCCCTGAACCTGGGCACTGCCGAGGAGCCCCGCGTCTTTGGTCCCAAGAATGCAGCGAAGGTCCTTTCCGCCCTGGAGGCCGCCCGCACAAAGCCCTTGGGCAACTGGCTGGAGGCCATGGGCATCCCCGACGTAGGCGCAGCCACCGCATTCCAGCTCGGCCGAATCCACAAGGACCTGGCGGAAGTCGCCAATTCCCCCTACCTCAAGGCACTCTTGGATCTCCTGGACTACCAGAACGGCAGCGCACCACATCGCGTGGACGCCGCCCTGCCTCCAGAAGACCTCTTCGACCTGCGAAAACCCGTGGGGCTGGACGACTTGGTCCCGCAGTTGAAACGCGCCGGTCTCATCAAGAAGTCCTCCGCCAAAGGCGCATACGTCACCACCACCATCGGTCCCAAGACCGCCCAGAGCGTCCTTACCTTCTTCGCCGGCCCCATCGGCCGGAAATGGCTGGAGCGCTTGGCAACGCTGGACATCGTTCCCCGGGGCGAAAACGCCGGCGCCGACCAGAACGCAGACGGCCCCCTGGCGGGAAAGACCTTCGTCCTCACCGGAACCTTGACTTCCATGGGACGGGACGAAGCCTCCGCGAAGATTCGTGCCCTGGGCGGTACGGCGGCCGGTGCCGTCAGCAAGAACACCACCTATCTGGTGGCCGGTGCCAACACCGGCGTACGAAAGACCGAAAAGGCAGCCGAACTTGGCGTCCAGGTCATTGACGAAGAGACCTTCCTGAAGCTGCTTCAACAGGGCCGGCTATAATACCTATTTTAACAAAAACATCATGCAACTGATCATCGACCCAACCTGGCAGGACCAGCTAAAAGAGGCCGGCCTGGATACCCTGGAGGCGCTACTGTCCTTTCGCAATGACCACTGCGTCAGCCAACATCCTCGCGGCGCCACCTGGAAGCATACCCTCCCCAATGGACAGGTAATCTTCCTGAAACGCGTCTTTTACACCTCCCCAGGAATGCTCCTGCGACTGCTTTGTCGAGGACATCTCCCCGAAACGCCAACGGAACGCGAATGCCATCTTCTCGCCCATGCAGAATCCCTGGGCTTCCGTGTCCCGAAAATCATCGCCCATACAGAGCACTGCCGATGGCTCCCCCCCAGGCAGGGAGTCATGGTGGAACTCGCCCTAAAAGGACGCGCCGTGGACGACATTGCACGGGATCCCGCCATCCCCGCTGCGGAAAAGCACCGCGCCCTCAACAAAGCCCGCGCTGTGCTCAACGCCCTGCAGGATGCTCGCATCGATTGGATGAAAGACTGCAAACCGGAGCACTTCTTCCTCTGCGATGATGGTGAAATCGCCCTGATTGACGGCGAACGACTCTTCCCCCGGAAACGCCCTCTTGCTTCAGAATATCGCCTTTGGCAGCATCAGCGCTTCGATTCCCTCCTCCCTGAAGAATTCCGCAGTCGGCAATAATACGCCGCCCTACGATTTGAGGGAATTGAAAAGTCGCTATTCCCCTCGTTTCTTTTTCTTCAACTCTTCCAGGCGGTCTTCCAAGTCATGGATGCGACGCTTCAGCTGGTGTTTGTACTCCCGCTCGAAGTCGTTCCGCGTGATGAAGAACATCTTATCCAATTTTCGCCTGGTCTCGTTGATCTCGTTCTTCAGCGACTCAATCTCCAGCTTTCGTTCCAGCAGCTTGATCTGCTGCCGATTGGCCTTCTCTTCCTTCCGCGCCTCCTTCTCCTGCTGCCTGACTAGATTTTCCTGCTGCTTGGCCAGCCATTCCTGCTCGGCTGCCAGCTGACGTTGGGAATTCAACGCGCAATCCACCTTGAGCTGATAGTATTGCTCCGGCGTAAGGGTCTCCGTAACCACAGTGCCATAAACGGTCTGATACGTGACCATGGTCAACTGGCGCTGGTTGGCATCCTTCCCCGTCACCATGGACGCCAGTTCCCGCAAGGCAAGCCCCGCGTTGGAAAAAAACGGGAGAGAAAATAGAATGGCAAGAACAAATCGCTTCATGAATTTTCTGACTTGCCCTAAACCTCATCTATTGAAAATCCGGACTGGCCGGCGCAGGCAACCCGAATGCGACGTTAACCAGTTTACCCAGATCGTCATCTCGGGAAAGCTCCTTGTCGGAAGGCACGCACTCGACTTCCTGGGACTTCATCCGGGAAACCGTCAGCGATGGCTTGTCCATTAGCTTACATCCCGTTTCTTGGCGGACCATTTCAGAAGCGACATCCGTTCCGGCAGCGCCTACCTGGGATAGGCATCCGACTGAATTAGTTTGATTGAGATGAATATCCATAGTGGATGTCAAAAGAAAATCACTTGAGGTAATTGTAAAAGCCCATTTGAAGGCACTTTTCAGAGATTTCCGAAGCAGTTTGACTCAAGCGCGAAAAGTGACAAAAGCGACTCTTGCAATTACCTCACTTATCAATGAATGCAGCCAACTCGCTATTCCGGGAAAGAATCTCCTTGAGCTTTGTCTTGGCCCGGAAAATCCGAACCTTGACCAATTCCTCGCTGGCTCCCGTCTCATGGGCGATCTCCCGGATGGAAAGTTCGCCAATCTGAAAAAGCGTGTATGCCTCGCGCAAAAGCGGCGGCAATTCCGCAAATGCCGACACCAGACAACTGCGGATATACGCGACGTCATGCTTATCCGTTGGCGTCGGCGCTTTGGAGGCATTTTCGGAAACCTCCTCTACGAAATCCACCCGCGCATTGTCCCGGTAGAAGTTCTTGCGAAGGTTCTTCGCGGTGGCAAAGGCCAGCCCCGCCACCGCGGCATCGTTGTCCTGCAAGTCCTCCCGCATCCGCCATAGACGCAGGAAGGTCTCCTGGACCAGGTCGCACGCATTGGCGTAGGACGACCCCGTCGCGACCAGCCAGTTGGTCAATCTGGGAGCAATTACCTTGTAGTGTTCTTCAACAGTCATAATCGGAAGAATCTTTCCAGACGCATGGCTCTTCAGCCAAATCCCGCAGACAGAAGCCCCTGCCGGCGCCTCTGCTCTTCCGATAATTTAACTATTTCCTGAAACACTGGCATGTCGTTCTCTCTAAATACACGGAAAAACACGAAAGGTTACACGCCGACAGAAAAAAAGCAGAAACGATTGACAATCCAGAATCCCGGAGCCTTTTGCAAAAGTCCAGTTAAAGGCACTTTGCAGGGATTTCGGAGGCAGTTTGTCCCAAATGTGACAAGGCGTAGTCCATTACGACACGAAACCTTTTGAGGGAAATACCCCGGAAGAGCGAAAAGTGGGCAAAGCGACTTTTGCAAAAAGCTCCCCCCGGCTCAAGAATTTCATCTGCATCACCGCAGGAATGCCTGACGCAGCCGTCATCATACTGGGATTCATCCTCCAGACTGTCGGCATTCCCATTGAAGGCACGCCCCCCATTCTGGGCCGTGAACCCGCATCATCGATATTTTCCGTACCGCCGCGAATATCACCGGCGATGCCATTACCGCCCTCCTGGTGGCCTCCTCCGAGAAGCACTTCGAAAAGATATCTCCCTCAAAAAAACTCCTCCCCCCCCCTGAGAATAGCACTACTAGAAATCGTATTTCATTCCCAGACTAACCAGATTGGTGTAGCCGACGAACTTTCCGTGAATCTGTCCGCCCGTGATGTCAATTTGACGGATTTCACTGGGATGAAAGAAGATATGAGTTATGGCAAAATCCACCCGGAGATTTTCGGTCCACTGGTAGCTGGCGCCGCAACTAATCCAATAGCGGTTGGAATCCGGCAATTTCGCCACCTTGTTATGATGGGCGGTAACCGTCCGCTGGTCGAATGCCCCGCCGAAACGCAGCGTCCAACGGTCGCTCAAATCATATTCCGTGCCCAAGGCAAAGCGCCAGTTGTCATGCCAATCCATGGTCTCGGAGAGGGAAGAAATTCCGGCCAACGGTTCCTTCAAGGTGATCTTCATCTCCTTCATCTTGCTCCACCGGGTCCAGGAGATGTCCAGCATCACACGCCAGGCATCGGTAAGTCCCTGCTGAATGCCGAAATTCACGCTGGGAGGCATCTTCAACGTGGTCTTGGCCCCGCGCTTCACGTGGACGCCGGCGCCCTTGACCTCCGCCGTGACGTCATCGTAATTCAGGTCCATCTTCGAACGATAGGACAAGCCCAGCGTGGTCTTCTCCCAAGGCTTGAACATGATGCCGAAATTGAAGCCGTACGCCCAGGTGTCGCCTTCCATCTTCACCTTGGCATCGCCGCGTCCTCCCAATATCGCCAGAGGAACTGCCTGCTTGATATACAAATCCGCGTATTGCGCCAGCACGCCGACGCCGACCGCCAGACGCTCGCAGGGATGCCAGGAAAAGGACGGATTGAGCTCGATGACGGCAATCTCCGTGTCAATGGCGTTGTAGCGCCCCATCCACTTGGAACTGTAGTTGGTGGCGGTGCCGGAAGTGGCCGACATGGTCATGTTGAAGGAAAATTGCTCCTCAAACGGCAGAACCAGCGCAAGATTCGGAATCAAAGTCGTGCCGATGATATCGCCGGATTTTTTCCCCTGTGCCGTGGTTCGCCCCGTGTTGTGGAAACGGACATTGCCCGTCAGCACATGTGTGCCAACAGCCATGGTCGGACGGTCATGCCAGCCACCTGCGGCAGGGTTGAAGTAGAGTGCGGAGGGCTCGCGCGTCTCGGCGGCCATGCCAGCCAGGCTGCGTCCCATGCCGGTGACAGACTGCTCCAGAATGGAAAAGCCCGCTCCCTGACAAGTCATCAGGCAAACCATCCAGGCAACAGCAAAAACAACGATTTTCTTCACGGAAAAAGACATAAACACCCCAAAGACGCTATGCGGGAAAAAGGGAAATTCTACTCGTACAAACGCTTGTTTAATATAATCCCCGCCCCTGAATCTTCCAATTCCCCAAGGCAAAACCATGACTTCTTCCGCAGATAGCAGACCAGTGGGAATCAGCCCCCCCTTTTATCCTTGTCCTACAAATTCCGGCAGAACTCCACCGCGATTTTAGACGAAAAAACGCCGATTTCATGTTCAAAGGACTCGTAGGTCGCCGCACTGCCGCTGGCCAGGTCGGAGACTGCGCGCAGCACCACGAAAGACACTCCGGCTGCCGTAGCCACCTGCGCCACCGCGGCGCCCTCCATCTCCGCCACATCGGCCTGGAACTCCCGGTTTAACGCCCGGCGCTTCTCACCATCCGATACGAAGATATCGCCGGATGCGATGCATCCCCGGCGCAAGCGATGGCCCTCGCCGGCGAACTTCTCCGCAGCCTGGAAGAGTTTGTCCAGCACCGCCTTGTCCGGCTGGAAATAAGTCGGCTTGCCATGGTCGGCAGCTCCCGCCAGGCATCCCCTGGCGTATCCCAGGGGAGTCAGATCAAAATCGTGCATCACCAGCCGTTCGCCAACGATGATGTCGCCGATGCTCAGGTCATCCGCCAGCCCGCCGCCGATGCCGCTGTTGAGAATGACCTCCGGATGATAGAAATCAATCAGCAGTTGCGTGGAAGCAGCGGCAAAGACCTTCCCGATGCCGCAGCGGATAATCGCCACAGGCGTGCCGCCGAAATCGCCGCAGTGGCAATCGATGCCACCATGCTTCTCCACTACATGGTTCTCCAGCTTCTCCAGCAGAACCGATGCCTCGGAATCCATGGCGCAAAGCACGCCGGCCTTCACCTTCTTATTCAGCATAGACCAGATCCTCCTCACTCCAATTCCGCAAGACAGCCATCATGTCCCGGGCAACCGCCTTGGCCCCTTCCAGATCATGCTCCAGGTAGTTCCCGCACTCTATGCGGGTGCTGCCCGGAATCACCCCGGTGAAATCCGCGACAAAGGCGAAGGAATCCTTCAGCAGCTGGATAGCCAGCCGACGCGACACCGTATCCCGCATCAGCACGTAGAATCCCGTGCGGCATCCCATGGGCCCCACATAGACCACGGCGTCCTTCCACTCCGTATTCCGGAGATAGGTCGCCAGCAGATGCTCCAGCGTATGCAACGCGGGATTGGCCAGGTAGTCCCCCGCATTGGGTTTCTTCATCCGCACATCGTATGTCACCACATCCCCGTCAATCCGGGAAACGTACAAGCCCTTTTCCAGCTTGTCGTGATTGACGGCGAAACTCGCGATTCTCTGCATCTCGACACTCCTTTGCATTTCAACGAACTGCATTTTCCTCAAAATAGCACACCTTGCCCGTCCCGCCGGAAATCGCCGAAAAGCCGTTGCTGAAAAGCAATCATTTTGCTTTATATCCTATGATATTTCCTCCTCCCTTGGGAAAGTCTGGTATTATATGGTATTTGGCCTTTCTTCGAGCCAAATGCGTGTATAGTTAGTGCAGTGCCTGATTGACGATCCGCTTTGATTTACCCCGAACCAACAAAGGAGACACGATGCTGGAATTCACCCCACAGGTCTGCGAAAGGCTTAAGCAGAAACGCCTGGAGCTCAGGATATCCTATTGCACGCTGGGGCATTTTCTCGGCGTATCCTGGGCCACCGTCCGCAAATGGGAGCTGGGCAAGACGGCCGTCTGCCAGCACCGCTATAGCCAGAGGGTCCGGAAGTTCCTGAATGGCGACTACGACGAGGATTTCGAACGATCAACCACCTACCAGGCGCCGGCTTCCTCGCTGCGCCCCATATCCCCTGCCGCCGTGGCCTGCATCCGGAAGCTGGCCAGCTGCTACCGGCTGTTGTCGTCGCGTCCGGATTTGCAGAAGGAGCTTCTGACGGAGGCCTCCCTGGCAGTCAGCAGAGTGCTACGGCAGCTGGCCGGCCCCTGGAAGCCGATTTTCACATTCCAGGAACCGTCGTCGCGGGGCGTCAGTTGAACCAGCGGTCGCGGGCTGCGGCAAAGAGATCCATGCCTGTCAGGATCTTCTCTTCCTGGTCAGGGACGGTCTTGGCCCAGGAGGCGGTATAAATGCCCTTGAGATGACTGGGATCAATATGATTCCGGCAGAATTCGACCATAGCGTCCGCCGCGCCGTCTTCCGCCCAGTTGGAAGTACATGGCAGCTGATCAAAGCCCGCCTCCTGCAGGGCCAGGAATGCCGCAGCGCCCTGGACGACCTCGCCCCAGCCGCCCTTCTTCTCGAACTCGTAGTTCCACTGGAGCTTCTGCTCGGAAAAATCGCTGCGGTAATACCAATTGGATTGTAGGACGTCACGGGACATCCGCTTCAGATATTCCTTCTTGCCCATCCACATGGCATCCGCCCACATCACAGGACGGGCGCCGTGCTTCTCGACCTGCCCGACGGTATAGTTCAGGTCGTGCCACCAGAGATCGCCCTGCCGACAGACGGAGCAGAAATGGTTGTACTGTGCAATGGGCATCTCCTCGTCATAGCCGATGTGGAAATAGCGGGGATGGCCGAAGATTTCGCATACATCCCGGATGATGTCGGCCACGACCTGGTAGTATTGCGGCGTGGCGATCATCCGATGATAGTATTTGAGCCAGGAGTCATGGCAGGTGGAGAAATTCAACTTGGGAACGGGCTCCAGCCCCAGGGCACGGATGCGTGCCAGTTCCTTCTGGATTTTCTCCACGCTCCAAGTGCCAGCCACCGCCAGTTCCGGATGGCTGGGATAGGCCATCGCTTCGCCCAGATCCATGAAAACCAGATTGAAACGCTTTTCCGCAGCGTGATCAATGGCGCGCGTCCAGCAATCGTCATGACAGATCACGTAGCTGTGATAGCGGCTTATGACCTTGCCGCTGGACCCCATGGGATTGGGATGCAACGCGAGGTCTTCGTCGCTCTTCGCCCAATCATCGGGACCGTCGCGGAAATCATCCCACATGTTGCTTCCCAGATGAAGCAGCGCACCCCAGGAAAAATCTTTTGTCATTGTCATATCCAGAATCTCTGTAACGGTGTTAGTTGAAAAAACGCCTACCGTGCTTCCAGGATCTCCAAGAGGGCTTCCGGCGCGGCTGCCAGACGCGCGCGATGGTCTTCGGGGACCACCAGGCGGACCGCGAAAGTGCGCAGGTAGTCGCTGACCAGCGAGGCCAGATGGTTCCCGTCCTTCTCGAAGAGCCAGTAGTCACCGGCGCCGCCATTGGCGATGCGGAGGTCCTTGGGCAGGAGTTTAGTGAAATAAGGCATGGCGGCAAGAAGGAGCCTGCCGGGAGGCAATCCGGCCGCCTTGGCCAATTCGTCCTCCAGCCCCCGGAGTTTTTCCAGGGAATTCAGGGAATTGGAGAAGCGGGAGAGCTGCTGGCGGGACCATTCGCGCAAGGCGATGGGTTTCCCGAAGGTATTTTCCACGTACGCATAGCCATCGGGCTTGATGCAAAGGCAAGTGCGGTAGAGTTCCCGGTTCTCCAGCGCGGCGACATATCGGCGGCTCAGCGGCGACTTGCTTCGGCGAAGCCACTGCATGAGTTCGTTGTCGGTCATGGGCCAGAGCTTCTCGCCGATGGCGGGATCCCCCTGAAGCAGAAGTTCCTCCTGGACGGCGCGCTGGAACATCCGCTGGGCGGCCAGGGCGGTCTTGTTCAAATAGCCGTGCTGATGCAGATAGGAATAGAATTTCTGCAGGCGCTTGCCGTCCTCGATGAACTTCTCCTGGAGAGCCAGGGATCCATCCGCCGAGCGGACCGTCTGGCGCTGTATGGCATCCAGGTCCGGTGTTCCGACAAATCCAATGTGAAAGGCGTCCCGTTGCAGATAGTCCAGCTTGTCGGCGCCGAGATTCCTATCGCTGACCCACTTTCCCAGCGGATCTTCTTCCTCCAGCATGGCGGCGATGCGTTGCGGATTGGCGCCGCATTGCCGGATAGCCGCAGACAGTTCCAACAGACACTCCTGTCCACGCTGGTGGTGGTTCTTCTGGAGGGCAGGTTCGATCTGGTGAGAGAAAGGCCCGTGACCAATATCATGAAGAAGCGCGAAGACCTCCAGATCCCTGGCGTCCTCGTCGGACATGCGCTGAATCATGGTCAGAAGATGAGTGCGCGCCAAGACGCCCAGCGCGTGCTCGAAGCGCGTATGCTGCGCCCCCGGGAAGACCAGGTCGTTCAGCCCCAGCTGACGGCATCTGCGCAATCGCTGGAAAAGCGGATGTTCCAGGATGGGCAGGAAATCGCCGATTTCCACGGCGCCGGAACAGGGTATGCAGACGGCTTTCATGCAACGCGAGAAAGAACAGATTTCGTTAACTTACCGCCGGCCGGCGGAGGAAACGCAAAACAAAAATTCAAAAAACAAAACACAGCCGTCCCATAACAACGGCATTGAAAGGCTTTTCAAGAGCCTTGCGGAGCAAGGCGAGTCAGGCGTAACCGCAGGTCGAGGCGCGAAGCGCCGAGGCCTGCGGGAACGCCCATCCCCCTCCCCAGAGCCCTGCGGAGCAGGGCGAGTGAATCATGGGCGGGAATGGCTGGCATTCACTCGCCTTGCTCCGCAAGGCTCTGGAGTCATTAGGAGGCAAGCCGCAGGCCTCGCTTCGCTCGACCTGCGGTTACCCTTCACACGGCCTGCTCCGCAGGCCTGTGGAAAGGCAGTGTTCCACAGAAAATGGCGGTTTCAACTTAACACAGCTTACACACAAAAAAAGTGTCTTGCAAATTTAAGCCGCCTTGAGTTCAATTTCATCAGTTTTTTCTCAATCTTCGAAATTATGGGACGACTGTGAAAACAAAACGCGAAAGACGGAGAGCAAAACAAAGGTTTTGCTCTCCCGCCGCAAGGCGGAACTGTTTTTCCTTTTTTGATTGTTTTGCGCTCCCGCCGCAAGGCGGAGCTGTTTTGCCTTGTGAGAGAAAACAAGGAATTTCAGGGCAATGGCCTTGCAGACGTCACTCTGTCCGAGCACAACAAGCAGAAGACGGCAGCTATTTCACACGGTAGCAGATGTGATGGACTTCCTGCCCCATGGCATTCCACTTCAGCTCGAAATCGGTCTTCACGTCCGCCATGTCGGCGATGCCCTCCGGCGCGGGTTCGTAGATAGAGGAGAGATTGTCGAACATCCGCAACCAGTTCTCGTAATAGGGCGTGTAGTCGGTGGAGAGATGGAAAATTCCGCCGGCTTTCAGCACCCGGGGAACGCGGCAGAGGAAATCCGTGCAGACCAGCCTTCGCGACAAATGGCTCTTCTTGGGCCAGGGATCAGGACAGAGGAGGTGCAGCCGGTCCAGGCAGGCCGGCGGCAACTGGAAGGCCACTAGCGGCAAACTGGTGGCGCGCAAGGCATGGAGATTCGTCAACCCGGCGCGGAGGGCCCGGCGTTCCACGATACGCAAACGATCGGAGATGATGTCGTTGCACAGGACCAGCGTATCGGGATGGCGTCTTGCCAGTTCAATCGTAAAGCGCCCCTTGCCGCAGCCCATGTCGAACTCCACCCGGTTCCGAGGCATTCCATCGGGAAACTGCAAAATCTGCCAGGTATTGAGAAGACTTTCCATGATTAATGCAAACCTTTCTTTTTCAGGAAGCGACGGAGGCGGACCAGTGCCTCCTGGATTTCCTCCATGGCCGTGGCATAGGAACAACGGACGAAGCCCTCGCCGCTGGCACCGAAGGCAGAGCCAGGAATGACCGCGACCTTCTCTTCCTGCAGCAACTGCGTGGCGAACTCCATAGAGGACATTCCCGTGGATTGAATGCAGGGAAAGACGTAGAAGGCGCCGCGCGGCAGGAAGCAGTGCAGCCCCATGCTGTTGAAGCCTTTTACAATGACATTGCGTCGTTGCTCGTACTCCTCGCGCATGGCCTCACGTTCTTCGTCGCAGCTATTCAAAGCCTCGATGGCGCCGAACTGGGAGAGCCCCGGTGCGCAGAGCATGGAATACTGGTGGATCTTCATCATGGCATCGACGAGGTCATGGGGTCCCACGGCGTAGGCGATGCGGAAGCCCGTCATGGCGTATGCCTTGGAGAAGCCGTTGAAGACCACGGTGCGTTCGCGCATTCCCGGCAGGGTGGCGATGGACGGCGACCGGGGGATGTAGGAGAGTTCGTCGTAGATTTCATCGGAAAAGACCAGCAGGTCGTGCCGGATGGCGAAATCCGCAATCTTCTTCTTGTCCTCCAACGTCATACCGGCTCCGGTGGGATTGTTAGGGTAATTCAGCAGCAGGAGCTTGGTTTTCGGCGTAACCGCCTTCTCCAGGTCCTCCACCTGCACCACGAAGTCGTTCTCGGCCTTGGTAAGGACGGGAACCGGCACACCGTGCGACATGCTGACGGCGGGCGCGTAGGAGACGTAGCAAGGTTCGTGGTAGAGCACCTCGTCGCCCGGAGAAGTCACAGCGCGAATGGCGATGTCCAGTCCTTCGGAGACGCCGACGGTGACGATGCACTCGGTCTCGGGGGAGTAGATGCCGCCGAAGCGATTCTGGAAATAACGGCAGATGGCCTTCCGGAGTTTCAGGTCGCCCAGATTGGAGGTGTAGTGGGTGAAGCCGCGTTGCAAAGAATAGATGGTGGCCTCGCGGATCTTCCAAGGCGCCACGAAGTCGGGTTCGCCGATACCCAGGGAGATGACTCCCTCCATGGTATTGACCAGTTCGAAGAAATCCCGGATTCCGCTTTTGGGGAGAACAGCGATATGCGGCGCCACGCGAGGGCGCGGAGAGGGCGTCTTACAGCGAGATCTTGAGACGCTCATACTTTTCCTCCTTTTCCAGCTCAATGCCGGATTCCTTGTATTTTTTCAGCAAGAAGAGCGTGGAACAGGACTTCACGCCGGGCTGAGTGGAGAGCTTGCTGGCCACGAAATGCGCCACTTCCTGCAGGGATTTTCCCACGACTTCCAGATGAAGGTCATACCGCCCAGAGATCAGATAGGCGGAGACAACTTCATCGAATTTGCAGATCTGCTGGGCGACCTTGTCAAAACCGGTGTCCCGTTCAGGCTGGATCTGGACTTCAATGATGGCGCGGGTGATGGTTTCGGTATCGTTGGCGATCAGCGCGGTATATCCCCGGACAATGCCTTCCTCCTCCAGCTTCTTGATGGCGGCTTCAGCCTTTGCCGGGGTGAGATTCAGACGATCGGCGATTTCCTGGGTGGAAATACGTGCGTTGCGCTTCAAAAGCGCAAGAATGCGTTCTTGCTGGGTTTTCTGTGCCATGGTTGTAAAGAATTTGAGAAAGGGCTTACTTTGCGTAGTCGATGACACGGGTTTCACGGATGACGGAGACGCGGATCTGGCCGGGATAGCGCATTTCAGACTCAATGCGCTCCGCCATCTCTCTGGCCAGGACGGTGGCGCCCTCCTCGGAAATCTCCTCGGGCTTCACCATCACGCGGAGTTCCCGCCCCGCCTGGACGGCGAAGCAGCTCTCCACGCCGGCAAAAGAATTGCCGATGCGCTCCAGGTCTTCCAGACGTCGCAGGAAGAACTCCGTGGTCTCCGCGCGGGCGCCAGGACGGGCGGCACTGAGGGTGTCGCAAATCTGCACGAGCACCGCAATGGCACTGGTCTTTTCCAGCTCCTCGTGGTGCGCGGCGACTGCATTGACAACGACAGGATCCTCGCCTGCGCGGCGTAGCAATTCCGCTCCGATGGAAGCGTGAGTCCCCTCCACTTCGTGATCCACGGCCTTGCCGATGTCATGCAGCAGACCGGCCCTTCGCGCCTTCAGTTCATCCAGTCCCAGTTCCACCGCCATGGCACCGGCCATGGAAGCGACCTCGATAGAGTGGGTCAGGACATTCTGCGAGAAGCTGAAGCGGAACTTCAGAGTGCCCAGCAGCTGGATGAGGCTCTGCGGCAAGCGGATATCCAGGCGGTCCGCAGCCTCCTGCCCTGTCTTGGCAATCTCCTGCTCCAGTTCCTGGCGAGTCTTTTCCACCACCTCCTCCACGCGCGACGGGTGGATTCGGCCATCGGCAACCAGCTTTTCAAGAACCAGGCGCGCGACTTCGCGGCGGATGGGATCGTGGCAGGAGATGACCACGGCCTGAGGCGTCTCATCCACCAGAAGATTCGTTCCCGTAGCTGCCTCCAGAGTACGAATATTCCGCCCTTCCCTGCCGATAATTCGGCCCTTCATTTCCTCGTTGGGCAGCGGAACCGTGGTGGTCGTGTGTTCGAAGGCGCAATCACCCGCGTAACGCTGCATGGCGTTGATCATAATTTCCCGTCCAGCCTTCAGCAGCTCCTGACGGGATTCTTCCTGCATTCTTCGAATCATCTGGGACCGCTCGCTCTCCATGGAGAGCCGCATGGTCTCCAGGAGTTCCTTCTTGGCAGCTTCGGCATCGAGTCCGGCGATACGCTGCAATTCGGCGAAATTCTTTTCTTTCTGCGCAACCAATTCCTTGCGGGTCTCCTCCAGGCCATTGGATTCCGCTTTATTGGCGGCATCGCGCTTATCCAGTTCAGCCAGGCGATCTTGCAGGATGCCAAGCTTCTGTTCCAGCGTCTCCTCCCGGGAAGCAAGACGTTCCTCGGTGCGGCTGAACTCCTTGCGACGTTCATTGACGGCCTTCTCCGCTTCGTTCTTCGCCGCAATGACAACCGCCTGCGCCTGTAGTTCGGCCTCCTTCCGGATGGACTCCGCTTCCATCGCGCCTTGCTCACGGGCAGCGGCCAAAATACGTTCGGCCTCTCCTTTCGCGTTCTTGACGACGATGCCCTTGCGATTGCGGGCGTTGTTCTGGAAAATCTGCCACAGAACAAGGAAGACCAGCATGATGCTGGCACCTGTAATGAACCAGAGCTGCAAGGTGTTCAGCGCGGCTTCTTCCGCTGCGGGAAGATAGTTTTGCTGTGCGAAGGCGATGCCAGTTAAAATGTCAACGAGATATGTCATAGCAGGAGTGAATCCGGCTTGTCGGAGTCAGGAGAGCATGGACGGGGAGATCCCAGGGGTCGGCGGGAATGTCTGGCAAAAGCTGGCATTCCCGACAGACCCCCAAGGCGGTCCCCTGGGGGAATTTCTGTCGGAGACGATCGTAGAAGCCACCGCCGCGTCCTAATCGATGGCCTTGAAAATCAAAAGCGAGTCCCGGAATCAGCCACAAAGTCTCGGAAGAGAGCTCAGAGGCTTCGGGGCATTCTTCGCGTGGTTCGGGGATGCGGAAATGCCCGAGGACCAGATCGTCCTCCAGACTGCGGATTTCCGCAAGAGTGTATTCGTTGCCGCAGAAACGTGGCAACAGGAGCCTCTTTCCGGCCCGCAAAGCGACCTTCAGGATGACGTCCAGGGGAATTTCCTGCTGGATGGCGATGTATCCCACCAGCGTATCTGCCCTTTGGAACATCGGTGACGCAAGCACCGTTTCGTGGAAGGCTTCCAAGGAAGGCGCCGGATCCGCGGCCAGGCGCTCCCGAACCATCTGCCGCAAGAGACCTTTGGGGGAATTGTCAGAACGCGGAATCGTCATCGGCCTGCGGAGCGTCCGATTCTCCGGCCAGCCTGGCGTATGCCAGAGTACGAATGCCGAAGGTCCGTTCCTTCAAGAGCTTCCAGGGAGAGCGCGGCGCCCAGGGAAGATCCCGGATGTCGCTGGCGTGTTCCAGCACCAGGATGGCGTCCGGCTGGAGAAGCGGGAGCCAAGAGGCATCTGCCAGGAGTTCCCGGCAGCCATACTGCCCCGGTTGCGTGTGGTAAGGCGGATCGGCCAGGATGAAATCAAATTTGTCGCCCGTGGCCTCCAGCCGCACGGCAGCGGCTTTCGCGTCCTCCGTCCGCAAGAGCACTTCACCGGCAGGATGCGGCGACATGGCCTTCAGGACATTGGCCAAATTGGCACGGATGACGGTGGCATGGCGAGGATCCTTCTCCACCATCACGACTTTCCCGGCACCACGGGAAAGCGCTTCCAGCCCCAGCGCACCGGTGCCGGAAAAGAGATCCAGCACCTTGGCATCACGAAGATCCCCCAGCGTGGAGAAAAGGGACTCCTTGACTTTGTCTTCGGTCGGGCGCACAGCGTCGTCCTGGGGCACGGCCAGCCGGATTCCTCTGGCCCATCCGGAAATGATGCGCATGGCAAGCTACTCCTTCTCGTGTCTGGCACGCTGCTTCAGGGTCTCGTGGATGCCGGAATACGGCATCTGGAAGGGCTGTGTGCCGCCACCGCATAGCGGACAGCGCCGGTCCACGGCTTGGCGCGGCAGCTGAAAGACGTTCCCGCACTTCCGGCAGGTCAGAAGTTTGGAATGGGAAAGGTGCCAGCTATGGTTGCTGTACCAGAGCTTTTCCGCCAGGATCAACGCCAAGGCGACAAGCAAAAAAAGCAGAGTGTAAAGAAGGATCAAGCTAGACATGGGAAAGGGGAAAACGCTCAGGCCGTCAATACGAATCACTTCAGATGCGCCAGTCGACTTCCAGTAGGACCGAGGACACCCGCGGGAAGACCAGCTCGTTTGCACCGAGCTGTCGCAGATTTTCCCGCAAGGCCCGCATCGCGGCCTGGTCAAGTTCAGTTGCACCGCAACTCTCCCGGAGGACAACGCGCGGCAGAGAAAAGCCTGGACAGAATTGGACTTCCAGACGCGTAGGCTGACAAGCATCGGAGAGTTTTGCCTGGATGGCGGGATCCTTGAGGAAGGCCTGTTCCTGCGCAGTCAGCCGGGGAGGATTTTGCAGAGAGTGCCCGCCCACGCGCCTCCAGCGCGGCGCGATAGCCTGGATTTCTCGTGTATCCTGCGCGGGCTCGGCTATATTCGCCGCCAAATCCAAGAAATTCTGTTCCTCAATTCGTGGCAGCGAAGCGACAAGATGACTATCCGGAAAGGTCTGTTCCGGCAACAGCACGGAACGGGGGACATAGCCTTCAAGCACCGGCCAGGGAAGCGGCACCGTACGATTGAACTGGGAAAAACCTTCCTTCGTCGGATAAAACCACTGGGAAGGCTCGGTCAGTTCAATCCATTCCCAACTACGCAGGGTATTGGCACGGATTTCACCAGATTTCGCCAAGGCATCTCCCTGCTGAGCCGCATGATAGAAATCCGGATAGCTCTTCTGGGGAAGGACGCTGAAGGTGCCAGGCGCCTTGTCATGCTCCTCTATTGGCGGCTCCTTCTTCCACATATAAAGAATCGGCGGAATATTGATAATGACAAAAACCAGCACAGCCAAAAAAATGCGCCTCGTCGCCTTGGCGATTTTTTCCCGGCCTGGTTCGGAGGAGCTCCTGGTGCGGATGGCCTTCTCCAGATCAGAGGGTACTGGCGTCATCATGGGGAACATCGTTTTTCCTGACTTGCAAGCTCTCGCCGCTAGTAGCCAGATAGGCGTCAAAATTCAGGCTCCGCGCAATGTCGAAGAGCATGGCGAGGGTTTCCAGGGGGACATTTCTGTCCGCATAGAAGACAACCTGTCGTTCGCTGCCCTGTTCCTGGGCCTTCAATGCGGTCTGGAGCTCCTCTGCGTTGTTCAGCAACCTCGCGTTGTAGAAGAGTTTCCCCTCTGCCGTGACGGTCACGATGGTGCGTACAACGGGAGTGACTTCCTCATTGGCGAACTGAGGAAGCTCAATCTTTGCGCCAGGCATGGAGACCTTCTGACTGCAAATCAGGAAGACCACCAGAAGCACAAAGAAGAGCCCCATCAGTCCAATGACCGTCGGGAAGGTGGAAGAGAGGGTATGCTGATGGGAACGCCAGTGGTAATACATGACAGGCTACCCTTTGCGGGAGGCGTCGGAAGGGGAATTCTCGACCGGCGGCGTATGGGTCAGGAAGTAGGTGATTTCCGCAGCGCCTTTGCCCATTTCCGTCAGGAGGAAGTTGACTTTCTCCACCAGGACCGCATGGCCCAGCTGGCAGATCAGGGAGCAAAGCAGACCTGCGGCAGTGCACAGAAGCGCCTGCTTGATGTCGCCTGAAATCACCTGTGCGCCCTGGAACTCCAGGTTGATGGAGTCGAAGACGCGGATCAGGGAAACCAAAGTCCCCAGAAGGCCGATGATGGGAGTCAGGTTGGCGATGGTCACCAGAAGCTTCAGGTTCCGCTCCAGGCGGGGAATCAAGATCATCACCAGTTCCTCCACCGCATAGCGGATGGAGGCCTCGCCCTCGTTCCAGTGCTCGATCGCGGTACGGAAGATTTCGCCGACAGGGCCTGTCTTGGAATCACAGTTGGCAATGGCCTCCTTGACACGCCCTGCACGAAGCTGGTTGAGCAGTCCGCGCAGGAGTTCAAAAGTGTCAACACGGGAACGATGGAGGAAGAAATACCGGTCCGTGGTGATGATCAACGCCAGGACGGCAAACAGCGCCAAGACAACGGCGACAATGCCAGGCACATTGGAAAGTTGTTCGAACATGGGCTATTTGACCTTCGGAGCCTTGATTTCCTCGGCTCTAGGAATGAAACGCTCAAGAGGGACTTCTTGGAATTGCGCCAGATTCTGAGCCAGCTTCTTGGTCTCGGCATTGGCGTCCAGGGAGCGCACGATGATACCCAGGGCAGTGCGGCGCATGTTATCAAAAGGCGGCAGACCGCGGCGCAGCTCGGTACCGGAAGCCGACTTCATGTAGGCGTCATAGACGGCCTTGGCCGTGAGAGTCAGGCTCTCGAAAGAGAGGAACTCGTCGGATTCTTCGTTGGCCGCGTATGCCAGGATGGTGTATGCCTGGAAGAGATAGCTGGTGACGACGTTCTCCGCCACGCGGTGGCTGGCGTCAACCAGGTCTTCCGCCAGCTCCTTGACTACGAAGGGCTCCAGTTCTCCAGGGAAACGACCGGGATTGAACTTCTTGGCGTAGGCGAAGTAGTTGGCTGCCTTCTTCTTGTAGCCGAAGGTATAGAGACGGACGACTGAGTCAACCAGGAAATTGCTGAAGGCACCTTGGATGTTGTTGTTGGGGAACTCCTTGATGGTACGCTCGTAGGCCTCCTTGGCTGCGTCCATCGCATTGAAGTTCGGCTGCATCTGCAAGGTGCGCAGGTCGCCCTTCAGATAGAGGAGCTTGCCGGTGGTGCAGGCGGCGTTCAGTGCCTGGAAGATCATGCGGTCGCAGGAGAGGCGCTTGAAAGCGGCCGAGGCATCGAACCACTGCTCCATTCCCTTCTGCGCCCAGTAGATGGCGTGGGCTTCCGGCAGGCGCCAATCCAGCTCGCCGAACATGTCGTTGAGCTTCATCATGTATTTGGGATCCAGACGGTATTTGTTCACCATCCAGCGATGACGCAGGCAGAGCTCCACATCCTCGCTGATGCCAAGGGCATCAAAATCCGCCTTGAAACGCTCGGGAATGACGGCCACATCGCGGAACTCCTGCTCCAGACGGGCGAAGTCGGCATTCTTCTCGGCCAGGATCCGGCGGAAATCCGCCGCCCTGTCGTTCAACACCGCCATGAGCTTGGTCTCGTTGAGAGGCGCCTTGTCCAGGACTTCCCACTGGTTGTAATAATCACCGAAGAGACGGATCATCTCCTTCGCCCACTCCACCTTGTAGTAGCGGTTGGCGTCATCCATGTCCTGGCCCATCTTGTGCTGGAAGATCCAGCCAAGCTGACGGAAAAGGTCCGGGTCGCTGGGGTTGTATTCCAGGGCCTCGTCGCGAATCAGCTCAAGGCCGCGCTTGACCCAGCGCCAGCGGTCTTCGAAGCTGGTGAAGGTAACGGAGACGTTGTAGGACATGTTCCAGCCCAGGAAGGCATGGGCGCCCGTAAAACGGGGCTGCAGCTTCACGATCCAGTCGGCCAGCTGCACCATTTCGTAGTACTTGCCTTCCTCCTGCATGCGTCCGGAACGGAGCCACAGGTAATCGGCCAGGATGCCGCGGAAGCCACCCAGCGCGACGCTGGTGAAGGCCACCACGGGCGGCGCATTTTCCAGCGGAGTGTTGTCCGTCAGATGGTAGGTGGTACGCAGGCCGTTCATCCGGTTCTGGAGGAAGGACAGCGCGCCCAGGAGCAGAATCATGGCCACCACGATGGCCAGGATGCGGGAGAAACTGCTTTTCATAGTCAGAAGATATGGTGATGAGTTCGTTTACGAAATCCGACGGACGACGAGGCCAAGCTCGCGGCGATAGAGGCAAAGGATGCCCACCAGCCCCAGCAGGCCGCTGCGGATGACCAGGACCTTGACGAAGGACCAGCCGATCTTGTCGTTCTCAACCAGCTGGCCGTTGGCCAGGTCGCCAGTGCAATTCAGATCGTCCACGGTGACCACGAGGGTCTGGACGACTTTCGCCATGTAGTGGGCGCCCCTTTCCCAGCCGTTCTTGTACATGTAGGAGCCGTCTTCCGCGCGGAGCGGCGCGTCCATGGCGGTAGGAACCACCAGTCCGATGACGATGTAGGCGATGGCGGCGAAAACAGCCACCGGCGTGGAGAAGAGCGCACCGACGGTGCATCCCAAGGCGGCCAGGAAGGCCAGCTGGAAGAGCGCCATGACCATGGTGCGGAGGTAGTTGTCAAAGAAGGTCGTCACCGGGCACAGCAGGATGGGCCCGTCGGCGAACTGGAAGACCGCCGTGGCGTTGCGAACCATGCGGTCGTATGCCTTCTGGGATTCCTCGTCCGCAGGGACGGTGGACTTGTCGGGAAGGACGCTCAGGTTGGCGATGACCACCTTGGCGGAATTATTGGTGTCGCGGTCGACAATCATGTTGGCATAGACCGGGACCTGGTTTTCCGTCAGGACGATGAGCCCTTCTTCGTTCCTGGGGGCGTTGGCGGGGATGGTGGAAAGTTCCTGCCAGGAGCCTCCGGGCATGACAAAGGGATTTCCCTGGGCCTCGGCATAAGAGGCGAAGGGAATGCCCGTGCCGCTGCGGGGCTGTTCCTTGCCATTCTCGTCGGCATAGACCTGGAAGCCCAGATCCAGGGGAATCTGCCGCTGGTCGGTATTCGTGTTGTCATTGGAATACATCCTGAAGCGGAGGTAGAGAAGAGGATTCTCCTTGGGGAGGACGATGTTTTCGAACTCCCAGCTGTGCTGTTCGCCGGGCTTCACGGTGGTATTGCGAGTGGCGTCGGCCATCAGTTCCTGCATGATGGACTTCTTGACGGCCAGCTCGTCCATGCGGGCGTCCACGGTGCCCTGGGCGATGCGCTTCTCGTATTCCTTGACCACCCTGTCCTGCAGATCGGGCAGTTTCGGGCGGAACTGGCGGCGTGCGACCAGGGACTCCTGGCGGAGCTTCTGTATGTCGGCGTCAGTGAAAAGGCCACTCTTGTGGGCGCTGTTCAGACGGTAGAAGGTCAAGCCATAAATGGCGAACATGGAGACCATCAGGATGACTGCGTGCATCAGGAAGACCCCCACGCACTTGCCGGCCCAGAAGACCCACTTGTGGCAGGGCTTGGTAACGACCAGGTGGATCTGATAGCCCTCGATTTCACTGGAAAGCAACGAGCATCCCAGCCATAGGCAGGAGGCGGAAACCAAGGCAATCACCAGGTTCAAGGCGTATGTCAAGGAAACCCGAATCAACCCAGCGGCAGTGTTGTCACCGCGGATGGTCAGAGGAAGTCCGATGACGCATACAAGAATCAAGGCGAAGAGAACAATGAAGACCTTCGACCGCATGGCGGAACGAATGGTCTGTTTCAGAATGGCATTGAAAGCTTTCACAGTTTTTTCCGAATGGTATGGTGAATGAATTTATCGTCTAGAAAGGGGGCGCTACTGGCGCATCATGCCGCTGCCCAGCTGGCTTGCCAGCGCGGAGGCTCCGGAGGCCCGAAGGATCTCCAGCGCGAAATCCAACGCGGCCGCAGGGCCGCAGGCAGTCAGTATGCGCCCGCTGCGCTGGATGAATTTTCCGGTGTATCTGCCATGGGAGATGCGTTTCTCAAAGCCCGGATAGCAGGTGTACTCCTGGCCGTCCAGAAGTCCTGCGGCTTCCAGGACGATTGGCGCGGCGCAGATGGCGCAGACCAATCCTCCTGCCGCGTAGATGGCGCGGGCGGCTTCCAGGCAGCGTTCCTCGGCGGCGAGATTCGCGGCGCCGGGCATCCCGCCGGGGAAGTACACCAAATCGAAGCCCTTGGGATTGACGTCATCAAGGGCGATGTCACACTGGACTTTCACGCCATGGGCGCCGCTGACCAGGCCACTGGGATCTGCGGAGACCCCTGCGGAGACCACGGACACGCCTGCCCGACGAAGGACATCCACGGGAGCCAGTGCTTCGAGTTCCTCGAAGCCGGGAGCAAGAAAAATCAGTGCTTTCTGGAGCATAGAAGCAAGGGCGGGAGGCTTATATTAAGGACATTGGCAACAGCGATCCACGAAAACGTGGAGAATCGCCTTCTTTTCGCGAAACGTAACAATATAACACCCATTTCCGAGTAAGTTTAACAATGTTTGCATCTCCTTCTCAATACATCAGCACACGAGGTGGAATTTCTCCGATAAATTTTGCCGACGCCGTCATGATGGGCCTGGCTACGGATGGCGGCCTGCTAGTTCCTTCGCAAATTCCCGCCATTTCCGCCGAGACCCTGAATTCCTGGCGGAAGCTCTCCTATCCCGAACTGGCCTTCCAAGTGATGAAGCCTTTCGTAGGCGACGCCATCCCCGAAAAGGAACTGAAGGAGTTGGTCAATGCCAGCTATGCGACTTTCGACACCGCCGAGGTCGTGCCCGTCCGCCCCATGGGAAGCAGCGGACTCTTTGTGGCCGAGCTCTATCATGGCCCCACGCTGGCCTTCAAGGACGTGGCGTTGCAATTCCTAGGCAACCTCTTCGCGGCGATCCTGAAAAAGCGCGGCGGACGGCTGAACATCCTGGGCGCCACCAGCGGCGACACCGGCAGCGCAGCCATCCACGGCGTTCGCGGCAAGGAAGGCATTGAGATCTTCATCATGTATCCCGAAGGACGCGTCAGCCCGTTGCAGGAACGCCAGATGGCCACCGTGCCGGATGCCAATGTGCACTGCATCGCCATCGAGGGAAGTTTCGATGATGGACAACGCGTGCTGAAAGAGTGCTTCAACGACCTGCCATTCAAATCCGCAATGCACTTGGGCGCAGTGAATTCCGTGAATTGGGCGCGCATTCTGGCGCAGGTGGTCTACTACTTCTGGGGAAGCTTCCGCGTCCATGAGACCTTGGGGAAGGAAATTCCTCTGCAGGTCTGCGTGCCCACGGGAAATTTCGGCGATATCTTCGCTGGATACGTGGCGCAGAAGATGGGCGCGCCCATCCGCCGGCTTCTACTGGCCACCAACGAGAACGACATCCTCTCCCGCTTCTTCAACACAGGCATCTACACCCGCGGCGAAGTCCATCCCACGCTCTCTCCCTCCATGGACATCCAGGTCGCCAGCAACTTTGAACGGTATCTCTACTACCGTGTCGGCGAAGATGCCACCAAAGTCAAGGCACTGATGACCGGTTTTGCCAAAGGCGAAGCCATCCGGCTACCTGGCCAAGATCCACAGTTCGCCGCCGGACGCGGCGACACCGCCATGACTTTGGCCACCATCAAGAAGTACTGGGAACTGCACAAGGTCTTGCTGGATCCCCATGGCGCGGTCGGCGTTGCGGTGGCGGAAGCCAATCCCCTGAAAGACACGGTCACGCTCTGCCTGGAGACGGCCCACCCCGGGAAGTTCCCGGCAGCCATCGGCCAGGCCGTCGGCGACGAATCCCTGGCAAGCCATCCCTTCCTGGAAAAACTGAAGAGCCTGCCGCTTCGCAAGACCATCCTCAAGCCCGAACTGCCGGCCATCGAGGAATTCATGAAAAAGAATTGCAACGGTTAATGGCATGGTAGCAGTGGTTTCCTAAACCATTGGCACCACCAGCACCCACATCATCCACATCATCCACCATGTCCATGACCCCTCCCAGCCTGTTTGAACACGCCCGGCAGGAGCGCTTGAAGAAAGAGGCGCCCCTGGCAGCCCGGATGCGTCCACGCACGCTGGAGGAATACATCGGGCAGCGCCATCTTCTGGCGCCGGGAAGATTGTTGCGGCGCGCCATTCAGGCGGACCGGCTTTCGTCGGTCATTTTCTATGGTCCCCCGGGAACGGGGAAAACCACGCTGGCCAGCGTCATCGCCAATACCACGAAATCAGCCTTCGTGACGCTGAACGCGGTAATGACCGGCCTGCCGGATCTGAAAGCGGTCACGGCGGAAGCCCAGCGTTGCCAGGGGGAATATGGCCAGCGGACCATCCTCTTCATTGACGAAGTCCACCGCTGGAACAAGGCCCAGCAGGATGCGTTGCTTCCCTGGGTGGAGAATGGCACCATCATCCTCATCGGCGCCACCACGGAGAATCCCTATTTCACCGTGAACCGCGCATTGGTCTCCCGCAGCCGCATCTTCCAGCTGAAGCCCCTGACCGACGACGATATCCGCGATGTGCTCAAGCAGGCCCTCGCGACCCCTGAGCGCGGCTACGGCAACATGAAGATCCGCCTGGAGGAAGATGCCTTGACGCATCTGGCGAATGTGGCCAACGGCGATGCACGCGCCGCCCTGAACGCCCTGGAGCTGGCCGTGGAAACCACGGAACCCAACGAAGAAGGCGTCATCGTAATCACGCTGTCGGTAGCGGAAGAATCCATCCAGCACCGCGCGGTCCTCTATGACCGCGAGGGCGACTATCATTTCGACACCATTTCCGCTTTCATCAAATCCATGCGGGGGTCAGACCCCGACGCGGTCTTCTACTGGCTGGCCAAGATGGTCTATGCCGGCGAGGACCCGCGCTTCATCTTCCGGCGGATGCTGATCTTCGCCTCCGAGGACATCGGCATGGCGGATCCCCACGCACTGCCCTTCATCACCGCCTGTGCCGAGGCATTCGACCGCGTGGGACTGCCCGAAGGACATTTCCCCCTGGCCCATGCAGCGCTCTACTGCGCTACCGCGCCAAAATCCAATTCCGTTCTGGGATTCTTTGACGCCTTGAAACTTGTGGAACACGAACGGGACGGCGAAGTTCCGAACCACTTGCGGGACGCCAGCCGGGACCAGAAGGGCTTCGGACACGGCGTGGGATACAAGTATCCCCATGAATACCGAAACCACTGGGTGGCCCAGCAGTATCTGCCATCGTCGCTGCAAGGGCGCGTCTTCTACGAACCCGGTGAACTGGGCTACGAAAGCACGCTGGCGGGCCAGATCCGCGAACGCCGCGAGCTCCAGCTGGCCGCGTTGCGGGAAACGGAGCACCTGCTGGCCCCCCCGGAAATCCTGACCTTCTCCCCCGGCGACAAAGCCACCGAACAGTGGCTGGCCCGTGCGGTGGATTCCCTGGCAGGATTCCTGGCCACCTTGCGCGCCGAGCTCTTCCGCCGCCGCAATCTCCAGCGCCACGAACGCATCCTGGACTTGACGGCGGATGCCGGACTACTGACCTGGGAAGCCGTGCGTCGCGTCCCCGAAGGCGGAGTCTGGGCATTGGTTCGCACGCCGGAAGCCCGGCAGGTTCTGTTGGAACAGGCCAGGAACCTCCCGGAACTGCGCCAGCCGAAGGTCCTGGTCGGCGAACCAGAGGAACTGCCGGAACTGTTGGCGCGAGCCGGCGACGGCGAGCTCCGCTTTGATTTCATCGTGGGACGAAATGCCCTGGGCCGTTCCGGCAATCGCCTTGCCGTCTGGAAGACAATGTACGCGCTTCTGGATGAAAGCGGAAGCATCGCACTGGCGGAGAATCTCCCCCAGCGCGGACAGCGCCTCTCCCGTCTGACCCACGAGCCACTGCCTCCCGAAATCGCCCAGGCCGAGGAGGCAATCTACTCGGATCTCCACGATCCCGTAGTCGGCTGGGATATCCCGGAACTCCGCCAGGAAGCCCACGAATCCGATTTCGGCGTGCTGCATCACGAACTGCTGGAATCCCATCGCACACAGCTTCTGCCGCCAGCCGTCCTGGAACGCTGGATGGAGGAATCCCAGCCATCCTCCTACGCGGCGCGGCTGCTTCGCGCCGGCCTGTCCCGCGAAAATCTGGCGCTGTTGAAAAACGCGCTTCTGCCGTTGGCCGGCAAGACAATCACCATCAATTCCGTCGTGGCAATTCTTTCCGCCGGGCGCTAGGTTTCTTTGCCCACTATCCCCGCGGGGTGCGCCACGGGGAAAAATGGAACGGAGAATCATCCCGCGTCCCGCGTCAAACAAGATTTGCATTCCGTATTTTCCCTAACACAAAGGAGAACCTACCATGGCCAATGAACTAGACGAAATGACCGGTCCCGTGAACACCAATGGACGAGACATCAATGTAATTGAGAAGCAGCTTCCCGTGAAGGTCGGCTTCGGCTCCACCCTCTTCGAAATCTTCCTGTGGGTCTGCTTCATCATTCCCGGCCTGATTTTCCTCTTCATGAAGATCGGCGCCAAGAACTACTTCCAGAAACTCCAGCAGAAACTCCAGTCCGACGCCTCCCAGATTGACAACTACTTGGAGCAACGTGTCGTCATCCTGCAAAACGTGGCCGGCATCGTCAACAAAGCCATTGACCTGGACAAGGATGTGATGAAATCCGTAGCGGCCTTCCGCGGCGGCGCCAACATAAGCGACGAAGCCCGGAACCAGCTCTCCCAGAACCTGGACCAGTCCTTCGGGCGTCTTTTCCCGCAGGTTGAGGCCTATCCTGAGCTGAAGGCACACCAGGCCCTGGCAGACGCCATGCAGCAGAACAGCTATCTCCAGAAGGAAATCACCGCAGCCCGCAACCTCTACAACGACACGGTCGCCCAGTGGAATGCCTCCCTCTACGAGTGGCCCACCAAGCAGATTGTGGCCGCCCGCGCCGGATACACCACCCGCATCCCCTTCACGACCAGCGCCGCCGTCAAGGAACAGGCCCGACAGAATTTCTTCTAAACTCCATCAATGCCTGCGGAAATCGACAACCCATTGGAAAACTACCGGGATCACTTCCGGAAGGAGTTCCTGCACGCCGCCGAAGAGGAGTTCCAGCGTCTGCTGAAGACTTCCGGTGTGGATGAGGCGGAGAACGCCCGAAGAGTTGCCGTAATCCGCAAGCTGGAAGGGCTGCTCTCCTCCGCGGCAAGGAAAAAAGGCCTGCTGACGGCACTGACGCTCCTGCTCTTCCTCGGCCTGGCGGCCGCAGGCTTCTGCTGCTACCACGGCTTTGAAATCCAGAACCGAGATTATCAGCTCTATGGCGGCGGGGCGGCCGCCGCCATTCTTCTCTTGCTGATCATCTGGGTGATTCCCGCACGACGCCGCGCCTCAACGCGGGTAAGCGAATTGCAACAGAAGCTGAACCAGGAAAAAAACGACGCCTTCGAACAGATGGCGCCGCTGAACGCCCTCTTCGACTGGGACATCACCTCCCGGCTGATCCACAAGGTCTGCCCCATTCTCAATCTCGATCCCTACTTCACCGAGGGACGCCTGGCTGAGCTGGAAGGCCATTTCGGCTGGAACCGCGCATACCACACGGACCAGCGCTCCGTGCTCTTCTCCCAAAGCGGCGACATCAAGGGCAACCCGTTCGCCTTTGGCGAAGTCCTCGCCCAGGAATGGGGAAAGAAAACCTACAGCGGCAGCCTCGTCATCCATTGGCGCGAACGTTGCACGGACTCCAAGGGCAAATCCTGCTGGGTGACACGCTCGGAAACGCTGGTCGCCACCGTGACGAAGCCCATACCCGTCTACGGACTGGAAAAATTCCTGATCTACGGCAACGATGCCGCGCCAGACCTTTCCTTCTCCCGCGAGCCATCCAGTCTCTCCAAAGCAGGCAATGGCTGGTGGGATCGTCATCGGATGACGCACGAGTACAAGAAACTGAAGAAGTATTCCGAAAACCTAGACGACGATTCCCAATATACGCTGATGAGCAACAAGGATTTCGAGGTGCTTTTCCATGCGACGAACCGCGATCACGAGGTGCAATTCCGCTTGCTCTACACGCCGCTGGCCATGCAGCAGACAGTCAGCCTGTTGAAAGACAAGGAAGTTGGCTACGGCGATGATTTCAAGTTCATCAAAGACCACCGCATTAACACGATTCTCTCGGAGCATCTACGGAATTTCAACCTCACGACCGATCCCGCCATCTACAGAAACTACAACCTGAAGGATTCGCAACAGTTCTTCCTGACCCACAACGCGGAATACTTCAAGCAGGTCTATTTCTGCCTGGCGCCGCTTCTCTGCGTGCCGCTCTACCAGCAGATGCGGACGGCAAAGACCATCTACGGCTATACGCCAGGCGAAGAATCCAGCTTCTGGGAGCATGAAAGCCTGGCGAACTATCTAGGCGAAGAGCGCTTCCGCCATCCCAGCTCCATCACACGGAACATCCTGAAGACAGAGAAGCTCTGCCGCAACGGAAAATCCAGCTCGGTAATGGTCACAGCACACGGCTTCCGCGGCGAGAAGCATGTGGAGTACATCACCAAATGGGGCGGCGACGGACACACCCACGAAGTCCCCGTGGAATGGATCGAATATCTTCCCGTGGAGCAGGTCTCCCAGTTCGAACTCAGCGAACAGCACCCCGTCCCCATGGAAGCCGAAAACGGCCCGCAGACAGCTCGCGACAGACTGCAAAACCTATTGGGAGACTTCGGCGACATGACGCCGTTCCACGCCGCCTACCGGCGCTCCGTCTTCGCCTGGATGAAATAACCCCGCATGGATATCTTCTGCGCAAACCTAGTGGATGTCCGGACCACGGAGTCCTGACAAACGGTATTCGGACTGTCCTTTACGCAAGGCGAAGGCCTTGGGAAACCCTGAACCTAGATACGCAGGAACTTTTTTTCCCGTCTTCGCTGGAAAAATTTCATTTCGTGTTATATTAGTCAACGTTGACTTACATCACGGGAACCAGAGGAGACACAAGGGACATGGACTTGACGGAACGTCAGAAGGAGATTACGGAAGCGGCGTTGAATTTGATTGCGGAGCAGGGGATCCAGAATCTGACCATCCGCAATCTGAGCAAAGCCATCGGCGTGACGGAGGCGGCCATCTACCGTCATTTTTCCAGCAAACAAGAGATCATCCATGCGCTTCTCCTGCTTTGCGAGGAAGCGGTGGAATGGGATGAAAATCTTCGTGGCTGGGCGGCGCTGCGGTCCTTTGCCCTGGGCCGTATTTCGCTGATTCTGCAAAGGCCCGAACTTTCCCGCGTCTTTTTCTCCGAGGAGATTTTCCAGAATGACGAGGAATGCCGCGCTATGCTTCAGGAAATGACCTTGCAGCACAAGGGCTGTCTGAAAGATCGTTTTCTGGAGGCGCAGGAAGATGGCGAGCTCCGTCGCGACATTCCGCTGGACACGCTTTTCTGTCTGGTCTTTGGCCCCGTTCGGCTTCTGATCAAGCAATGGGGTCTGCGCAATGGCGCCTTTGACTTGAAACAACGGGGCATGGAACTGCTTGACACCCTCAAGATGATTCTTCATCCTGCGGAATAGCAGACCGCCCCACCGCCGTGCGGGACGCAAAAACGCCTCGCACATCAACCCGCAACCCACACCCTACAACCAGGAAAACCACCAAGACCTGACATCACCCTCCCCCAATCCCATCGGCTTCCGCATTGCGTCATCCCAATCTCAACAAAGGAGGTGCATCATGAACGCAACCCCGATTCTTCTGCTTGCAGTGCTTGTTCTGCTTCTCGTCTGCTGCCGTTCCGTTGATTCGACAGCCGATCTCGCCCCCGTCAGGGGCTTCTCTTTGGGGAAATACCTTGGGACCTGGCATGAGATCGTCCGCCTGCCCCACCGTTTTGAGAAGGACCTGGACAACGTCAAGGCTGAATACTCCTTGCAGGAAAACGGCCAGGTCACAGTGGTCAACTCGGGAAAGAAGAACGGCGTGGAACAGACCGTCAAAGGATACGTCAAGTTCAAGGATGCCGACGACATCGGCGAACTGCGCGTTTCCTTCTTCCGCCCCTTCTACGGCGACTACAAGATCATCTACCTCGAACCGGATTACTCGTTGGCCATCGTGACTTCCTCCACCCGGAAATATCTCTGGGTGCTCTCCCGCAGGCCCTCCATCAGCGACGAAAAGCTTGCCGAATGCCTGGCGAAAATCCGAAACTGGGGGTTCGATGTCTCCAGACTTCAATATCCTAACCGCCAGTAGCAGATAAAACCTGGGGTTTCCGCATGACCTCGCCAAAGGATGCGGCAGCCCCCTTCGTCAAGAAAATCTAGGCTGTCTGCCTGTCCCGACTTGGCATTTCCCCGAGGCTTGCGCCTTGGCATTGGACAAGTCCGTGTCGCCAATCAATTACGGCACCATAGACATACAGTTCCCTCTTTCATATTAATGCATGCCGCCCTTGAGCTTCGCCAAGAAGGCCCGCATGGCCTCTTCGTATTGCACAGGCACGGAAAGCTGGACTTCCTCTTCGGTTGCTCGAGATTCCTCCAGTTCGTCGTAGAAATCCACCACCGCCTGATCAAGAATTAAATCATCTGCCATGATGGGGCGCTCAACACGCAAGTTCCGCAAAGTACGGCAGCGCGACAGCGCGGTATAGAGCTGTCCATGCGCAAAGCATCCGCCGCCCAAGTGCAACTCCACGCAATCCAGCGTAAGCCCCTGCGCCTTGTGGATCGTGATGGCGTATGCCAATTTCAGCGGAATCTGCACAAAGGCGCCGACTTCCCGCTGGCGAATGGTCCGCCTGCCGGTCATTTCGTCGGGTTCCAAGGTATAGTCGTAATTTGACCACTTGTTCAACCCCAAGGTCACCGTGGTTCCCTTGTCCAGCTTCACCACGACTTGCGGCACATCCCCCGAAGGAATCTCCTCGATGATTCCCGTATCGCCGTTCACGTATTCAAATGACCCGTCGGGCAGATGTTTGTTGCAGAGCACCATGACACGCGCGCCGACCTTCAATTCCAACGTGGACTCCGTGGGGAAATCCGCCTCGTTGAACTTTCCTGCCACAGACGCGGGAAAGAAGGTGGGCGAACTCTCCAGCCTGGCGTTCATGGCGGCATTGATGGCGATGGCCTCGCGGTTGGTGGTGCAGAGACGGACAGGCGGCACATTGAGGCTCGTATTCTCCAGGCAATTGCGATTCAGCGCCTCCACGGCGGAAAGCTTTTCGCCATTCCAGACAATTTCCCGCTCTGTCAAATGACCGTGGCGGATGGACTTCAGGACTTCCTGAAAGAGCTGGTCGTTCTCTTGGCGATGGACATTCTTCAGGCAGATGCACTGGAAATTCGCGTCCTCCCAGAGCTTTGTCTGAAAAGCATACTGCCCGCCATAGTTGGAGCGGAGATACTTTGTCTCCAGCTCCGTCTTGATGACAGGCGGAAGCTGAAAGAAATCGCCCACCAGAATGAGCTGCTTTCCCCCAAATGGCTTGTGTTGGTCGCGCCCTGCCGCCAACTGCCGCAGACGATAATCCACGGCAAAGAAGAGGTCGCTGCGCACCATGGAGATCTCGTCAATGACGATGGTGCGGATCTCCCGAATCAACGACTTGCGACGGTGGCTATTGAAGCCGCCGAGGCTGTCCGGTGTCAGAAGTCCCGGCTTGAAGAGGAAGAAACTGTGCAGCGTAGTCCCCTGGACATTGATGGCCGCCACGCCTGTTGGTGCCAGAAAGACACACTCCCCCTGACAGCGCTCCTGGAATTCCCGCAGGATGGTGGATTTCCCCGTGCCTGCCTCGCCAGTTAGAAAGATATTTCTTCCTGCCAGCATGGCGTCCAATGCCGCCTGTTGCGCGTTGTCTAAGGTTACCATTGACATTCGCCACCCCGTGAAGAACAACAAGTAAGATCCTACGGCAGAATGCGTTGAACCCTGGGAGAATCAGAAGTGAGAATCGCAGGACGAATCAACTGGTAGAGTTCGGGGAGGTCGGTGATTTTCAGGATTCCGTAAGGAAGTTCGGCTTGGCCCCACTGCGTGCGTTGCAAAGGGATGTTCTCGTAGGCGTCCAGGGGATTCACAAGGATTGTCCCTTGAATATCGGAACCTGCCAGCAGGGCGGCGAAAGCCGTCGCGACAGAAGAGCGTCCAGCGCCACAGAGGGTGATTTCCTGAATGCCGTTGGCATGAAGGAAGGCGATGGCTTTGAGAATGGCCTTCACGCGCAGGCCGAGATAGGATTCGCCCAGCATCAATCCCAGGGAGGAAAAATGGTAATCAAAACCGTAAACAGTGCCGTACTGAAAGCCGTAATGGTCGCAGGAGGAAGGCGTCAATGCCCCGACTCCGAAAGGATCGAAAGAGTAGTATGCGTCATATTGCTTTTCCTGCGAAGAAATGATCTGCGGGAACTCCATAGGAGAGTTCCAGTGCGGAATGAATAAAAGAGCAGACTTGGCGGAAGGAAGCCTGAAACAGGTCTCGGGAAGCGGCGTGTAATAGCGCAACAGTCCGAGAATCATCGCGTCGTCTTCCAGAAGGAAACGGTTCATGATGGTTTCGGTTTCCTCGATGTATTCGTGGCGAAGACTGCGGGACGACGGGACGGTTGTTTCTGCGGGAATGCCCAGATTTTGGCGGATTGCGGCGCACAGCGCGTTCTTTTCCCAAGGAGTGCGCTGTGCGATGACGGCATCGCGGCGCTTCTTCGCCCGTTCTTCCGCCGAAATCGCCCGGGGAAGGTTGCGGACGTTGCCATTGGGCGCGACCATCCGCTCGTCCAAGGTGGGCAAGGTGACTTTTTCTTGAGGAACCAGATATTGCAGACCGCTCCATTCTGTGATCTTCCGGAGGCAGTGTTCTCGCTGGTCGCAATTATAGCCGTGGCTGCCCATGCCCTCGAAGTAGTCCGCATTTGCCTCTGCGCCTAGCAGACGGTAGATGCGGCGCACGTCCTCCAACGCCTGATGGGAACCGCGCACGTCGAAGAAATCGTTGATTGCCTCCAACACCAGCAACGGACGTGGGGCGGCGGCGATGAGGAAGTCGGCGATATCAAGCCCCATTCCCGCAAGAGCCGGCGGAGTCTGTTCGGCATCCACAGGCAGTTCGTTTTCCACGTGGCTCTTCCAGCTGGAAACATAGCAGCTGGGAATGGCGCCGGCCAGGCGGTCGTCCACGGCAGTAAGCCAAGCAGTCAGCGTTCCACCGCCGGAACAGCCGGTCGCATAAACCTTGGAGGCGTCGATTTCCGGACGACTCAGCAAGTAGTCCAGAGAGCGGACTGCGTCGAATGCGCGCCATTCCCCAAACCATTCTCCGGCAAGGAGAAGCTTCTTGCCCAGTTCGTTGTGTCCGCCGACATTCTCCGTTGCCGAAGAATCAGAATACTGGAAGCGCTCGCCTTGGGACACGGGATCAACAATCAATGCGCCAACTCCATTGGCGGCCAAGGTGGCGGCGATCAGCGCATAGTTGGAGTAATGTTTTCCATTGGCGCTGTGCCCGCAGACGATCAAGGCGCCAGGAATCTTTCCATGGATTTCCTTGGGAAGGAAGAAATTTCCCGTGACGTAATATCCTGGGGCGCTCTCAAAAAACACATTCTCCAGACGGTAGAGCGAAAATTCCTTTGTTCCCGTGACTTGCGCATTCAGCGGCGTACGTTGCTCCGCATCAAGGTCAAAACAGGCACGGATCTTCCCGCGCACATCGCGCACATACGCCTCGGCCTCTTCGCGCGTGACGATGGCCTGCAAACGTCTTTGCCGTTCCGCAGCCAGCTTGCGGAAACGCGCCACGTAATATTCGTTGACCACGTTGCCATAGCGCTGATAGTTCTCGCCCAGCCGCCGCTGCCTGCCCGTACCGATGCGCTCTTCCGGATTGACGTAGAGCGCCAGAGATTTCTTCTGGCCATCCGCCAGAGTCGCCGTGCAGCGGACGACGCCGGAGTGCTCCAGGGAAATCCGCACGACAGCAGGACAGCGAAAGGACTCCTCACGTAGGGTGACGTCATTTTCTTCAAGCACCACAGAGCATTCCATGCCCTCCGCACCTGCGACATGGATTTCCGCCGTATCGCCCACCCGGTAAAACAACAGAGAACGATTGCCTTCAAGAGAAAAATCCGCCATGAGAAACACCTATGCAAAAATTACGGAGACTGCCGTCAGGAATTGACGGCCCAGACTTGTCCTGTGCCCGAAGCACAAGCCTCAGGAAAATGCCAAGCCTGAATACGCAGGAAACCTAAGCATATTCTACATACTATATACTCAAGTTGCCATTATGGATTGACGGCACGGACTTGTCCTGTTCCCGAGGCGCAAGCCTTGGGAAAACGCAGTGTCAGAACACGCAGGCAACTTAAGTATGTAATTCCACAGCCGTCCCATAATTTCGAAAATTGAGAAAAAAACTGATGAAATTGAACTCAAGGCAGCTTGAATCTGCAAG
>JAKSPB010000015.1 GCA_024405215.1 Lentisphaeria bacterium | reverse complement strand
CAGATGGGAAGAACAAGACGAACAAAACCTTCACTTTGATTGAAGTGCTGGTCGTGAGCGCGATCATCGCCATTCTGGCTGCCATGTTGCTTCCCGCCCTGGGCGCCGCCCGTGCAAAGGCCGAGACTGTTTCCTGCGTCAGCAACTACAAGCAGATTGGCTTGGCTGTCTTCCTGTATGCGGATGACAACAAGCAATACTACCCCTGGAGCCCCATCGGTTCCCATAATTTCCAGAAAGCAAAAGACTCCAATTGGACATGGAATGCCAATGCAGACATGGGAAGGCTCACTGCCGTGCTGTTGAGCAAATATACCGAGGCCAAGCTTTTTGTTTGCCCGGCAGACTCCGATCCGAAAAATTACAATCCTTTTTCCCTTACGCTTGATCTGGCTTCTTCAGACCTTTCCCCCGCAAAGGAAGGATGCAGTGTTGTCGCCAATGAAAACTCCGCAGGTTGCACTCCTACGAAGATTTCAGCCATCAAGGTCCCGACAAAATTCTTCATGGCAACGGAAGGCAAATATCCTGGCCAGAGCAATCTGACGAGACTTTCTCTTGTTGGCACAAATAGATCCTACGGCCAAGCCAGTGGCTCGGTGGCTCCTAATGACTATTTGCGCCGTGACTGGGACCATGGCAATGGCAAAGTCAATTTCCTGCTGGGTGATGGCCATGTTGAAACAGCCGATTCCACGAAGAACCTCTCTGACGTTTACATTCAGAATTTCAAGGACGCTCAACCTGTTCACCAGGACGCAATTGATCACCAATAACGGAATCTCCGTTTAAGATTTGATTCGAGCCGTTGCCGGCTTCTTGCCGACAGCGGCTTTTCATTGGGAAGACCGCCAGGGTAAGGAAAGTGACGTTTGAGGACGAAGAAACGCCTCTCTTTGATAGTAGGAGAGGCTTACTAGATTTTTAACGGAAACCCGCATTCATTCGCAGCGTGGCTGATTTTTGCAATAAATGGATTTGAAACAAAGGAGTTTCTGCATGTTACGGGTAACAGGCACTTTTTTAGATGAGATTTCCCACGACATTCCTCACCAGAACTGGGGAGAAAAGGAATGGGATAAGGATTTTCGCGCGATGAAGGCGATGGGAATTCAAAAGGTCTTTTTGATTCGCTGCGGACACAAGCGCTTCTGTACTTACCCCTCTGCGGTTCTTGAGAAAGAAAAGGGCGCCTATCGTCCTCCCGTTGATCTGGTTGATATGTTTCTGCGCCTGGCTGAGAAGCACGGCCTTGATTTCTATTTCGGTACTTATGACTCCGGCAATGCGTGGTACCGCCCGGAGGTTCGCTACGATGTTGAAAAAGAGGTCGATCTGATGCGGCGCGTTGTGGATGAGGCCTGGGCACGCTATGGCAAGTCCAAGGCATTCAAGGGATGGTATCTTTCGCAAGAGATTGCCCGCCGCAATGAACGCGCTCAAGCTTGCTACAAGGTGCTTGGCGAACACTGCAAGGCCTTCTCGCCGGATCTCAAGATTTTCATTTCTCCCGGCATGCTCGGCCCGAAGGACTACAATGAAGATATGCAGAAACGTGGCAAGACGATTCCTCTGCGTGAACACGAAGAGGAATGGAATCAGATCATGGATTACGTTCACAGTTTCGTCGATGTAATCGCTTTCCAGGATGGTCATCTCAATTATGAAGATCTGCCTGATTTTCTGGCGGTCAACAAGAAACTTTGCGATCGCCACGGCATCGAGTGCTGGACCAACTGCGAAAGTTTTGATCGTGATATGCCAATCGACTTCCTCCCGATCAAATGGGAGAAAATGCTGCTGAAGATGACTTATGCCGCACAAGTCGGCATCAAAGACGCGCTCACCTTCGAATTCTCTCATTTCATGAGTCCCAACTCGGTCTATCTAGCTGCACATCACCTCTTCGACCGATACTGTGAGTATCATGGACTTCCTGCGCGCAGTTCAGACTTTGCCCCCTGGAAGGATTAAACACAGGCATTCAGGCCGAGAGTGGCGCCAGGCCTTTCAAAGACTGGCGCTTAATTAGTGATGGGGATTGTGTGTGTGGACGTCTGCATTTTGGGGCGGGACCGTCCCGTAGGACCATCCTACTTCAAAATGCACCGAGGCCGCCAGGGGCCGTCCTGTGTGCGGCGATATTCATCGCCGGGTGAAAGAACTACAAAAAAGGGGAACGATATACATAGATTTCCGTTATTGATTGACAATACGGACTTGTCCTGTGCCCGAGGCGCAAGCCTCGGGAAAACGCAGCGTCAGGACATACAGGCAACTTATGTATGTGATCCCCAAAAAAAACTCCCATTCGGGCAGCGGATTACGCGCCTTCGGGAAGAGGGTGAAAACAAGCAAATCTCTGCGAAATTGCGATGATTTCACCTCGCTACAGTTTATGATTGTGCACACATTTTGCACAATAATTTTCGGCGAAGTCATGGAAAAGACAGGGCGTCCAACTATAATATTTGTAATGACAGGTCAGGGATTTATTTTCTCTGGAAACTTTTCCTGCCGAAGGTCATGCGCGTCTGATTTTACACAGATTTTGCACAGATTATGATTTTAACGCCTAAACAACTTGAAGAAGCACGGAAGTACATCAGCAAGTGTGTCGCCCAGGCACAAGCGAATGGTCGTCTACCGTCTCTTCGCGCAATGCTAGAAGAGAGCCATTGCAGCCGGATGGCGTTGCAGAAGATCATTGACGAATATGTTGATTTTGGCTATCTAACCCGCAAGGCGAAGAGCGGCTATTATCTGCCGTCCGCCTCTTCGGTAGGGAGGACAATCGAGTTGATCGCCTGCCACGACGAGGGCTATCTGGTCAACGGCTTACTGCACGAATGCATGCTGTCCATGATAAACCTGTTCAGCGTGCATGGCTATTCCGTTCGCGTGACATCCATCAACCAGCAGGATACCATCGACAAGTATCTGGAGGTTTCCAAACGCGTGGATGCCGCCGGCTTTGTGCTGCTTGCGCCGCACACGCGGGAGACCATTTCAACCTTCCAGTGGACGGGCAAGCCGGTGCTTTCGCTCTTCTCGCAGGGGCGCTTCATCGACGTGAATCAGTTGGTGGACTCTTCCCAGTTGGTTGCGACGCAGATGAAGCATCTATTGGACCAAGGGCACAGGCGGATTCTGTATTTACGGGAAGAATACAGGCAATACCAAGGCCTGACGGAGACGAGCAGAGTTCTTGACTACTACCGAACCATGGCGTGCAATGGCATACAAGTGCCAGAGCATTGGCATACGAACTATCCGTGCGGAAAGCTCAACGAGGCTTTGGAACTGGCTTTCAGCAGAGACCCGACGCCTACCGCGCTTATTGTCGGCGATTTTGCCGTGCCTGGCACCTACGATTTCCTGAGAAAGCATAATCTCGGCATTGGAAAGGACGTGTCGGTCGTCGCCACGGACGGAACTGCCTTTCTCAGTTCCATTTCTCCTACAGTCAGTACGTGCGTCGTCAACAGTACTCGCGTCAGCGAAATGGCATGGAAGCTTCTGAAAAAGCAATTCAATGGCAATAAGGACTTTGAATGCCGAGAAGTTGAAATCGAATTCCGCAAAGGCGAATCCAGCGGAAAAGCACTTTAGCCCTTGCCACGATTTGACGGGAGGATTATGCATGTTCAAGAAAATCCTTTTCATTCTGACCGCCCACGTGATGTTGCTCTTGGCCGGCACAAATCTCTGGACTGATTCGACCTTTGACGTGTCAGGCAACTGCGCCGACGCGCATTCCGGCGACAAGTCCCTGCAATTCACCATGGCGGAGCCTGCATATTACCAGACATGCCTTTCCACTGATATTCCAGTGGAACCATACGCAGTCTATCAAGCGACAGCATACGTCAAAGGACACGCCGAGAATGGTGGTGGAAGCGTTCTTGTCACATACGGCTGGAATTCCTTCGGGTGGTATTTCGGGAATTCCAATCCCGTTAGTAAATACGACGTTTGGACGAAAGTCACCAATACATTCTTTGTTCCCGACAGCGTCGTCAATTTCACGCCGATCGTCCTCCACAACGCCAAAGAAGCCGACATCAAGATCGACGATGTTGAAATCACCATGATCAAAACTGGAGAAGAGCACATCGCTGAACTGAAGGCAAAGGGCAATCTCAACGACGAAGAGCGGTTGCTTTTGGCGCGATACTATTTCGCGCAGGGCGATTTCAACGCCGCCGACGCTCTGCGCACAAACGGAAGCCATTTCGCAAAAGTCGAAATCGCATGTCTCTTTGCCAAAAGACTAGACGACCATTCGGCGCGGCGGCCCTATCTTGTCGACATGCTTGCCTTCGACGGCATGCATTTCTATGGATGCGACGGTTGCATACGTGAATTTTTCCGTAGCATGCCGCCGGACGAACAGTGTGCCATTGTCTGCGACGCCATTCGAAAGAATCCATCGTCACCCCATCCGCCAAAGGGCTTCCATTGCCTTCAAGTTCAGGAAGGCAGCGGAAAAGCCAATCTGCAAGAGCAGAAAAAAACAATTGACGCTCTGGTCAAGAGCCTGAAGGCCATTCCGTTGGAAATCGGAAACCTGCCTGAGACGCGAAAGGTTCTGGATGTTCTGATTAGTCAATATACCACAAAACAGGAAGAACTTGATGAAAAAGTCAAGACTCTCGGAAATGCCACTCTGGTGGTGGACGGCCATGAGATTCTCCCCGAATCATACGTGATAATGCTTCCGGAACGGCCAACGGCTTCAGAGAAGCAGGCAGCGGAAGAATTCAACCGCCATTACGAACTCATGACGGGCAAGACGCTGGAGATTATTTCCGAAGGCAGCGCAGAGAGCCGTCTGCCCATCATCATCGGCAGAGCGGAGAAGGCTTTGGCCAAACATCAAACCACCGTCAACTTTGACAGACTGGGCGCGGATGGCATACATTGGGAAACGCGCGACGGCGCGCTCGCGCTTTCGGGCAACCAGCGCGGCGTCCTCTATGCAGTCTACTCCTTCCTTGAGGAGCTGGCGGGCGTTCGGTGGTTCGCTGCGGATTGCTTCACAGTTCCCAAAAGCGGCGTCATCCAAATTCCCGCACTGAACAGGACATACATCCCCCCGCTGGAGTTCCGCGATCTTGACTACTGGAATTCCACGAATCTTCCATTCGCCGCACGCAACAGGCTCAACGGCCTTCACATCGACAGTCATCCACAATGGGGCGGTGCAATACACTATCGCGGCTTCGTCCACACCTTCAATTCCATCGTGCCGCCAGAAGTCTATGGAACGGAACATCCTGAATACTTTTCGGAAATCAATGGTCAACGCGTAACCACAAAGTCGCAGCTGTGTCTGACCAATCCGGACGTGCTGAAAATAGCCGTCGCACAAGTCCGCAGATGGATTCAGGAGGCCGCTCCCAACAAGGTCATCGTCTCCGTCTCGCAGAATGACTGGCACAACTTCTGCACTTGCCCGAAATGCGCGGCGTTGACGGAATACGAAGGATCACTGTCAGGACCGCTGATCCATTTCGTCAACGCAATCGCCACGGAGATATGCAAGGAGTATCCGGATCAGATCATCGACACGCTGGCCTATCAGGTGACGCGAAAGCCGCCTAGACACGCGAGGCCGCATCCGAATGTCGCCATCCGTCTTTGTTCAGTGGAATGCTGCTTCAGCCATCCGCTGGAGAGCTGCCCATTCAATCGAAAATTCGTGGAGGACATCGTTGGATGGTCGAGAATCTGCAGACGACTGTACATCTGGGACTACGCGATCGACTTCTCGCACAGCGTCATGCCGTATCCGAACTTCGGAGTCATCCAACCGAACATAGATTTCTTCGTAAGACACGGAGTCACAGGCGTCTATGAAGAAGCGAACTACTTCTCCCCCGGCGGTGAATTCGCCGAACTTCGTGCCTATCTGATCAGCAAGGCTCTGTGGAATCCGCGTACGAACACCGCCAAGAACATACAGGAGTTTCTGGACGCTTACTATGGTCCTGCGGCACCTTTCCTAAACACGTACATCAATAAGCTCCACAGACTTGTCTGCGGTAATCCAAACATGCACATTCGCATTGAGACGCCGCCTTCGTACCATCTTAACGAACCAAAATTCCTCAAAGAGTCAATCAGGCTCTTCATGGAGGCAAGAGAAGCAGTCAAGAACGACGAGACATTGCTGCATCGCGTCAATGTGGCCATGCTTCCCGTCATCTATACCAAATTCACGCTGAATAGCAAGCTCTACAAGCGCCATGATACATCTCTGGACCTTGACGACGCTTCCGGCGCTCCGGAACTTCTTGCCATTTTCGAAGAAACGGTCAAAAAGGAGAGCATCATAAAACTTGGCGAAGGCAAAGTACTGCCGCCGCTGGAATGGCTGAAAGAGATGCGTCCAGAGCATTCGAAAATCGACATCGTGACGCTTGAGAACGAATTTCTCAGGCTTGAAGTGCTGCCGCAGATCGGCGGCAGGATCTGGCGCGGCATCCACAAGCCCTCAGGCCGCGAACTCTTCAGCGTCTCTGGTTCCGATGCGAAAGGCTATGTGCCGGCTGATTGCGGTTTTGAATTCTACGGCAGCGACCAATGGCATGGCGAAGGCTTTGATGCGACCTTCAGCCTAACTGAACAGACGGAGAATTCCATTACTTTGAGCTGCACTCTCGGAAACGGCAATGTCTTCGCGCGCACAATTGAATTGCTGCCTGGCAAGGCCGCCTTCAAAGTCAGCAATTCGTTGACAAGTCCCGTTGACACAAAGAATCTCTGCATCCGGATGCATCCATCCTTTGCGGTAAAAAATACGGCAAAGGCCAGCCTTTCGTTCACGGACAAAGATGGCAACGAGAAGAAATTCTCTCTTGGCAAACTGGAAGACCCCATGGCATCAAATGAACTCTGGTTCCGAAAGAACGCCATGCCATGCGGTTCATGGACCCTCACTGACGCAGGTTCCGGCCTTGCCATCACCAATAGTTTCCCATTGGAACAGGCAGGAATCTGCTACTGCAATTGGAACAATCTAGAAGGCCGCATCAATCTTGAACAATGGTCCGTCCAGCAGGAACTTCCAGCCAATACGCCGCTGGTCCTTGAAAACACATACGAAATCCAGTGATCCTTTCGGAGGATTCTGTTGTCCAGATGCAATCTCTTTTTTAGTTACGAATCTGCCTTTGTGTGAAATCCTTGCCATGAACAAGAATTCTTCATCCTTCATCCGCCTGGCGGTTTTCTTCGCCATTTCCGCCATTACATTGCAGACATTTGCTGGAGCCGCGTTTCATCCCGTGCAGATCATCGGCGCGCTGGACTGGGAGGAGCGCGATGGCGTCGCGGAGGTCGTCGACGGGCCGTGGCGGAAATGCGGCGTTGTGATCGAACCCGACCAGCCTTTCGAATGCGCGGAGAACATCCTGATCAACACGTTTCCCGTGAAGGCGCCTTGCGAAGAGGGGGCGCCGTGGTTCTATTATCTCTATTCGACGAAAGAAAAATACAGCGACATGATCATGATGGACGACAAGGGAAAGCATCTCCTTTCCCGTGACGGCAGCGGTGATTTTACGCTGGAGGGCCTTCCGGAAGACATGAGGCCAGGCGTGCCGATGGTCTTCAAGCTGGGGCCGCAGCATTATCGGATGTATTTTTGGTCATACGGCAAGGGGGAGACGATAAAAGTCCGCTTCATGGTGGCGGAAAGCACGGATCTGCACCATTGGAAAATGGCCAATGGCGGCAAGCCGGTGCTGTGTTTTCACGGCGATTACACCTGGGGCGACGGCATGTCCATCTCCCGCATCTGCAATGACGCCACGACCGTTTATCATCATCCGGACGGCAGCTGGGAGTTCTTCTCGGCGGCCGTCACGATGATCAAGGACCCCGTAAGTCCTTACGCCGACAAGGAGCTGTGCCCTGGTTTCGTGCGCATCGTCATGCGCTGGACCAGCCCTGATGGGCTGACGCTCTCCGAGCCGGAAATCGTCCTGAGGCCCGATGCACTGGACTCTCCCGCCACGCAGTGCTACTATCTTTCCAAGCTGGATTTGGAACCCTACACGGTGGGAATCTTCGGCAATTTCAACACCCGGAACCAGCGTCTGCTGATGGAACCGGTGTGGAGCCGGGACAACCGACATTGGAACCGCACGACGCGCCGGGCGCTCTTTGACGAGGACTACGTCACTGCCGTTTGCATCAACGACATCGTTCTGGAGGCCGATGGCATCGTGACGCTGTACTACAGCGCCTCCAATACCGACCACAACGGCGAGATCAAAGAGGGCGACGTCGCTGAGAACAAGCTCTACAAGGCGCAGGTGCCGCGCCGCAAGTTCTTCGGACGCAAGCTGGGAGATGATGTCATACTGGTTTCTCCCGCCATCCGCTTCACGGGAAAGAATCCGAAGATCTATGTCTCGGAGGGCACGGAGCTGACCTGCGAGTGGCAGGACATGTTCTCCACGAACACACAGAGCGTCGAGGTGCAGATCAATGGCGATGTCGCCGAGGTCAAGCTCGCGGGCAAGATAGACCTGACATCCGCGGGATACTTGCACATCACAGGCGAAGGCATTGTCTATGACGCGGAGTATTGATGGCGTCCGATCAGATGAAAATTTCGCTGACTAAAATCAAAACGCGTTCCGGTCAGAAGATTCAAGACGCCTACGACCGTCTTGCCCGGTTGCATTCTGCGGGCAAGCTCAATGGCGAATCGGAGATCGTAATTGGCGCAGGCGACTGGGTTCTGGAGAAGCCATTGCATTTCTACGGTGATTTCCCCGTGGTGATCCATGGCGAGGAGGGGCAGGATGCGCCGGTGCTTTGCGGTGGCGTGCGATTGGACAAGTGGCAGTCGGCGATGCTGAACGGCCGTGCCGTCCAGAAGGCGTTCGTGCCGGAATGCGTGGAGGAGATTCCCTTTTTGTGTGTCGGGGATGCCATCCGCCGTCCTGCCGTCTGGCCGAAGAAGGGCTTTTTCTCCGTTCCGAAGCGGGAGGACGAGAAATGGCAACTGATGACATCTCCAGAGCAGGAAGGGGCCTTTCCTGTCAAGAGAGGCGATTTCAATCCGCAATGGCACGATTTGAAGAATATTCTGATTCAAATGTGCCACCTGTGGCACGAAGAGAACCTGCGTGTGGACTCCTACGATGCAACAGCGGACCGTGTCATTCTGCGAAGCGGTCTGATGCGTCCGGCGCTTTCGACCAACACGGAATATCGTTGTTTCAATGTTCGTGAAGCGCTGACGGAACCAGGCGAGTTCTATTTCGACCGCAAGGAGCACGCGATCTACCGCATTCCAGAAGAAACGGGAAGTGAATGGTATCTGCCGCTGTTGGGTGCGATGATACGAATTGATTCAGGCGCCCAAAACATCGCACTCCGTCATCTGGAGCTCAAGTGCGGCGGTGCATATCTTACTGTGAATCAACCGAATTTCGATTTGCGCGACAATGGCTTCAAGACCATTCCGAACGGAACAATGTCGAAGCGGGAATTCAAGAAAATGACGGCTGGCCGCAAATTGGAATTCCTGCAGGGGGTCCAGGGTGGTCATCATTTGCCCGGAATCATCATGATGGACCATGCCAGCAATTGCGCCATTGACGCTTGCAAGGTCACGGCCTGCGGATGGTATGCCGTGTGCATGGCACAGGATTGCCACAAGATCGCCGTCCGCAACTGCGTTTTCCAGGAGATGGGCGGCGGCGGAATCTACGCAGGCGGCGTGGCTTTGACGAACAGGAAACGCATCAACGACGGCGATGTCTCCCACCTGGAGATTGTCAACAACCACCTGCACCATCTCGGCAAGATATATCTTTCTGGAATGGGCGTCTTTCTGACATTCGTCCATCATTGCCTTGTAGAGCACAACCACATACACGATTTGTACTATTCCGGCATTTCCTGCGGTTGGACCTGGGGGTTCTATCCCACGCCGACATGTGAGAACCGCATTGGCTGGAACCGCATCCACGATGTCGGCAAGGGCGTGCTCAGCGACATGGGCGGAATCTATCTTCTCGGCATTCAGCCAGGGAGCCGGATCTATAACAATGTGATTTTCAATATCCAAAGCCATTACTACGGCGGTTGGGGATTGTATGCCGACGAGGGCTCATCCCATATCGTTTGGGAGAATAACCTGGCATACGATTGTTCCTGCGAGGGGTTCCATCTGCATTACGGGCGCGAAAACATTGTCCGCGGAAATATCTTCGCCTTCTGCCAGGACGCCGGCGTTGCCTACACGAATGCGAATACGCTTGGATTGGACAACCCGGAAGAAGAACACTATACACACGGTGTGAATCTTTACGGAAATGTCATCGTGACGGCCGGACAGCCTTTCTGTCGCCTGAACGAGATGGTGCTTTTCGACGAGAAGAAGCTTGATAGCGACGTCAACTTCTTCGAGGCCACGGAAGAACAGGAGGGCTTCGCTGTGCTTGGCGGAGAAAAAGACTCCTGTTCCCTTGCCGACTGGCAGAAGCAGGGCTTTGACCGGCATTCCGTCTGCGGAAAGGCAGGCTTCGTCAGTCTCCGGAAGCGCGATTTCCGTCTGAAGAAAAATTCCCCGCTGCTGGCCTTCGGATTTGTTCCGTGGGACTTCTCCCAGGCGGGAACCGTGGAGGATAACTAATCAACAGGGGAGGGCGTAACCTCAACTTCAGTTGGAGCCACCCCTTGCCCGCATCTCCGGATTCGCATCTTCAATTGCATGAAGCTGCCTGCGGCAGACTGCAAAACAACCAAAATATCGCAAAATCGTTCCGCCGACCGCGGGAGCGCAAAACACGCAAAAAAAGCAAAACACTCAAAAGTCGCCTTCGGCGAATCGCCGAAGGCTTTTGCTTATTTTGCTATTTTGCTCTCCGTCTTTCGCTTTTACCTGTTTTGTGAGGCGTTATTCGGCAATCCCCCTCACGATGCCGATGTCTCCCTTGTAGGCGGGGGCGAACATGTGCTGGCGGCAGGTTGCCGAGAGCATTGTGTCACGGCTGTAGTGCATGTGTCCGGACAGCACCAGCTTGACTGGGCTGTTCTCCGCATAGACCATCTGCAGGAATTCGGCAGTCACGGCGTTTGCGTCATAAGTGCATCCTTTGCCCCATGTGAGGTTCCGTCCATTTTCATGGCTCATGATATCTTCTCCGAAGGTGGGGTCCACAGGGGAATTGAATGGGACATGGCTTACGATGACGATTGGCTTGCCCTTTGCATAGACTTCCTTGAAGCGCTTCAGTGCGTCAGGCGTCATGTTCCATGTGCTCTTGTTGTAGCCGACCACCAGAAGATCCTCGAACTCCATGACCATCAGGTCCTCGTCGCCGTCGATGGCCTTGCCGAGTTCGGCAATCTCCGCCTCGTGCTCCTCCGCCATCCACCATGGGCGGAAGTCGTGGTCGGCGCGGGTGTACATATATGGAATAGTCCATTTCGACAGTTCGTCCTTCAGGATGTTCAGATTGGCGATGGAGCCGAAGTCGCAGATGTCGCCGCCAAGCAGCACGGCGTCGGCGCCGCATTTGTTGACGACGGGACCGAGCTTGCGGAAGAGATCCAGCGTGGATGTCGTATTGCCCGACGTCTTGAAGACATTCGTCATGCGGTCCTTGATAATGTGCACGCTTTTCTCCTCTGCCTCGCTCATGTCTTCTGCGATGACGTGCAGGTCGCAGATCATGAGGAAATTATAGTCGCGCTTCAGTCCCTTGACCTTCATTTCTACAGGCTCGAAGGTAAGGCCCAGTTCTGCAATGTCTGAAGCCTCGAAGTGCAACTTCCCTAGAATTTCCGGTGTGGTTTCCAATATTGACTCCTGCTTCTCTTCTACAGAAACATTTTCCTCGGCAGATGGAGGTGTAACGGCTTCTTTATTGCAGGAACTTACGGCCAGCAGGCAGACACCTGCAACAAGGCTTGCAAAAAATTTCGTCATATTCGTTGTTTTTTCCTTAAAGCTAAAGTGAAATTGTTACATCCTATAAAATAAAACACCTCTGCCCAGTTGCCTGGACAGAGACGTTTTATTCTATGCGAATGTTCTGCGAATTATTGAAAAACTAATTTGTCAATTCCACGTATTTTCGGCAGTTTTGCAGTCGCTTGCTTCGTGTTTAGCAATCTATGTGTGTTGCTCACGGGCGCAAACCTGCTTGTGAAATCTATTGAAATCGGCTGAATTATCTTTTCAAATTTTGTAGATTGCTAGTAGACGAAACCGTAGTAGAAGCACTCACGGGTACCCATGCCGGTCTGCGTAGGCATGCCGGAAGGAATCTTCTTGTACATCCAATCGGAGTTTTTCAGATATTCCACATGGCCATCTGTGAAACCGATATTCTGCTCGCCAAAAGGACGCATGGTGGCGTCTTTGTTATCGACGGCATTATGGCGACCGCTGGTATGGTCAACCCATTCCACGGCGCAGACATTCGGATAGCCATTCTCAAGAAGCAGGATTGTGCCAGAGGGCTTGTAAACGGCGGAGAACTTGTGGGTCTTTTCGACTCCTCCGCCTGGTTCGCAGGCGCCGCCGCAAAGAACGTAATTCAAGGCATAATGACCAAACTTGTAGGTTCCACCATCCTCTATAAAGCCGTTGGATTCGGCACCACAGGCATAGTCACCAGCAGTCTTGGTGACTATGTAGCTCAGACCGTAGTTATGGGTGCGGAGGGGGTTTTCGCCCCAATCGGTGTCATCGCAGCCGCCAGCCAGGGCGGCACCCCACCAGCGGGCCTTAAATGTAATCTTGTCATCCGCATACTTGGTGCCGGGCCAGCTGAGCATCGAAGGAATGATCTGATCCTTGTAGTCGTTGCCATACATGATGATGGCAAGAGTGATGTTCTTCTCGTTGCCAGTGCAACGGATTCTCTGGGCGGTTGCACGTGCCTTGTTGAGGGCAGGAAGCAACATGGCGGCGAGAATGGCGATGATGGCAATCACCACAAGCAATTCAATGAGGGTGAAGTTTTTCTTCATGGTTGCTTTTTCCTTTTGTTTATGTGGGACTCAACTTGTTCCCGACAACGTCATTGTCTTGTTTTTGGGAAAAACAATATTCGGGAACTGGACTTACTGTATGCTTTTTTTTTCAAACCCCAATTACGATAAATTGACAATGATATAGACCATGAATCCATGAAGTTCAAATTCTGCAATGGCTGAACGGACTCAGGCGGTGTGGTTTTTTCAGCCAAAGCGGTTGTAGCGGCCGTCTGGCATGGTGTCGGAGGGCACAAAAAAGAAGATTTTCAGAGAATCAGCTGTCCTTTTAAGTGTAAACAGTTGAATTTTAGGTGTTTTTTGACATGGACAGGGCATAGTCTGCCCATGTGCAGCTTGTTTTTTTGGATTTCTGATGTAAAAGGCGGTTGCGTAAAAGCAGTTGTTCAGCAGATTGCCTCGACTCTCCTGAGCGCGTCGAAGTAAAGGAAAATCCGCCGTTCGACGAGATGTTTTCAAAAGATGTGCTATATTCGATCACTGACAGGATAATCTTTTGGGTGATGCAGTTTCTTATGTTTGCGACTATTCATAATATGCTGCATATAAAAATGTTATCTTGTCATATCGCTAAATTTTCAACAATTTAACTTCACGGATTAAGGAAGAAAGATTAAATTAGCGCAGAAAATTCAGAAAAGAAAGGCAAAAAAATGGAACGCCCTCCTGAAGAGTTCATCAAAGAAACAAACGGAGACATAATCGCTCCACGAATCAGGACTGGACTGCCATTGCCCTGTCAGCCGTTGTGGTATGGCTCCAATCGTGTTACGGATCATACATATCGTAATACCCTTACAGCCCGCGACCCACTTCCGTTTGTCATCTTCCAATACACCTTGGACGGGCATGGCGAATTCCGCACCTGTGGAAAACAACATGACCTTCCAGCAGGATCAGCCTTCCTTACTATAACGCCGTCCCCGACTTACTATCTGCAACACCCGAACTATGATTTCTACCACTTCGTCTATTTAACGATAGTTGGAGAAGCTGCCATTTCAATAGCTCAGCAGATTATAATGCAACACGGCAACATCCTGACATTCTCGCCAGATAGTAAAATTGTAAGCATGCTATGCCAGCACATCAACGAACTGCGCGCAAATGACAAACCATTTGACATCTACAAGGAGTCTATTTTCGCCTACAACTTTCTCATGTCGCTCTGCCAAGAACATTTTTCAAAAGGGCCTCAAAGAAACGAACGAATGCCCGACTCTCTCGCACGCGCCATCGAATACATCGAAAGGAATTTCTCAAATCCTCTACTTCGTGTCTCAGACCTAGCCAAAGCGGCTAAAATCTCCAAAGGGCATTTGACAAAACTCTTCAGTAAATTCTACTTCACCTCTCCAAGCAAATATATTCTGTCACGACGCCTCAATGCCGCAGCGGAAATGATAACCAATTGCAAGTCCCTTTATCTGAAGGAAATAATTGAAAAGTGTGGTTTCTCCAGTGAAGCATATTTCTGCTACGCCTACCGCAAAATGTATCACAACTCTCCAGGCACAATCAAATAACACTTTCTCACCGCATTAACTTGCCATAAAACACGACATGCTCTTTAGTGCGCCGCTGTCAATATGACCGCATAGACGTTACGCAAACAATTCAAGACAACCAAAATTCGCCGGCATGCGAATTGGCGACAGCATACAAAGCAAGTTTACAAACCGAAAAAAGGAATTCGGGAAATGACCCCTGAAGAAAAAATAACACAGTCAAACGGGGAAATACCTGTCTCCCAAAACATGGTATGCCTAACACTTCCCATCAAAGTGCTGTGCTACGGCTCGAACGTTGTAACCAATCATTCATATCTTCATGCCATTGCCACTCCTTCCCCTATTCCATCCGCAATATTTCAATACACATTGGATGGATGCGGAGAATTTATTCAGAAAAGGAAAAAAAACGACCTTCCGCCTGGCACTGCCATTTTGGTCCAGACGCCATCTTCTTGCATCTGCCAGCAGCATCCAGACTATGCCTCATACCACTTCGTCTATTTTAAGATACAAGGCGAGGCAGCCATGCAGATCGTTGAACAAATCGTCAAACGTTTCAGCAATGTCTTGAGCTTCTCCAAGAACAGTAAATGCATACGAATGCTCTGTCAGCATATCAACCAACTTCGCGCAAGCGACAAGCCATTCAATGTCTATGCGGAATCGTCATTTGCATACGAATTTCTCATTGCGCTTTGGAACGAACACTTTTCCGAAACAAGTCCTACAAGCGATCAAATTCCCGAATCTCTTGAACGAGCCATCGCATATCTTGAAAAACATCTCTCGAATCCAATGCTTGACATTGCGGCTCTGGCCAAAGAAGCAAATATTTCAAAATGCTATTTCACAAGACTCTTCCGTAAATTCTACGGCACTTCTCCCAGAAAATATCTTTTATCACGACGCCTTGAGATAGCAATGCAAATGCTCATCAACAACAGGGAATGCCTTCTGAAAGATGTCATCGAAAAGTGCGGTTTCTCCACAGAAGCATATTTCTGCTACGCTTTCCGCAGAATGTACCGAAAATCGCCAGGCTACATCAAAAAACTGAGTCCGTGAAGTTCAAATTCTGCAATGGCTGAACGGACTCAGGCGGTGTGATTTTTTCAGCCAAAGCGGTTGTAGCGGCCGTCTGGCATGGTGTCGGAGGGCACGAAAAGAAGATTTTCAGAGAATCAGCTGTCCTTTTGAGTGTAAACAGTTGAATTTTGGTGTTTTTTGACATGGACAGGGCACAGTCTGCCCATGTGCAGCTTGTTTTGTGGATTTCTGATGTAAAAATATGCTTGCGACTATTCATAATATACTGCATATAAAAAGGTTATCTTGTCATTTCGCTAAATTTTCAACAATTTAACTTCAGGATTAAGGATTTTGCTTATTTTGCTCTCCGTCTTTCGCTTTTGCTATTTTTGTTGAACGCTATGTTCCCCAAGAGGATAGGTTTCCTTTTGGGAAAAACAAGTCGCTTCTTCGGCTGGATGCGCCTTCCGGCGTGAACCACAAAACACACAAAATACACAAAACACACATAAGGGTTGTTTCCCTTTTACAAAACCATTTGCATTTCAAACAGAAGAAAAAGGCATTTTGTGTGTTCTGTTGATGGTATTGATGGTATGGATGGCATGGATGGCATGGATGGCATGGATGGCATGGATGGCATGGATGGTATTGATGGTATGCCTAACTATCGCTACCATTCCATCGCTACCATCGCTACCATCGCTACCATCGCTACCATCGCTACCATCGCTACCATAGCCATTCCATCGCTACCATCGCTACCATAGCTACCATAGCTACCATGGCTACCATAGCTACCATGGCCATTCCATCGCTACCATCGCTACCATCGCTACCATAGCCATTCCATCGCTACCATAGCAACCATAGCTACCATAGCCATTCCATAGCTACCATAGCTACCATAGCTACCATGGCTACCATGTTATGGTAAAAAAAAGCCGCAGGCGGGATGGCCTGCGGCTTGTGAGGCGTGAGCTGGCTATGCCTTAGAGTTTTCCAGGCTTGCAGATTTCCTCCAGGCAGTAGGTGCCCTTGTCGTAGGGGCGGTCGGGCTGCAGCCAGAGACCGTTGGTGAAGTCGGGGATGGCGACGGGCGCGGAGCCCTTGGCGATGGAGTCCTCGGAGAGGGGGGTGATGGCCATCCATGAGGCGGTGTCATAGACGTCGATGGGGACCAGCTTGTTGTCGCGGATGGCCTCGATGAAGGCGCGGAGGACCAGGAAGTCCATGCCGCCGTGGCCGCCCTTGACGCCGGCTTCCTGGAATTTCTTCCAGAGCGGGTGCTCGATCTTGTCCCAGAGCTGATCTAGTTCGACCCACGTCTCGGAATCCCAGCCGCCCTTTTCGGGAGTCATGCCCTGGATGGAGAGGGAGTGCTTGTCTTCCATGTAGATGCCCTTGGTTCCCTGGATCACATTGCCGCGGGAGTAGGGGCGGTAGAGGGAGCAGTCGTGGGTCAGGACGATGGTCTCGCCGTTGGCGCACTTGATGACGGTGGTCACCACGTCGCCTTCGTTGAAGTTGTAGGTGGCCAGAGGATGGTCGGCGCCCTTGTGCTCTTTCGCCCAGACATTGAGGCCGCGGGCCTTGGAAGCGGTGGCGGTCAGGGAGATCATCCGGTTGCCGCGGTTCAGGCCCAGCCACTTGGCGATGGGGCCCAGCTCATGTGTGGGATAAAGCTCGCCGTTGCGGGTCTTGAAGTTGCGGAGACGGTAGTGGCGGTTCTCTTCGCCGCAGCAGATTTCTTCGCGCAGGTCGTGGTGGTAGCCGCCTTCGCAGTGGACGACCTCGCCGAAGAGGCCTTCCTTGATCAGCTTCAGCATGGCCATTTCCGGGCGGCCGTAGCAGCAGTTCTCCAGCATCATGCACTGCATTCCGGTGGCTTCGCTGACGCGGACCAGGTTCCAGCAGTCGTCAAGGGAGCAGGCGCCGCCGACCTCGAAGGCCACGGGCAGGCCGCATTCCATGACATCGCAGGCGATGCGGACATGGCTTTCCCAGGCGGTGGGGGCGATGACGGCGTCAAGGTTGTTTTCCACGTTCTCGTCCAGCAGCTGGAGATAGTCCAGATAGCATTTGGGTTCGGGCTTGCCCTTTTCCGTGCATTTCTTGACCATGTCCTTGGCGCGGTCCTCATAGAGGTCGCAGACGCAGGTGACGACAACGTCGTCCATTTCCAGGAGCAGGTCCAGCAGTCCTGGGCCGCGGTGTCCGCCGCCGATGAATCCAATCTTGAGTTTGCGCTTTGATGCCATTGCTTGTAAATCCTATGGTGTTGGGTGAAGTCTGAAATACTTACTATAATGGAAAATTCGACGACAGTTCAACTTTGTGCCATTTCAGACGCGAAACGCGTTTTCCGGCCGTTGTTTTGGGGATTCAGAAGGTTATTTTGCGAAGCCGAGGATCACGATGCCGGCCAGGACCAGCGCCAGTGCCAGGAGCTTTTTCTTGATGTCTTTTTCTCCGAAATACCATGCTCCGCAGGCAAAGGAGACGATGACGGAGGTTCGCCGGAGGACAGAGAGCAAACCTACCTGGGTGCCTGGGGTATGGAGTGCGTGGAAGAAGAAGAAATCCGCGAAAATGAGGAGGATTCCGATGGCGGGGATGGACCAACGCCACTGGAAGGGCGCGTCTTCGTGGAGGAAAGGTACGCGCTTCTGGCAGAGCCAAGTGATTCCCAGGAGGAGCACCAGGTCGATGGAGAAGTGGAATTGCACCACGTTGGGATCCAGGTTCACCACATAGAGAATGAACCGGTCGTAGAGGGCGCTGGCCGCGCCGATGAAGGTGGCGGCGATGATCATGCGCACGCCGCGGCTTCGGAAGGAGAATCCCTCGTGTTTTCCGATGGTGGAGAAGATGTAGTATCCGCAGAAGACCACCAGCATTCCGAGGAACTGGAAGGGTGTGGGGCGTTCCCGGAAGAAAACAAAGCCGCCGATGGTGGTCCAGACGGGTGCCGAGGCGCGGATTGGTGCGGCGATGGAGATGGGCAGGTCGTGCAGGGCGTAGTAGCCGGCGATCCAGCTGGCGGTCACGATGATGGACTTGCCCAGGATGTAGAGCCACTCAACGGGTGTGCAGAGGAGATACTCTAGGAAATGCCCGGTGGCCAGCGTGGAGAGCAGCATGAACGCCGTTCCGCAGAGAGTGGCCAGGAAGAGCACGGGCATTACCCGGTTTTCTGCGACGGCGTGCTTCTTGGAGAAGTCATAGACGCCCAGGGAGAACGCCGAAAGCAGAATCAGGGGGAACCAGCCCAGTTGCGGCATCACCATGGCGCTATGCCTCCGGCCGGCGGAAGAGTCCGCTGGTCCAGTCCGCCAGCGTGCGGTTCTCCAGTTCCGCGGCACCAAGGGCCTCGAAGGCCTGCTTGATGTGGGGATACTGGCTGGTCAGGATGCCGGAAAGGACAACGAGACCGCCCGGACGGACCATCTGCAGGAGGTTCTCCTTCGCTTCCAGGAGAATCGGCGCCAGGATGTTGGCCAGGACCAGATCCGCCTGGAAAGGCGGAACCAGGTCATGGACGTCGCCTTCGGAGACTTGGACGGTCTTCAGGCCGGCGCGGTCGAAATTCTCGTGGGTGACAAGAATGGCCTGGGGATCGTAGTCAAAGGCGAAGATGGGACCGTAGCCCAGCTTGTCCGCCGCCATGGAGAGGATTCCGGAGCCGCAGCCTGCGTCAATAAGGGAGCGCGGTCGGTCGGGATTCTTCTCGTCGGCCAGATCGTCCAGAAACTCCAGGCAACCGCGGGTGGTGCCGTGAGAGCCGGTGCCGAAGCACATCCCGGGGTCGATTTCCAGCAGGATGTCATCCGGTTCCGCCGTGAAATCCTCCCAGCTGGGCTTGATGACCAGACGGCGTGAGGCGCGGAAGGGATGGAAGTATTTCTTCCAGCTTTCCGACCAGTCCTCGCGTTTGATGGTCTTGTCGCGGATTTCATGGACAGGGCCGGCCAGCAGGCTGGACCATTGCTCCAGCAGTGTCTCCACTTGCGCACGGGCTGCGGCCTCCTCGGCGGAGGTGTCGCAGAGGACATACGTGATGCCACGGCCCGTTTCCAGGTTTTCATAGCTGGAAAGCGCCTGGGGAGGAAGGTCCATGGCGGAGAGGAGTTCTCCCAGGACCGCCACGTCCCGGTTGTCGGTCTCGATTTCTACGGCGTAGATGGGAGTGTCCGGAATGGGTGCGGGTGCGGTCATGCTATTCTTCTCGTCCGAAGGGGGAGAGTTCGCGGAGGTTGCGGATGATGGGCGGCAGTACTTCAAGCGCTGTGTCGATTTCCGCCTCCGTTGTGTAGCGGGAGAGACTCAGGCGCACGGTGCCGTGGAGGGCCTTGTAGTCCAGCCCCATGGCGCGAAGCACATGGGATGGCTCCAGGGAGCCTGTGGTGCAGGCGGATCCGGAAGACGCGCAGATGTGCGCGCGATCCCAGAGGCGCAGCAGGATGGATTCGCCTTCGATGTATTTGAAGCAGATGTTCAGCGTATTGGGCAGGCGGTGTTCCTGGTCGCCGTTGACGATGGCGTCGGGGCAGGTGGCCACCAGGCCGGCCTGCAGCTTGTCGCGCAGGGCCTTGACGCGTGTGTTCTCTTCCTCGATGTGCAGGAGGGCCAGTTCGGCTGCCTTGCCGATTCCGGCGATGGAGGCCACGTTCTCGGTGCCTGCGCGCTGCATCTTCTCCTGGTGGCCGCCTGTCAGATAGGTGGCAAAAGGAGCGAAAGTGCGGCGGTAGAGAACGCCGATGCCCTTGGGGGCATGGAACTTATGTCCGGAAAGGGAGAGAAAGTCCACGTCCGTCAGGTCATTCTGGAGATCCACGGGGACCTTGCCAATCGCCTGGACGGCGTCGGTATGGAAGAGCGCTCCCTTGGCGTGGGCCAGGCGGGAGAGTTCGCGGATGGGGTAGATGTTGCCGATTTCGTTGTTGGCGAACATCACGGAGACGATGGCGGTATCCTCGTTGATCAGCGCCTTTGCCTCGTCCAGGTCGATGCGCCCCTGGCTGTCCACGCTGAGATAGTCCACGTGCACGCCGGCGTATTGGGTCAGGTCGCGGCAGGTGTTCAGGATGGCGGGATGTTCCACGCAGGTGGTGAGGATGCGTCGTCTGCCGACCTGGGTCTTCACCGCGCTGCGCAACACCGCGTTGTCGGATTCGCTGCCGCAACTGGTGAAGATGATCTCCTCCGGCTTGGCCCCCAGGAGGGTGGCTACTTGCTCGCGGCCTTTCGCGATGGCGGCGGCGGCGGGACCGGCGAAGGGATAGACGCTGGAGGGGTTGGCGTACTCTTCCCGCAGGAAGGGCGCCATGGCATCGAAGACTTCTTCCGCCACGCGTGTGGTGGCGTTGTTGTCCAGATAAATCAGGGGTTCGGACATGATTCTATTTCACGGCGGTGACAGTGATGGCGGCGGAGACTTGTTCGCGGAGCTTTGCCTCGATCCAATGTTCGATGGTCTTGTCGGCCAGCGCGCAGGTGGCGCAATGTCCTTGCAGGCGGATGGTGACCTTGTCGCCTTCCACGTCGACCAGTTCGGCATCGCCGCCGTCGTCCTGGAGGCCGGGGCGGATGACGGAGTCGAAGGTGGTCTGGATCATGCGCATCTTCTGGAAGGGCGTCAGGGGGCCGACGTTCTCCTTGATGGTCTGGGCGATGGGGGAGGGCGTCGCCTGGGGCTTCGCCTCTGCCTGGGCGGCCTGGCCAAGTTCTTCGTCCAGGATCTTCTGGATTTCCTCCTTGCATCCGCCGCATCCGCCGCCTGCCTTGGTGTAGTAGGTGACCTGTTCCACGGTGGTCAGCTTGTTCAGGCGGATGACCTCGCGGATTTTGCCGACGGTGACATTGAAGCACTCGCAGACGACGCGGTCGTCACCTTCTTCGGTGGCGGGGCCGGGCAGGTTGTATTCCGGGTGCTTCTTGCGGATGTCCGCCAATGCGGCCTGGAAGGCCTCCATGCCCATGACGGAGCAGTGCATCTTGGCTTCGGGCAGGGAGCCTAGGTAGTCGGCGATATCCTGGTTGGTCAGCTTGGAGGCGTCTTCCACGGTGCGGTCCTTCAGCATTTCCGTCAGGGCGCTGGCGGAGGCGATGGCGGAGGCGCAGCCGAAGGTCTGGAAACGGGCGTCGGCGATGCGTTTCTTGTCCTCTGTCAGCTTGACGGAGAGCTTCATGGCGTCGCCGCAGATGATGTTACCCACTTCGCCAATCCCGTCGGCGTCTTCAAGAACGCCAACGTTGCGGGGGTTCTGGAAATGATCGCGTACTTTATCTGTATAATCCCACATGGTCGAAATTCCTTTTGAAAATAGAAAAACCGCATCTCACCAGGCATAGAAACAAGGCGGGATGCGGTTGATATTTCAGGAGGCGTATCTCAAGGCATTATGCCTCGGGCTTGGTCTTCGGCAGTCCCCATGCCTTGTCGCCGTCCTTGAAACGGCCTTCCTTCTTGAGCTTGTCCACGCGCTCGAAGCGCTTCAGGACGTTGCGTTTTTCACTGACGGCACCTTTGGTTTTCAGGCTGGGATGGACGGACATTTTGCACTCCTTGCGGAATTTTGGTTGTTTTATATGAAAGAAAGTCAATTCTCTTTGACGAACGACGTACTATAAGCCCTGCCGGAAATTCTGCAACCTAGGAGCGCAAGACGGAAAAATTTTTCAAGAATTTTTTGTAAAAAGCGGCTGAGTTGTCAATAATTTTCATTTTCCGTTCGTTACATGTATGGTACGGCAGTTTGTCTGTCGAGTGTATGAACACACAATGAAGGGAAAAAGCGATCATGATTTCCGACAATGATACCATGAAGCTCTATATGCAGAGCATCGGCCAGTTTCCTCTGGTTACCCAGAAGGAAGAGGCTCAGCTGGCCAAACGGATTGCAAAGGGGGACAAAGAGGCGAGGGACATTCTGATCAGCAGCAACCTGCGTCTGGTTGTGAAGATTGCCCATGATTTCAAAGGTCTTGGCCTGCCCCTGCTGGACTTGATCAGCGAAGGCAATATCGGCTTGATGCGCGCGGTGGAGAAGTTCGATCCCTCCAAGGGAGCCAAGCTATCCAGCTATGCGGCCTGGTGGATCAAGCAGTCCATGCGTCGTGCCTTGGCCAACCAGGCTAGGACCATCCGCATTCCCGTGCAGTCTGCCAGCAAGATCGGCAAGATCCAGAATGCGAAGGCGAAGTTGATTCAGACTTTGGGGCGCGACCCCACGGACAAGGAGATCGCCAACGAAATCAATCTGACGGAACGAACGGTCACCGGCCTTCGCCAGGGCAAGGCCAGCACCATCTCTCTTTTCGATCCCATCCAGAATGGTGCGGAAGGCGAGTTCAAGGACATCATTCCCGATGACAAGACCGTGGCCCCCAACGACATCATTCAGGACGACGAGACGCTTTCCTTGATGATGCAGATGGTAAGCAAGCTCCCGGAGCGCGAGCGCGTGATTCTAAAGCTCCGCTTCGGTCTGGACGGCGAGAAGGCCAAGACTCTGGAGGAGGTCTCCCATGCCATCGGGCGTACCCGCGAGCGCGTCCGCCAGATCCAGAACCAGGCTCTGGAGCGTCTTCGTTCTGCCATTGAGGAGCAGAAGTCCATCGAGGAAGTGGCCAGGGAAGCCGCTTATGACGATGATGACGACTATTAATCGCTGTTGCGGTTAAAGGCAAACGGGGCTGTCGCAAGATTTTTGCGACAGCCCCTGTTTTTTTTGCGTCCGATTCGTCCGACGGTATAGAAAGCTTCAGGAACTCCCCTTGGGGCGTTTCGCTTTCATCCTATTGTCCTATCGTTTTGCGGTGGCCTTGGTCGGCGGCTGGAGCAGCTCTTCTTCCGGCGCCACTTGGAGATATTCCAGGGTCCGAGTGGCGATTCGCTTGAAGGCCGGCGCGGAGACGCCGCTTCCCGTGTGATATTTCTTGGTCGGGTTTTCCGCGGAGACCAGCAGGAGGAACCGTGGATTTTCCGCCGGTGCGAAACCGATGAAGGAAGCCAGGAACTGATGTTCCGCGTAATGCCCTTTGATGCCTTTCGCCTTGTCGGGCTGGATCCACATCTGCGCAGTTCCGGTCTTGCCTGCGATATGGAATCCTTTGACAGCCGCGTTGGTGCCTGTGCCGCCTTTTTCGGTGACGGTGACCAGCGCCTTCCGCATCTGTGCGACGGCCTGTGCGGAGACTGCCTGGCTTTTCACCCGGGGCACCGAGTATTCCATGCGTCCGTCGGCGTAGCGGACACGATCAACAAGGTACGGTTGCATGATGATGCCGTTGTTTGCCAGGGCGCTCCATGCCTGGACGATCTGAAGCAGCGGGATGGTCATTCCCTGCCCCATGGGAACACGTGTCAGGGTAAGGGAATCCCACTGGTGCAATTCGCGGAAGATGCCGCTGGCCTCCTGCCGGAAGACTACGGGATCCTTGCCGTCGGGGTAGAATCCCAGGCCGGTTGGTTTGCCGAAGAGGAAGTTCGAGAGATGCTGGTACATCCGCTCTTCGCCCAGGTCCAGAGCGAACTTCGCTGTGCCGATGTTGCTGGATTTCTGGATGACTTCGGATAGGGTGAGCTCCTCGAAGCGATGGGAGTCCCGAAGCCCTTTCTTGTTGTAGACCCAGTAGCCTTTTTCGCAGTCCTTGACCGTGTCCAGGGTGGCCACGCCAGCCGCCAGCACTCCTGTCAGGCTGACGGCTTTCATGACGGAACCAGGGTCGTAGCACTGCAGAAGGATATGGTTCTGGCAGAGGTCGGGATCTTCCATGGTGGTTCGGTCATTGGGGTCGAATTGCGGATACTGCGCCAGACCCATGATGGCGCCGGTCGAGGGATCCACCATCACCGCGTATGCGCGGTCGGGGCACATTTCTTTCCAGAGGACGCCAAGCTCTTCTTCCAGGATGCGTTGGATTGGCTCTTGGATGGTCAGGTAGACATCCGCGCCGTCGATGGCTTCCTCCACGACGATCTCCCCCTCTTCCACGGGGCGTCCATGGCTGTCATGGAGATAGGTGCGCTTGCCCATGACGGGGCGCAGATAGGCGTCCATCAGCTTTTCCACGCCAGAGACGCCTCTGTTTTCGTTGTCGGTGAAGCCCAGCATATTGGCCAGTTCACTGCCGCGGGGATAGTCGCGGCGCCAGGAATCCAGGCAACGCACGCCTTCGGTGATTCCCGCATCCCGCAGTTTGGCCAGAAGGGTCTCCGCCATGTCGCGGGAGATGTTTCGCTGGACGGGAATTTCCCGGCAGCGTTCCAGGGTCCTTTTGCAATTCTGCTCCAGTTCTCCCTTCGTGAATTGGAAGCAGGAGAGGAGTTTTTCACAGGAGATCTTCCGTTCGTCTTCGCTCAGCCGGGAAGGATAGAAATAGACCTTGAAGCTCTCTGGTTTGCCCGAGGCGTCGAAGATCGGAACCAGGTTCAGTCCGCGAATCTGTGTCAGGGCATTTTCCCTGATGAAGGTCATGGGGATCTTTTCCGCAATTTTCATGCGGAACTCGTATGTCGTGGCTTTCTGGAAATTTTTCAGAAGGGACTGCTGGTCCAGATCCAGTTCCTTGGCGAGGATTCGCGTGGCGACGTCCAGTTTGTCGGCAAAGCGTTTGGGTTCCACATAGAGATCCCGGGTGGAGACGTCGCTGGCAAAGGAATTGCCGTTCAGGTCCAGGATATTGCCGCGGTGGGCGGTCTCGATGCTGCTGCGCTGGCAGATGGCTTTCGCCTGGCGCAAGTAATATTCGTGTTCTTGCAGCTGGATGTGCTCCACATGCCGTAGCAGCCCTCCGAAACTCAGCAAGGTCAGGAGGATGGAAAAGCAGGAGCGTACCAGAATGCCCTTGCGGAGATGGTGGGTCAGGACTCGTCCTTCATTCTGATATTCTTCCGCCGCCCAGGGTTGCAGTGCGTGCCATAACCATGCAAGGAACCTGCGGACAAGCGATGGTGACGCCGAGTCGCAAGGGGAATTTGCTTGGGGGTGGTGGCGGAAGAAGAACATATAAGAGTTTCGTATCGTTAAGGGAAGGGCGTTACAGTTTTTCCATACGCGAGGCTATCCAGGGGTGAACAATGCTTTCGTGGGGATTTCGGAGTTTCTTGATTAGCGCTTGTTGTAACCGACGAGTCGGTTCTGGACCTGGATGCCGCTTTCGGAATAGACGAGTTCCAGGCGGTGGACACGCTGGGCCGCGGTGGGCGGGCGCAGACCGAAGGGCTTGGCCTTCTGGGTGATGATGCTTCCTTCCATCAGGTGCTCCAGCATATTCCCTCGGTTCTGCAAGGTCTTCTCTAGGTCTTCCTTCTTGGACTGCAAGATCTTGATTTCCTTGCGCAAGTCACGAATGTTCTGGCTGTTCTGCGCACGCTGCCAGGTGCAGAAGCAGATGGCTGCCAGCATGACGGCCAGAGTCAGGGAGAACTTCAGTACGGAGGCGTTGTCACCGGTCTGGGGTTTCTTGTTTCGGGGAGGGTTGATGACGGAGTAGAAGTGCATTGCGGGGAAGGTCAAATATATTCAGCGGGCGTTGCGGTGCGGCGGGCGGCGCGGAGCTTCGCGCAGGAGGAACGGGGATTGCGGGCGAGTTCCTCGTCGGAAGCGGTGAAGGGCTTCTTGGTGAGGATTTCAAAGGTGACCTGCTTGTGGCAGGTGCAGGGGAGGGAAGGCGGGCAGACACAGCTTAATGCCGCGTGCTGCAGAAAATGCTTGACGATGCGGTCTTCCAGGGAATGGAAGCTGATGACGACCAGGCGTCCATCCGGAGCCAGGATGCGCTCGGCTGCCTTGAGGGCCTCCTCCAGTTCTTCCAGTTCGTGGTTGACGGCGATGCGGAGCGCCTGAAAGACACGCGTGGGCGGCGGCAGGCCATGCTGGTGGCTGCGCCCGACAATGCGTTCCAGCAGTTCCGAAAGTTCCTTGGTGCCAGCCCAGGGTTTGCTTTCGCGCCTGGCGACGATGGCCTTGGCGATGGGACGGGAGAAACGCTCCTCGCCGTAAAGCCAGAAGATGTCCGCCAATTCCTTGGCGGAGAGGGTATTCAGAAGATCTGCGGCTGTGGGGGCGCCGCTGGATGGATCCATGCGCATGTCCAGCGGCGCGTCAAATCGGAAGGAGAATCCCCTGTCCGGGGTGTCGATCTGGGGCGATGAGACGCCGATGTCCAGCAGGATGCCGTCCAGGGATTCCCATCCGAATTGCCTGGCCGCCTCTTCCATCTGGCTGAAAGTTCCGTGCCAGGCATGGAAGCGTTCTCCAAAAGGCTGGAGACGTTGCGTGGCAGCCTGAATGGCCAGAGGGTCTCGGTCAATGCCGACGAGGTGGCATTCCGGGTTCTTCTTCAGGACAAGTTCGGAGTGTCCGCCGCCTCCCAGGGTGCCGTCCAGAAAACGATGCCCATTGCCTTCGGTCAGCAACCGGACGGATTCTTCCAACAGGACACTTTGATGGAGGAATGGCTGGGTCATCCCTGGGGCGTGCTGGATTTGGCGGACTCCTCAATCTGCTGAAGCAAGTCGAAGCTGGAGGAGAGCGGCGTCTGGCGTTCCTGCCAGGCGTCTTCCGCCATGAGGGTGCCGTAGATGATGGAGCCAAGGAACACCGCCTTTGTCTTGATGCCGGCGAATTTCGCCAGTTCCGGACTCAAGGCGAAACGCCCATGGCTGTCCAAAGTGACAACCTGGATCATAGAGGCGATGTCGGTGTAGGCGGCGATTTTGTCGTCGTTGGCGAGAGAGCTGTTTTCCAGCTTGTCGTAGATGGCCTGCATCTTCTCTTCCGTGACGACCTGAATGCGTCGGCTGCGCCCGGGGACCAGGTAGAAGGCCGTCTCGTCAGTGTCTGTAGGCAGTCTCCATGAGCGAGGCATGGACAACCTGCGCTGGTTGTCCACGCCCACTGGGAAAGTCCCAGTGAATAGTCGCTTTTTTTTGACTGGAGGTTCTGACATGACGAGAGGGGAAAGGGGCCAGGGCGATGGGGGAGATTCCTGCCGTTAGCCGAACGGCAGCCCTAAAAGTTCCTAAATTTCCCTTTTTCGCCCTTTCTTTCCCTAAAATAATCTATTCTAGCAATTTCGCAACTTGTTTTCCCCGAAAAAATATGATTTTTTTTGAAAAAAGTTTTTGGGAAAACGCTGTGTTTCCCACGAGGGCAGGTTTCCTTTGGAAAAGCAAGTCGCTTTTTCGGCTGGATGCGCCTTCGCTGCGCAAGCCACAAAACACGCAGAATACACAAAACATACAGAATGGGCTTGCTTTTCCCAAGGAAAGAAAGCCTTTTGCGTGTTATGGGGCTTTTATGTTCCTCCGCCGGCAGGCGGACTGTCATAAAGGATCAACACATGAAGATCTTCGCCGGTCAACGACCTTCTTGGGGAACATAGCTTTTGACAATTCAGATGGCGTTGATGATATTGATGGAATTGGCGGGGAGTCCCGACGCGCGGAAGCGTCGTCCCCAGCATAGGTCCAGATGGTCCAGATGGACTTGTGCCGTTTCGGAGATATTATCCTATTCCTTCCTTTCTATCCCTATGCCATATCTTTCAGGGCCGTTTCGCGGCAAAAAAAATCCCCGGCGGGAATCCGTCGGGGATTACGAAGTCAGATGTGAATCAGATCAGCTTACCACCAGCCGAGCTTCAGAGGAGTTCCCGTGTAGCGGGGGAACCAGAACTGGTTCTTGGCGGCAGTGGTGTCGTGGTAGCGGACCTGCTGGGGGATGAAGCTCTCGGCATGTCCATCGGCCAGGACGGCGTTGAGGCGGCCGCCGTGGCGGGCATAGACGGCGAAGTAAGTGACATCGGGCGCCCAGTTGGGATAGACGTTGTCGGGCTGGACCATGGTTGCCTGGCCGCCGTTCAGATTGGCCTTCATATCGGCGGAGATTTCATCGATGGGGAGGGAATCCGTGACAAAGCAGATGGAGGAGAGGCTTGCGGTTCTGCCGTTGGTACCCGACAGGTTGGCGAGCTGTTCCGCGCGGACATTCGTGGCCTGGCCATTGTCCCAGCCGCTTCCGTTGGAGGAATCGCCGACGGAGCGCTTGCCGAAGGAGCCGAAGTTGTGTCCGTAGGAGACATTCTTGAAGTTGCCTTCGCTCTTGCACTTGTTGATGATGTCGGTTTCGCTCATGCTGGTGATTTCAACGGTGCCCTGATGACTGGAGGCGGGGCAGTCCAGAGCCTTGCCGGCGACGCCATAGGCGCGGTTGAGGTAGATCATCCAGGGGGTCTTGGAGAAGTTGCCGATGGCGGACTGGCCGTCGGAGGTGGGATACTGGTTGAAGGTGGTGAGGGAGAAATCGTCGCTGTCGTTCATGTAGATGGCGTTCATCAGGCCGATCTGCTTCAGGTTGCTGATGCAGGAGATGGCACGGGCCTTCTCACGGGCCTTGGATAGCGCAGGCAGAAGCATGGAGGCCAGGATCGCGATGATGGCGATCACGACCAGCAGTTCAATTAGTGTGAAAGATTTTTTCATGTTTGTTTGCTTTTTTGTGATTGGGGAATGGAAACGCTGAACTAAATTAGATTCCCGGAACTGTTTAAAATTATATGAAAAAGAAAGGGGAATTTCAAGTTTTTCCGGAAAATACTTTTCTCTTTTTTTAGGAAAAGTGACCTGCAAGGTGCGGAAGTGGAAATTCGGGGGAAAAGGGGAAAGAAAATTTGTTTCTTCTTTTTGGAGGGTGGCGCCGGCGCAGTCCAGTGCATGGCGATCCATCGCCTTGTCTTACGGACGCAACGCAGGACGATGGATCCGTTGAAATGAAGATGTTATTCTCTAAACAATTCCAGTTCTTTCGCGACGGCCAGGCAGAAGGAACGGACTTTCGCGCAGTTTTCAGGGCCTTGCCGGACGATGAGTTTCTGGGCATCGTTGAGTCCTTGGAAAATGGGGTCCTGGTATTCGAAAATCTCTGCGCCTCTGGGGACCAGTTCCGGATCAAAGGAGAACTCGGGAATTTGGAGGATCACGGTGAAGGCATTGGTCACAAGCTGACGCATGGTGAGTTCATGATAACCCATGGCGCGCAGGATTTCCTGCATCTTGGGTTCCGCCCTGCGATACCATCCGGCTGCATCGGCGGGAGGGATGGAGGTGAATGCGTCAATGAAGCGGCCGAATCGGTTGGTGGTGGCGGTCGTGGCGGCCAAGTAGCCCTCGGCATTTCGTCCGGCCTGGAATTTTTGAAAATCGCCCACGAAATTAAGCAATCCCACAGGGGCCTCGCCATTGGCAACGGCATCCAGGAGCCTGACCAGTAGTTTCAGCGTGGAATCCTGGGAAAGAAGCTGCTGGAAGAGTGGATTGCCCGTGAGGGCGCCTGCGGCTTCCAGAAGTTCTGATTCAGTGGGAATGCGGTCATGGACGATGCCATTTGACGATAGGTCCGGATCATTTGCCTTGCTGTCTGGAATCGCGTCGCCGACAGTCTCGTCAGGCTGGATCAGGCCGTCCTCTTCGTCGCCATCGGGAAAATCCGGCAAGGCGGGGAGTTCCTCGGCATTTTCTTCCACAAGGGTCCATTGGGGCTTCTTCTCCGGCTGGGAATGCTTTTTTCTCCAATAGAGTCCTCCCAGGATTCCCGCAACGAGGAGAGGAATCAGGACAATGAGAATTTTTTGAGTGGTCGTGGGGGCCATAATGGAGAATCGTACGAGAAAACGAAATGTCGGAAAAAAAGGGCTGTTGTAAAAACACATGGTTCTTCAACAGCCCGTCTCGGTTTCGGTGTTTTTTTAGAATCGCCCTGTTCACCACGGAGGTGGTTTACTTCAGGACAGCCAGCTTCCATGCGCCTTTCGACGCGATCCACGAAATACACATATACGCAAAACGCTTCTTTTCCTCTAAATCATTGTCGTCTTGAAAAAAAGCATTCTGTGCGTTTTTGTGTACTCCGCCGGAAGGCGGAAACAGGAATGAATTTCGCAATCGATTCTTATCGGGGCAATTGCCTGCCCTCCAGGGGAACAGGACGTTTAGAATTCCAGGCTTCTAGAACTCGATTTCGCGGGGGGCGCGGGGGAAGGGGATGACATCGCGGATGTTGGCCATTCCGGTGCAGAAGCGGACCATTCGTTCGAAGCCCAGGCCGAAGCCGGAGTGCGGCACGGAGCCGAAGCGGCGCAGGTCCAGATACCACCAGTAGTTGGCGGGATCCATTCCCAGCTCGCGGATGCGGCCCTCCAGGAGCTCCAGGCGCTCTTCGCGCTGGCTTCCGCCGATGATTTCGCCGACTTCGGGCAGGAGGACGTCCATGGCAGCCACAGTGCGTCCGTCATCGTTCTGGCGCATATAGAAGGCCTTGATTTCCTTGGGGTAGTTCATGACGATGACGGGGCCGTTGAAGATCTTCTCCGCCAGATAGCGCTCGTGTTCGCTCTGGAGGTCTGCGCCCCAGTAGGGCTTGAACTCAAAGGCGTCGGCGTTCTGTTCCAGGAGCTTGATGGCTTCATCGTAGGTGATGCGGGCGAATTTTGCGGTGGAGAGGCGTGTCAGGCGCTCCAGCAGGCCCTTCTCGATACGCTGGTCGCAGAAGTTCAGGTCTTCGGGGCACTCGGTGATGACGGCGGTGAAGAGGGCGCGGAGGTAGTCCTCGGCGATGTCCGCATTGTCATTGAGGTCGGCGAAGGCGATTTCTGGCTCGATCATCCAGAACTCGGAGAGATGGCGGGTGGTGTTTGACTTCTCGGCGCGGAAGGTGGGGCCGAAGGTGTAGACGCTTCCCAAGGCGCAGGCGTGGGTCTCGGCTTCCAGCTGTCCGGAGACGGTCAGGTTCACAGGCTTTCCAAAGAAGTCCTGCTTGAAGTCCACCTTGCCGGTTTCCGGATCCTTGGGGATGTTGTTCAGGTCCATCGTGGTGACCTGGAACATTTCGCCTGCGCCTTCGCAGTCGCTGGCGGTGAAGATGGGGGCGTTGAAGTAGTAGAAGCCGCGGCTTTGGAAGAAGCGATGGGTCGCCATGGCGAGGCTGTTGCGGATGCGGGAGACGCAGCCGAAGGTGTTGGTGCGTGGACGCAGGTGCGCCACTTCGCGCAGGCGCTCAAAGGAGATGCGTCCTTTGCTCAGGGGGTATTTCAGCGGATCGCAGGCGCCGAAGAGGGTGATGGACTCCGCGTGGAGTTCCACGGCCTGTCCGGCAGCGGGGCTTTCCACCAGCTTGCCGGTGGCGGTCAGGGAGCATCCCGGATAGAGTTTCAGGATCTCGGTGTCATAGTTGGGCAGTTCCTTGGGCGCGACAATCTGCAGATTGGTGAAGCTGGTGCCGTCGTTCAGTTCGATGAAGGAGAAGCCGGCTTTGGAGTCGCGGCGGGTGCGGACCCAGCCGGCGACGGTGAAAGTGCTGCCAAAGTCCCGGCTGGCCAGGACCTCTTTGAGGAAGGTGTGTTTCATAATGGTTCTTGAATTTTTGTTGGTAGGGAAAATGGTGCTTCCTGACGGACTGCCAGTGCTGTGTCACTTCCGAAGTTACCTCTTTCAAACGAAGCAGGCAAGAGGTTCCTTATTGCAGGACGATTCCGGTGACGACGAGCAACGGCTTGCTCCAGTTGGGAAGAGACAGCTGACGGCCGGAGACCGTGACCGTGCGGCCTTCCCAGTCACGCAGATTCAAACGATCCGCCCGGAGGTAGGCGTCGGGAATGTAGCGGTTGTTCTCGACATGGCAAATGGCGTGCGAGGTCTCTTCCGTAGCTCTTGGCCCCAGGGAGACAACGATGCCGGAGACGCTCGTTTTCTGCTGGCGCGCCAATTCTTCGGCGACTTTCCTGGCCTCTTCCGCTTCCGCCAAGGCCTTCGCCTCGACTGCAGCCTTGGCTTCTTCTGCTTCCGCCAGGGCCTTCGCCTCGACTGCCGCCTGGGTGGCTTCAATCTCCGCCTTCTGGGCTGTCATGGACGCTTCGATCTCCGCCTTGACGGCAGCCAGTTTTTCTTCTGCCGCCGCCTTGGCCGCCTCGGCCTCCAGCTGGGCCTTTTCTTCTGCCGCCTTCTTGACCGCCTCGGCTTCCGCTAAAGCGGCCTCCTGCGCGGCCCTCTTGTCGGCCTCCATCCTGGCCTTTTCCGTGGCCAGGGATGCTTCCAGCCGGGCCTTCGTCTCTGCCAGTCTGGCTTCGGCTTCCGCCTTCGCGGCTTCGGCTTCCGCCTGGGCGGCCTCCAATGCGGCTTTCTTGTCGGCCTCCAGCCTGGCCTTCTGTTCGGCAAGGGAGGTCTCCAACTGGGCTTTCTCCTCGGCAAGCTTCTGCTGCGTGGCCTTCCTGTCGGCTTCCAGCTTGGCCTTCTGCTCGGCAAGGGATGCTTCCAGCTGCGCCTTCTCCTCGGCAAGTTTCTGCTGGGCGGCTTTCAATTCATCCAGTTCCGCCTGGGCCTTCTCTGTGGCCTGGCGCATTTCTTCCGCTTTGGCGGCTTGCTCCTGCTGGGCGGCGGTCAGGCGTTCGCCTTCGGCTTTCATGGCTTCCAGCTTCGCTTGCTCCTCTTTGGCTGCGGCTTCCAGTCTGGCTCGTTCCTGTTTCAGGTTTTCCGCCTGCCGCGAGGCATTCTGGACGGCCTCCTGCAAATCGCCGATGGTCTTCTGGAGTTCTTCCTGCTGCCGCATGGCCTGATCGCGGGAGAGTTCTGCGTCCTTGACTTTGGCAAGAGCTTCTTTGGCCAGCTCCTCGGCCTTCTGTTGTTCAAGTGCCATGGCCTCCGCCTCTGCCTTGGCGGTCTTTTCACGTTTTTGCGCTTCAAGTCGCGCCTCCAGGAGCTTCTGGGCAGTGGCCTGTGCCTCGGCCTCCCAGCGTGCGGAGTCCTCTTGGACCAACCGTGCCTTGGCCTGGGCCGCCTTCTGCTGTTCTTCCAGCTTCGCCAGTTCCTGCGCCTCGAGAATCTGCGCTTTCTCGCGTTCCACTTCTGCCAATGCGGCTTTCGCCTTTGCGGCTTCGCTTTCGGCTTCCAGGCGCTTGGCGTCATTTTGCAGGCGCGCCAATTCCTCGCTGCGGGCGGCTGTCTGGGTTTTCAGGGTTTCTGATTGCCGCTGGAGCTCCGCCAGTTTCGACTGGTCCTGCCGGAGTTCCTTCTCTTGCTTCTCCTGGAGTTCCTTCAAGTCCATGCCGTCCTGAGCGGGAATGACGACGGCGGCAAAGTCGGGGACGGTGTCCGGGGAGTCGGCCTTGGGGGCGGGGCCCATCGCCACGAAGGCGTCGCTGATCCAGGCTGTGGCGGAATCGGGCGCGGTCACGCAGAGCCATTTGCCGTCCATTTTTCCTTCCCGAACCAGTTTTTCTCCCTCTTTCGCCATGTAGAAGGCCGTGAAATGATCGCCGGGGCCCGTGTAGATCGGGCAGGGCGCGGCGACGACAATCCCTTCTTCGTTCAGGTTGTCGCCAAGAATCCAACCGGTGATTTTCACCGGCAGCTTGACTTCCGCCCAGCGGCTTCCGGGATCGCCCTGGAAGGAGACGATTTCCAGCGGCGTCCCTTCCTTCAGGATGGCGAGTCTTTCGTAATACGAGGCAGGCTGCGCCCGCAAGGCCACGCCGTTGCCGGTGACGTATCCAATTGAAGGCTGTGCATAAGCTGTTGCACAGCAAAATAAAGCAAATAACCAGTAGCGCATTGTCGCTCCATTGGAGGGGACGGGAAAAATGTAGGAAAAGGTAATTTAATCTGTGATACGGCTTTTGTAGGAGATTTTGAAGTTCTTTGTCGGGAAAGGCCAATCTCAAGCCATGTCGGTCCCTCAAAACAGGGGCAAGGCATTATGGTACGCGCGTGCCAAAATCTCCCTCCCATCTTTATCTCATTTCCGGCGATGACGAGATCCGCATCCATGCGCAGGCGGATGCCTTGTTCCATGAACTCGCCGGGGAGAATCCCGACGACTTCTCGGTGGATGTCATTGCCGAAGACGATCGGGGACCGCGTGCCGAGATGCTTCGCGATGTCATGTCTTCCGTTCGGCAGCCCGCCTTCATGGGCGGTGCCAAGACCATCTGGCTGAAGCAGTTCTCCGGCTTCGCGCAGGAGCCCGCGGCGAAGGTGAAGAATGATCCCATGGGCGTCCGTGCCCTGGCGGAATTTTTCGCGGAGCCTTTGCCCGACGACATCTTCGTCATTCTGGAAGGGGTCGGCTGCGATGAGAAGAAGGGCCTGGCCAAGGCTTGTGCGGCCAACGGCCAGGTGATCTGGTGCCGGAAGCCCACCACCGGGCGGAAGGGCTGGCGCGAGGAGATGAAACGCTGCATTTCCGAGGTGACCGCCCAGAAGGGCATCACGCTTTCCTTCGATGCACTGGAAGCCCTGGTGGATGCCTTGGGCGGCGACACCACGCTGATCGCAGGCGAACTGGAGAAGCTGGTCTGCTACATGGGCGGCACGGAGCAGCCCATTACGGCGGAGGCGGTCCGGGAGTTGTGCCCGCCCTACGGCGACCAGGAGAACTGGGCCATCGGGGATCCCGTGGGGAACCGCGATCTGCCGGGGACGCTTTCCCTTGTAGAGATGCTGATGGCGCGGGACAAGGACCCGGACGGCACCGCCCGGGCGTTGCTCTACAGCCTGGGGCGCCAGTTCCGGACCTTCATCTCCCTTCGCATCTACATGGCGATGAACCGGCTCAAGAGCGGAATGCAGCTCAAGGAGCACCTGGAGGCCATGACGATGGAGGAGAAGCGGAAGCTGGCTGCCGGTGACGCGCCTTTTGCCACAGGCAATACCTGGCGCAACAAGTTCCAGGCCGACCAGGCGATGAACTACTCGCCCCACGAGCTGATCCAGGCCATCTGCACCGTGCGCGATGCACTGCTGGCCATCAATTCAGGGGGGATGACGCCGCCGGTGGAGCTGGAGCGGGCATTGTTGATGATTTTACCTAAGAAAGGGACAAGCCGATGAAGGAAATGGAAGATAAGACGCAGCTGATAGAAGACAAGAATCAGCTGGAGCGGAGCATTGATGTCCTGATGTTGCTGAACGAGGCCATGAAAGTCACGTATTCGGTGGACGAGGGCCTCTACAAGATCGTGGATTTGACCTGCCGCCTCATGGACACCACGCAGGCCGCGCTGTTGTTGCTGGACGAGGAGAAGGAACTTTTCATCGTCCGGGCGCCAGTGGGCCTGGAGGAGACCCATCTGAAGGACCGGGAGCCGCTGGACGTTCCCCTCCGTTTGCAGAACATTCTGCTCCAGCTTCGCAGCACCCACCAGATCAACTGGATCAATTCCGGCATCGAGGGGCTCCGGTTTCCTATCATCGCCATGCCCATCTACTTCAAGGGAAACCGCATCGGCCACCTGATCACCGGCGGGCCGAAGGATCCCAGCCAGTCCAAGGACCCGCTGCGGCGGAAGCTGCTTTCCCTGCTGGGCCCCTTTGTTTCCCTGATTGTGGAGAATACCAAGGCCTCCGAACTGCTGGAACAGCATTTCGCCTTGAATGCGGCGGAATTGCTGAACAGCGCCCGGGAGGGCGCGGGCGACAACGCGCAGGCGGCGGAGAAGCTCCTCGTCACCACCGTCCGCAATCCCGGGAAGGTGGTCCGGCTTCTGGCCGAGTCTTTCTATAAGCAACTGGTAAAGGCCGGTTTCAGCGAGGGGCACATCACCACTGCCGCCAGTCAACTTCTGGAGTGCATCGTGCATCCGCCCGTTGACGAGAAGTAGGACGGGTGCTGCTCTTGCAATTCCCTCTTCGGATATTTTTTGACAGTCGTCTCCGGCATCGCCGGAATGCAACCGTAGTTTTCTTTTTTTGAATCGCCATGCCACTTTGGGACGGTCGTTTTAGCGAAGGGCCCGATGCCCTCGTTCTTCGTTTGTCGGAATCCATCAGCTATGATCGCAGGTTGTATCCCTTCGACCTGCAAGGCAGCGCCGCGCACGCGAAAATGCTGGCGCATCAGGGAATCATCCCCCAGGAGGATGCCGACAAGATCCTTGCGGGGTTGGAGCAGATCAAGGGCGAGTTGGATCGCGGCGAGTTCGTCTTCCGCACCGAGCTGGAGGATATCCATATGAACATCGAGAGCCGCCTGACCGAACTGATCGGCGCTCCCGGCGCCCGTCTGCATACGGGCCGTTCCCGCAATGACCAGATTGCCACCGACGAACGTCTCTTCCTGCGCCACGAGGTGGATCGGATCCGCAAGGAACTCCGCGATTTCCAGAAAGCGCTCTGGAAATTGGGCAATGACAATTCCCAGGCCATCATGCCGGGATTCACACATCTTCAGCATGCGCAGCCCGTCCTCTTCGCTCATCATCTTCTGGCATACGTGGAGATGCTGGAGCGCGACCGCGAGCGTCTGGCGGACTGCCGCCACCGGATCAACCGCCTGCCGCTGGGGGCCGGCGCCTTGGCGGGTTCCACCCTGCCGTTGAACCGGGAGTTCGTGGCGAAGGAACTGGGCTTCGAGGCGGTGCTGCAGAACTCCATGGATGCCGTGGCCGACCGGGACGAGTCCATTGAGTTCCTGGCGGATCTGGCGCTCGTCTCCATGCATCTCTCCCGTTTCGCCGAGGACGTGGCCATCTGGTTCAGCCAGGAGTTCGCGTTCGTGGAAATCGGCGATGCCTTTACGACGGGCAGCAGCCTGATGCCTCAGAAGAAGAACCCCGACATGGCGGAGCTGACGCGCGGCAAGACCGGTCGCGTCTATGGTGCGCTGATGAGTCTTTTGACCACCCTGAAGGGCCTGCCGCTGACCTACAACCGGGATTTGCAGGAGGACAAGGAGGGGCTCTTTGACGCCGTGGATACGGTCTCGCTGGTGCTTCGGACCCTGACGGCAATGCTTTCCACGGTCAGGCCCCGTGCCGGGCGAATGGCGGAGGCGGCCTCGGATCCCTCCTTGATGGCCACGGATCTGGCGGAGGCGCTGGTGAAACAGGGCGTGCCTTTCCGGGAAGCCCATCATCAGGTGGGGCGTTTCGTTGGCGCCTGCACGGCCCGCGGAATCACCTTGGCGCAGGCCACTCTGGAGCTGATGAAAGAGTCCATTCCCACGGCTGTGCCGGAGTTCTTGGCGATTTTCCAGGCTGCGCATAGCGTCGCCGCCCGCGATTTGACCGGCGGTACCGCGCCTGTCCAGGTCGCAGCGCAGTTGTCGAAGTGGGGACGGCGTTTTGAGGAAGAAAAGGAGTAGAACATGATGACGAGACCGCTGCAAGCTTTTCTGGCTTTCCTGGCATTGGCGTCTTTCACCTTGTCCGCAGATGATTTCTGCTGGGTTAACAAGACCTTCCGGTGGAATGGTGTGGGAACAGTGTGCACGGAGGTGTTTCCCCTCTTTGGCGATGACTTCCGCATCAACTACGCGGCGGCGCGGAATGGCGCTTTGAAGATCACTTTGGTGGATGCCGCCGACAAGAAGCCCAAGCCTAGCAAGGTGGTGGTGAGTTCCAAGCAGCTTCAAAGTGCGGACCGCAAGGGCTTTTCCGGTCTGGAGAAGGCCTACCTGGTCATAGAGGGAGATTCCCGCGGATGGTCCGTTTCGGTGGACCAGTATCTGGATTCGGTCCAGGAGTGGCGCCTGAAGACCTATCAGGAGGAGCGCGGCGCAGCCCAGGTCAAGAAGCTCGGCGTCTGGGCGGAGCAGGGGGCGCAGCAGTTCCAGTTCACGCCCCAGGAGAAGCCATGGCGCGTTACAGTGCACAACGAGGGCGAGGAAGAGGGGACGGTTCGGGTGACGGTCCGTGCCGTCGACCAGCGGTTGCTTTTCCAAAGCTCCGTCAAAACGGCTTCCAACGTGGCGACGGGCTGGATCCATACGACTGCTCCCGTGACCATTACCTTGGAGTGCGGCGCGGACGTGCCTTGGCTGGTGGAAGCCGATACGTTCTAGAACTTGGAATCTGGGCGGCGGGCAAGGCAACCTGCGCAAGGATGCGCAGGCGCCGTCCCGCGTCCTTTTTCTCCTGTCCATTGACATTTTATGCCTGTTCTCGCGTCACCGCCATCTCCAAGGATACTGCCGGTTCCCGTGCAGCGTCTCGCCAGCGCCATGACCATGGCGTGCTTCGGGGCGTTGGCGCTATGCCTGGGGGTGTGGAGTTTGCATAGTCTGGGATGGTTGAATTTTCTGTCCGCATTGAAAATTCTGGTAATGGCCGGCAACACCCTGATGGTCGGCTATGGCATTCAGCTGATCCGCTATTACAAGGGGCTGAATCTGGCGCCATTGACGCCAACAGGGAAGATCATGGCATGGCTTTTCTGGGGCGCCGTGGCGCTTTTCGTCATCCAGGTCGTCTGGCAGCAGGAGCATATTGTCGTACGGGTGTTGTCGATTCCTGTGATTCTGGAAGCGCAATTCGCTTTCACTGACTTCCTGATTGCCCGCGAGGACTTTCGCCAGAAAGAAGCGGTGGTCTTGCAGACCCTCTTCCATTCCCTGGGAATCATGCTTCTTTTGGCGGTCTTCTTTTGGGGAATCGACTGTTATCTGACAGGGGTGCTGGGAAAAGTGGGCTTCCTGGTGAAATTCCCGGAATTGCTGCGGAATTTCATTTTGTTTTGCGCGGTGAAAATGTCGGTCCAGTGGACTCTTCTGCTGGCGCTGCTGATGCTCTCCGTTGCGTATGGACTCCGGCTTCGGCTGTTCTCTGTCCAGGGAAAGACGCCGGTGGTGGAGCTTTTCCACAAAGGCGCGTGGTGCGCGGTGGTTCTTTTCCTGCTGTCAATTTGCCTGTGCGCATACACACGGCATAGACTGACGGAGCGCCAGAAGAGGGCGGTGGCTGCCTGGGAGGAGTTTTCCGGAGAGTCTTTGGAAACACCGCTTCAGGAGCCATCGGCGGAAGCGAAAGCCTTTGCCCTGCGCCAGAAGGATCTGGGCATGTTGCTGGTTTCCTTGGCCGATCGGCAGGAGGAGAAGGATGCGCCGTATGCCTGGGGTAACTTCTCCCGGCAGGCGCTTCAGGCGCCGCCCCATCTGTGGTATCCTGCGGAGACCGGCGCCGATGCAGAGGACCTGGCTGCGCTGTCGGAATATCGTCAGGCTCTGGCCCCTGCCTGGGCCGCCTTGGATGCCCTGGAAGACGTGTTGACGGAAGACGAGGAGGCGAAAGTGGCGGAGGGCACCTTCTTCAGCGAGGAGTGGCGGTTCCTGGCGGCTGCGGAATGCGGGGAATGGGATTTGGCGCAGGAGAGTCTGCGACGATATGAGAATCTGGCGCGGCACGAGTTCCTGGCGGCGAATTTCGCCCGTCGCCTGAAGGCAATCCGGGCCCTTCGGACTTTTGGGGAGATGCTTCGCCGATTGCCGGAAACAGCGTTGGCGGAATGGCGCCCGGAGGTCCGTGAGTTGGTTTCCTTCCTGGAGGAGATGCCGGAGCAGGAAGCGCTGGCGAATAGCGTGCGCGTAGCGTATCGGATCTTGCAGGAACAGCTTTCGCAGGAGGGCGCGGGCTTCCAGAACTGGGGCATGGCGATGCCCTATTTCGAGATGCATGTGCGTCTGGAAGAATGCCTCCTGCTGGAACACTTTGCCGGAAAGAAACGCCACGATGAATTTTGCTTCGTTCGATATGAGCCGTATCTCTATCTTGCCGGAATCGTCAATATCATTGTGCGAGGCTATGCCGAGGAATGGGAAAAACTGCTGGCCCGCCTGACGGAAGTGGCGGAATAGGGACTGTTGCCAAAGCCGCCAGCGGCCTTTGCAATTATCTCAGAGTTTTTCCAAACACTCCCCGGGCGGCTGTTACGATGCCGTTCCGGCCTTCCCTGCAATGGCGTCAACCTGCCTGCGAAGAGCGGCGGCAACATCGGGCAGCTTCACCTTGCCATCGTTGAGCAGGCAGTTTGGCTCCTTGCAGAACCATTTCAGGAAGATTTCAACGCCTTGCTTCCACCAGGCTGGATGACTTTCCAGGACGCCCAATGTGTATTGGAACTGGCCAAGATTCTGTATATATTGCCGCAGAATGTCCTCGCCATAGCCACGGCTTGTCAGATAATCGGCGGAGAAGACAATCTGTTCATGGCGCAGAAGGCAGTACTCCTCAAAGAGCTCCGGTGTCATGTTATGCAGCTTGCTGCTCCATTCTCCCGTATCGCCGTAGTAGATGTACATCGGGCGGGCACTGGGGACATACAGGAATGACTTGGCCTGCTCGTAAAGCGGCAGCATGAAGAACATATCCTCCTGAAGCAACTTGTCAAATCCCGTGGGGACAGCTTTCTTCAGCAATGAAGTGCGGAATGCCTTGCCCCAGAAGCAATCCAAAAAGGCATCGTTTTTCAGAAAAACAGACAGCATGCTGTCACCACGGACGATGCCGCCGCGGACAGGCGCCCGGCGGATTCCGCTGTAGGCCAGCCTCAGTTCACAGCGCAACGCGGCGACGTCGCAATCCTTTCCCGCGAGAGCGCGGCTGGCGGTCTCAAGATAGTCCGGCGCGATTTCGTCATCGCAATCCACCCAGACTGTGTAAGCTTTCGTGGCCGCCTGCGCCAGGTCGCGGCGGGTCGCCATGCGTCCCTGATTGACGGGATGGTTCAATAGACGGACGCGGCTGTCCTGCTTGGCGTATGCGTCAAGAATGGCTTGCGTGTTGTCCGTGGAGCCATCATTGCACGCAATCAGTTCAAAATTGCCGCATGTCTGATTCAGGATAGAGTCCAGGCACCGCTTCAGCGTCTTTTCGCCATTATGCACAGGCACCAGCACCGAGAAATCCACTGAATTGTCCAGCGGGTGGTTCTTGCGGTATTCTTTCAGGAATGCGGGAACTGTCTTGATGACGCCGATGACTTCTTCAGAGGTAATGGCATCACCTGCCGAACTCGTTCCGTTTTCAGGTCGCGTCACCCTGAATTCAGAGGCAGGAATCTGATTCTCACACCCTGTTCCGACCAATTGCACGGCGTCTTTCTTTGAGGCCCAGGCCAGCCAGAGCAGCGGCGTCATCACTCCTATGGCGAACCGTGCCCCTTGCAGGAGCGACAGATTTTCCAGCAGCGGCGCCGTGTCATCCAGCGTCACTGTCTCGTAGCCGTTTTCACGCAGGAAGGAGGCTACAACAGCCCATTCAGCCTTCTTCATTCCGCAGAGTTCCGTTTCACCCTTGCCAGTAAGCAGACAGGCATATTTTTCTGCCGGACGCGATACAGAAGCGGGCTGTTCCACCAAAGTAGGAATCTCCAGCGGATTGTCGACGGCAAGAAGATTCTGCGCATAGGTGAAGGGATTGACGCGGCTGTAAGGCACAGGGGCGAATATTGTTTCCTCGCTGGGGCTGATCGGGAAAACCGCGTCGTAATCGCCAGCCTTGAACGCCGATTCCTCGATGAAATGGAACCGCGGGCGAATCGCGGCGAAAAGCGGAATGAACTCCCGTTTCATCTGAATCGCCATCCAGCAGTTGTAAATGCTGTGGAATCTGTCCGCCACCGCCATCCAGGCAATGACATCGCCTAGCGACTCGGTAAGGAAACGCAGGCACACATCCCGGCCGGTAAGATCCGTTCGCCAGAAAAAGAGCCGACGGCCGTCGGCTTGCCTGATTTCCACCTGCCAGGGGATGTTATAAGTCTGCGTGGTATGATAGATTCTTTCTTGCCGCGCGGTGGGGGGCACGTCGCAGTCCCAGACGACGGCTCCGTTGTGCAGCGCCGTTACCTTCAAATGGAAGGAATGCTCCGAAACCGGGAACTTGATACTCAGGCCATCATGCCAATTGAGCCGAATGCCCAGCGGCGCCCAGATCTGATGTTCCCGGTTAAGCCTGTCCATTGGATGCCTCCTGAGCTTGCTTGAGAATCATGTGCGCCGTCTGCTGGCGGAACTGCGGAATCTTCATGATGGTATCCATCACCATCTTGGGAGTGACGGCACGGGTGCATTCAATTTCGCGCGGCGTCCCCGCATGGCGTGGGCACCATACGGGGACCTTCTGGTCGAAGAAGTTTCGCGAGTCATTCCAGCAGCCATGGCAGGCCAGGAAATTCGTGATGCGGTACGGCGTCGGGAACTCGCTGCCATCCAGCGTGAAGCCGGCAATGATGACCACGGGAAGGTCCACTTCCCACGCCAGCCAGGAAAGTCCGCTGGGAAGGCCGATGAAGAAATCGGCGTGCTCCAGCAGGTCGATACGCTCCTGGATGGGGAAGCGCCCCGTAAAATTCTCCGCCTCGGTCGGGATCGCATATCGTTTCCCCGCAAAGAAAAGCTCCGAATCACGGTCTATGTCCAATACACGATAGCCGCAGGCCTTCAGGAAACGGATGACCTGGTTCCAGCCCTCCTCGTAATTCCAGCACTTGCATGGATTGGTCCCCATGGACGAAATGCATACGTAGGGTTCCGGGAAGGGACGCGCGCTGCCGGTATGGAGACGGCATTTGTGTGCCACAGCCGTCGGAAGCCCCAGAATGGACTCCACGCTTCCCTGCATGCCCAGTTGCTGGTGTTCGATGGGGCGCCAGTCCAGATGCTCCGCATCGAAGATGCCGCAGAAATAACATGCGTACGCCTGATGCAACAGCGGTTTCTCGTCCACTGGCACGAAAGTCAGCCCAGGATAGAGGTCGGCGCAGAGTTTGATGATCCATTCGCCGATGACGCAGGTCACATTCGCTTCCGTGGTCCTGCGGAACTCCTCCACAATAGGCAGCCAGGCCAAATTATCTCCAAGACCGCCGTCGGGGATGACCGCATAGACCTTGCGGCCCTTCAAGTCAAAGTCATGGCCAAAGAGCAATTTGCCGTCTCTATGGATTTCCAGACGATAGCGGATCAGGAACTTCTTCTGTCCGATGACCGTCTGCCCGCTCTGCATTTCGGCCTGCCATAGCAGCAGTCCGCTGGTCATGTCAAAGATCTTGACCAAATAAGTCCGCGGTTGCGGCGCCGGCGGGATGCTGACGCGATAGCCGAATGCAAAATCAAAGCGGATGCCTTCTACAGCCTCCTGGGACATCAGATCATCGAATTTGATCTGCGTCTGGGAACAACCTGGATCCGGACCGATATCGGAGGTGATGTGGCCAACTGGACGCGGCATGGAGGCATTGTTCTGCTGGACTGCCTCCTGCTGATTGTGGGACACGGCGAGCGAAGGCTGGCTTGCCCGTCCGAAGGCAGACAGGTTGTCAAGAGCGGAAACGCTCAAGGCGAGATCCGAATAGTTCGTTGACGCCATGGATACACTCTCCGAAGAAACTGGTCTGGGAGTATCCTTGGATTCGCGTGTTTTTGAGGGCATGACGTTCTTTCTGATAAAGGGAAAAACGATTCTTTCGTTGCAACCGGCCTTTATTGTATACCACATTCTGCGAATTGCCGTCTTTCCTTTTCTTGAAAATTCTTCAAAATGCCGGACAGATTCCGAGAATTCCCTTGAAAGAACAGTTACGATCCAGAAGGAGACTGCAGCCCCGAAAATCCCCCAATCGCCCCCAAAGCGATTCCTTGTCCATTCAGAGTGATGACGCTTCCAAAGAGTCCCCAGTCTGGCCGCCATGGGGGGCGTAGGCGTTGATTCGTGGTGCAACGCACTCCTTCTGAACAAGTACAAGTTCCCTTTGTAAAACCTGGCCTGCCTCAAAATCGCATGACATGAAAGTTTACTCGTCTTATGCCCTGGACCGCGAACCCGCGGGAAGAAAAGTGAGTTATGAGTTATATAGTTTCCATTTTTAGGCATATTTCATAGGGAAATCAGGTTCTTGCGCTATGTTATGGCAAATTCCCATCCCATATCATTTCATTTTCAAGGAGAAGTATGTCCAAATACACAAAAGAACAGCTTGCGGCCATTCTGGAGCCCGTCGGTCAGACCCAGGTGCTCCGCTTCTGGGAAAAGCTTGCTCCTGCCGAGCAGGAGCATCTCGGAGACCAGATCACCAGCATCCGCTGGGCGGAAGTCTCCCGGTGGAGTCAGAACGCCCTTCATGGCGGCGAATCCACCGGCATCCCCCTCGAGAAGCTGGTCCCCGCGCCTTACGCTCCGCTGAAGCCCGAGAATGCCGCGCAGTCTGCGACGCAGGCCGAGGCCATTGCGGTCGGCGAAGAGCTTCTTCGTCAGGGAAAAGTGGCCGGCTTCACGGTGGCAGGCGGGCAGGGCACCCGTCTCGGATATGACGGTCCCAAGGGAACCTACTGTTTCTCTCCTGTCCGGAACAAGTCCCTCTTCCAGTATTTCGCGGAGGCCCTTCTGCGGAACATGGAGAAATACCAGACGGTGATTCCCTGGTATATCATGACCAGCCCCGCCAACCACCAGGCCACGGTGGAGTTTTTCGAGGACAACGGCTATTTCGGGCTTGACAAGGCGAATGTGCGCTTCTTCATCCAGGGGCAGCTCCCCGGCTTCGACCAGAACGGGAAGGCCATCCTGGAAGCCCCCGGCAGCCTGGCGCTTTTCGCCAATGGCCATGGCGGCACCCTGGCCGCCCTGCGGGATTCCGGTACGTTGGACGACATGGAGGCCCGCGGCGTGGAGTATCTCGCCTACTGGCAGGTGGACAATCCTCTGGTCAGCGTCTGCGATCCGCTCTTCCTGGGTCTTCATCACCTCTCCGGCTCCGAGATGAGCGCCCGTGCCCTTATCAAGCGCGACGCCATGGAGAAGCTGGGGCATTTCTGCATTCTGGATGGCCAGACCATCATCGTGGAATACTCCGACATGCCCATGGATCTTCTGAAGCAGACCGATGAATCCGGACGCCTCCGTTTCCGCGCCGGCTCTCCTGCCATCCATGTGATCAGCCGCCAGTTCATCCGCCGCCTGACCAACGGCACGCTGGCTTTGACGCCTCACCGTGCCCTCAAGAAGATCTCCTACGTGGACGAAAATGGCGCCCTGGTGAAACCCGAGGCTCCCAATGGCATCAAGCTGGAGTTCTTCATCTTCGACGCTCTGCCGCTGGCCAAGAACCCCATGATTCTGGAGGCCGACCGTTCCGAGCAGTTCGCCGCCATCAAGAATCCCGCCGGCAGCGACTCTCCCGACTCCTGCCGGGCCGACCTGCAGGAGCGAACTGCCAAATGGCTGGAGGTCGCAGGCGTTGCGGTTCCCCGCAAGGCCGATGGCAGTCTGGATGCCACTTTGGAAATCTCCCTGAAGCGTGCAGTCTGCGCAGCCGATGTGAAGGCTCTGGTGGATGACGGCGTCATCGCCAAGGCGATTCCTGCCGGAGGCACCCTGGTGCTTGACTAGTTGATTCCGTGTCTCATAAGCGTCCATCCTTTTCTACCAGATTTGCGGGTTGCGTTGCGAAATGCCTGCTTCCCCTCGCGATGCTTTGCTGGGGAGGGCTCTCGCCGCGCGGCGCCCGCGTTTGGACCTGGATTTTCTGGGTGCTGAGCTGGCCTTTCATGGGAGCCAAGCGCCGGGTGGTACGCGCAAATCTCCGCATCGCCTTTCCGGAAATGCCGGAAGGGGAAATGCGGCAAATGTGCCGGGAGAACATTCTCCATCTTCTGGGGATGGGGTTGGACTGGTTGCATTTTCTGAAGCATCCAGAAGACGCGACGGCACGGCTGGAGGTGGGCGAGGATTTCCGGCGGGATTGCTGTCGGGCCAATCCCCAGGGGAAGTATCCTTCCGTGCTCTTCTGCACGCTTCATCAGGGGAACTGGGAGGTGGCCTCGCGGCTCACCCATGTGACCGGACGCCCGGGGGCAGTGGTAGTGGCGCAGTTCCGGTTGGAAATCATCAACGACTTGGCACGTCGGCTGCGCACAGGTGGGGACGACACCGAGGTCATTCCCGCCCACGGAGCCGCATACGGCGTCATGCGTGCGCTGATGAAGGGACGGAACGTGGGGATTCTCATTGACCAGAATGTCTCGCCACGGGACGGCGGGATTTTCCGGAAGTTCTTCGGGCTTCCGGCGACCGCGTCCCGTCTGCCTGCGGCCATCGCCCGTCATCTCCAGGTGCCGGTCCATGTCGCGTCCTGTATCAAGGATGCTGACGGCAGATTCCACATGGAATACGAGTCTCTGGAGAAGGATGCCTGGGAGTATGCTTCCGACGAGGAACTCACCGATGCCATCTTCGCCGCCTACGAACGGCTGATTCGGCGTCATCCCGAACAATACCTTTGGAGCTACACGCGCTGGCGCTACATTCCTGCCAACGTCAAGGCTGCCGACAAGAGAAGGTATCCCTTCTACGCCCGGCAGAAGAAATACGAATGTCCTGAGGAGCTGCTTTCATAGATGGACCAGATTAGCATTGTCAATTTGCGTTGCACCAGCCACATCGGGTGCAAGGAGAAGGAGCGCGAACTCCCCCAGGCGCTGCTGGTGACCGCCACGGTCTTCCTGGATACCCGGGAGGCAGCCGCCACCGACGACCTGGAAAAGACGGTCAACTACTCCCAGCTTTCCAAGAAATTGATCCGGCGTTGCGAGGAGTCCACTTGCAAGCTCATTGAGACGCTGGCGCAGACGCTGGTGCAGGAGTGCCTGGATGCTTCGGAACGTGTGCAGAAGGCCACCGTTGAGATCCGCAAGCCTGCCGGATTGCCCAATGGCGACTACGCCGCCCTGACCATCACTCGGGAAAGAGGGCATTAGGAGTCAATGAGCTTTTCAAAAGGCTCATGATCCAGTTTTTTTGTCAATCATCATGGCGCGTGTCTTTCCACGCATTGTTTTCCAACTCTTCCAAGAAAAGAAAATGGCTACAAGAACAAAGAAAACTTCCACCATCACTGCTCCCAAGGATAATCGGATCCGTTTGGGGTTCATCGGGACGGGAAACATCAGCGGTTCCCATCTGGGGGCGTTGCAGCATCTTCCGGAATACGAGATTGTCGCCGGCTGCGATATCAAGCCGGAGCGCCTGGAGTGGTTCAAGCAGCAGCCTGGCTGCCAGAACGCGAAGGTCTATGCCGACTACAACGAGATGCTGGCGAAGGAGAAGCTTGATGCCGTGGATGTTTGTACGCCCAATGGTGTTCACGCCCCTGCCGCCATCGCTGCCTTGAATGCCGGGAACCACGTGATTGTGGAAAAGCCCATGGCCATGAATCCCGCTGAATGTCAGGCGATGTGCGATGCCGCTGCTAAGGCAGGCAAGCTTCTTGAGGTCGCATTCCAGTGGCGCTACCATCCGGCTACCGAGATGTGCAAGCGCGCCATTGCGGAGGGGCTTCTGGGCGACATCATGTATGTGAAAGTCCAGGCCATGCGCCGCCGTGGCGTTCCGAACTGGGGTGTCTTCGGCCAGAAAGCCCTGCAAGGCGGCGGTCCCATGATTGACATCGGCGTGCACCATATCGAGTCCTCCCATTGCGCCATCGGCCAGCCCAGGCCCGTGGCTGCCAGCGGACGCACCTGGACCTTCCTGGGCGACAAGCCCTCCAAGGTGGTTTCTATGTGGCCCAACTGGGACTACAAGACCTACACGGTGGAAGACCTCTGCGTGGGGCAGGTCCGTTTTGAGAACGGCATCCTGATGCAGATCGAGAGCGCCTTTTGCAGCCACCAGGCAGAGAACGAGTATCTCAATTGGCAGGTCATGGGCACAAAGGGCGGTTTTGATTTCAAGTCCGGGACGCTCTTCCACGACCTGGCCGGCACCATGGTCAATTCCAAGGCTGCCTTCCTGCCCACGGAGAATATCTGGCGCGACTTCTTTGTCAATAAACTGCGCAATTTCAGCAGTGCCATCCTCAAGGGCACTCCGTTGGGCGCAGACGGCGAGGAAGGCATGGCTGTCCAGAAGATCATCGACGGCATCTACCGTTCTGCTGCCAAGGGCGGCGCCGAGGTCTCCATCAAATAACTTTTTTCAGGACTACGTATGATGAAAAAAACGACTTGCAAGAATTGCGCGCCGAAGAAACTCCGCGTCGGCTTCATTGGCACAGGCAACATCTCTTCTTCTCATATCGCGGCCTACGCGATGATGCCGGAGACGGAAATCGTGGCGGGGTGCGACATCAAACCCGAGCGTCTGGAATGGTTCAAAAAGCAGCCCGGCTGCCAGAACGCCGCCGTCTATGCGGACTACAACATGATGCTGAAGGCGGAGAAGCTGGACATCGTGGATGTGTGTACGCCCAACGGCGTGCACGCCCCGGCGTCCATCGCAGCCTTGAAGGCCGGCTGCCACGTGATGGTGGAGAAGCCCATGGCGATGAATCCCGCCGAGTGCCAGGCGATGAACGACGCGGCCGCCAAGGCCGGAAAGCTTCTGGCCTGCGGCTTCCAGATCCGCTACACGCCTGCGGTGCAGATGTGCAAGCGCGCCATTGAGGAAGGTCTTTTGGGCGACATCATGTATGTGAAAGTCCACGCCATGCGGCGACGCGGCATTCCCAACTGGGGTGTCTTCGGACAAAAGGAACTCCAGGGCGGCGGTCCCATGATCGATATCGGCGTCCATCAGATTGAATCCGCCCACTACGTGATGGGCGAGCCAAAGCCCGTGGCCGCCAGCGGTCGTACCTGGACTTTCCTGGGCAACAAGCCCTCCAAGGTGGTTTCTATGTGGCCCAACTGGGACTACAAGACCTACACGGTGGAAGATCTTTGCGTGGGGCAGGTCCGTTTCGAGAATGGCACGCTGATGCAGATCGAAAGCGCCTTCTGCTGCCATCAGGAAGAGGACACCGCCTATTGGGAAATCATGGGCACGAAGGGCGGTTTCAATTCCAAGACCGGCACTCTCTACCATGACCTGGCCGGCACCATGGTCAATTCCACGGCCGGCTATCTGCCGGGTCATCCTTCGCCGACCGATTTCGTCTCCAAGCTCCGCGATTTCACCTCCGCAATCCTGACGGGGACGCCGTTGCACTCCTCCGGCGAGGAAGGCATGGCGGTCCAGAAGATTATCGACGGACTCTATCGCTCGGCTGACAAAGGCGGGAAAGAGGTAAAAATCTAGTGGATTATCCCGATATCCAGCTCCTTTCCGGAAATCCGGAGGCCTTTCAGAAAGCCTGGAAGGCCTGCGGGGAAATTCCTGTGGACGATGTCTGGACGGCACCTGCCGGATGGACACCGCCGCGTTTCGGGCGGACGATTCGTCAGGAAGCGCAGGTCAGCGGCCCTGCCACTTATTCTCGTGGCAAAACACGCTCGTTGCGTTTCCTGCCCAGCACGGCGTCCGATGGCGACGGGTGGCTTTTCCGGCGAACCGACTTGCCTGAACAGCTTCCTGTTGCGGCGACGCTGGGCAACGTGGCCCAGGCGGACCGTGCCATTGTGCTTCGTGCAGGCTCGGATGTCAACCGGGTGCGCATGAGCGAGCACATCATCTGCCATCGCTTCGGACTAGGGCTGGACAATCTTGTGGTGGAGCTCTCTTCGGAGGATCCGCCGCTTTTCGACGATGGCTCCTGGCCTATCGTGGAGGCACTGCAGAGGGCTGGCGTGGTGGAGGATATCAGTCGTCCTTTGCGCTACCTTGCGCCGAAGAAGCCTGTTGCGCTGATGCGTCCTTCGCTGGATGGGTTCCTGATGTGGATGCCTGCCGAAGCGGGCGAGCGTAAGCTGTCGATGGATGTGGCCATTGATTTTCCCACCGCCATTGGCCGCGAGCGCATCCAGCTGGATCTCTGCGAGGAGGCATTCTGCCATGGCGCCATTGCGCGCACCAATTGCAGCGCATCCGAGATGCGCCTGGCCCGGAGCATCGGGATGCTTTTCGCACGCTATCGCAATCTGGGCTATACCCGGAAAAATATCCTTCTGGCGGACAAGGACCATTACGTTAACGAGCCGAAGCTTCGCCTGCCTTCCGGGAAGGCCCTGGAGGCAGTGTGGCACCGAACCTGTCTGGATTTGGTCGCCGCGTTGTCCCTGCTTCCGCCGGGAACGCGTCCGGCGGGAAAGATTGTCTCCTACAAGTCCGGTCACGTGTTGGATGTGCGTTTCCTGACCATGTTGCTGATTCACGACAGCCTGGTGGAAGTATGCTAGACCAAGCTCTTTTTTTCAGGCATCTTCGTGCGTCAGGCATCGGGATGCCGCTTACGGCGGCCGAGACGCTGGAGTCCACGAACCAGTTCCTGCTGGATGCTGCGGAGCGGGGCGCTCCGGAAGGAGCTTTGGCGGTGGCGGAAAGCCAGAGTGCGGGCCGCGGGCGGCAACGACGACTCTGGCATTCGCCTGCCGGCAGGAATCTCTACTTTTCAGTGCTTCTTTGGCCGAGAGTGCCCATGATGCGTTTCCCGCAGCTGGCGTTGCTTACTGCGCTGGCCTTGCGGCAGGCTGGGGTCGCCATAGAACCGTCCTTGAACATCGGGCTGAAGTGGCCTAATGATCTCTGGCTTGCGGGAAAGAAACTTTCGGGAATTCTCTGCGAATGCCCGGCTGGCGCCAATGCGGAGGGACGCCGCGGCATTGTCCTTGGCGTGGGGCTCAATGTCAATTCCCTGGAGGAGGATTTTCCGCCTGAATTGCGTCCGGTGGCTACCTCGCTGAAATGGCAGGCGGGACATGACTTCTCACGGGAAATCCTCCTGGCGGAGTTCTGCAACGTCTTTCAGAAACTCTACGACCAATGGCAGCGGGCGGAGGATCTGTCGCCGTTCCTGGGGGAATGGCAGAAGAATGACGTGTTGCTGGGCCGGAGTATCGCCATTCAGCGTCCGACGGATTTGCTGACCGGCGAGGTCGTCGGATACACGCCACAGGGATTCATGCTTCTGCAGACCGACGCCGGTACGAAGACCATCTCCGTTGGGGATGTGCATATCTTGAAAAATAAGCACATGATGAGGTAGGCGCTATGGAAAAACAGAAGAAAGCATTTATCTTATAAGAAATGTAACGATTCAGAATTTTCCTCGTAAGTGAGCTCGAATAGCTAGAGTGGCTGTTTGCAATGAATCTTCATTGTTTTGGGGGAAGGGGCAATCGTTCGATCCAAGAATCAAGCCTATGAAAGTTCCTCATCTTGTACAATATCAAGGGTCAAAGAGATTTTTGGCAAGACAGATTCTTCGGTATTTCCCACGGAAAATCAATAATTTTATTGAGCCGTTTGCGGGAATGGCGGCCATGTCCATTGCGACTGCGTGTGAAAACCGAGCAAAACATTATTATTTGAATGATATTAATCAGCCATTGGTTGCTTTATTGCAGGAAGCAATTGAGTTTCCTGAAAGACTGTATGATGCATACAAAAAAATATGGGAAGAACAGTTTTGTTTTTCTCCGAGTCATGTGGAGCATTTTTCCTATATACGGGATTTGTTTAATGAAGGCGATGAGAGTCCGGCAAACATGTTGTATTTGCTGGCCCGTTGTGTCAAAGGATCTGTGCGGTATAGTTCCACGGGAAAATTTAATCAAGGGGTTGATAGAAGACGACATGGAACAAATCCAGACATGATTTTTAGGAATGCGTCGGGTATTTCACGTCTCTTGAAAGGCAAGACGACTTTTAATGCAGGAGATTATCGCTCTTTGTTTCCCATTGCGGAAAAAGGCGACGTCATCTATATGGATCCGCCTTATCAGGGCGTGTCGAAAACGCGAGATACGCGTTATTTTTCTGGAATAGATTTTAACGAGTTTGTCTCTGCACTTGAATGTCTGAATTCCCGTGGCGTGGATTATCTCATTAGCTATGATGGGAAGTGTGGAGAAAAGCAATATGGAAAAGATTTGCCAGATGAGTTAGGATGTAGGAAAGTATTGTTGAATGCCGGCAAATCTACCCAGGCGACTTTTTTAGGCGAGACAAAAATTACATACGAAGCATTGTATGTGAGCCGCGGGTTGGCGGATTTCTTCGAGGACCATCAAGAACTACTGTTGCTTGAGGCATAAATTTTTGAATTTTGTTTTCAGGAGAAAACATGGACAACATCCCTGAAGAAATTTTGGAAAAGTTGCGTGCCATTACGGCCAAAAGAGCAAAAACCGTTATTGATCATATTCTTGAACACGGATATATTACAACGGAAGAACTCAAGGAGCAGTATGGGTACGACCATCCGCCAAGAGCCGCACGAGATGTTAGGGAGCGTGGAGTGCCTTTGGTGACTTTTAGAGTTGAAGGGACAGATGGAAAAAAGATTGCCGCATATAAATTGGGTCCTTGGGAGGAGTTTGGAAAAGAAAGATCAAAAGTCCAAGGACGGATGGCGTTGGATAGAAAACTGAAGAAGGAATTGATAAAATCCCAGGGCGAAAAATGTGCTCTGTACAATGAACCGATGAAGAAGGAGAATCTTCAAGTTGATCATCGAATTCCGTATGAGATTGGCGGTGAGATGAATGATCAAGACATAGAGCATTATCAATTGCTGTCTGCAAGCGCAAACAGTCAAAAAAACTTTGCGTGTAAACATTGCCCTAACTGGAAGGAAAAGGATATTGAGAAATGTCGGACTTGTTTTTATGCGTATCCAGAAAATCACAGGCATATTGCCTGTGAGGAGGGACGGGTATTGACAATTGTCTTTAAGGGCGATGAGAGGAGGTCTTACGATTTGTTTCTGGAACTTTCACAGCAGAGTCCAGAGGAGAAGATCAAGGAATTGATTCGAAAATTCAATCAAGAAGAGTGATTTTAGAATTTTGCATTTCATAAACAAAGGAGAGACATCATGACTGTTACAAAAACCATTACGACTTCCTACGGCCAGCGTCTAGGCAATTCCTTCAAGGGAATTATCGGAGGCATTGTTCTCATCATCATTGGTATCTGCCTTCTGTGGTGGAACGAGAAGCGCACGGTTTACCGCAGCCGGGCCTTGTCCACGGGCCGCGGTGCGGTAGTGGAGGGCGCATACGACACGCTGAACAGCGCCGACGAGGGCAAGCTGGTCCATATCAGCGGAAGCGCCAAGACGGATTCAATTCTGAAAGACGAAGTCTTCCAGGTGAGCGCCAATGCCTTTGCCCTGAGACGCAGCGTCCAGATGTATCAGTGGATCGAGGAGAAGGAGGAGGCGACGAAGGAGAAGCTAGGCGGTTCCGAGGAAACGACCATCACCTATACTTATAGGAAGGAGTGGTCTTCTTTCCGTGCCGACTCTTCGAAATTCGAGGAGGCCGGTCACGACAATCCGCAGATGCGTTTCACTTCCCAGGAGTGGTTTACTCGTATGGCGACTTTCGGCGCCCATAAGCTGACTGATTCCCAGATCCATCGCATTGGCGGCAATGCAGTGCTTTCCGTGGAGAGCATTCCCCAGGTCAAGGAGGCCATCGATGCCCTGAAGGCTGCTGATGCAAAGGCTGCCGAAGCTGTGAAGAGTGGCCTGGAAGAGGCCGCGAAGACCCAGGAAGGCGTGACCGCCCAGGCACTGGCCGTCCAGGCGAACAAGCTGGAGAATGGCCTTTTCGGCATTCCTGAGTTGAAGAACTACGAGAATGGCTTCTACCTGGGAAAGGATCCTGCCAATCCGGAGGTCGGCGATTTGCGCATTTCCTTCTCCTGCATTGCTTCTCCTGCCGACGTCAGCATCATCTGCCAGCAGCTGAAGGATACCTTTGCTCCATACGCCACCAAGACCGGCAATCTGGACGAGATGGCCAATGGCATCGTTTCCGCTGACTTGATGTTCACTTCCGCCGAGAAATCCAACAAGCTCATCGCCTGGATTCTGCGGTTCCTGGGCTTCATTCTGATCTCCGCCGGTATCCGCAAGATTCTGGATCCCCTGGCCACGTTGGGAGCTGTGGTGCCTTTCATTGGCCGCATCATCGGTGCCGGTGCCAGCTTCATCGCCAATGTCCTGGGCGCGGTGATTTCCCTGGTGGTCATTGCCGTGGCGTGGATTTTCTACCGCCCCGTGCTGGGCATCATCCTGCTGGTCATTGGCGCTGGTCTGATTGTCCTGCTGGTGAAGAAGGGCGGTTCCAAGAGCAATGTTGCCTAATGATATAGGAAAGAAATGACAACGGCAGGGCGTCTGTCCATGACAGGCGTCCTGCGTTTTCATATATGGCAAAGAGACTTTTCCTGGCGACTCCTACCGGCTTTTGCGGCGGCGTCCGTCATGCAGTGGCCATGTTCCATGCGCTATCGCAGGAACATCCTGGCGGACGTATCTACGTCCTGCATGAATTGGTGCACAATCGGCTGGTGACGGAGGAGATGCGTCGTGCGGGGGCGGTTTTTGTGGAGGACGTGGAGGAGATTCCCGAGGGGAGTCTCGCGTTGCTGGGAGCGCATGGTTGCGGCGAAAGCGTGGAACGGCGGTGCCGGGAACGGCAGCTGCGAGTCTATGACGCCACTTGTCCATTGGTGACGCAGCTTCAGAAGCAGGCCGTCGCCAGCGACACAAAGGTGCCTATTGTTTTTTTAGGAGACAAGGCTCATCCGGAAGTCCGGGGCATCACGGACCGTCTAGGCGGGCGTGAGGTCTACCTTGTGGGCACGGAGGAAGAGGCAAGGGCGATTCCTGTTTTGCCGTCTGCGGTTTTCTTTTCTCAGACGACGCGGTGCATTACGGAAATCCAGCGGATCCGCGATATTTTGAAAGAGCGCGTGGAGAATCTGGAAGATCATGCGCACGTCTGCGATGCGGTGCAGATGCGGCAGAATGCCATGGCGTCGCTGGCCGGGCGGTGCCAGGCGGTCTACGTCATCGGTTCGCCGCACAGCTCCAATGCGCGGCGCCTGGCGGAAATCGCCCGTGAACACGGCTGTCCGGATACGCGTTTCGCGGAAAATGCAGACGCCATCTGTCCGGAAGAACTTTCTACTGTAGAAGTTGTTGGCGTCGGTACCGCCACCAGCACGCCCGATGAGGTCATCGAGGCGGTTTTGGCGAAGTTTGCAGAATTAGGATTTCAGAGAGCTGAGAAAGGTGAATATTTCCCATAGGAGTTTTCCATGAGCGAGAAAAAAGCATTTCCTGAGCATGTAGCCATCATCATGGATGGCAATGGCCGTTGGGCCAAGCGGCGCGGTTTCCCGCGGAGCGCGGGGCATCTGGCGGGCGCGAAGAACATTTCACGCGTTGTCGAGGCGGCGATGAAGGCCGGCGTGAAGATGCTGACGGTCTATGCCTTCAGCACGGAGAACTGGAAGCGTCCGGAAGCGGAGGTGACGTTTCTGATGCATTTGATTCCCCGTTTCTGCAACCGGATGTTGAAGAAGATGATGGAGAACGGCATCCGCCTGCGGACCATCGGACGTGCCAACGATCTGCCGGAGTTCGCCAGGAAGGTCTTGCTGGATACCATCGAGGCGACGAAGAACAACACCGCCTTTACGCTGAACGTGGCGCTGAGCTATGGCGGCCGGGCGGAGATCACCGACGCCGTCAACGCGATTCTGAACGACCCGAATCGTCCGCAGGGAGCGCTGACGGAGGCGGATGTGGCGAAGTATCTCTATGCGCCTGACATGCCGGATCCAGATTTGATGATCCGTACTTCCGGCGAGTTGCGCCTGAGCAACTTCATGCTGTGGGAGCTCTCCTATGCCGAACTCTATGTCACCCAGACCCATTGGCCGGATTTCGACGCCGCCGCGTTGCAGGAGGCGCTGGACGCCTACGCAGGTCGAAATCGCCGCTTCGGCGAGGTGAAATAAGGTGCGCATCTACCATTTGAGGTTACATTAAGAAGACCTTGTCGGGTTAAAATTTTCTAGATCCTTTAACCCGTCTGGAATCCCGTTTCCCTTTCGTTTTTTTTTCTTTCCATTATGGATTTCACACCTTTTATCAAACGCTACGAAGAAGAATTGGTCAACCAGGTGATTCCCTTCTGGGAAAACCATTGCGTTGACAAGGAGTTCGGCGGCTATTTCACCTCCCTGGACCGGGACGGTTCCGTTTACGATACCGAGAAATACATGTGGATGCAGTGGCGCATCGTCTATATGTTCGCCACCTTCTACATGAGCCAGTACCGCCAGGATCGCTGGCTGGATATCGCGAAACAGGGCTATGATTTCCTGACCACCCACGGCAAGTCCGAGGATGGCACGTACTATTTCGCGCTGAACCGCCAGGGCGAGGCCACCATGGCGCCCTCCAACATCTTCTCCGAGTGTTTCGCCGCCATGGGGGCGGCCGCGCTCTTCCAGGCCACGGGCGAAGAAAAGTATCGTCAGGAGGCCAACAGCGCCATGCATAAGTACATCGCCCGCATGGATGCTCCGAAGGGGCGCTGGGAGAAGGCAATGCCTGCCAAGCCCAAGCGTCTCTCCCACGGGCATTTCATGATGCTGGCCAACCTGGGCGTTGTGATGAAGGAGGCCCTCGGCACCAGCGAATACGAGGACGACTGCCGCCGCGCCATCGACACGGTTCTGGAGAAGTTCTGGAACGAGGAATACCAGGTGCTTTTCGAGAATGTGAATCCCGACGGCTCTTTCGATTTGAACTCCTGCGAAGGACGCTTCATCAATCCCGGCCACGGCCTGGAGTCCATGTGGTTCGTGATGAACTATGCCGAACAGAAGGGCGACAAGGCCATGATCCGCAAGGCAGCCGACATCGTCAAGGCGCTGCTGGAGTTCGGTGCCGACAAGGAATACGGCGGTCTCTACTACTTCATGGACGTCCTGCACAAGCCCCATCTGGAATTGCAGTGGGACATGAAACTCTGGTGGCCTCACAACGAGGCGATTCTCTCCACCCTTTTCGCCTATCGCCTGACACGCGAACAATACTATCTGGACAAGTTCCAGGAGATGGACGCGTGGGCCTGGGGGCACTTCAAGGATCCCCTGTTCCCCGAGTGGTTCGCCTATCTGAATCGCCGTGGCGAACCCACCCATACGCTGAAGGGCGGCAAATGGAAGACCATGTTTCACTTGCCGCGGTGCCTCTTCATCGCGTTGCAACAGATGCGGAAGATGTAGTCCGGTGAAAAGGCCATGCGTCAGGCGCTGTTGAATAATCTGGAGTGGTTCGAAAAGTCCGGCGTGATGCTTCCCGCGGATGGGCTGTGGGGCGTTGCGGAGCGGTTGGCGCTTGTCCGGGGAAATTCCGCTATCGAGCGGATGAAGCTGGCCTTCGCCGCCTGGACGGACCATGGCGACTACTGCATCATGGAGCAGCGCCGCGCCGACTGCAATTTCGAGGCGGCGTATCTCTTCCTGTTGGCCAGTAGTGTCCTGCAGGAGCGAAAATACTACGACATCGGCGTGAAGATTCTGGATTTCCTTTATTTCCGCAGCGGTCTTCTGGAGCGCGGAGGGCGTCCGCATATCTTCGGCAGCTGGAATTGGTCGCATATCAAACGGACCTCGGACGTCTGGTTTGACGACGAGTCCTGGTGCGTCTTCCTTCAGCTGACCATTGCGGAGGAGTATCCTGAACTGGAAGGACGCTACGAACTTCGAAAATGGGCGCTGGCATTGGGGTGCGAGTTGCTTTCCGCCGCTTCCGGTATTTTGATGCGGCGCAGGAATTTCGCGCCGGGGGCTCCCTGGCGGATGGATGGATGGCTGGGAAATCTTGACAAGCCGCACTGGGGTGCGCTGGCCATGATGGCGCTGGCAAAATGCCATGCCGCAGGCAACGATGCCGCATTCCTGGATTTTGTGGAGAAATACCACGGATATTTGCAGGAGTGCGCGGAGAATTGGAATGTCAGCGAACAGTCATACGCGCTTCTGGGAGAAATCTCCGCCTATTCGTCCACGAAAGATTCTCGCTATCTGGATGTCGCTCGGAAATTCGGTTCGCTGATTGCCGGAAAGATGGATGCAGCAGGCAATATCCCTGCCGAACATGACGAAGCGCCAGTAGGACCTCATCTTGTTGACACGATCTATACGGTGAATTGGGCGCTTTTGGGAATGCAACGCCTTGCGGAGGTCTGCCCGGAGTTTCATCCTGCCTTCCAGAAGCTCCTGTCGTTGATTCTGCGGATTCAGGACAAGTCGCCGGAAACGCATTTCCATGGGTGTTGGCGGGGTATGTATGATCTCCAGACGAATTCCTGGGGTGGCGGCGATTGCTACGAAGGCGGCGCAGGCAGCATCTACACGGGATGGACGAATGCTCCCATTGCCATTGTGATTGCCAGGGAACTGGCCAAATGACGACCATGGATTTCATCGATGACATCTTCCAGGCTTCCACAAGACACCTGCGGACGAGATTCTGGCTCTTTTCCGATCTGCAACAGGGAAATCCCGTTAATGCGGAGCGCTATTTCCGTATCGCCATGACGGATTTCCAAGATCTGCACGTCCCTATTGACGGCATCTGCTATTTGGGGGACGCAACGGAGGGCTATGATCTGGAGGCCGTGAAGGTCATGACAGAGATGCAGCTGGGGTTCCTTGACGACTTGGACGTGCCTGTTTTTTACACCATCGGCAACCACGAGCTGGACTACTATCGTCATGCGCTGGATAAAGGACTGAAGCCCTTCATTCCTTTCTATGATGCGGTGAAAGGGCGCAAGAACTGGCATGTGCCCGCCAGCCAGGAGGATTTCTGGTTCGCCGAGGAATTGCCGGATTTCACCATGCTCTTCTTTTCGGACCATGCGGCAAAAAGTGGCGATTGGTATGCCTTCCACGAGATGCTGCCGGATCCTCATGGGCAGTTCCCGTTCCCTGGAACATATCCCTATTCCAAACAGGACTGGATTGCCGTCCGGGATCGTTTCGCCAAGCAGGAGAAGCCCGTTTTCACTTTCTCCCATTGCGCCTTTCCCGGCGGAAACCGCCCCTCGCAGCACTTGGAACAGATGATGCCGCTGCCGCCTAATTTCCGGGCGCATTTCCATGGACACGCCCATATTGGTGACGGACGTTGCGCCGGACTCAACCTCTATCGGCAGATCGCCGGAATGGAGGGATTGCCGATTTTTCAGTTCGATATCGCGTCACTGGACCATATCCGTGGAACGACGGTCCGGAGCGCCTTCTTTGACTACTATGGCGACGGCGAGTTCGGAGTCCTCTTCCGCGACCATATCAATGCCCGGTGGGAGCACTTCTTTGTTTCCGCGCATGATGCGGCTTCCGCGGGGATTCCTGAGAGATTGCAAAGAAAATAGGGGGATAGTACCGTTTGCGTATGGTTTGTGGAGCCGGGGGGATGCAATCGGGGAAAACGACTCTACCCTATCCAACACAATACACAAACCATAGCTACTATACACAAACTATCCTCTTGAACTATACACCAGCCAGGAGATATATGCCACATAGCTTAGGAAGAGCACTGCGCCTTCCCAGCGCCGGATGACTTTTCCGGTAGTCATAAAGATGGTCATCAGGATGGTGACTCCGCACATGGTCGCCACATCGACCATCTGGATTCCCGCGCTCTGGATGGGGCGGATCATGGGGGCGATGCCCAGGATGGCAAGGATGTTGAAGAGATTGGAGCCTACGACGTTGCCGAGGGCGATGTCGTTCTCTCCCTTGAAGGCGGCCACGATGGAGGTGGCCAGTTCAGGAAGGCTGGTTCCTATCGCCACGATGGTCAGGCCGATGACGGCGTCGGAGACATGGCAGAGCCTGGCGACATAGACCGAGCCATTGATGAAGAGCCTTGCGCCGCCGACCAGTCCGGCCAGTCCCAGGACGACCAATCCGCAGGCCAGCCACAGGGACATGGGCTTGGTGACCTTGTCCGCGGGAATTTCCTCGATTTCCGGTGGCGGGCATTTCCCTTGGATGGCGTCACGGATATTCTTGGACATGAAAACAGCGAATACAATCAGCAGGATCAGCGCTTCAAGGCGGTTCACGCCGCGGGTGATGAGGCAGAAGGCGCTCAGGAGCGCGGTTGCCAGGAAGAGAACGGGGGTGTCAAAGCGGAGCAGCCGGGAGTTCACCGTCAGAGGTTTGATCAAGGCGGAGAGTCCCAGGATGAGGGCGATATTGCAGATATTGCTGCCCAGCACGTTGCCGATGCTGATGTCGCCGATGTTCTTGATGGCGGAGTCGATGCTGACCACCAGCTCTGGTGCGCTGGTGGCGAAGGCGACCAGCGTAAGGCCGATGATGACAGTGGGGATTTTCAGGGCCTCTGCAATGCGGACGCCGCCGCGGACCAGGAAGTCGGCGCCGTAGGTCAGGATGACCAGTCCGACAATGCCGAGAAGAATTTGAACAACGGTTTCCATAAGAGATTTTCCAGGGAATTTCGGGATGTCTGTTTCTTTATTTTACGTAGGATTCGTATCTGCCCAGCTTGAGGGTGACCGGGGACATGTCCTGGGGAGCGATGGTGATTTCCACGGGAGAAGTGCTGGTATTGACGGCCAGCATGGTCTTGTGCCCCTGGACGTCCTTGACCATCCATTCAACCTTTGCACCGTTGCTTTCGACAACGCCGGTCTGCACTGGGCCTTCTGCATTGACCATTTTCCGGAGGCTTCGTACTTCCGCCACGACTTTGCAGAGATTTTTCCAAGTGGCGGGATTTTGCGCCGCGGTCACCCATTCCTGGGAGTCCTTGGCGAACCACCACCACCAGAGTCCATTGACCTGCTTGATGATGCCAAGCAGGGCATTGGCGCGCATCCAGGCGTAGTCGGGCTGGAAATTCTCCCAGTCCACAGGTGTCTTGTTCACCTGCTGTTCATGCTGTACGCGGTCATAGCAATGGATGAGCAGGGTGATGGGGGAGGCATTCAAGAGCAACCGGCGATGACCGTCAATCATCTTGACCACTTCGTCGGGAGTGTCGTAGCATTGCGTCCAGTGTGTGTCCCAGCATTTGCGGTAGCTGTTCATGCGGCTTCCCCAGGTGGTCATCACGACTGGATGGTAAGGATCCAGTTTGCGGATCAATTCGGCGAAGGCGGTCAGCAGTTTGGGAGGAACGTAATAGGCGACGATTTCGGGTTCGTCAAAGAGATACCAGCAGAAAATGGCGGGGTGGTCGGCGAAGGTGCTGACACGGCGGGCGATGTGTTCGAAATTTCCCTGGACGATGCCGTTTCCGCTGTAGGGACCACGGTCAAAGCCGATGAAGGCCCGCAGGTCGTTTGCCGTGCAGGCGTCCAGGTATCTCTTTGCCGCATTGTCGTCTTTGTTGAATTCCCAGGCGTAGTTGTGGACAATCTCGAAGCCGGCTTCGCGGACCATTGGCATGTCCTTCGTTTCCACGGCATATATCCCTAGCGGGAAGATGGTCTTTCCGTTCTCCGAGTAATGTCCCTTCTGGTCAATGACCACAGACCGCTCCGGCTTGGGGGCGCAGGCGATCCAGATGTCCTTGGAACGAATGACGCCGTTGGCGCCGGTCGCCTGGATGGTGATGGCATTGTAGCCGTTTTTCCAGCCCATCTGGGGGACGACGGCCCGTAGATTTCCCTCCGTGGCGATGTCGAATTGTACCGATGGATCGTCCTGATCTGCCACGGAGACTTCGCCTTCCGCCTGGAAGACGTAGCGGTCATTCTGGCGCAGAAGACGTGCATGGTCGGCTTGTATGAGGGGTGGGCGCTTGTCCTGGTCGGCGGGAACGGTAGTCTGGAAGGTGAAGGGATTGGCATCGGGATATCCATCTGCCGTGACGCGCCAGAACCACTTTCCCGGGGGCAGGGGGCTAGGGAGCTGGAATGCGAGAGCCACATCCACGAGATATTTCTGCGTAGAGTCTTCCGGAAAGTCTGCGTTGGAGGAGATTTCCACCGCGTATGTGTCCACGCCGCCCACGCGCCGCCATTGGAGTTCCGGAGCATTGGTGTCCAGTGTCTCGCCGTTGGCGGGAGTGACCTTCTGGATGGATTCCTCAAGCTGCACGACGGCGAAATCCTCGTACCAGGCTTTGCCGCTGCCGCGCAGAGCCAGGAAGATGGAGAGAAAACCCGCGTTTTCAGGGGCGCGCATGCCTTTGCACTCCGCCAAGGTCCAGTCTTTGTCGCCATAGAGGCTGGCCGAATAGGCGCCCGGTTCAATCCATTTGCCATTCTTGTCAGCCCATTCCACGATGAGACAGGCTCCTACGGAGGACATCTTGCCTTGCTTGGCCAGGACGCCTTCCGTGCGAATCTTGCAGCTGACATCGTAGCGGCCACTGGGAACACAGGGGACAAGGCGGGTGATATAAACTGCGTCCTTGAGGGGATCCGTGACAATCATCCGGGCGCACTGGCCGTTGATGGCGCCCTCCGTGACGGCGGTGGCGTTGGTTCCGTGGTGCCAGCCCTCCAGCCCCATGTCGAAACTGCTGTTGGGGACATCAACGACCTTGCGCGTCGCAGAGGAGGCTGCCAGGCACAGGCTGGTGAATCCCAGCAGGCAGAGGAGTAGGCAGAGGTGTTTTCGCATGGAATGGGAGTGACGAGGCTGAAGTTTTGTTCTACGAAAACTGGAGGGCGGGCTATGAAAGGCGTTCAGAAAATCACGAAGGAATTGTCAGGAATGCAGAGAATGACTTTCAGTCGTGTCTCTGAACGGAATTTCAGCCAAGGAGATTTCTCAGGAAGCCGACGGCCTTGCGGATGTCCGCCCCGGGATCTGCCCCGGTTTCGCGCTCGATGGTCAGGAAGCTGTCGTAACCGCTTTCCTTGAGCGCTGCCAGGTAGGCGGGAAAATCCACGTCGCCTTCGCCCAGGGGGACTTCCCGGAAGAGTTCTCCGGTCTCGGCAACCAGCTGCGCGAAGCCGCCTTCCGCGAAGGCGTCATAGACCTTCTGGGGATCGCAGGGACGGCAGTTGACGCCGTCCTTCGCGTGGGTGTGGAAAATCCATCCGGAGAGTTCCTTCACGGCCTGGACGGCGTTGCAGCGCTGCACCATCACCAGGTTGGCCGGATCCAGATTCGCGCCGACGCCGCCGTCGGTCTTTTCCAGGAATCCGCGCAGGACCAGCGGCATTTCCGGTCCGGTCTCGATGGCCAGGCGGAGATGATGCTGGAGAGCATAGCGCCCCAGTTCCGTCATGGCCAGCAGCATCGCCTGGTAAACAGGAGAAGTGTCGTCCCGGGGGATGACGCCGATATGGGTGGTCACGATGGGAGATTCCCGACGTTCCGCGATGGCGATGATTCGCTTTGTCGCCGCGATCTTGCCGGGATTTTCTGCCGCGATCTGGAAGCCGTGCCCGCCCAGTTCTCCGCAGATGGCCGCGGCTTCCAAGTGGAGGTCAGCCAGACGCTGTTTGACGGCGCCAATCTCCTGGTCCGTGGCATTCAGCAGGTCATAGTGGGGATTCCGGACATAGAATTGGACGCCCTGTGCGCCCCAGTCGGCCGCGTTCTTCAAGGAAGGCAGCAATTCCGGCGTGCCTTCGGGAAGGAGTACTCCGATCTTCATGCTATCCCCTCAGGAGTTCCTTGGCATTGGCGAGGCTAATGGCGGCGCGCTTGAAGACATCTTCCAGATTGCCGTCGATTTCCACGGAGACGAATCCATCGTAGCCGGATTCGCGGATGACCTTGCAGATGTTCCGCATGTCCAGGGATCCCTGGCCCACAATGCTTCCGCGAAGATAGGTGCCGCCTTTGCTGCGGAACCAGCCTTCCCCCAGAGGCGGGTTGGTGGCGGGACGCATGAAGAAGTCCTTCAGGTGCACCATGGAGGCATATTTGATGTTTTCCATGACGGAGAGGACGTTGTTTTCATCGGCGCAGCTGAAGTTGCCCACGTCCAGCGTAGTGCGGTAGTAGGGGCGGTTGACGGCGCGAAGCAACCGCTGGACGCGTTCCGCGCCCTGGAAATGATAGCCATGGTTTTCCACGCTGGTGACGATGCCGAACTGGTTCGCGTAGTCCGCGACTTCAGCGGCGCAGGCGGCCACCAGCGGCAAGTCTTTCTCAAAGTTTTCCAGGGTGGCCTCTTCCGGAGAGCGCCATCCTGCATCGAAGCGCATGAACTTGACGCCTAGGCGGACCGCGATATCCACCTGCCCTTTGACGCGAAGCACTTCGGCTGCGCGCTCTTCGGCAGTCTCTCTGACGAAATTGGCGCCCACGGTATAGCTGGAAAGGGGGATTCCCTCCTCGCGGGCGCGGGCCAGATACTGTTCCGGCATGTCGTCCGTGGTGGGAAAGTAATCGCCTGGAGAGATTTCAAAGCATTCTGCGCCATTCTTGGCAGCCCAGGTGATGGCGTCCAGGGGAGTCAGGCGGTTTTCGGAAAGCGCGGGAGCGAAACAGTAGCTGGTGATGCCGATTTTCATGGTTGCGCGGATGGGTTATTTGCCGGTGGTGATCAGGAAAAGCGCCTGCTCTGCGCGGATGTTGTGCTCAGACTGGTATTTTTCCAGCTGACCGGAGACGAGGCTCCAGCCATTGAGGATTTTCACCTTGTCCGTCTGGATCCAGTCCATGAAGTCGTTCAGGCTGCAGAGGTGGATGTTGGGGGTGTTGTACCAGGTATGGGGCAGGGACTCCGTCTTCGGCATTCTGCCGCCCAGGCTGAAGGCCAGACGTACGCGCCAATGGGCGAAGTTGGGGATGGAAACGACGACTTTTTTGCCGATGCGCAGCAGTTCGCGCAGGACCTCGATGGGATGCTGCAGGGTCTGCAGGGTCTCTTCCAGAATGACATAGTCGAAGCTCTGGTTCTGGAAATTCCCCAGGCTTGCTTCCAGATCTCCATGGTAGGTGGGGATGCCGCGCTCAATGCAGCGCATGGCCATCTCCTGGTTGAGTTCAATGCCTTGCACCCGGGCCTTCCGGGAGTCGGAAAGAAGGGTCAGAAGATCTCCTTCGCCGCATCCCACATCCAGCACGGATGCGCCCTGAGGGATGAAGCCCTCGATCAGCTTGTCCTGCCAGCGTTTCGGAACGGGGCTTTCCAAGGCCTGTTCGCCATTCTTTAGCGCCTCTTCGACCAATGCTTTCAGGCTGTCGAAGTCGCTGTCCCGGGGAACATTCAGTTTTTCCAGGAACTCTTCAATGCCAGGAATCAGTCCCGGGCGTGCTTCTTTTGAGGAATTGGTCTTTGGCATGGGATGGTTGAGGAAATTGCAAAAGTCCATTGGGATGCACTTCTGCAAATATCCCGGTTGCTGAAAAATGGATGGAAGCGCACGCTATTTCAAGCGTACGTATGTCACGCCCGCGCCGCCCTCCATGGGGTTGCTTCCCAGATAGAAGCTTTCCACGTAGGGCTGTTTGCGGAGGAACTGGTGGATGCCCTCGCGGAGACGACCGGTGCCGAAGCCGTGGACGACGCGGACTTCGTTGAGGTTCGCAAGGACACAGTCATTAAGATACTGCGTCAGACGATCGACGGCGTCCTCCACGCGCAATCCGACCAGAAGAATTTCATGGGAAGTCTGGCCTTGGAAGAGCGGCATGTGCACGGTTACAGAGGAATCCGCCTTGGGTTTTTCGGGTTCCAGTTCGGGGAAGACCTCCCTTGTCTTGATGGTAAAGGTCATTCCATTCACATCTACTTCGAGTTCCTTGCGGTGTCCGTCGATGCGGAGGATCCTTCCATGGCTGGAGAGCCGTTCCACCCAGATGCGTTTTCCTACCGTGAGCTGTTTTTGTTGGAGGGGCTTGACGGCGGGGGCGACCGTCGTCTGCCGGGCACCGGTCTCCAGGTCCTGCTGCTTCTGGACGATGGCCTTTCGAGCCTGGTCTACCATCTCCTTTACGGTATCCGGCTCGTTCTTCTGCTTTGCCTTTTCGCGGATTTCCCGCTGCAGGTTCTCCAGGTCGCGGCGCGCATTGTCCACGAGGGACTGGGCCTCCTGGAAGGCGTCATTGAGCTTCTGCTTGCGGGTGTTCTTCAACTCGGCGAGTTTCTTCTTCCATTCCTCCCGGTCCGCTTCGGCCGCGCGTCTGGCAGCTTCGGCTGCGGCGTTCTTCTGGAGCAGGTCCCGGTGTTCTTTTTCCAGGCGGGAGAGCAGGTCTTCCAATTGGAGTTCATCGCCTGTGAGGAAGCCCTCGGCGCTCTTTAGGACATGCTGCGGGATGCCCAGGCGCTTGGCGATGGCCAATGCATGGCTGGCACCGGGACGCCCCAGTTCCAGGACGTATTCCGGTTGAAGGCTGGACAGGTTGAAGCGGACTGCGCCGTTTACCATATTCGGCGAAAGATGTACGAAGTTCTTGACGCTTCCCAGGTGCGTGGTGGTTACGGTGAGGGCCTTCTGGCGGGACAGCTCCTTCAGGACAGCGCAGGCGATGGCGCCGCCTTCCACCGGGTCGGTGCCGCTGCCCAGCTCATCCAGCAGCACCAGGGACTTTCCCGGTTTAGCGGCTTCGCGCAGGACTTCGCCGATGTTGGACAGATGTCCGGAGAAGGTGGAGAGGTTTTCGGAAAGGGACTGTTCGTCGCCTATGTCCGCCAAGATGCGCTGGAATACAGTGAAGAGGGAGTCTTGTCCCACGGGGACTGGCAGGCCGCTCTGGGCAGCCAGTGCCAGCAGTCCGATGGTCTTCAGGGTGACGGTTTTACCGCCGGTGTTGGAGCCTGTGATGGCGAGCGTCGTGGTTCCCGGGGGAAGTTGCAAATCCAGAGGAACCACTTTGCGTCCCTGGCTTTCTCGACGGAATTGCGAAGAGAGCAGGGGGTGGCGGGCGTTGCTGAGTTGCAGGAAACCGCCGAAGGAGGGCAGCACGCAGGAATAGTCGCTTGCCCATTTGGCTACAGCCGCCGCCGCGTCCAGATCCTCCAGGATATCGCTGTTTTGGCGCATGGCATCCCGGTTTGTGCGGACGCCTTCGGAGAGCTGCGCCAGGATGCGGCGTACTTCTTCCCGTTCCTCGGCAGAAATAGTGGATAGTTCATTGCCCAAGGAGAGGGTGGCGGTGGGTTCAATGAAGAGAGTCTGCCCAGTGGAGGAGACATCGTGCACCAGGCCCGGCATGTTCCGCTGGGCTTCGCGGCGTACAGGGACCACATAGCGGCCGTTGCGCTGGGTGACGAAGTTGTCCTGGAGGATTCCTTCTCCGGCTGTGTTCTTCACTAGTTCCTCCAGCGTATGCTGAAGATGGCGTTCCGTGGCTGCCTTGTTTCGGCGCAGTTCCCGCAGACGCTCGCTGGCGTTGTCCAATACGGAGCCATCGGCGTCAATGGCACGGAAGAGCGCCATGCGGAGGGAGTCGCAGGAATCCAGGCCGCTGCCGCGGTTCTGCAGACATGTCAGGTCCTGGATATCGTTGTCCTGCAGGAAAATACGGACTTCCCATACGAGCTGCAGCTGTGCCAGGCAGAGGCGCAGCTCTGAACCGTCCAGGATGGCTTCCTGGGGCTGCACCCGCAGGAGAATGGCGGACAGGTCTTCCGCCCCCAGGGAGGGGATGCCCTTGGCGGTCTCCTCCAAGTGCATCAAATCTTCATAGAGTCCCCGCCGAGCCTGGATGGCCGGCAGGGATGTCTGCGGTCGCAAGGCGAGAACACGACGCCGGCCGCCTGTGCTTTGGACGTAGCCGGCGATTTCCTCCAGCAACTGGCCGTAGCCCAATACTTGTCTGGAATGCTCTTCGCCCCGTGACATCTTTGTCTAGCTTTCTAGCGCCAGGAACGGGGAGGCTTGCCGGGACGGAACTTGCGTCCGCCTTCGTCGCCGCCGAAATCATCGTCGTCGTCGAAATGCCGGGGCGGACGGAAATCGCGGTCCTTTCCGAAAGAGCCACGGGCGTGATCGCCACCAAATCCGCCATCGCGATGTCCGAAGGGCTTTCTGTCTCCGAAGGGCTTTCTGTCTCCGAAGGGTTTTCTGTCTCCGAAGGGCTTTCTGTCTCCGAAGGGCTTTCTGTCTCCGAAGGGCTTTCTGTCTCCGAAGTCCTCTCCATCGCGATGGAAAGGCTTTCTGTCGCGGTCAAAAGGCTTTCTGTCTCCGAAGGGCTTTCTGTCGCGGT
>JAKSPB010000014.1 GCA_024405215.1 Lentisphaeria bacterium | reverse complement strand
AGGTCCGACAGGTCCGACAGGTCCGACAGGTCCGACAGGTCCGACAGGTCCGACGTGTCCGACAGGTCCGACAGGTCCGACAGGTCCGACAGGTCCGACAGGTCCGACAGGTCCGACGTGTCCGACAGGTCCGACTATTCCCCCTGCTTCCCCTGGTTGTAGCGGTATTCCCGCGGAGTCATGCCGGTGATCCTGCGGAACTGCTGTGTGAAATGGCTGCAGTTGTTGAACCCGCATTCGCCGCTGATTTGGGAGATGCTTCGTTTTGGGGAAAGGAGCAGGTTGGATGCCAGGGCGATACGTTTCCGGAGGATATAGTTTCCGGGGGTATATCCTGTCAACTTCTTGAACTTGTATTCAAAGGTTCTCAAGGAGCAGAAGGACATCTTCGCCAGCTCCTCGCAGCGGAGATCCGTTGTGAAGTTGTCGTTGATGAATTTCAGGGCAGCGCCTAGGTTGTAGGCGTCGGAGTTTTTCTGCGCCTGGGCGGTAGGCGTGGCGCATCGCAGCATGGTGAGCATCATCTCCAGGAACCTTACGATGGAAAAGAGCATGTTTGCCGGGGACGACGTAGTCAGTTCATGGTTGAGTGTTTCGGCACAGGCCAGAACCTTGGGAAGGTCTGTTTTGGGATCCAGGTGGAGGATGGGAGTGGGGCTCTGGGCCTGCGGAGAGTTTTCTCCTGAGGAAAAGAATTGATTGAAGAAAGGGAGTTCGTTGCCGTCGATGAGGGGGAAGGGCAGTTGCCGGCTATCGTAGATGATGTTCAGCAGACCCAGGGTTTCCGTATGGTCGTAGGCGTGCTGGGCGCCGGGCTGGATGATGAGGATGTCGCCTTTGCGGATGGCGGCGCTTTTCCCATTCAAGACATGGATGCCCTCGCCTGCGGTGATGATGACCACTTCCGTGGTGTCGTGGTCGTGGAAGGCAAGTTGGCCGTTATCACCGATGGGGATGTTCTTGAGGACCATGGGGAACTTCTTGTGGATGTTCCCCATCTCGTTAACGATTCTGGCTAAGGGATAGAGTCCTTCGTATGACATAGGTGGTAAAAAATTGGAAAATATCGATAAGATAGCATGAAATCAGCAGAGCGATGGGGTTGATGGGATTGACGAGTCAGACAGGTCCGACGGGTCCGATGTGAAAACGGAAAGGGCCTGTCTCGCTGTGTGTGCGAGGCAGGCCCCTTTCGTATCTAGGCTAGGAGCTGGTTATTTCTTGTCAACCTCTTCCAGTTTCTCGGCCTGGTCGGCCAGGTTGACGTTGCCTTCGACGCGTCCGTCATCCAGGATGTTGACCTTCTTGCGCTTCTCCAGGGTGCGGAAGAGGTCAATCAGGTCATGGACGCCACCGACGCTGAACCAGACGGCCGTGATGGCGGCGATGATTCCAGGAATCACGAGCTGGGTGATGAGGAAGTACTTGCTCCACCACTTGATGTCCCAGGGCGTGAAGATGTTCCAGATCAAGGTGGCTAGGAAGACGAAGCCAAAACTGTAGATGAAGCTGTGGGTGAAGAGCGAGTAGGCGATGATCCGGTCGCCTTTGCTGTACTCGGGGGTGATGCCGATGATGCTCTTGAAGACACCCTTCAGGCTCCAGTCGCGCTTCAGGTTCTTGTGCTCGTTGGGATCGGCGTATTCGCCACGATGGAGCATGCGGTCCATGTTGAAGGGGACCTTGCAGGTGCACCAGGAGACCACGGCGTAGAGCGCCAGGGAGAAGATATTGGAGAAGAAGAGGAACTCGATGGAGTTGATGGGGAACTTGACGGGGTCCATCTTCCAGCTGATCCAGTCGCCGAAGGGGGCGGAGAGGAAGCGCAGGATCTTGTCGGTCATATCCACCATGTCATGCTTGGCCAGGAAGGGATAGACCACGTCGGCCCAGTTGCGCTGGGTGAGGATGTAGGTGACGCTGAGGGCGATGCCCACGAGCAGCGAGGTCCAGGCCGCCTGGGTGGTGCCCTTCTTCCAGTAGAGGCCGAAGATCATCACGGGGCAGCAGCCGGAGTTCCAGATGGCGGTGGCCAGGGTGACGAAGAGCTGGATGTAGTCCAGCTGGGCCATGAATTTCGAGCCGAAGTAGAAGAAGATGCCGATGCCGATGGCGACGAAACGGATCATCCAGACGTGCTGTTTGGGGGAAAGGCCCTTGGGGAAGCATGGCAGGATGATGTCCTGGGCGATGGATAGGGTTGCGGAGAAGATGCGGGTGTCGTCCGTGGAGAGCATGGCCAGGAAGAGTAGCAGGCAGAAGGCCCCGAAGAGTCCGGTGGGGAGCATGTGCTTCATGGTGACGGAGAGGCTCAACTGGTTGAAGAGGGTGCGGCACTGCTGGAAGAGGTCGTTTGCCTTGCCTTCCGCATCGATGAGGGCATGGCGGTCGGCTTCCGCCTTCGCCGTCAGCTGCTCCTCGGTGAGTCCTGCCTGGTTGGCATTCTCGGCGTCCAGCTTGGCCTGGGTGCGGGTGCGGGCGTCCTCCTTCAGGGTCTCGTGGATGTGGCCCAGGAACTGGGTGTCGATGTTGTTCTCCTGGGAGAGGGGCGGATCGATGCCGATCTCGTGCTCGATGGGCTGGATCTCGCTGATGGTCTGCTTGACGGCGTTGCGGGTCGTTTCGTCCTTGATGACATCGTCGGCGACGCGGATGGCCAGAGCCTGGCGGACTTCATTGGCGGGCTTGGAGAAGTGCTTGTGGTTCAGGAAGACGATGAGGCAGAGGGCGACCAGCAGATAGAAGATGTTGATGATGGAGTATCTCCAGCTGCCCAGGATGCTGGCCATCTTCTGCTCGTGGGCGGATTTGGCTGCGGTGGAGGTGCCTGCGCCGATCCACGTGGCGGCATGGAAGATGCTGTTGAAGGCGACCACGATCACCATGGTGAAAACGTTGAAGTCGCGGAACTTGGAGATGTCCATGGGGTTGATGAAGCTTTCGTGGGCAACGCGGTCGGCCATGACCGGCATGACTTCCTGGTTCCAGTCGAATTTGCAGAGGATGAAGATGACGAAGGCGAAGAGCAGGGGATAGAGGATCATGCCCTGGAGGGTGTCGGTGATGACCAGCGCCATGGTTCCGCCCAGGCAGATGAGGGTGATGGCCAGGGTGAGGAAGAGGATCATCAGCACATCGAAGGTGGGGACATGCAGGCCCAGGATGTTCAGGGTCGCGGGCAGGTTCAGCATCTGGATGAAGAATCGCGCGGCCACGGCGGGCATGATCATGTTGGCCAGCATTTCCGCCAGGGAGCGCAGGCCGGAACCGAAGACGCGCATTTTTCGGCTGTAGCGGATTTCCAGGAACTGGCCCAGGCTCATGGCGCGGGTTTCGCGGAAGCGGTAGGAGCAGTAGCCGGTGAGGGCGATGAGCAGGGAGAGGGGGGAGAGGATGGCGCTCCAGAAGCTCAGGGCGAAACCCGTCTGGTATTTGATTTCAATGAAGGCCACCAGGCCGATGATGGAGAGCGCGTTGGCGACGTCGCCCATGTTCAGGACGTAGCGTCCGCAAACGCGTCCGCAGGCCAGGTAGTCCGAAACGCCTCGGACATAGCGGCGGGAATAAAAGCCCATTCCTATGACGAAGACGACTGGGACGATGACAATCACCCAGTCGATAAGACTCATGTAGCTGTTCATGGAGGTTGTGTTTTGGGGTTGCGAGGTGGTGAGGTGTTGGCTCAGAACTCGTCAGGAGCCACGGTTATGATGACAAAAAAACTATAGTCCGGCCTGTTTCTTCAGTTCCTTGACCTGCTGGGTCAGGGACTCCAACTGCTTGAGGAGCATCTTCTCCTTGGCGAAGGCGCGGCGGTCCATGGCGGGGGTGCCCATGAGCACCGCGCCTGGCGCGGTATCCTTGGTGAGGCCGGACTGGGCCATGGCGATGGTGCCGTCGCCCAGGCGGAGATGGCCGGAGACGCCTACCTGGCCTGCCAGGATGACGCCGTTGCCCATGTGGGTGCTGCCGGCGACGCCGGCTTGGGCGACCAGAAGGCACGCACGGCCGATTTCCACGTTGTGCGCCACCTGGACCAGGTTGTCGATCTTGGTGCCGGCCTGGATCCACGTGCGTCCGAAGCGTGCGCGGTCAACTGTGGAGTTGGCGCCGACCTCCACATCGTCGTCCAGCTGGACGATGCCGACCTGGGGGATTTTCTCGTGGCCCAGGGGGCCGGACTTGTAGCCGAAGCCGTCGGCGCCGATGACCACGCCGGGATGGAGAATGACCCGGTTGCCGATGAGGCAGCGCTCACGGACGACCACGTTGGGATAGAAGAGGCAGTTGGCGCCCACGTGGGTGTCCTGTCCCAGATAGACATGGGGCAGCAGGACGGTGTTTTCGCCGATCGTCACGCCTGCTTCCAGGATCACGCCTGCGCCGATGTGGCAGCTGGCGGGAATGGTGACGCCGGGGTGGATGACGGCTGTGGGATGGACGCCGGGGGCGTATTGGATGGCGGGCGGCGTGAAGGCCAGGATGACGCTGGTGAAGGCGTTGGAGGGATCCTGGCAGACGATCCAGGCGCGACCTTCCGCCGGCGCGGCGTCATAGTTTTCGGGGACCAGCACGACGCCGGCCCGGGAGTTGGGAACCTGTTCGCGATATTTGTCGTTTCCCAGGAAGGCCACGTCGCTTTCGGTGGATTCCGCCAGCGATGCGACGCCCTGCAGAGGATGGGGGCAGCTTCCAACGATGCGTCCATGCACCAGTTCGGCCAGTTCTGCGACGGATTTCTGAATCAACATGTCTTCTCCTTTCAATATCTGCGTATCTTCTACTTCATCTACTTCATCTGCTGCTGCTTCTCCTGGGCGGCCTTGTGCATGGCCTCCAGCTTCGCCTGGCTCTCCGCCTTCTCCTTCTCATGGCCGGCGTTTACCTGCTTGATGAAGGCCTCGGTGATTTCCTTCTCCTTGGGATAGACCAGCAGGACGGGCACGCGGTTCATAGTGCGGCCGGAAGTCTCGTAGACCATCTCCAGGCCGCGCTCCGCCGCATATTTGGTGAGCTGCGCCTGGAGGTCGTCGATTAACAGCTGCGTGGCTTGCTGCTGGTTCCCTTCAATCTCCGCCATGCCGTTCTGGCGGAACTCCAGGGTCTCGTCGTGCTTCTGCTCCAGGCGGGCTTCCAGGACCCGGGCTTTCTGCGCCGCTTCTGCGCGGGCGGAGTCGCTCAGAAGGTCATTCTCGGCATCGGATATCGCTTTCTCGTATTCCTGACGGGTGTTTTCGAACTCGCCCTGGAGGACGGTGAGGGCGGTGACGAATTTTTGCCGCGTTTCCTCGAACTTGATGTTTTCGGTGACGGTCTTGTAATAGTCGTTGAAGACCTTCTCCATGTTGATGAAGCCGACGGTTTCGGCGGCAAAGAGGGAGGCGGTCGCAAAGAACAGGGCAGGCAAGATGGATTTCATAGATATTCGATAAAGGACGTGGGAAAAGAAAGAGAAACTGTTGTAATGTAATCCATTCCTTTTTACGGGGAGGGAAAAGCGCGTTAAATTATGTTGTTTTCCTTGAGAATTGCGGCTTTGAATGTTTTTTCCCCGGGGATTCGGGGCAGCGCGTGTTGTCTCCGTGTATGTCATGCGGAGAGAAATCCGGAGAGGCCTAGACAAAGGAGTGAATTCCCATGAATGAACTCGCAGAACAATTGAACGAGCAGATCCGCTCAGTGAATCCGGTTGCTTTCGAGGTGCTGTCGGAACTGGGCAAGCGCATCTATTTCCCGAGCAAGGGCATTTTGAGCCAGTCCGCCGAGGCGAAGAAGCTGGCCACCAATTTCAATGCGACCATCGGCACTGCGCTGGATGGCAAGGTCGCCATGAATCTGCCTTGCGTCATGGACTCCCTTCCCGGCATTTCTCCCAACGACGCGCTGCTCTATGCGCCTTCCTACGGCCAGAAGCCCCTGCGCGAAGCCTGGAAGGCGAAGATCCTCCATGACAACCCCTCTTTGAATGGGACGGCTTTCTCCCTGCCAGTGGTCACCAACGGCCTGACCCATGCGCTCTCCCTGGTGGGCGACCTCTTCGTGAATCCCGGAGACACCGTCCTCATGCCCAATCTGAACTGGGACAACTATCTGCTGAACTTCGAGGACCGTCTCCAGGCCAATCTGGAGTTTTTCACCTTCTTCGAGGGCGACCACATCAACCTGAAGGATTTCACCGCCCATCTGGACAAGGTCCCCGCCGGACAGAAGATCGTGGTCATCCTGAATTTCCCCAACAACCCCACCGGCTATACGCCCAACGAGGCGGAAGGACAGGCGTTGGCGGACATTCTGCTGAAGACCGCCGAACGCGGGGTCAAGGTGGTCGCCGTGGTGGATGACGCCTACTACGGTCTCTTCTACGCGCCGGACGCCATGCACCAGTCCCTCTTCTGCAAAATCGCCGGCAAATCCCGGAACCTGATGGCCATCAAGGCGGATGCCGCCACCAAGGAATGCTATGTCTGGGGACTCCGCGTGGGATTCATCTCCTTCGCCATCGGCGGCGCCGGGGAGGGCAGCCCTCTCTTCACGGCCATGGAGGCAAAGGCGGCCGGCGTTGTCCGCGCCGTCATCAGCAACGGTTCCGCGCTTTCCCAGAAGCTGGTCGCCACCGCGCTGACCAACCCGGACTTCTACGCCCAGCGCCAGAAGTGCGTGGACGCCATGCACGAACGCTACGAGAAGGTGGTCGAGGTCTTCGGAAGGCATCCCGAATACGCCGAGTTCTTCGAGCCGTATCCGTACAACAGCGGATACTTCATGTGCGTCCACTTCGCCAAGTTGAAGGCCGATGCGGTCCGACGCCACCTGCTGCAGAAATACGGTGCCGGATGCATCGCCATCGGATGCGAAAATCTCCGCGTGGCTTTCTCCAGTCTGAGCGTCGAGCAGGTTGAACCGCTCTTCGAAACAATCTTCAAAGCTTGCCAGGACTTGGCAAAATAGACTTTCGGCTTTATCTTAATGGCTGTGGCTTTTGTAAAAGCCCCGGCAATCCCCGCTTGGCGTTTCGGCGCCGGGCAAATCACAACCCCTTTTTTGGAGGATCATAACAATGGCTGCTAAAGTTGATGTCGAGAAGTGCATGGGTTGCGGTGCCTGCGAGGGCACCTGCCCCGTCGGTGCCATCAAGCTGAATGGCGACAAGGCTGCTGTGGACGAGGCTGCGTGCGTCTCCTGCGGCGCTTGCGCCGGTGGATGCCCCGTCGAGGCCATCACCGTTGACTAAGATCGGCTGACGGTCATATTAAGCAAGAAGCGGCTGCTGCGGAATCGATCATGGTTCCAAGGCAGCTTTTTTTTACGATGTGCTGGGCGACCGGATGATGGTGCACTTGGCGAAGACGGGACGAGGATTTGTGCAAAACGGCGGGATCCGCGAAAGAACGACCGCTGCACGCTTGCTGCTACGATGGAATCGGAATGGAGTCGTCCTGGAGCAAAAAAAAGAAAATCAATGCCTTGGCCGCGGAAATCACCCGGCTGAAGGCACAATTAGGCTCCTGGGCTCCTAGGCTCTTTTCTGTCCGGAAGTGTCTTGGATTTTCGGGACGGGGTTGCGGTACTGGAAAAAGGGGATATATTACCGCGTTTACCACGTCGTAAAAGCGATTTTTTGTTACCATACCCATAGAATCCCTAGTTTAGGAAATTAGAATGTCTGTCAAGATTCGTCTTCGTCGTACTGGCGCCTTGAGCGCCGCCTGCTGGCGCGTTGTGGTGGCTGATGCCCGTTCTCCCCGTGATGGTCGTTTCATTGAGAACATCGGTGTCTATGATCCCCGCCACGACAGCGAGAAGCTGAACGTGGAGCGCATGGAGTACTGGGTCTCCCAGGGTGCCCAGCCTTCTCCGACCGTCCAGGCCATCTACAACCGCGTGAAGAACGGCAAGCCCTTCCCGGCCCGTCGCGAGCCCGTCAAGAATGCCGCTCCCGCTCCCAAGGCCGTGAAGGCCGTCGAGGAAGCCCCCGCCGCCGAGGTCGAGGCTCCCGCCGCTGAATAAGCTTTTTCCCGCTACCGTATCATAATGGGCCTCTCTTTCCTGAAACGTCTCTTTGGCAATGAAGCCAAGGAGGCGGGTACGCTTCCGCCGATGGTGGATGCGCCCGCCGTCGAAGCCGATGCGTCCGTCTCCGCCACTCCGGAGACTGCGGCGCCTTCTCCTGAAGCTCTGAAAAGCCTCCAGGATTTTGTGAGCTATGTGGTGTCTTCCCTGGTTGACAAGCCGGAGCAGGTCACCCTGGGGCTGGCAGAGAAGCGCGACCTGACGATCATCCAGGTCCATTGCTTCAAGAAGGACATCGGCAAGATCATCGGAAAGAGCGGCAAGACCATCACTGCGCTGCGCACGCTGGTCTCCAGCGCCGCCGCGCGGAACCGGCTCCACGTGACCGTGGATGTCATGGACGACTGATTTCCCCTCCCCATCATGCAGATTGACATTGTCAGCTTATTCCCTTCCATTTGCAAGGGAGTTCTTTCCGAGTCTGTCATCGGTCGGGCGTGGAAGGAAGGGATCGTGAAGATCAACCTGGTGGACCTGCGGGACTACACCCACGACGCCAGAAAGACCGTCGATGACACTCCCTACGGCGGCGGTGCAGGAATGGTCCTCCGTCCCGAACCTCTTTTTGAGTGCCTTCAGGACCTGCGGACTCCGGATGCCCGTGTCGTCCTGATGACGCCCCAGGGGAAGCCTTTCTGCCAGCAGACCGCCCGCCGTTTCGCAACGCTGTCGCACCTCATTCTGGTCTGCGGACATTACGAGGGCATTGACGAGCGCGCCCGACAGTGCCTGATGGACGAGGAGCTGTCCATTGGCGACTACGTGCTGACCAACGGCGCCATTGCCGCCAGCGTGGTGACGGATGCCGTGGTTCGTCTGCTTCCCGGCGCCCTGGGCAACGACGTCTCCTCCGACGAGGAGTCCTTCGGCAACGAGCCGTTGCTGGAGTATCCTCAGTTCACCCGTCCGGTGGACTACAAGGGGATGCGGGTTCCGGAGATTCTTCTTTCTGGCAACCACCAGGAGATTGCGACTTGGCGGCTTGAGCAGCGTGTCTTGCGCACGGTCAGCCGTCGTCCGGATTTGTTGTGATTTTTGTTGAATACTCATAACGTTACCGTAAGGAGTTACTTACTTATGAACACGATTGAAAAGATCCGCCAGGAGAATCAGAAGAGCGACCTGCCGGAAATGCACATCGGTGACACCGTCGAGGTTGGTTTCCGCATCAAGGAAGGCGGCAAGGAGCGTACCCAGAACTTCGCTGGTGTGATCATCGCGAAGAATGGCACTGGCATCACTTCCAGCATCACTCTGCGCCGCGTTCGCGCCGGCCAGGGCGTCGAGCGTGTCGTCCCCGTCCACTCCCCCCTCGTGGCTTCCTTCCGCGTGACCCGTCTGGGCGAAGTCCGTCGCGCCAAGCTGTACTACCTGCGTGACCAGGTGGGCAAGGCTGCCAAGGTCAAGTCCCGGGACGTGAATGCATAAATTCTAGAGTGATTCGTCATTCTGCTCAAAGAGAGGCATAAGGTCCTTAAATAAAGGATTTTGTGCCTCTTTTTGCGTTTTTTGCGGCCTTGGCGGCCGCATAGAGTCTAGTTTTCCGGCCTTTTCGAGTGAGGAAATTGCAAAAGTCCATTTGAAGGCACTTTTCCGGGATTTCGGAGACATTCTGTTTCAAGCGCGCCTGGATCCTCCTTCGCAAAGGCTGGGGAGGACAGGCTTTGAGGAAATGTCCCGAAGAGCGAAAAGCGGGCAAAGCGACCTTTGCAATTACTTCTAGTGTTCAGCCATGTCGGGCATTGCGGAGCCATTTCGTTTAGAGACATCGTTTGGGGTGGAGCGTGTGGCCGGAGTAGACGAGGTCGGTCGCGGGCCGTTGGCCGGGCCGGTTGTGGTGGCGGCGGTGATGCTTCCGTTGCCGCCGGAGGAGTTTTCCCTTCCGGTGAACGATTCCAAGAAGCTGACTGCTAAGCGTCGCGACGAGCTGGCTGCAGCCTTGAAGGCGGATTCGCGGGTCCGCTATGTGATTGTAGAGCGTTCCCCGGAGGAGATTGATCGGGTGAACATCCTGCGTGCAACGCAGGATGCCATGCGAGAGGCGGCGATTTCCCTGGGAGATCCTGCGCCGCAGATGGTTCTGGTGGACGGCCTGGGCTTCAAGCCGTTTCCGTTGCCGGTGCAATTCGTAGTCAAAGGCGACGCCCAGTCCGCTTCCATTGCCGCTGCCAGCATTTTGGCGAAGACCTATCGGGACCATCTGATGGAAGAGATGGACCGTCGTTATCCCGGGTATGGTTTTGCTAGGAACATGGGCTACGGCACGGCCGAGCATTTGGCTGCGTTGGCGAAACTGGGGCCCTGTCCCATCCATCGGCGTTCCTTCGGGCCAGTGGCCCAGCCAGTACTTTTTTGAAAGGCCGCGAATTTTTGCGGCGTCGAGTTGATTGTCATGTCAGAGAAGGTTCCCAATTCAGTTCTGGAGGGTTTGCGCAAGGCATTGGATCCCACTCCCGTGGGGATTGTGCGGGAATTGGTCCGTGCCGGCTACGAGGCGTATATCGTGGGCGGAGCAATCCGTGATCTCCTCCTGGGCAAGACTCCCAAGGACTATGATATCTCCACCAGCGCCACGCCAGAACAGGTTCGTGCCGTATTCGGTCGCCGTCGTTGCCACGTAATCGGTCGCCGCTTCCGGCTGGCGCATGTATATGGCGGCGGGGAACTCTACGAAGTCTCTACCTTCCGGCGTCAGCCCAACGAGCAGGAGCGCCAGGGACGCAAGCATGACGACGGCCCGATGATTTGGAATGACAACTGCTTTGGCACTCTGGAGGACGATGCGAAACGCAGGGATTTCACGGTGAATGCGCTCTATTTCGATGTCACGGGGCACCGTGGCGTCATTGATTTCTCAGGGGGCTACGAAGACATCAAGAAAGGCGTGGTCCGGTGCATTGGCAAACCCGCCGAGCGCATGGCGGAGGATCCTGTGCGGATGCTTCGGGCGCTGAAATTGGTGGGACAGTGCGGATTCCGCCTGGAACCCACGCTGGAGGCAGTGATCCGGGCGAATGCCTCCGCGATTCGCCTGGCCAGTCCTGCCCGTCTTTTTGAGGAGTTGCTGAAACTTCTGGCCAATCCTTTCTGCGACCACACCTTGCAGGTGATGCACGACCACGGATTCCTGAAGGAGTTCTGGCCGACCGTTGACGACTCCTGGGAGGAACAGGAGGGCCAGATGATGCGCCATCTGCTGAAATTGCGGGGCGAGGCCATTCGCCGCGGACGTTATTCCAATTCTCGTGGACTTGCTCTTTCCACCATTGCCCTGCCGTTCCTCATGAGTGCGCTCAATCCGGAGAAGCCTGCGGAGTTCTGGGAGGGCAATGCGGCCAGCGATCCGCTGGCGCACCAGGCGCTGGGCATTGTTTTTGAAGGCATCACCGTTCCGCGGATGCTTTCGGAGCGCACATTGCAGATTGTTGGGCTTGTGCCGCGTCTTCTGCGGAAACCCGTGGCAACCCGTTTCCTGAATCATCCGGAATACCGTTATGGACGGGCTCTCTTCGCGCTGGTGGTCCAGCTCTTCGGATGGGACAGCCAGCTTCTGGCGGACTTGCCGGAGTTTTCGCCGCGTTTCAATGCCTTTGACGAAGACGACGAACCGGAGGAGTGGGAAGAGACGCTGCAACGCCCCGCCATCTCCCATGGAGAGGAGGCGGAAGGGGAAAAGCCCTTGTATTCCGGACTGATTCCGCTGACCAAGGGTGAGGCTCCGAAGGCGGAACATCCGGGCCGGCAACGCAAGAACACCGCTGCGGGAAAGGCGTCCGCGCCTGTTGCCGACGAAAAAAGGAAAGCTCCGGTTTTTGAGGAGGCAACGGAAGTTCCGGTCTCGTCCAAACGGCGTCGCCCACGCAAGAAGAGCGTCGCCTCTCCCAATGCGCCGGAGAATTCTCCTGCGCTGAACGAGGGCGCAACTGGCCCCGTCCAGGCGGAGACGCCGGTGGTCATGGCGCCTCCTGCGGAGCCGGGCGCGACTTTCTATGAATCGAATGCCGTGTTCCTGCCTGTGGAGCCCGCGAAGAATCCGCGGAAGCCACGGAAGCCTGCGGCGAGTGCGGATTCCATTACCTTTGGATGATTTCATGAAAAAGCTAGGCGTCTACATCATTGTCGCGATTGTCATCCTGTTGCATGGATTGATCTGGTTCATGCTTCGTCAGGAGGATTCTCCCAAGGAAGGGAATCTTCCTCCGGAACAGGAGCAGACTCCGGTCCAGCCTGAGGAAAATGCGCCTGCGCAACCAGCCGTGCAGCCGGCCCAGGCTGCGCAGCCTCCTGCGCCGCTCGTAGCCCCGTCCGCCGGAAAGCCCCCTGTCGCTCCCGTGGCAAAGCCTCCTGTTTCGCAGGCAGCGACGCCTCCTGCGCAGGCAGCGACGCCTCCTGCGCAGGCAGCCCGCGGTGCCTTGGGGCCCTATCACAAGGGTTTTTTTCAAGTGACGGAGAAGGAGTTGACTCCCGCAGTCAAGAAAGCGGTGGCGGAGGTTCGTTCCGGACTGGTCATAGACCTGAACACCAATGCCGTTCTTTGGCAAAAGGATGCCTCCGGCGTACATCCCATCGCCTCCTTGACCAAGTTGCTGACTGCCACGATGCTGATGGAGCACCTTGCCGCCCATCCCGAGCAGAGTCTGCAGACGACGATGACGATCACGAACGACGATCGCGCCTACTTCAAGCGTAATGGCATCAAGGGTGTCTTTCTGGACACTAACGAGGTCTATACGTTGGATGATTTCTTGATGTGCATGATGATCTGCAGCGCCAACGACTGCGCCTATATGGTGGGACGCTATCTGAATGGCGGCGATGCCAAGGGCTTCCCGGAGAAGATGAACGCCCGGGCTAAGGAGCTTGGACTGAACAATATGCATTTCAACAACGCCAACGGCCTGCCCGTCAATGCGGCCAGCGGTCGTCAGGAGAACACGGGCACGGCACTGGAGATCGCCTATCTGGCGGTGCGGGCTATGCAGTATCCCGCCATCATGAAATGGGCGGGGACGCCAATGGCCCGCCTGCGTGCAGACAAGAAGAATCCCTTTGATGTCAATTCCACCAACAAGCTTCTTCGTGGCAAAGTGCCCGGCGTCACGGGCTTGAAGACGGGCTTCACGGATGGCGCCGGATATTGCATCGCGCTCACTTGCGAGCGCGAAGGCAAGAAACGCATGGTGTTGCTCATGGGCGTGAGCGGCAGCGATCGCGGAAAACGCCGTGACGAGATTGCCCGCCAATTGCTGGAATGGTCCTATACGCTGTAAAATCATGAAACTCTCTGTCATTATTCCCGTATACAACGAAGTCAATACCATTGCCAGTGTCATTGAATCCGTGCGCAAATGCGGCGTGCCGAATCTGGAAATGGTGGTGGTGGACGACTGTTCCACGGACGGTACCCGGGAGATTCTGGATGCCATGCCGGCCTCGAAAGACCTGGTGATCTGCCATCACGAGACCAACAAGGGGAAGGGCGCCGGTATTCGCACCGCCCAGGCGAAAATCACAGGCGATGTGATGATCATCCAGGATGCCGACCTGGAGTATTCCCCCAAGGAATTCCCGAAGATGCTGAAATACATCGAGGAGGGGAAGGCGGAGGCGGTTTTCGGTTCCCGTTATTCCGGAAACTGCTATCTGGTGGATTCCTTCTGGCACTACAAGGGGAACCAATGGTTGACGCGTTTCTCCAATTTCTGCGCCAATCTCCACATGACCGACATGGAGACCTGCTACAAGATGATTCGCGCGGACATCTTCAAGAGCTTCACGTTGGAATGCAACCGCTTTGGCTTTGAGCCAGAGGTTACAGCGAAGCTGGCCAAGGCCAAGGCCCGCATCTACGAGGTCCCCATCGACTACACCCCCAGACCATACGACGCCGGGAAGAAGATCGGCTGGAAGGACGGTGTTGCCGCGCTGTGGTATATTCTGAAATACAATCTTTAGGCCATCCCACTTGACAACGCACTATGAAAAAAGTTCTTTCGATAATTGCAAAGGTCCATGGGAAGACGTTTTTCAGGAATTTCGGCGACGTCTTTCCGCGGATGCGTCAAGACGTCGCCTGCTGCGATGCGATGGAGGGCGCCGTAGCCTTGCTGGGTGGGGGGCGCTTGGAGCAAAATGTCTGGAAAGGGCGAAACGTGACCCAGGCGACTTCTGCGCTTGCCTTCCTCGCTTGCCTCGTCTGCGCTCTGATGTCTTGCACTCTTTCTGCCGCGGAGGAGACTTTCCCCATCATGGCCTGGGGATGGGTCGGATGGGCCGGCGAAAAGGCGAATTCTCCCGCGCTCTACAAGGAGATGAAGGAGTGCGGCTTTTCCATCGCGGGCTTTGCGGGCGCCGATGCGCAGATCGAGGCAGCTGGCAAGGCAGGCATGAAGGTCCTCTATACGAATGACAAGGCCATGAGCAACCGGGACTGGATGAACCCCGATGTGGAACAGTGGCGCAAGGACATTCAGCCCATTGTGGAGAAATACAAGGACAACGACACTGTTTTCGGATACTATGTCAAGGACGAACCCAACGAACCTGAAGTGGATGGTGTTCTTGCGATGGGCAAACTGATGAAGGAGCTGGCACCGGAAAAAATGGCCTACATGAACCTGTTCCCGATGCCCAACAGCGCGAGCCCTTCCCATTTTGCTCCCCGGAACTACTATGACTACACGGACCACATCTATGGAAGCGACTACAGTTCCTCCGGTTTTGACCAATACGTCTTTTATTTTGACGGCTTTATGCGTCCTACCTTCTACAAGTGCATGGAGATCCACCGCGAGCTTTCCCTGAAACATGGCAAGCAGTGGTGGTATTGCGCGCTTTCCATCGCCCATCGCTATTATGCGGATCCCACTTTCACCCAGCTGGCGCATCAGGCGTTCAGCGCCTTGGCCTATGGTGCGCGCGGACTTTCCTGGTTCACCTATCTTCCCGTGCAGAAGAACGGGTGGTACAATTCTCCCCTGGACGATTTCATGCAGCGCACCCATACCTGGTATGACCTGAAATACATCAACAGCGCCATCCAGAACTACGCGTATGTCCTGAATCACCTGAAGAGCGATCGCGTCTATCATTTCGGCAGCACGGTTCCCGAAACGGACGAGCGTGTGCCTGCGCCCGATGCGGATAGTCTGATTTCCGGCATGGAAGGCTCCAGCAACTGGCTGATCGGCGAATTCACTCATGAGCAGGATGGCGGCCGATGGCTGATCATTGTCAACAAGAACCTGAACGCCCCTGTGGAGTGCAAGCCCATCTGGCGCAAGCAGCCTTCCAGGATCAAAATACATTTTGTCAACCGGAAAGGCGAAGACGATTTCAGTCGCGCTGCGGATACCAATATCTTCCGTCCCGGCATGGGCGCACTCATTCACGTCTATTTTGACGAACAATAGTTTCCCGACCATGAAAACTGCGGATGTCGTTCTGATTTTTCTCGCCTGTCTGGTGATTCTGGCTTGCGTCTTCCTTTTGGCGCCGCCTGTGGCGGAGAAGGGCAGTCTCCAGGAGCAGCTTCGCCAGGCACAGGAACAGGTGGAGCTGCTCAAGGCACAACTGGCGGACATGGACCAGCAGATCGACAAGCTGAAGCGCGGGGACCGGGAGACCATTGAAAGCGTGGCGCGAGACAAGTTTGGGCTGGCCAAGGAAGGCGAGGTCATCTACCAGATCCCGCGTCCGACTGAAGAAAAATAGTCGCGCTGGAACGGGAGAAGAGACGATGCTCTACCATTTGCATACACCGCTTTCCGACGAGGATGTCCGGAAACTCCGCCTTGGGGATGAAGTCCGGATTTTCGGACGGATCTACACCGCGCGCGATGCCGCGCACAAATTCCTGGCGGGCGGGGATTCCGCGCCCACGCTGCCGAAGGAGCTGGCGCTGGCGGGCGGTGTGCTCTACCATTGCGGGCCGGTCATCATCCGGGAGAATGGCCAGTGGCGCGTGACTGCCGCCGGACCTACGACTTCCGCGAGGGAAGAAGCCTACCAGGGCGAGGTCATGCGGCGCTTCGGCGTTCGCGCGGTCATCGGCAAAGGCGGGATGGGACCTCGGACACGCCAGGCGCTGATGGAGCAGGGCGGAGTCTATCTTTCGGCCGTGGGAGGCGCGGCGCAGGTCCTGGCCGCCGCCGTGGTGCGTGTGGCGGGCGTCCACTTTTTGGAGGAGTTCGGTTCTCCTGAGGCCATCTGGTCGTTGGACGTGAAGGACTTCCCCGCCATCGTGACAATGGATTCTTTCGGTAACGACCTGCATCAGCAGGTTCTTGAAAAAAGCAAAACAGCGAGGTAGTTGCATGTTTTTGCAATTGCCTTTTGGAGGAAACTGACCATGAAAAAGATTCTTGCCGTCGTCTTTAGTTTGGCCATTGCCGGTGTTCTTACCGCAGAGGAGACTTTCCCCATCATGGCGTGGGGATGGGTGGGCTCCGCCCGCGAAAAGGCCAACACCGTGGAGTTCTATCAGGAGATGAAGGATTGTGGATTCTCCATCGCCGGATTCGCTGTCAACGACCAGCAGCTGGAGGCCATTGGCAAGGCCGGCATGAAGGCCTTGTACATGGACGGAAACGCCATGAGCAACCGGGACTGGAAGAATCCTGACGTGGAGCAGTGGCGCAAGGACATCCTGCCCATCGTGCAGAAGTACAAGGACAACGACGCCGTCCTCGGATACTACGTCAAGGACGAGCCCTTCTACAACGAACTTCCGGGGCTTTTCGCCATGGGGACTCTGATGAAGGAGCTGGCGCCGGAAAAACTGGCCTACATGAATCTGCTTTCCAACAGCACCGAGCCTTGGCGTTACATCCCGGATTCCTACGAGCGCCATGTGGAGCGCGCATATGCCAGCGACTACCCCATCTCCGGTTTCGACCAGTATAACTTCTACCATGACGGCTATATTCGCTCCACTCTCTACAGTTGCTTCGGCATTCACCGCAAATATGCGCAGAAATACAACAAGCAGTGGTGGTTCTGCGGACTTTCCATCCAGCACCGCTACTACGCCAAGCCCGATCCCGTGAACCTGGCCCACCAGGCCTTCGCCGCCCTGGCCTACGGTGCGCGCGGACTCTCCTGGTTCACCTATATGCCTAGCGACCGTCCCGGATGGTACAATGCCCCGCTGGATCCCTTCATGAATCGCACACAGGTCTGGTATGACCTGCGACTGGTCAACCTCACGGTCCAGAACTATGCGCACGTCCTGAACCACTTGAATAGCGATCGCGTCTATCATTTTGGCAGCACGGTTCCGGAAACGGACGAGCAGGTTCCCGAGGCCGACGAGCAGAGCCTAGTCTCCGACATTCCGGGCAACTGGCTGGTGGGCGAATTCACTCATGAGCAGGACGGCAGCCGCTGGATGATCATCGTCAACAAGAACCTGACTGCCCCGGTGGAATGCAAGCCCGTGTGGCGCAAGCAACCTTCCCGCGTGACCGTCCATGCCCAAGGCGCGAACTACGAGATTGACTTCAATCGCCATCCCAGCGACAGCAACATCATCCAGCCCGGATGGGGCGTGTTGGTGCACGTCTATTTCGACGACGCGACCGCGAAATAGGCTGTTTCATCCTTCGGCGTCCGTTTTTTGCGCGGACGCCGTTTGAAATTTCCCGGAATCCGGCTATAGTACCTCGCATTACGCAAATGCGCGCATAGCTCAGTTGGTTAGAGCGCCACTTTCACACGGTGGAGGTCACAGGTCCGAGTCCTGTTGCGCGCACCAGTCATTTTAAAGCCCCGAGGTGTTTTCGCTTCGGGGCTTTTTGTTTGAGGTTCATCCCATGCAATGGTTCAACAATGAAATCGCCACGCTTCCCCGACAGGGGAGTTTTCCCTTCCAGGTGAAGTATATCTACATCTGTCATCGCGCTTTGCTGGACGGGAATTGCTCCAGGGTGCCGCCGAACATGCTGGAGGTTTGCCTGCGCTTGGCATCGGAGGATTCCCTCTGCCCGGATATCGTCAACGACCGGAAGATTTCCGTGCCTTTCCCCAATGTGGCGTTCAAGTATTCGGGGGCGAAAACGCAGACGCTGGGAAAAGGGCGCCGGGACGTGATTTCCTTTGCCTGGGCGGACGAGGTGATGCCGCTGCTGAAGGCCATGGGGCTCTATTCCGAGGAACCCTGCATTGGCATTCGCATGACGCCGGAAATCGAAAGGCTGGTTCAGGAGTTCCGAAAATGCTTCTCCCGTCTGGCGCTGCCGGGCATGGTGGATCGGATGGACTGGATCTGCTTCCAGCTATATCGGGAACTCTACTACGAACGCTGGAAGCCGGTGCAACCGCAAAGGCTGCAGGAAAAGATCGTGGATATTGCGGGATGGATACAAATCCACTATAATGAAAATATTGATTTCGAGGCCATCGCGCAGGAACGCGGATTTTCGCGGGCCACCTTCTTCCGAGAGTGGAAGAAGTATTTTCCTTTGCCGCCCTTGCAGTATCAGAACAGCCTGAAACTGGAGAGCGCCTATCGTCTGTTGCAACGGACGATGTTTTCCATTGAACAGATTGTAAACGAGGTGAATTTCTCCGGCACTACTGCTTTTCATCGTAAATTCATGGAAAAATATGGCGTCACCCCAGGCGCGGTGCGGCGAAACGCCAGGGAACGGCAGGAGGGCGACGGCACGGAACGGGCATTGGATGCAAAGACCTATTGAGACAATTTAATGTTGCTGTTTGAGAAGGAATGGTGTTGAGTTTTCTGTTTTTTTTCCTATAATATGGAAAAGTCCCGAATTTGAGATTTTTTCCTGTTGTTCCCGGTCGTTTCGGCGACCTTTTCATTTCCTTCCCAAAATCACTCATTACCATGAAAAGAAACTTCACCCTGATTGAGCTGCTGGTCGTGATCGCCATCATCGCGATTCTCGCCTCCATGCTTTTGCCCGCGCTCTCCAAGGCTCGTGAGAAGGCCCGTTCCATCAGCTGCACCAACAACATGAAGCAGGTCGGTTTGCAGTGGCTCATGTACATCGATGATTACGATGACTACGCCATGCCCGAGGGCGAACAGAGCAACGGCCGCCTTAATCAGTATCCGCGGGCCTTTGCGGAGTTCTATGCCTACTACACAGGATATACCACGCTGGCGACCGGCGCTGCCCGCGATACCCAGGCGCAGCAGTTCACCAAGATGCTGAAGTGCCCCAATGACGGCGAATCCTTCAAGCCCTCTGCCGGCACGGAGACCATCGGCAGTCACTTCGTTTATGACTACTGCGTCTGCCATCAGAGCTACGGCTACAACTTCTATATCGATCCCTACGGGGCCGCCAACAACGGCGGCAAATGGGCATCCAAGTTTTCCGTCATCTCCAAGTTCCCCAGCATGACCACCGTCCTGGCCGATACTTGGTACATGACCTGGATGAATGTGGCGGATCCTTCCCGCGGCACCCAGAGCCGTAAATTCTACCAGACGGACCATGTTTCCCTCGCGGGACGCAAGGCCCACGGCGGTGGCGCCAACCAGCTCTACATGGACGGCCATGCCGCTTGCGAGGACAGCATCTATGTCACGAAGCAGAACGGCACGACCAACATCTGGTTCAACTGCGACAGTCCCTACAAGGAAAAGAAATAATCTGTTCCCGAGGATAGTCTGAAGTCGAGAAGGGCTGTCGCGAACCTCCAGTCAAGGTTGGCGGCAGCCTTTTTTGTTTGGGAATGATATGCTTATGTTTCCTGCGTGTCCAGAGTTGATGTTTTTCCGGGGCTTGCGCCTCAATTGAGGGCGGATGGCATTGACGGGAATTCGAACAGGAGAGTCTCTGTGTACTTGGACGTTGCGCTCCGCATTGGCTTGATGGGGACTGGGGATTGATTTTTGCCGATACGGCGGAAAAACTCCGCAAAGCCCTATATACTATGGAAAATACGCAATTTACCCAGACCAGGAGACAAACAAATGCCCATTACAGAGATCCTAGAGAGAAATGCCCGTGAATTTGGTTCTGACGTGGCATTGGTGGAAATCAACCCGCAGGAATTGGAGAAGCGCCACACATCCTGGCGTGAATACTCGCTGATCGAGTCCAGTCCCGTGGATTCCTTCCGTTCGGAGATGACCTGGTCGGAATTTGACGCCAAGGCGAATCGTCTGGCGAATTTCCTCCTGACCCGTCGTATGCCCCGTGGCGCGAAGGTGGGCATTCTTCTGATGAACTGCCTGGAATGGCTTCCCATCTATTTCGGCATCCTCAAGAGCGGTTGCATGGCGGTTCCCCTGAATTTCCGCTATACTCCCGATGACATTCGCTACTGCCTGGATCTGGCGGACGTGGATATGCTGATTTTCGGACCGGAGTTCGTGGGGCGCGTGGAGGCCATCTGCGACCACCTGCCGCGCCCCTGCACGCTTCTCTATGTGGGGGGCGACTGCCCCACTTTTGCCGAACCCTACTACAGCCTCGTGAGCTATTGCTCCGACAAGGCGCCAGGAGTCAAACTGACGGACAACGACAACGCCGCCATCTATTTCTCCAGCGGAACCACGGGCTTCCCCAAGGCCATTGTCCATCAGCATCGTAGCCTGATGCACTCCTGCAAGGTCGAGCAGAATCACCATCACCAGACACGCGACGATGTCTTCCTGTGCATTCCGCCGCTCTATCATACGGGCGCGAAGATGCATTGGTTCGGCAGCTTCCTGGTCGGCGGCAAGGCGGTTCTTCTGAAGGGCGTCAAGCCCGAATGGATCATTCGCACGGTTTCGCAGGAACGGTGCACCATCGTGTGGCTGCTGGTTCCCTGGGCGCAGGATATCCTGGATGCCATCGAGCGCGGCGAAATCGAGTTGAGCAACTACCATCTGAGCCAGTGGCGTCTCATGCACATCGGCGCACAGCCGGTTCCCCCCAGCCTCATCAAGCGCTGGAAGAGCTACTTCCCCAACCACGATTACGACACCAACTACGGCCTCAGCGAGTCCATCGGCCCTGGGGCAGTGCATCTGGGCATTGAGAACATCGACCATGTGGGCGCCATTGGCGTGGCCGGTTATGGCTGGCAGACGATGATCGTGGACGAAAAGCGCAACCCCGTGAAACGCGGCGAAGTCGGCGAATTGGCGCTGAAAGGCGATGGCGTCATGACTTGCTACTACAAGGACGAGAAGGCCACCAAGGAAGTCCTGAAGGACGGGTGGCTCTTCACCGGCGACATGGCGAAGGAATCCGAGGACGGCTTCATTTATCTGGTGGATCGCAAGAAGGACGTGATCATCACGGGCGGCGAGAACCTCTATCCCGTCCAGATTGAGGATTTCCTGCGCAAGAACAATGCCATCAAGGACGTGGCGGTCATCGGCCTTCCGGATGCGCGTCTGGGCGAAATTGCCACTGCCATCATTGAGGTCAAGCCCGGCTTTGAACTGACGGAAGCGCAGGTCAACGATTTCTGCCTTGCGCTGCCGCGCTATCAGCGTCCCCGCAAGGTGATTTTTGCGGAAGTCCCCCGGAATCCCACGGGCAAGATCGAGAAGCCGAAGCTTCGCAAGATGTACGGCGCGGACCTTCTGGTTGCCAAGCAGAACGAATTGCAGTAATTGCCTATGAAGATCATCGTCATCGGGGCAGGAGAATTGGGACGGCTTCTGGCTGCGCATTTCAGCGCGGCCAGGCATGATGTTACGCTGATTGATTCTTCGCCCCATGGCGTGGATGATCTGCACGACAAGCTGGATGTCATGACGCTGCATGGCAGCGCCACGGATGTCCGGCTGATGCAGGAGGCCGGCATCGCCCGGACGGACGTCTTTCTGGCGGTCAGCGGCGACGAGCCCTCCAATGTATTGGCCTGCCAGATCGCCCGGCATTTCGGGGTGAAGCAAGTCATTTGCCGACTTTATTCTACGGAACTTTTCGATGAATCCGCAGGATTGACGCAGGAGAGCTACGGGCTGGGACGGACCTTTTCCTCGCCGGCGGAATGTGCAACGAAAGTGCTGGACGTGCTTCCGCGCAGGATGATATTGGACAACGCGCGGCTCTCGCATCCTGAAGCTGGCATCATCACCATCAGCATTGAAGGGGAATCGCCGTTGGCGGGACAGAAGATCATGGAGCTTCCCTGGCGCGAGGTCATGGAGAATATCCGTTTCGCCGCGCTGGTCCGGGGACAGCGTCTGATGAATCCCCATGGGCAGACAAGATTGCAGGCGGGGGACAAGCTCTATGTGGCGGGACGTCGCCGGGACATCCAGGCCTTCCTGGAGTGCATTTCCCCCAGGACGCTGACGAAACATTCCCTGGTCGTCATTTCCGGGGCGACCAGGCTGGGCAAGTTGATTGTGGATGGCGCGTTGGAGCAGGGGTGGGAAGTGCGTCTAATTGAGCCTTCCGAGGAGAAGGGCGAGGCCATTCTGGCACAGCTTCCGGCTTCCTGCAAAGTGATTGTCGGCTCTGCGACAGACGAGGATATCCTGCGCGAGGCGGGCATTGAGAAATGCGATACCTTCGTTGGCGCGGAGGAAAACGACGAGGGCAATATCCTGGGGTGCATTCTGGCCAAGCGTCTGGGGGCGGGGAAGGTGGTCGCTGTCACGCACAAACCGGAGTATATCAGCATCGTTCCCGCCATGGAGGTCATAGACTGCGGTTTCAATACTACGCTGGTCTCCGCCAATACCGTCTTCCATCTGATGAACGCCGGAAATTTCCGCATGGATTCTCGCCTGCTGGCCAGCCAGGCCTATCTGACGGAGTTCACGTTGAAACCATCGTCGCGCTTGAATGGCAAGCGGATTATGGATTGTCAGCTTCCGCCGGAATTGATTCTGGCGATGCTCTTCCGGGGGACGGACATCTTGACGCCTGCGGGACGCACGGTGCTACAGGTCGGTGATGTCCTGGCGGCAGTGGTGACACCTTCCCTGGAGGCGAAAGTCCAGGCGCTCTTCGGATAGTGGCTGGCGGTGCTCGCCTTTTGGGAACCGCCTTCCGGCGGAGGGAACACAACACGCAAATCCCACAAGACGCCTTTCGGCTTTTTTGCAGATCAACGGGATGAAAGGGAAAGAAAGGAATTGGCTCTGTGAGGTGTTATGTGCGTTGTGCCCCACGCTGGGAGGCGCACAGATTTTTAGAATTGCATAAATGAATTTACAAGTCATCGTCCATTTGATTGCGCTGTTGATGCTGTTTCTCAGCGTGGGCATGGGGATTTCCACCGTAGTGTCGGGCGTCGGACCGGATCCTGCCTGGGTGTGGAAAGACCTGGCCTTCTGTGCATTGGCGACCTTTCTTCTGGGGAGTCTACTCTTTTGCATCGCGCGCTGCCGGCATCGGAAGGTGGAGTTCGGCACAGGAGTGCGCGAGGGATTCGCTACCGTCGCAATGTCCTGGCTGGTGGGGACAATCCTAGGGGCGGTGCCTTTCTGCTGGATTGCCCGGATGACCATTCCGGATGCGCTTTTCGAGGCAGCGTCGGGATTGACCACGACAGGGGCGAGTGTCCTTTCCACGGAACTGATTCTGCGGGATGGCACGGTGCTGGCAGCCGGTATCGAGGGACTGCCCCAGGGACTGCTCTTCTGGCGGAGTCTGCTCAACTGGTTCGGCGGCGTGGGAATCGTCTTCTTTGTACTGCTGATTCTGCCGTTGTTGCATGTCGGCAAAGGAAGCCTCTTGTACAATGCGGAAGTGCCGGGATTGAAGACGGACAGCGACCAGCTGACTCCCCGGCTCTTCCAGTCGGTGCTCTGGGTGCTGGGATTCTATGCCATGCTGACAGTTGCCGCGGCGATAGGCTACAGGCTCTGTGGAATGAATCTCTTCGATGCCGCCTGCCATGCCATGTCCACCATCTCCACCGGCGGATTCTCTACGCGGAACGCCAGCTTTGCGGCATTCCCTGATGCGGCGCTGCAATGGACCGCCATTGTCTTCATGCTGCTTTCCGCCTGCAATTTCACGCTTTTCCTGCGGAGTATCCTGCAACGACGGTTCTGTTTCTGGGAGGACGAGGAGTTCCGATTCTTTCTGGGGATGGTGGTGATCGCGACAGTTGCGGTTGCAGCGTTGCTCTATGAAGGACACCCGGAGGGGCTGAACGGCGTGCCACGCACAGTGGGGTCCTGTCTTCGACTGGCGGCTTTTCAAGTGGCATCGCTGGCTTCCACTACGGGCTTCACCACAGCCGATTTCGATGCCTGGGGAGTGCCGGTGATTTCGGCGATTTTGCTGCTGATCATGTTCCCTTGCGGCTGTGGCGGTTCCACTGCCGGCGGCATGAAGTGCTCCCGTATCCTGGTGCTGGGAAAGGCCATGCTGGCCGAGGTGAGACAGTGCCTCTTCCCCCATACTCTGACGGATATCCGCCTCAATGGTGCCCGTTTGGCGCCGACGCTGGTCCGGAAGACATTTGTCTTCGCGTTGCTCTATCTTACTTTGATTGCCCTGGTGGCTTTCGTGCTGCTTTGCCTGACGGGGGCTTCCCTGGGGACCTGCGGTAGCGCGGCCCTGACTTGTTTGAGCAACGTCGGGCCGGGAATCGACGCCGTGGGACCATCCTGCGCTTTCGACTGGATGGGGGCGTCCGCGAAAATCCTTCTGGCAGTGACGATGATTACCGGAAGACTGGAACTCTATACCATGCTGGTGCTCTTCCTTCCTGCCTTTTGGAGAAGGTAGGTATAGGGATAGATGGTTTCTGTATAGTTTCTGTTGGGGAATTGGGAAATTATCCTATTCTATCACAAGCAATCTTTCGTGTGGAATCGCCTGTCTGCGTGCAGTCCCGCAACCGGGGTGCCTGTGTGGCGCATTGTGCCGTTGCCCTGGGACAGCGGGTATGGAAGGGGCATCCGGCGGGGGGATTGGCGGGGCTGGGCAGTTCACCTTGCAGAATAATCCGCTTTGTGCGATCAGATTTGCCGGGCACGGGGATGGCGGAGACCAGCGCCTGGGTGTAGGGGTGCATGGGGTGCGTCAGTACCTCTTTGGCGTCTCCCTGCTCTACAATCCGCCCCAGGTACATCACGGCGACCTTTTGGGCGATGAGACGGACGATGCTCAGGTCGTGGGATATGAACAGATAGGAGAGGCGGTGTTTTTTCCGCAATTCTGCCAGCAGCCGGATGACCTGTGCCTGGACGGAGACATCCAGCGCGGAGACGGGTTCGTCGCAGACGATGTAGTCTGGCTCCAGGGAGATGGCGCGGGCGATGGAGAGGCGCTGGCGCTGTCCGCCGGAGAACTCATGGGGATAGCGGTACATGCTTTCGGGTTCCAGCCCCACCTCGCGCATCAGCCTGGCCGCAGCTTCTTCGCGCTTTTCGCCGGGCTGGTAGAGGGAGTATGCCTCCAGGCCTTCCGTGACCAGTTCCATGGCGCTCATACGGGGATCCAGGGAGGTGAAGGGATCCTGGAAGATCATCTGGAGGTTCCTGCGTGCGGTTTTCCGTTCCGCGCCGCGCAGGCTTTCCAGGGGCTTTCCTTCCAGTTCAATACTTCCGGAGGTGATGTGTTCCAGGCCGATCAGGCCTCGTCCCAGGGTTGTCTTTCCGCAACCGGATTCCCCCACGAGTCCCAGGGTCTCCCCTTTGGGGATTTCCAAGGTGACGCCATCCACGGCGCGGACATTCCCGCAGACGCGGTTGAAGATTCCGCGTCGGATGGGGAACCAGATTTTCAGGTCTTTGCAGGCGAGCATACTAGAGGAAGAGCTCTTCGATGGACTTGTAGAAGTAGTCGTAGAGATGCGGGTAGTAGATTGCGTCGCGCCCGTTGCAGGAGAAGAGCCGCAGTCCTCGCAGTGCGGAGGAGGAGATGTGCTCCAGGGACTTGTCGCAGGGAATGTAAACGGAATGAGTCTCCGGGCGCATCTCCTGCATGAAGCACTGCTGGCTCATTTCATAGTCCAGGTCGTAGCCGTTCCGCAAGCCGCGGACGAGGGTGACGTCGCAGAACTCGGATTCCTTGTCCAGGAGGTCCACCATGAGGTTGTCGAAGAAGACCACCTCGTGGAAGGGGAGGAGCTTCTGGACGCGGAGGCTGTCTTCGTCGGTGATGGCGCCTTTCCGTCCCGGATGCTTTTCCGGGTTGATGCCCACGGCGACGACCACCTTGTCGAACATCAGTTCGGCCTTCTGGAGGATGGAGAGATGTCCGATATGGAAGGGATTGAAGGAGCCTGCGTAGATGCCGACCCGGGGACGCCGCCGTTCCAGGTATTCAATGAGGAAACGCATGTTTTCGCGGCATTCAGGGAAACGCCGGCTGAATCGGTCGAAGAAGCCTCCGCGTCCTTTGCGGTAATCCACCATGTTCAGGTTCTGGAATTCGCGGAAAATCTGGAACTCGTATGCCAGGAGATCCACGGGGGAACCATGAAGCAGCACATCGCAGTCGCATTCATGGAATTTTCTGGCGATGTCGCTGATGGGGGTCTGGCTCTTGGAGGAGAGGATGATGTCGTGGATGGCCTTTCTGGACTCCTCCGGCAGGGGGGCGCCTAGGGAAGGCAACAGGACATCAAAGACTTCGGCGGAGCGCTTTTCGTTTTCCTTCCCCTGGGGATACCAGAAGACATCGTGGAAGAGGGCGACTAGCAGCAACTCCGCGGTTTCTTTCTGGGAAAGGGACAACTTTTGCAGGAGTTGGCAGATGCTCAGGAGGTGGCTCAGCGTATGGAAGTAGCGGTGCGGCTGCTGGTAGGCGTCGAAGACCCTCTCCAGCCAGGGCGCCTCCAGGTCCAGGCGGAAGAAGTTATAGCTGGAAAAGATGGCGCGAATCTGCGACTTCAGGGTGTCGGGGGCATCGGCGTTCAGGTGCCGTGGCGTGGCCAGGGATGTAGGGACGATGGGGGACATGGCGGGAAAAAAGACGTATGAAAAAAACGTGGACATAAGATAATGGCATTTGCCAGGTTTGGAAATTCCCCGGGCGTCTATCTTGCAAAAAGAAAATCACCGCTTATATTTTCAGCAAATCTCTTGGAAAAACAGCAGATGTATATCCTTTCTCACAATCCCGTTGACTATTGGTGGTGGCGATGCTCCGTCACGACCGGCGTTTGCGCGCATTGATCACGGGAACAGGAACAGGGATCAAGTCGTGGCGGTTTGAACTGGTTGGCAGCTCAAACCGCTTTTTTTATTGCGCAGACATACAAAGCCGTCGGGACGGAGAAAGCAAGATGAGCCGCCGCGACGGCCTTTTTTATTTCCTATTTTCCAAAGAATTTCACTCAGGAGCAACCATTATGAATACTGACATTCCCTACAAGACCTATCTTTCCGAGAACGAACTGCCGAAAGCGTGGTTCAATCTGAAACCGCTGATGCCGGTCAAGCCCGCGCCGTTGCTGAATCCCGAAACCCGTCAGCCCGTCACCATGCAGGAACTCTCCAGGATTTTCTGCGAGGAGCTGGCGCGGCAGGAATTTGACGAGACAAACGAGTACATTCCCATTCCCCAGCCTGTCTACGATGTCTACAAGATGTTCCGTCCTTCGCCGCTTGTCCGGGCGTACTTCCTGGAGCAGGCGCTTGGGACGCCCGCCCATATCTACTACAAGTTCGAGGGAAACAACACTTCTGGCAGCCACAAGCTGAACTCCGCCGTGCCGCAAGCGTTCTACGCCAAGCAGCAAGGGCTGACCGGCGTGACTACGGAGACCGGTGCCGGACAGTGGGGTACCGCGATGGCCATGGCGTGCGCGTTCTTCAAACTGGACTGCAAGGTCTTCATGGTGAAGTGCTCATACGAGCAGAAACCTCACCGCCGGGATGTCATGCGGACCTACGGCGCGTCCGTGACGCCATCGCCTTCCACGGAGACTGCCGTCGGTCGTCGCATTCTGGAGGAGAATCCCGGAACGGCCGGCAGCCTGGGCTGTGCGATTTCCGAGGCGGTGGAGGCGGCGGTGAATACGCCGGGCTACCGCTATGTGCTGGGGTCGGTGCTGTCGCTGGTGATGCTCCATCAGAGCGTGATCGGTCTGGAAACGAAGGCCGCCTTGGAGAAATTAGGCGAGAGTCCCGACGTGATCATCGGCTGCGCCGGCGGTGGTTCCAATCTGGGCGGCCTCAGCGGACCTTTCGTGGGGGACGTGCTGCGCGGCAAGTTGAAGTGCCGCTTCCTGGCAGTGGAACCCGTGGGATGCCCTTCGCTGACTCGCGGCAAATACGCCTACGACTACTGCGACACGGGGAAAGTCTGTCCGCTGGCGAAGATGTATACCCTGGGCGCGGGATACATGCCTGCTCCCATTCATGCCGGCGGTCTGCGCTACCACGGCATGAATTCCATGCTCTCCCAGTTGCATGAGGACGGCATCCTGGAGGCCATCGCGGCGCCTCAGACGAAGGTCTTCGAGGCTGCGCGGACTTTCGCCCGCACCGAGGGCATCCTCCCCGCGCCGGAAAGCGGACACGCCATCTACGGCGCGATCCAGGAGGCCTTGCGCTGCAAAGCCGAAGGCCGCCAGGAGAACATCGTCTTCGGTCTCAGCGGCACGGGATACTTCGACATGGTCTCCTACCAGCGCTTCAACGACGGCGTCATGCAGGACTTCACGCCTGCCGACGAGGATATCGCGAAATCTCTGTCGAAGCTGCCCAGGGTATGAATCCTTAGAAGTTCTAGAAAATTATTGCTCCCAAAAAACAAAAAACGGGCTGCTGCCGTCTCATGCGAGGTTTGGCAACAGCCCGTTGATTCTAAACAGGGACTATCTGTTCGCTGGATGGCGATTAGTAGTCGCTGCCGACGCTGCTGTTGTAGGGCATCAGCAGATATTCGTACTTGTCGTCGTCGATGGTGTCGGCGTTGCCGCCGTGGGAGCAGATGTCTTCCATGACTTTCCAGGTCATGTCAGTGCTGACGTGACCATCGGCGCAGGCCACGTTCATGAAGCCGCCGTGGCGCTGCATTTCTGAACGGAGGTCAGCCTGGCTCAGGTTGGGGTTGACAAGGGCGGAGTAGTCGCTGCCGACGCCAGCCTTGGCGGTGTAGGGCATGGCGGTGTGGGAGCCGTTGACGCGGCAGGTGGTCATACGATCCTGATAAATCACGAACTTGCCGGGGGCCTTGGGGTCGGTGATGCGGTGCCAGCCGTAGCTGCAGTTGGCCTGGTTGCTGTAGCCGATGCCGGAGTTGTAGGCGATGCCGCACTTGGGACGATCCAAGACGGTGGTGGCGTTGCTCTTTTCAGAGGCATCGCCCAGGGAGGGGCACTGGATGATCTTGCTCCAGCCGTCGCCCTTCTTGAAAGCATCCTTGGTGCCGATGAGCTGGCCGTTGTTGACGATGGGGTTGAAGCAGTAGTAGTACAAGTTGTCGGTGGTGTCAACGCCGGTGATGGTCACACCCTTGCCCCACTTGGCGGGCATGGCGTAATCATCGTAGTCGTTGGCGTAGAGATGCCAGCCCAATGCGATCTGCTTCATGTTGTTGACGCAGGAAATGGCGCGGGCCTTTTCGCGGGCCTTGGAGAGGGCGGGCAGAAGCATGGAGGCCAGGATTGCGATGATGGCGATCACCACCAGCAACTCGATCAGAGTGAAGGATTTCTTCATGTTTTTTGTGTTGTTTATGGGTGAGGTTGAAAAGGAAACAAGTCCTTCGGGAGGGAAAAACAATCTCCTTTGGCGACAGGAAAAACGTCACCGACAGTATTATCTATTCTTTTTCGCATTTTTCAAGTAAAATCGGGAAAAAAGTTTCTCTCCATGGCCCCAAAAAAGTGAATCGAGGCAAAGCGGAAGTCGTCCGGGCCACTTTTCACTCTTTCGGAAGGCTTTGCCGCGTTTTCGCGTAGAAGACCTGACTAATTATCCTACAGCAAAGAGAAAGCGGTTTACATTAAGGCGTTTTTCTGTATCACGGGGATGGACGTCCCCATTGCATTGTCACGTGAAACTTTTCGCCGCCGGGGAAAGGCGTTCCGTGGTGGATTGAACATGCCGAATATGAAGCAGAAACGAATTTTTGTCGATTACCTGGTGATTGGTTCTGGTCTGGCCGGCCTGACAGCGGCCCTGGAGGCAGCGAAGCACGGCAAGGTGCTTGTGGTCACGAAGGCGAAGGCCGAGGATTGCAACACCCGCTATGCGCAAGGCGGCATCGCCTGTGTCATGTCCGAGGACGACGACTCCTTCGAGGCGCACGTCCAGGACACGCTGGTGGCCGGCGCCGGTCTTTGCAAGGCGGACGTGGTTCGCGCCATTGTGAAGGCCGGGCCTGAACGCATCAGGAATCTCCAGGAACTGGGATGCCATTTCACTTTGCAGCGCGAGGTCACTCCCGATGTCCCTGGGGACAAGGGCAACGAATACCATCTGGGGCGCGAGGGCGGTCACTCGGCCCGCCGCATTCTCCATGCCGGGGACATCACGGGTCGTGAGGTCGCCGATGTGCTGCTGGCGCGGTGCCGGGAGAACGAGAACATCACCATCCTGGAAAACCACTTGGCGGTGGACCTGATTTCCACGCGGCATATCGCCTGGCAGGGGGACAACGTCTGCCTGGGGGCATACGTGATGAACACCCAGACCCATAAGATCGCCACCGTAGTGGCGAAATTCACCTTTCTGGCCACCGGCGGCGCGGGCAAGGTCTATCTGTGCACCTGCAACCCCGATGTGGCCTGCGGCGACGGCGTGGCCATGGCCTACCGGGCCAGCGCGGAGATCTCCAACATGGAGTTCTACCAGTTCCATCCCACCATCCTCTTCCATCCCCACGCCAAGTCCTTCCTGATTTCCGAGGCGGTCCGTGGCGAGGGCGCCATCCTGAAAATCAAGAAGGGCGACGAATATGTCACCTTCATGGAGAATTACCACAAGCTGGCCAGCCTGGCGCCCCGCGACATCGTTGCCCGCGCCATCGACAACGAGCTGAAGCGCACGGGACAGGACTGCGCGTGGCTGGACATCCGCCACAAGTCCGAAGAGTTCCTGAAGGCCCGTTTCCCCAACATCTTCGCGGAATGCATGAAGTTCGGGATCAACATGGCCACGGACCTGATTCCCGTGGTGCCGGCCGCGCATTACTGTTGCGGCGGCGTGCGGACGGACGTGAACGGCGTCACCAGCGTGAAGAATCTCTATGCTATCGGCGAATGCGGCTGCACGGGCCTGCATGGCGCGAATCGCCTGGCCTCCAACTCCCTGTTGGAGGCCATGGTGGTGGCGAATTTCGCAGTCCAGCACGCCGTGGCCCAGACGGAGGAACCGCACTGCGGTATCACGCCCGAGATGATTCCCGACTGGGAGAGCGGCAATGCTGTGGATTCCGACGAGCAGATCGTCATTACCCACAACTGGGATGAAATCCGCCGTCTGATGTGGGACTACGTGGGCATTGTGCGCAGCAACAAGCGCCTGGAGCGCGCCAAGTCCCGTATCCGTATGATCCGCAAGGAGATCGAGAAGTACTACTGGAATTTCCTGCTGACGCCGGATCTGGTGGAATTGCGGAATCTGGCCAGCGTGGCCGAGATGATCATCGACGCAGCCGCCGCCCGTCAGGAGTCCCGCGGGCTTCACTACAATCTGGATCACCTGCCTGCTTCCTCGCCCGAATCCCAGGGCAAGGACTCCATCCTGCGCATTCCCCAGAAATTCGAGCTTCGCTTCGAATAGTTTGCGCAGGCGCGGGAGAGAAATTTGTCTGTCACTGAACCCCCTTTAAGGAGTTAACAAAATGCTGAGATGCCCGAAATGCGGAACTGACAACCTGCTGAGCGCCGTCTTCTGCCGCGGTTGTGGTGCAAGAATGAACCTGGATGAAATCAAGCCGGATGATTTCAACCAGCTGGACAACAAGAAGGATGCCAATACGATTCAGAACATCATCGGCGGCATCATCATCGGCGTGCTGGTGGTGGCCTTTTTGATTGGTCTGCTCTTCCCCATGCCTGGATCCCTTTCCACTACCGAGGCCGGCCAGACCGCCGCTGTGGAAAAGTTCACTGGCGGGCCGGAGTTTACCGCCACCGACCAGGAGATTACCGATTTCGCCAACGCCATGAAGGCCCGCTTCACTGGCGAAGACACGGATCCGCTTTTCAAGAGCGTCACCGTTCGCTGCCTTGGGGACAACCAGGTCAAGGTCCTGATCAAGGCCACCTACTTCGGTTTCCTGCCTGTCACGGTTTCCGTGAAATGCACTGCCAACCAGGGAGATAACATTTCCCTGATGGGTGAACAGGTGAAAGTCGGCCTGTTGCCGTTGCCTGCCGGGATGGAGGAACAGTTCTTCATTCCCCTGCGCAATTACGGGCGGAACATGATGAACGACGCCAATCAGAAGATCAAGAAGCTGGAGATCAGCGAAGGACAGGCGACGATCCGCCACGGCCGCGTCAAGCTGAATTAGTTTCCGGGGGGCTGTTGCAAAAACGCGGCGTACTGCAACAGCACATTTCCTGTCTTCTCCAAGATGAAAATGCGGATGGCAAAACCGGCAAAATAACAAACAAGGCAAAAGCTTCCGGTGAAATCGCGCAGGCGATTTCTTGAGTCTCTGGGAGTGTTTTTGCTCGTTTTGGCATCCCGCCGCAGGCGGAATTGTGTGGGGATGTTTTGCTCTCCTCCGTAGGCGGTTTCATGCAATCGAAAATGTGAATCCGGAAATGCGAGCAAGGGGTGGCGCCGCCTGAAGTTGAGGTTTTGCAATCGCCCCGTTTTTTTTGATTTATTGCCTTTCCTATGTCTTCCCTGTCCTTTCCCCTGATTCTTGAGCAGCGTCCCGCGTCTGCCGTCCATACGGTCCGCCACGTCGGCGACTCCTTGCGCATCACGCTCACCTTGAGCAGCCCTCGTCAGGGGAAGGCGTATATCCGCACCAATCTGGGCAATGCGGAGATCCAGCGCCAGGAGATCATCTACAAGGTGGAAAATGGCGTGGAGCCTCTTGGACGCGACTGGCGGGACATTCCCATGCGCCGCCTGTCGGGCACTGCCTTTGAGATCCGGTTGCCGCTGACCGAAGTCGGCATCTTCGAATACAAGTGCTTCTTCGTGGGTGCCCTGGAGGGCAAGCCGGGATGGCCGCGGGGCGAGGACGCGGAGATCAAGGTCATTACGGCGCTGGGAGTGGCGGGAAATACCATCTATAACGCGTTCGTGCGACAATTCGGGAGGAATTTGTCGGGCGGCGAGGTGTCCGAGGAGGTCAGGAAGGCTGCCGACTTGCTGGATCAGGAAAACTACACGGTGATTCCGCCCTCCGGGACCTTCCGGGCGGTGAAATCCAAACTGGATTTCATCATCGGCGAGATGGGGTTCCGCATTCTGCAGTTCCTGCCTGTCCATCCCACGCCGACGGTCTTTGCCCGAATGGGGCGCTACGGCAGCCCCTTTGCTCCGCTGGATTTCTTCAATGTGGACGCTTCCATGGCGGAGTTCGACCAGCGCACGACGCCGCTGGAGCAGTTCCTGGAGCTGGTGGACCAGATTCACGGACGGGGGGCGCTGGTCTTTCTGGATCTGCCCATTGACCACACGGGGTGGGCAAGCGTGATGCAGGCGCATAACCCCGAGTGGTTCGCCCGCACGGCGGATGGCGCCTTTGAAAGCCCCGGCGCCTGGGGCGTGGTCTGGGCGGATCTCTGCAAGCTGGATTTCAGCAACATGGGGCTGTGGCGCTTCTTCGCCGAGGTCTTCCTGCACTGGTGCCGGAATGGCGTGGACGGCTTCCGTTGCGACGCGGGATACATGATTCCCGCCTCGGTCTGGAAGTACATCATCGCCAAGGTCCGCCAGCAGTTCCCCGATACCATCTTCTTCCTGGAGGGCCTGGGCGGCGGCCAGGAGGCCACGACACGGCTTCTCGGCGATGCCGACTTGGACTGGGCCTATTCGGAACTTTTCCAGAACTACTCCAGCCATGACATTTCCCGTTATCTGGAGTTCGCCACGGGCTATTCCGCCGCATACGGCGCGCTGGTCAATTTCGCCGAAACCCATGACAACGACCGTCTGGCGGCGAAGTCTCCCGCCTGGGCTCGCCTGCGAGTGGCGCTGGCCGCGCTTTTTGCTCCGGAGGGATGCTTTGGCATTGCCAACGGCGTGGAATGGCTGGCGAAGGAAAAGATTGACGTCCACGAGGCGCGCTCCCTCAATTGGGGCGCCGCGGAAAACATGATCGGCCTTTTGGCGCAGCTGAACAAGCTTCTGAAGGCTCATCCCGCCTTCCGGGCAGGCGCGCAGGTCCGCGTGCCCTACGGCGCCGGTGGTGATGCCGTGGGCATCCTGCGGGTGCCTGCCGACATGGCCGACTACGCCATTCTGGTCGTGGCCAACCCGTCCTGCGACGCGCCGGCGCATTTCCATTGGCACTTCCAGGAGTTTGACGCAGGAAGCCGTCCCGTGGATCTTTTGACGGGAAGGCCCCTGGTCGTCGGCCTGGAGCAATGTCTCTATCGCGTCCAACTGAATCCCGGGCAGGTGGTCTGCCTAGTGAAGCCTGGCAAGCAGAGGCTTCCTCGGACGCCCTACGATGCCGTGGAGCATCAGCAGCTGCGCGCCATCGCACTGAAACTCTATGTCTCGGTCAAGGGCAATGGCGATTTGGGAGAACTTGACGTGGGGAATGCGGCGAAGGAGCTTTTCCAGTCCCCGCGCGAATATCTGCGGAAATTGCTGGGTGCGGAAACCTACTTCCCTGTTGTGGAATGGAATCCCGATACGGATTGCCACCGGCAGACGATGATTCCCGAGGGACACTACCTGCTGATCGTGCAGTCCCGTCCCTTCAAGGCCGGAATTGCCGTCAACGGCGTCTTCCAACAGCGTTTCCATTCCGTGCCTTGCGCTGACGGGCACTACTTTGTCTTCTTCCGTCCTCTGAGCCGCGTCATTCGCGAAAGCGCCGCGCAGCTGTATTTTTGTGGCTATGACGAGGAGAAACAGTCTCATCGCCAGCGCGCCGAGCTGCTGTTGCTGCCCTATCGTCCCCGGACCACGCTTCTCCGCCGGATTTCCCGCCGGGAACTCACTCGCAACCACTGTGCCTTGGCAACCACTTCTCTTGGCGGCTATGGTCTGGTGCGCGGAGCCTGGGGAACGCTGGACAGCCAGTATGACGCACTGCTGGCCGCCAACCAGAATCCGGACTATCCCGTGGACCGCACGGTGGTCCTGCCGCGCGTCCGCGCCTGGCTGGTCCATAATGACTTTGCCCAGGAAATCACGCTGAATTGCCAGGTGAACTTCGCGGTCACGGAAAAGAACAGTGCTTCCTGGCGCTTCATTGTTCCTACCGGCGTAGGCGGCAATGTCTATCTCGGCGTTCGCTATGAACTGGATCGTGACCAGAACCGCTGCAGGCTGATCTTCTCCCGCTGCCCCGTTCCGGAAGAAGTCATAGAGCGGATGCCCGTTGACGTGGCTGCGCCTGTGACGCTGATTTTGCGTCCGGACGTGGATGATTGCTGCAACCATAATCCTACTCTGGCCTACCAGGGCGCGGAGCGCGATTTCCCCAGGCGCATAGTTTCCCGCAAGGACGGGTTTGATTTTGCCTTGAGTTCCGGGAATCGCCTGGAAACCCGCATCAGCGAGGGCGCGTTCCTGCCCGGCGGCGAATGGACTTACAGTTATCAACATCGTCTGGAGGGCGAGCGAGGTCTTCGTGCCAATCGGGATTTGTACTGCCCCGGACATTTCCGTTCCCAGTTGGCGGAGAATTCCGCCGTGGTGTTGGAAGCCGCGGTGCTGGCGCCCGGCGAGGACCCTCTGGAGACGCCAAGTGCGCCCGCGCGAATCGAGGCCTTCCAGAATTGCGCGGACATCTCTTTGAAAAACGCGCTGGAAGAGGCGCTGGATGCCTTTGTGGTGCAGCGAAAGCCCTGGAAGACCATCGTCGCCGGATACCCCTGGTTCCTGGATTGGGGGCGGGATACCCTCATTTGCCTGCGTGGACTTATCGCCGCCGGCCGTCTGGAGGATGCCTTGGCTACCATTGTCCAGTTCGCATCCTTTGAGGAAAAAGGCACGCTGCCCAATATGATCGCCGGCGTCAATGTCTCCAATCGGGATACCGTAGATGCGCCGCTTTGGCTTTTCACCGTGGTGGACGAGTATCTCCAGGCCAGTCGCGCAAAGCCGGAGGAGGTGCTGAAGACGCGCTGCGGCAAACGCACGCTGCTGGATGTCCTGAAGTCCATTGTAAGCCATTACCAGTCTGGAACCCCCAATGGCATCTGCGTGGACAAGGAGAGCCAGCTCGTCTACAGCCCTGCCCATTTCACCTGGATGGACACCAACTATCCGGCGGGAACGCCGCGCGAGGGCTATCCCGTCGAGATCCAGGCGCTGTGGTATCGTGCGCTGGATCTCCTGGCGCGAAACACTTCGGACAAGACGTACGGAGAGTCTGCGGAGATTGTCCGCCAGTCCGTGGCGAAGTACTTCGTCTCCAAGTCAACGGTGGGCCTTTCCGATTGTCTGCACGCAGAACGGGGTGTTCCTGCCGCCAAGGCTGTGGCGGACGATGCCTGCCGTCCGAACCAGCTCTTTGCGCTTACCATGCCGGGGCTGATCACCGACCGCGGTTTGCGGGAGATGGTCCTGAATGCCTGCAGCCACCTGCTGGTGCCTGGCGGCATCCGCACTCTGGCCGAACAGCGTGTCGATTATCCGTTGCCGGTCTATCACGATGGCCATCTGCTGAACAATCCAGCCTATCCCTACTGGGGCGAATATGCAGGCGACGAGGATACGCGCCGCAAGCCCGCCTATCACAACGGCACGGCCTGGCCATGGGCGATGCCCTCCTACTGCGAGGCGCTCCTGCAGACCTATGGCGAGTCTGCCAGAAGCGCCGCCCGGGCGATTTTCGGCACGGTGGCGAGCACCATGCGCCGGGGGTGCCTGGGACAGCTTCCGGAGATCATGGACGGCAACGTCCCGCATACGCCCAAAGGATGCTGCGCCCAGGCTTGGAGCGTCACGGAGGCATACCGGTTGCTCCGGTTGCTGGAGGAGTAGTCTATGGCCTTCTACATCTTTGACATGGATGGCGTGCTGTTGGATTCCATGTCGTTATGGGAACACCTTGGCGAGGATTTCCTCGCCACACATGGGGTGAAGGCCAGGCCGGGACTCCGCGAAGCCATGGTGACGCTTTCCATGCCGCAGTCGGCGGAGTTTTTCCGGCGGGAGTATGGCATATCCGGGAGCATAGAGGAAATTGTCGCCCAGGAGGATGCCCTGGCGGAGGAGTTCTATACTCGCCGTGCCCCGTTGAAGGAAGGCGTTCAGGCCGTGCTGGAGAAACTTCGTGGCGAGAATGTCCGTTGCGTGGTTCTCACGGCGACGGACCGTCCGCTGGCGGAAGCCGCCTTGCGGCGCACGGGGATCTTGGGGTATTTTTCCAAGATTTACACTTGCACCGAGCTCCATTCCTCCAAGGATATGCCGGAAATTTTCTTGAAATTGCTGGAAAAAGAGAAGGTGACTCCGGAGAATGCCGTGGTGGTGGAGGATTCCCTGCACGCCATCCGCTCCGCCCATGCCGCCGGCATTCCGACCCTGGCGGTATTTGACGAATCCGGACGGGACAAATGGCCGGAGTGCCGGGCCGTCGCCACAGAGGCCGTGGGCGGCTGGCCGGAATGGCTGGAGAGGCATTGAGGATATGGACGTGACCTTTTCTCCCATCGGCGTCTTCCGCTGCCAGGCGCGCTATCCTTACGACGTGCCGCGCCAAGGGGTGCTGGCTGCGGAGAACACGGGCTGGATCGAGCTGCACGAAGGACGGAACTTCGAGACCGCCCTCGTGGATTTGGATGGTTTCTCCCGAATCTGGGTGCTCTTCCTCTTTGACCGCAATGACGGCCAGTGGCGTCCGAAAGTCCAGCCGCCGCGCTATGCGCAGCACCGGATCGGCGTTTTTGCCACGCGTTCGCCCTATCGCCCCAACCCCATCGGACTTTCGTGTGTGGAAGTGCTGGAAGTGCGGGGAAGGTGCATCAAGATCCAGGGGCACGACCTGCTGGATGGGACGCCGATTCTGGACATCAAGCCTTATCTTCCCTATGCGGACGCCTTTCCGGAGGCGAAAGCCGGCTGGACGGCAGAGAACCATCAGGTCAACGAAGTGCGCTTTTCGCCAGAGGCGCAGGGGCAGCTGGCGTGGCTGGCGGAACGCGGCGTGGAATGCCTGGTGGATTTCATCCGCGAACAGCTTGGCTCCGAGCCGCTGAATGCCCGTCGCCACCGGCTGATTCTTCGGGAAGATGCCTTGCCGCTGCTGGCCTATCGCACGTGGCGCGTGGAGTTCCGCGTTGAGGGCGAGGCCGTGCAGGTCCTGTGGGTCTTTTCGGGATATTCGCCGGAAGAACTCGCCTCTGACGAAGACAAATACGCCGACAAGGAACTCCACCGGCGCTTCCGAGAACGGTGGCCGTGAGCACCGCCCGCCGCCTTTCGGGCGTCTGAAACAAGGGAAATGTCATTTGTTTCTAAATAGTTGCCTCTTCTTAACTTGGAGAAACTTTCATGAGGAATTTTGTTTACGACACTCCCACGACGGTGTATTTCGGCAAAGGCGAGGAGCTGAAGGTCGGCAAGATCATCCGGGAGTTCCAGCCGAAGAAGGTCCTTCTTCATTACGGTGGAAAATCCGCGAAGGCGAGCGGCCTTCTGGACCGTGTGAAGGCGTGCCTTGAGGCCGAAGGTCTCGCATACGTCGAACTGGGCGGCGTGACGGCGAATCCCGAACTGCCGCTGGTGCGCCAGGGCATTGAACTGTGCCGTCGGGAAGGCGTTGATTTCGTGCTGGCTGTCGGCGGAGGCTCTGTGCTGGATTCCGCCAAGGACATCGCCAACGGCGTCGCCAATCCCGAGGTCGACGTATGGGATTTTTCCTTGGGAAAGGCAGTGCCGACCAGGACGTTGCGGAAAGGCGTGATCCTGACGCTGGCCGCAGCGGGTTCGGAGATGTCCAATTCCTGCGTGATCACCAATCCGGAGACGAAAGAGAAGCGTGGCTACGGCTGCCGCTGCAACCGCATGGATTTCGCCATTGAGAATCCCGAACTGACCTACACGGTCAACGCCTTCCAGACCGCATGCGGAACCGTGGATATCTCCATGCACACCATCGAGCGCTATTTCTGTCCCGGCGAGGACACCTGTCTGACGGATGCCCTGGCGGAAGCGGTCATCAAGAGCACCTTCGAGGCCGGAAAGGCCTGCCTGGCCAATCCCTGCGACTACGCCGCCCGCGCCAACATGATGTGGGCCTCTTCCCTGGCGCACAATGGCCTGACGCAGTGCGGACGTGAATCGCAGCTGACGGTCCATCAGCTGGAGCACGAGGTCTCGGGCTTCTATCCGCAGGTCGCCCATGGGGCCGGACTGGCGGCATTGTGGCCCAGCTGGGCGCGCTATGTATTCCAAGCAAACATCCCCCGTTGGCTGCAATACGCCTCGAAGGTCTGGAATCTGGATATTGATTTCGAGCATCCGGAAAAGACCATCCGCCGGGCCATCGATCTGCAGGAGAAGTTCTATGCCTCCATCGGAATGCCTGGAAATCTTCGCTCACTGGGAGTCCGCGAGGAGGACCTGCCGGAGATGACGCTGCGCTGCACACGCAACAGAACCAGGACGCTCATCGGCTACAAGCCTCTGGGCTATGATGAAATCCTGGACATCTTCAAGTTGGCGTATTCATGAGCACGCTGTGAGTCGTCTGGTGTCCTGTCCTGACTTGAAAATCCCGATTCACGTGGCATATTATGCGTTCTTACGAAGACTTCAATTCCATTTCTTTTCATAACTAACTGACAACATAGGAAGTATTTCCATGGCGAATTCCAAACCTAGCCGTCTGCCCTCCGCCGCGAAGCACATGCGTGCCGACGCGAGAAAGCGTGCCTTCAACCGTGCCCGCAAGACCAAGGTCCATGATGCAGAGAAAGAACTGAATGCCGCGATCGCCGCTGGCAACAAAGAGGCTGTGGTCGGCCTGCTGAGCAAGTGCTACAGCCAGCTGGACAAGGCTGCGAAGACTGGTGTGATCCACAAGAACAAGGCTGATCGCAAGAAGGCCCGTCTGGCCGCCCGCATCGCCAAGATGGCCTAGGCGCCATTGGTTCTTGGCATCTGGAAAGGGCGTCAAATGCCGGAGTAATTCCGCATCTGGCGCCTTTTTTCCGTTTTAGGGGGGATTTTGTCCGCTCTTTCTGCAAAATGAATCGGGCATGTTGTTTTTCCCTTGTTATATTTTGAGCATGGAAGCAAGCAAACATCTTTGGGAAATGTTCGAAGAGTCCTGCACCCGCTGGGGGAGCAGGACGGCTTTGACGGTGTCTGACGGCAAGGAACTCCATGACGTCTCGTATGGACAGCTTCATGCGGATGTGATGGCCTGGGCGAAATATCTCCAGGAGCGCGGCGTGGGTGCCGGCGACCGCGTTGTCGCCATCTCCGCCAAGAGCGACAATCACTTCCGTTTCTTCTATGCCTGCTGGCGTCTGGGAGCCATTGCTGTGCCCGTCTGCGAGACCCTGGGCAACGAGGAGATGGCTTTTGTCCTTCTGGACTGCGCACCCAAGGTGGTGCTGGTTTCCGATACCTATTTGAAGAAGGCGCAGGAGACTGCCGGCGAACTGCCGGTGGTGGACTGGGCGACGCTTCCGTGTGGCAACGCAGAGGAGGCTGCCAAGGCTTTTGAGCCTACGTCGGTTCCTTTTGCGACGCACCAGGAGGCCATGGACAGCACGGCGGTGCTGATCTACACTTCCGGCTCCACGGGACTGCCGAAGGGCGTCATGCTGAGCCAGGCGAACCTCTGGTACAATCTCGAGGGCGCCCTGGAGTACTTCAAGGTCACGGAAAAGGATGTGATGGTTTCCCTGCTGCCCTATTGGCACGCATACGCGCTGACCTGCGAGGTTCTGGCGGCGACCCGCCGGGGCGCCAGCCGTGTCATCGCCCACGGCATCGCGGACTTCTCCCGCAACCTGGCCAAGTTCAAGGCTACCATCATGCTGGTGGTGCCGCGTATCCTGGACATGATGATGAGCTCCATGCGGAAGCAGATGGATGCCCTTCCTCCGCGCCAGAAGAAACTGGTGGACAACGCAATCTACAACGCCAGCCGAATTTTCACTGCGGGAACGCGCTGGAACGGCGGCATCATGCGGATGATCTACCACTATTGCTTCTACGATCCCTTTGTCTTCCGCAAGTTCCGCAAGGGCATGGGCGGGAAACTGAAATTCTTTGTCGCGGGCGGCGCTCCCCTGGACCTGGATGTCCAGAGCTTCTACAGCTTCCTGGGCGTGCCGGTCCTGCAGGGCTACGGCCTGACCGAGGCCGCGCCAGTGGTGGCCTCCAATAGCATAAACGACTATCGCCTCGGTTCCTGCGGACGCCTCTGGCGCTGGCTCACCCCGGAGATGGGCGGCGACTGGACCTTCAAGGACGAGGAAGGCAACCTGGGCAAGAACCTGCGCGGACAGCTCCTGCTGAAAGGCGTCTGTGTCATGCAGGGCTATTGGAACCATACCGACGCCTCCGCCAAGACCATGGAGAACGGCTATTTGAACACGGGCGACGTCGGCCATGTGGACAAGGACGGCTTCCTCTTCATCCACGGACGCAACAACAATATGATTGTGACCTACGGCGGCGAAAAACTCCATCCCGAGGCGATAGAGGATGCGGTGAAGACCTCCCCGCTGATTTCCGAGGCCATCGTCATCGGCGAGAAGTGCAAGAGCGTTTATGTCTGCGTGAATGTGCCGGACGACGAGCGCAAGAAGCATGACCTGGACGAACTGTACAAACTCTTGAAGGCGGAAGTACAGAAGAAGACTGCGGATCTGACCTCCTACATGAAGCCCAAGGACGTTCTGATTCTGCCCAACTTCAGCGTGGCGGACGGCACCCTGACCGCCACCTTGAAGGTCCGTCGGTACAAAATCAAGGAGATGTACCGCGAGGAGATCGAGGCGTTCCTGCAGCGCAATGGCGAAGAGATCGCCACCAAGAAGGACCTTGTGGTGCCTTCCAGCCGCATCGTGGAATCCTTGGACAAGGGAGACGTGATCGTCGGCGTGAACAACACCCTCAAATAGGATTTCCCATGACCAGAGAAGAATTGCAGAACAAAGTGTCGGCTGCCGCCTTGCGCGTAGAGCACTTGAGGGGGTATCTTTGACATCGCTACCAAGCGTGAAAAGCTAGACCTTCTGCAGGCGACCATGGGCCGTCCCGACTTCTGGGATTCCCGCGAGAAATCCCAGCCGGTGGTGGACGAGGTGAGCCGCTTGAAGAATACTCTCGAGCCCTTTCAGAAGGTGGTCGCCCAGAGCGAGGATCTGGCGACTCTGGCGGAGCTTGCCGCGGAGGAAGGCGATCAGTCGCCTCTCTATTTGGAAGCCGACGAGGCGGCTGCGGCGCTGAGCGAGGCGCTGGACCGCCTGGAGCTGGTCAGCTTCCTTTCCGGGAAGATGGACGGCAAGAACGCCATCATCACCATTCGCGCCGGCGCCGGCGGCACCGAATCCTGCGACTGGTGCGGAATGTTGGAGCGGATGTATCTGCACTGGTTTGACCGTCGTGGCTTCGGTTTCCTGGTCAACGACATGCAGCTTGGCGAAGAGGCCGGCATCAAGGTCATGACCATGACGGTTACCGGCGACTTCGCCTACGGTTACCTGAAATGCGAAAAGGGCGTCCATCGCCTGGTCCGCATTTCCCCCTTTGACGCCAACAAGCGCCGCCATACTTCCTTCTGCAGCGTGGACGTGCTGCCGCAGATTGACGACGACATCTCTATCGTCATCAACGAGAAGGATCTTCGGATCGACACCTACCACTCTTCCGGCGCAGGCGGGCAGCACATTAACAAGACCTCCTCGGCCATTCGCATCACACACCTGCCGACAGGCATCGTGGTCGCCTCCCAGTCCGAGCGTTCGCAGCATCAGAACCGGGAGATCGCCATGTCCCTTCTGCGCGCGCGCCTCTACCAGATCGAGGAGGACAAGCGCACGGCGGCCGTCCAGCAGGCGGATGCGGAGAAGGGCGACAACGCCTGGGGCAACCAGATTCGTTCCTACGTCCTCCAGCCCTACCAGCTGGTGAAGGACCTGCGCACTGGACACGAGACCTCCAATGTCTCGGCGGTGCTGGACGGCGATCTGGATCCTTTCATCAACGCCTATCTCCGCATGGGGGCGCCTACCAAGAACGCCTTCAAGGACTCGGCGGAATAGCTTTTCCCTTTTTCCTAAACGTTTCTCAAACGTGCACCTCTAACTCCAAAAAACAGGAATCATTGAAAATGGGTTGCTGCAAGAACAAAGAACTCGTCAAGAAAGCGATCAATACCGTCCGTCTTCTGGCCGCCGATGGCGTTCAGAAGGCCAACTCCGGCCATCCCGGCATGCCCATGGGCAGTGCCGACTACGCCTTCACCCTGTGGAGCAAGTTCCTGCGTTTTGACCCCAAGCGCCCCGATTGGCTGGGCCGCGACCGTTTTGTTCTTTCCGCTGGGCACGGGTCCATGCTGATCTACTCCCTGTTGCATCTCTTCGGCTATGACCTGAGCCTGGAAGACCTGAAGAACTTCCGTCAGCTTGGCAGCAAGACCCCCGGCCATCCCGAGCACGGCCACACCGCCGGCGTTGAAGTCACCACTGGACCTCTGGGGTCCGGTTTGGCCAGCGCAGTTGGCATGTGCATCGGCCTGAAGCAGCTGGCTGCCCGCATCAATGCCCCCGAGGAGCTCTTCAAGCAGCAGAAGGTCTATGTGATTTCCGGCGACGGATGCATCATGGAAGGCACCAGCCACGAGGCCTGCGCCCTGGCCGGCCACCTGAAGCTGAACAACTTGATCTTCTTCTACGACGACAACAAGATTACCATCGAGGGCAGCACCTCCCTGGCCCACACCGAGGATGTGGGCGCCCGTTTCGCCGCCTACGGCTGGAATGTCCTGAAAATCAACGGCCAGTGCCCCAAGCAGATCGAGGCCGCTATCACTTTGGCCCAGGGCAGCAAGGACAAGCCGACCATCATCATCGGCACCACCACCATCGGCTACGGCGCTCCCACCCTGGCCGGCACCGCCAAGAGCCACGGCGCACCTCTGGGCGAAGAGGAACTGAAGGCCACCAAGGCCGCCTTCGGCTTCGATCCCGAACAGTCCTTCGTGGTTCCCGAGGATGTGAAGGCCTACTGCGACGAGTGCATCGCCAAGAAGCAGGCCGACGCCGCCGAATGGGATGCCAAGTTCAATGCCTTCCTGGGCAACAGCCCCGAGTCCAAGGCCCTGCTGGATGCCATCCTGAACAAGAGCGTCCCCGCCGATCTGGAAGCCCAGTTGCTGGCCGCCGTGCCCGCCAAGGATGTCGCCAGCCGCGCCTCCTCCGGCGCCATGCTGCAGGTCATCTCCAAGCTGGTTCCCGCCGTCGTGGGCGGCTCTGCCGACCTGGCTCCCAGCAACAACACCTATATGAAGGAAGCTGGCGATTTCTCCGCCGAGAACCGCGCCGGCCGCAACTTCCACTTCGGTGTCCGTGAACTGGGCATGGGCCTGATCTGCAACGGTCTGGCTCTGACCTATGCGTTGCCTTTCAGCGCCACCTTCATGGTCTTCTCCGACTACATGAAGCCCGCCATCCGTCTGGCCGCCATCCAGAAGCTGCACGAGGTCTATGTCTTCACCCACGACTCTTATGCAGTCGGCGAAGACGGCGCCACCCACGAGCCCATCGAGCAGCTGGCCATGTTCCGCAGCATCCCCGGCGTGACCCTGCTGCGTCCCGCCGAGGCCCACGAAGTCGCGCTCTCCTGGGCATATGCCATCCGCGCCGACCATCCCGTGGTCCTCTCCCTGACCCGCCAGGCTCTGCCCAACCTGCCTGCCGACGTGGTCGCCAAGATGGACGTCTCCAAGGGCGCCTACGTGGTCTCCTCCGATGACAACTTCGAGGCCATCCTGATCGGCTCCGGCTCCGAACTGGATGCCTGCGTGAAGGCCGCCGATGCTCTGCGCGCCCAGGGCAAGAAGATCCGCGTGGTCTCCATGCCTTCCTGGGACCTCTTCGAGGCCCAGAGCGCGGAATACAAGGAGAGCGTCCTGCCCAAGGCCTGCGCCAAGCGTGTCGCCGTCGAGGCCGCCTGCACCATCGGCTGGAGCAAGTACGTGGGTGACAACGGCCTGGTGATCGGCCTGGATCATTTCGGCGAGTCCGCTCCCTACAAGGTCCTGGCTGACAAGTACGGCTTCACCGCCGAGAAGGTGACCGCCGCCATCGCCGCCTACCTGGCATAGTCCATAAGCGGCCGAAAAGGATCTGCAAAAACAGTATCTTTTTCGGCCGAGGCATTCTGCGAAGCGTCTTGGAGCCGCCTTCGGCGGGAACGCAAAACAACCAAAACTTTCGCAAACGAAGCAAAAAGGCCTTCGGCGGATTCGCCGAAGGCTTTTGCTTGTTTTGCTCTTTTTGCCTGTTTTGCTCTCCGTCTTTCTTTTGCTTTCGTAGAAAGAATAAGTATCCTTTGTAGCAGTTTTTTATGCCCGCACTGACTCCCGTTCTTGCTCCCATGGCCGGCTATACCGACCTGCCGTTCCGCCGTGTCTGCCGTCGGTATGGTCTATACTACGGTACCACGGCGCTGATTGACGCCGGGGCGCTGGTGCATGGGAATCCGGACAACGAATCCATTCTGCGCCGGGGCGAGGAGGAGGAGTTCTTGCAAGTGCAGCTCCTGGGCAGCATCCCGGAGGACCTGAAGCTCTCCGCGAAGATTCTGCGGGACGGTCCCTGGCATTTTGATGTCTTGGATTTCAACATGGGCTGTCCTGTCCACAAGGTCCTGAAGCGTCATGCAGGCGCCGCGCTCATGCGCGAGGCGGAGCACGCCGCGGAGTGCGTCCGCGTGCTGCGGGAGCAGTGGCCCGGAAGGTTCACGGTGAAGATGCGGATTCTGGACGAAGCGGATCCGGCGCCTACGGTGGAGCTGGCGAAGATGCTTCAGGAGATCGGCGTGGAAGGCCTGGCCATCCATGGCCGTCTGGCGCGGATGGTCTATTCCGGTCCCGTGCATGGGAACATCATTCGGGCGGTGCGCGAGGCGCTGCGGATTCCCGTGACTGCCAATGGCGGCATCTTCCATCTGGCGGATGCGCAGGCGCTTTCGGAGTCCACGGGCTGCGAGAGGGTCATGGTGGCGCGGGGCGCCATCGGCAATCCATGGCTCTTCCGGGAGTTGACGACTGGCGAAGCGGCTGAGATTTCCCGGGAAGAGCGCCTGGAAGTCATGGAACTTCATTTGTCGGAAATGGTCAAAGAATACGGCGAGCGGGCTGCCATGATTCTGGGGCGAAAGGTGATTTGCGGATACATCTGCGGCTACGGTTTCCCCCGGGAACTGCGCGCACGGGTGGTGCAGGTCGCCACCTGGCAGGACTTCCAGGACCTTCTCCACGATTTGAGGCTGTGTTGAAAGAGGCAAAAAGAGAGGAAATAATCCTCTCAAGTTTGTTCGCAAGGAGACAGCAGGGGGCGCGGGGCAGGGTATATTAAGGCAACTACCATTCCTTAAATTCTTATGTTGGAATTTTTTAGTATCATCCTGAAGGTCATCTTCATCGTATTCTTCTTCGGATTCTGTGTCTTCATCCATGAATTCGGGCATTTGCTGGTTGCGCTCTGGCAGGGGCTGCACGTGGAGAAGTTCTCCATTGGCATGGGACCGAAGCTGTGGGGATTCACGTATCGCGGCGTGGAATATGTGGTCAGTTGGTTGCCTTTTGGAGGGTACGTCTCTCTGCCGCAGCTGGATCCTACGGATAATCCGGTGACTTCCGATGAAAAGCCGCTGCCCCATGCCGGCCCCAAGGCACGTGCCTTGACGGCATTTGCCGGGCCGTTCTTCAATGTGCTCTTCGGTTTCTTCCTGGCGGCGATCATGTGGGGCGTGGGGCTGTGGCGTCCCGCGCCGGCCAGTTCCGTAACGGTGGCCGCGATTCCTGCTTATCTTTCCGAATGCAAGGAGGTTCCGGAAAGTGTTCGGATTCTTTCCGTCAATGGCGAAGCGGTTCCTTTTGAGGACGGCATGACGTGGGCGGAGTACTGCTACTGGGCGGCAGACCAGGGGCAGGTAGTGTCGGAAGAACTCGTGCTTCGCTTGGCGCCCGCCGAGGAAGGCGGCGAGATTGCCGAAGTGACTGTCCATCCGGAGATGAATGAAGAATACAAAGCCGGCATCCGTGTGGGCGATCGTTTCACGAAGGTGAACGGCAAGGCGTTCACGGCGGGGGCTGACCAGTTCCAGAAGGAATATGTCTATGGCAATACCGGCCATGTGACTCTGGTGGGTGTTCGGGACGGTCAGCCCCTGGAGTTTACCTACAGCCCGCAGAAGAATCCCCTGATGGAGGGACTTGGATTCCCCTTCTTCGAGGCGGAGAATCCTGTCTGCATCGCGGATGTTCTACCGGGCTCTCCGGCTGCAGAGGCGGGGATGCGCAGCGGCGACCAGCTGCTGGAGTTTGCCGGAAAGAACGTCATTGGCCCCAGGGATTTTTTGGAGAAGTTGTCTGGAAGTGCGGGGCAGAGTGTCGCCGTGGTCGTTGCCCGGGAAGGCAACGAGCAGCCGGCCATGCGGTTGCTGGTCCCGGCGGGTGAAAATGTCACGGAGAAGGAACTGGGCCTTTCCTTCTATGTCTTTGTCAGTAGTGTCATGGCAGGCAGCCCTGCGGCAGATGTCGGCTTGCAGTTCGGCGACCGTTTCCTGAAATTGACACTGCTGGACGAGACGGCAACGACGGAACTTTCTTCCATGGAGGTGCGGGATGTGCAGTCTTTCCGGGAGTTCATTCGCAAGAGTGGGGGAAATCCCGTGCGTGTGGACTACTTGCGCAATGGCAGGGAACTGACGGCGGTTGCCCGGCCTATTTCCCTGGAACCCGGTGCATACGCTCTGGGCGTCGTTATCACGGGCGGTTTGCCGAAAACGATTCAGCACGTGAATCCCTGGACACAGTTCTCGGAGGTCATGGGCACGACCTGCCGGACGCTGGGGCTGCTCTTCAATCCGCTGACCAGCCGTGCCAAGAGCCTGGTCACCGGAAAACCGCGGGAGGTCTCCCGCACACAGATTGGCGTGCGCCACATGAGCGGACCGCTGGGAATCGTCCAGGCGCTGTGGTATCGCATCAAGGCGGAAGGATACCGGGGAGGCTTCTCCTTCATCATTCTCATTACCTTCTCCCTGGCTTTTATGAATCTGCTGCCGTTGCCGGTGCTGGATGGCGGGCACATCGTCTTTGCCGGAATCGAGGCAATCACAAGGAAGCGCATTCCTGCTGTCTTCTTCAAATACATCTACAACACCTTCGCCATTCTGCTCATCGCGCTGATGCTCTACATCACGCTCTTCGATGGACGGCGCATTCTGAAATACTCTGGACTGGCTGACAAGAAGACGGACAAGGCCGTTGCCGTGCCGGAAAAGAGCGCTGAACCGTAGTTTTTGTGAAAAAAGATGTCTGACAAGTTCTTCCAAGTCGCCATTGATGGTCCTGCCGCTTCCGGCAAAAGCACCGTGGCCCGTCTGTTGGCAGGCCGGATTGGCGGATATTACATCAATACCGGCGATATGTATCGCACATTGGCCTGGACGGCGCTTTCCCGTGGCATCAATCCCGAGAGGGATCCCGACGGCGTGGTGGCGATGCTCTCTTCCTGCGATGTGCATTACCGCATTGTGGACGGAAAGCCGCTGCTGCATCGGAACGGCGAGCCTGTTCCGCAGGCTGCCATCCGCGCTCCCGAGGTCTCCGGTGTTGTCAGCCAGGTGGCCCGCATTCCCGCGCTGCGCGACTGGATGCTGGAGAAGCAGCGTGAGTGCCGTTCTCTGGGCATCATCATCATGGAAGGCCGGGATATCGGCACCGTCATCTTCCCCGATGCGAAATTCAAGTTCTTTGTGACGGCCTCGCCCATGGAGCGCGCCCGCCGCCGCTTCGCCCAGAAGGGCGAAGTCCCCGAAGGCGCCACCGTGGAATCCGTGGCTGCGGATATCGCCCGCCGTGACGAAATTGATTCCAACCGTCCTGTTGCGCCGTTGAAGCCCGCTGCAGATGCGGAGATCATCCAGACGGACGGCTACACGGCGGAAGAGGTCACGGAACTCCTGGCCAAAAAAATCCTTTCTGAGAGGGTATGAGCTGGTTCGTCATCCATCTGATTGCCTGGCTGGTCACCTTGCTTCTTGCTGTGGCGCTGACGCGGTTTTTCCGTGCCATGGCGCCTCGTTGGGAGCTATGGGACAAGCCGCAGTCCGAGCATCACAAGAACCATACACGTCCCACGGCGGTGGTCGGCGGGCTGGCGATGTGGTCGGCGTGGATACTGGCCATGGCCGGCGGGCTTGCCGGCGCCTGGCTGCTGCGCGGCATCCTGCCGGAGCAGCTCCGGGAGGAAATCAACGGCATTGCCACGGTCGGTCGCACGCTGGCGGTGATTGCCGGTGGCGGCACCATTCTGGCACTGATGGGGCTCAAGGATGACAAGAAGGCCATGCCGGCCAGTCGAAAGTTCCTGGTGCAGTTCCTCGTGGCCGCGCTTACGGCGATTCTGGGACCGCGCATTCTCGTGGGCTATGTTCCGGCCTGGACATCGTGGATTCTGACGACGCTGTGGCTGGCGACTATCATCAATGCCATGAATTTCTTCGACAACATGGACGGCCTGACGGGCGGCGTTTCCTTCATCGCGTTCGTCTTCCTCTTTGCCATCGCCACGATTCGAGGACAGTATTTCGTAGCCTTGCTGACCGCGCTTTCCAGTGGCGCCGTTCTGGGATTCCTCTTCTACAACTATCCCAAGGCGACGGTCTTCATGGGGGACTGCGGGAGCCATTTCCTGGGGTATCTCCTTGGAGTATGCTGCATTCTGACCACTTTCTATCATCATGAGAACACGCCCAATCTTCTGGCGGTCGCCATTCCCCTGATGGTGCTGGCCGTGCCGTTGCTGGACGCCATGGTGGTGGTCATCATTCGTCTGCGGTTGCACAAGCCCATCTACGTGGGGGATAATCGTCATCTTTCCCATCGTTTTGTGCAGATTGGCTTGGGTAGGCCGCTGGCAGTCGCAGCCATCTGGCTGCTTTCGTTCCTGGCGGGCGCTGGCGCGCTGTCGTTGCTTTGGTTGCCGCCGTTGGGCGCATTGCTGATTCTGGCGCAGATGCTGGCCATGCTGGCGCTGGTGCTTCTGATTCAGCTGGGAGCACACCCGCCGGCAGGATAGGAGAGATTGACACTGCAAAGCCTCCTAGTCCTGAGTATTCACCCCATTCTTTTTCTTATGTCAGCACATCTTCCCTACTACTTGAACGAAGCCATTCTCCGAGAACTCTGTCAGCGTGCCATCATGGAGGACGTGGGCAGCGGTGACGCCACCACTCTGGCGGTCGTTCCTGCGATGCAGACTACAGTGGCCCATTTCATTCCCCGGAAACCCTGTGTCCTGGCGGGGCTGCCCATTCTGGAGATCCTCTTCCGGGAGTTGAGCGCCGATGTGGAGTTCACACAGCATTTCCAGGATGGCGAGATGGCCAATCCGGGCGACCGTGTGGCTACGGTCGAAGGCAATGCCCGCGCGATCCTCACCGGTGAACGGACAGCGCTGAACATCCTCCAGCGACTCTCCGGCATTGCCACTATGACGCGGAAATATGTAGAAGCGCTGGGCACGGATACCAATACGAAACTCTTGGAAACCCGTAAGACCACTCCGGGACTGCGGTTGGTGGAGAAATACGCCGTGCTGATGGGCGGCGCACAGAATCACCGCATTGGTCTCTATGACCGTATCATGATCAAGGACAACCATCGGGAATTGGCTCGCCGGGCGGGTGGTTCCCATTCCATCGAGGATGCGGTCAAGGCCTGCCGCGAGAAGTATCCTAAACTGGAAATCGAGGTCGAGGCGGATTCCATGGCGGATGTGCTTGCCGCGGCCGAGGCCGGCGTGGAGTACATTCTTCTGGACAACATGTCCAACGAGCAGATGGTGGAGGCCATCAAGCTCATTGCCGGCCGTGCCAAGACCGAGGCGTCTGGAAACATCACGCTTGAGCGTCTGCCTTCACTGGCTCATCTGGGGCTGGACTACATCTCTTCCGGCGCTCTGACGCACTCCGCGCCTGCGATAGACATCGGTCTGGATATCCTGTAGAATTGAGGCGTACTTGCCGAACGCAAAAAGGGCTGTTGCAGAACTACGTGCCATGCAACAGCCCCTTTTGCGTACAATGTATAAAATGTAAAAGGCGGGTGGATTAGATTCCCAGAAATTCGGCGGGATTTTCCTTTGTCAGTTTGTCCCAGAACGTATCGCCAAGAGCGGAAACAATCGCCTTCCGCGCCGGAGTGAGTTTGCATGGGCGGTGTTCTGTTTCATGGGAATCGCTCCCGAGGAATACCTGATCCGGACTATATTGCATGAGGCCAAGGATGGCGCGTGTCATCTTCCGATGGAAGAAGCCGGTCAGGATGTCGTCTTCGTTGAATTGCAGGAAAATACCCCGATTCAGCATTCCTTTCAACTCATCCAGGTCCTTGAGGAAGCCGGGCTGGCGTTCCGGATGGGCCAGGACGATGCGGTAGCCTTGGAGCTGGGCGTTGAAGAGCACATCGCCTGCGTGGGAAATTTCCATGTCCATGGGAAGTTCCACCAAGGCTGTCTTCGGGGCTTCTGGATCGTTGATGGGATAGAGAAGGTTGGGATATTTGGGGAAGATATCGTAGAAAAGATGTCCATTGACCATGCATTCTGCGCCGCATAGGAGCTTCAACGGAATATTCTGGTCTGCCAGGGCGGCGGATAAGGCGGCGAATGCGTCCTTACGGGCCTCAATCTGGGCGGGATAATCTACCGGTGGGCGAAAATGGGGCGTGGCGACGATTGTCGTTACGCCATCGGCGACGGCTTGTCTGGCCATTTCCAGGGAGGTGGCCAGGTTTGGTGAGCCGTCGTCGATGCCCGGCAAGATATGGCAGTGAATATCAATCATGAGGGGTAATGTGAGACTTGTATCGCCGTCAAATCCTTCAGTGAAGTCTGACGGAAGCATTGATGGCGCGTGGAGTAGCTTTTTGACTGGGTGTTTGAATGACTTCCAGCGCAAGCAGGCCTTCGTGTGCGGGATGTCCTGCGCTGACCAAATATGTCTGGGCAGTTGGAATTTCTGCATGGAATCGGAGAAGTGCTCCGGTTTCCCATTGCAGGCTGGAGTTTCGATGCATATCAACAGGAACTAGATTCACCGTTTGGAAATTTCCGAAAGCTGTGGAAAGGGCTAGCTTGAAGGTGAGATTCCTGGAAGCTGTGCCGTGAACCCGAAGCAAGACATCTACATCAAGAGATTCGTGAAGTTCACGTAGATCCGTGGTGGAGGGAGTGATGGAAATTACATCGATGTAGGAACCAAAATGTCCCAATGGCGGTTTGCTGGCTTCTTGGGCAAGAGTGAGCTGGTCGGGAGAAAGCATCTCAGGAGCGATGACCGCCAGGCGTTCCAGGGCAAGCGCATTATTGGGATGTTTTTCCAGAATGGCTTGATAACATGGAATGGCCTCGGAAAACTCGTTCTTGGCTTCGTGGAGCATGCCTAGGTAATAATCCAGAAGGTGAATTTGCATCCAGGCAAACTTATTTATGAGGTTGTTCTTATAGAAGCCAGTGGAGGCTGCTTCGGCGGAATAGCGTTGCTGCAAATTCAAGAGGGCCTTTTGAATGGCATCTATGGTGAGGAGATCCCGTTTTTGCAGGGCTTCCTTGGCAAAAAGAAGTTGGCGGACTATTTCCAGGCGATAGCCGTCTGCGGAGTCTGCGTCAAGGGAAAGAGTGGAGAGAAGTTCGCGGGCTTTCTGGATTTCCTCTGTGCTGGGAGAGAAGTGCCCTGGATAGAGCAGGGGAGTCAGAATTTGAATGGCAGCTGCAGGATGGGCAATTGTCAGCATGATTTGTGCGCCTTCCAAACGCCGACTTGGCAGGGGGCCGGCGACTTCTTCGGAAAGTTGGCCAATGATGGAATCAAGCGCTTGCCAGTCGTTGAACTTGTCTAAAGGATGCCGAGGATAGGAGGCGTTCTTGGCAATGGCTGCTGCGGCTTGCCATTGAAGATAGGTGTTTTGTAGGTTTTCTGGATGCAGAAGACTAGCAAGCACATGACGCCAAGTCGCAAGACGCAGGGATACCTCTGGCGTAATTTCCGAATCCATGGGGAATTGATTCAGAATGACCTCTGCATCGGCATGGCGCTGTTGGGCCAGCAGGAGGTCCATGATGGCAAGAGAAAGCTTCTGGTTGGGAGTACACCACTCAATGAAGTCGGAAATCGGCGTGGTGGGAAGCAGAAGTTCAGGAAGGAGATTCAAGGCCAGTTCCTGGCGGTCGTGTAAGACATTTTTGCGAAGTTCTTGAGCGCGGGAATGCCAGCGCTGCCGCATTGCGAGGGGATAGGCACGGGAATTGAAGCCTAGCTGGTAGTATCGAGACGCCAACAGCTTGGGAGATATCAGGGATGGCGCAAGAGCGATACTCTGCTCAAAAGCCTTGAAGGATTGATCCAGATTGCCGTAATAGAAGGCAAGCACACCAAAGAGCTTCCAGTCTTCCAGGCTGGAGGGACGATTGCGGAGGGCTTCAAGCTGGAGATGATAGGCCTTTTCCAGATTATCCCATTGCTGTTCTGCTGAATTGCTGAGATTGGCGTTGTCAATCAATTCCCGCGCATAGGCGGTAATGGCTCGTGGACTGTTTTTTTGCAACAACCAGGATTGTTCAGCCCAGGCAAGGCGCTTGCTGGGCTGGACACTGCTCTGTCCTTGGGGATGATAGGCGGGATTTTGCGCCAGCCAAACCCGATGGGCATACCAAGCTTTTTTGAGTAGACGCGTTGCGGGGAACAACAGGACGATCATGAGAATGCAACAATACAAGGCAAATTGTCTGTATCGTCTGGTATGGATGACGAGATCTTCTTCTTGACCGCAGGCGGCCATGACAACGCCAAGTAGTACGGCATAGAGAATGGCATTCGGATAAGCCTGGAGGTTATAATCAAAGAATTCGTGGTAGCCGCCGGCCAAAAGGGCAACAAATGCGGTAAAACCTGCTCGTTTCAGGGGGGAGTCATGGCAGTTCCTTAATTTCCCAGGAACAGATTTCAACAAAGCGAATAGCAGGAAAAGGAGGAGAAGCGAGCAAGGAATGCCGAGTTCTGCCAGGAATTCCAAATAGTCATTGTGGGCATGGTCAATCATCGCCTGGTCGAGATCGTTGGAAGCGGATGCCTGGACGGCATCGCCGAAAGCTCCTAGACCAGTGCCTGTCAGCCAATATTTTCCCGCAAGACGAAGACTGGTTTTCCATATCAGCACGCGTGTATCGGCGGTGATGCCGTTTTCTTTGGTGAGCTCGTCAAAACGGTTGGAAAGCTTTTCCAGGACGTAGGGTAGGGCAAAGATAAGTGCCACGATGAAAATAAAGACCATGGCATAGGCGGTACGACGTTGATGGGGAAGATGGAAGTGATGCGACTTCATCCAATAGAGGCCCATGGCGACGAGGGCTAGATTGGAGGCAAGGAAACTCCCACGGGAAAGGGATATCACATTGGCAGTATATAGGATGAATAGCACAATGCCGAAGAGGTAGCGCCATCTGGCGCGAATGCGGCGCTGGCGAATGCCCGTGACATTGTTGTGCGGGGCCAGTTTCTCTTCGGAAATCATCATCAAAAGTCCGCAGACGCAACAGATGCCAGCCGTCATCATGAATCCGAAATGATTTCGGTTCAGGAAAGTCCCGCAGATTCCGCTGGGTTTGGACATCAATGCGGAAAGGGGAGAGGCAACTGCGCCTTCGGGGGAGAGGAGTTGCCAGAAGGCAAAGAGGGCGTTGAGAAGAGAAGCTAGGGAAATGGCGCCTAATACACCATAGGCATATCGGCGGTGGCGGCAGAAGTTGCGGCAGAAGAAGCAGGATGACAGACAAAGAACAAGGAGAAAAACGCGCTCTAGGGTTGCTTCTGGATATAGACTGAAACGGCCGGTCCCATTGGCCGTTTCCCAGATGGTTGCGGAGCTTTTCGAGAAGATTGAAACCAGCCAGTGGCAGGGAATGAGTTGCACCAGGCCAACAAGGATGGGAAGAAGGAACAATAGGTAACTATTGTCCCAGAAGGGCCGAGGCATGGGTATGCGAGTATGCTGGGAATTTCCCCCGAGGATATATCGGCAGAGAAGCCAGACGGCGAGGGAGGATAGAATGAGAATGCCTGTTGCAGGCAACCACCACAGTTCACCTCCGCGATGGAGCGTGGGCATCACCACCAGCACAAGCATCCACAGCAACAGAGGCAGCCAACGCATGAATCGGATGCACTTATGCGTAAGATGCTGCAGTGGGCTGGAATGATGGTGGTGGTGATGGTGGTGGTGATGATGCTCTGATTCTGCGGTATGGGATGCAGAAGAGTCAGAAGAGTTTATGTCAGGATGGTTACTCACAATGGAAAGAAGAAAATCCCGGGGTGAAGAAAAACAGCCGAAATGTCAGGAATAATACAAAAACGTTCTGTGTTGCTAGAAACACAGAACGTTTTGAACTTAAGGGCTATGCTACTTTTTATCTACCTCTGTGTCGGTTGAGGGATTGTCTTGATTCCCCTTTTCTGTCTCAGGCTGCTTGCCATAACGACTGCCATAGCCATAGCCATAGCCGTATTTCCCATAGCCGTAGCCGTACTTCCCATAGCCATATTTCCCATAGCCGTACTTTCCATAGCCATATTTCCCATAGCCATATTTCCCATAGCCATAGCCATACTTTCCGTAGCCGTAGCCGTAACCAGTGGAAGAGGCCCGAGGAACGTCAGCGCAGTTGGCAATCAAACCAGCAGGGAAAAGATTGGCCTGTTTGAGCTGCAGTGCCATTTGGCGAATGACGTGGCGATTGTCTGTGAAAAGTCTGGTGACAAGCAAGAAGGGAACATTCTGGTGGGCAATCAGAAGGGCATCGGAAACCAGCATGAGGGGCGAGGTGTCCATGATGACGATGTCGTAATTTGCTTTTGCTTCCTCCAGCATTTCCGATAGACGACCCATGCTGAGCAATTCATTGGGATTGGGCGGGACCGGGCCGGTAGTGGCAATGTCCAGGTTCAGTTTGTCCATATGGATGACCACATCCATCAGCTTGCAGTCACCGACCAGGACATTGGAAATACCACGCTGACGGGCGTTGCTGGGGAGATTGCCTTTGAAATTATGGTGGGCATCCGGTTTGCGGAGGTCGCAGTCCATAAGCAGGACTTTCTTGTTTTCCTGGGCAAACGATTTGGCCAGGTTGGAGGCGGTGAAGGTCTTGCCTTCGCCGGAACCGGCACTGCAAACAGCCAGAATCTTGGAATTGCGTGTGACAAGGGATAGGTTCAAGGCTGTGCGGATGTCTCGGAAGGCTTCGTCAATGATAGCCAGACGGGCATCTGCTGCACTTTTCTTTCCTTTGTCATCCAGGGCGTTTTCTTCCTTCGTATCTACGATAATTGAAGGAATGTCGCCAAAATGCGGCAGATTCTTTCCGAAGAAACTGTCGACCATGTCCAGGCTGGTGAGCTGCGTGTTCAGGGAGATGAGGACAAAGGACGCCAGACCCGCCAAAGCAAGGCCAAGGAGGAAGCCGATGCCGAGAACCTTCCGCTTGACAGGATAGAAGGCTTGCTTGGGAACGCCAGCCTCGTTTGTGATGAAAATCGCGTAGTCGCTCATCTTGTCTGTCGTAGCGTCGGCGATTTGAATTTCGGCGATGCGGGAGACAAGCAAGTCCATGGTTCGTTCCAAGGTGCTGACGGCTGCTTCGCGGCGCTGATACTCGCCATGAAGCTGATCCATTTCAGAAATTTTGTTGCTGATTTCCTCGGCGCGTTTTTTCAACTGTTCTTGATGTTTCTGAAGCTGATGGATCGTGAGATTCAATCCGCGAATGCCAATGGTGATTTCATTTTTTTCGGTGTCTTTGATTAGTTTGCCGACATTTTCGTGGATTTGCACGGCAAGTGCGCCTGCCCCGAATTTGGCGGTCAGTTCCGGCAGGCCCATCTGGTGCTGGAGGTTGAGCTCCTGCAGGTGAGAGAGTTTACTGGCAATCACATTGGCGGCAGATACGCCTCCTTCCGCGCTACCGTGGCTGAGAAGAAGGTAGGGGAGCATAATCGTCGTCGACTCCTGGTCTTCTTCAATTTCCGCAAGCAGTGCTTTGATTTCTTCCGCCTTGCTTTCGTCGGAAAGGATATTGGTCTGAAGAGAGGTCAGCTGGGCCGTGAGGGTATTGTAATTTGTCGTAAAATCAAAAATGTTGTTTTCCTTTTTGAACTCCAGCAATCTCTGGACAGCTTCATCATGTTCAGAAGTTATCTGTGACAGCTGGTCGCGCAAGACATCAACTCCGTTGGAGGTGATGTCCGTTTTGCGGCTATGCATTTGGTCAAGATATTCCTGGGCAATGGCATTGGCTGCTCTGGCCGCCAACTTGGGATCCGCGGAGATAATGGAGATGTTCACCAGGTTGGTATTGGTGATCTGACTGACTTCCGGACCTTTCAGCAGAGCTAGCTGGTCAGGGTTGAAGTTGTTTTTGTTATATGCGTTTCGGATGAGACCGCCATTCTTGATCATCGCAACCTGCGTATTGAGAAACGCCAGGGAACGGTCGATCGTCGGATCGTTGATTCCCTTGATCTGCGCAATATTGAGCTGGTTGAAACTGATGTTCAGCTGAGTCGTGGCTTTGTACAGAGGCGTTGCTGTCATGAGATAGACTAGAGCGCCGAGCAGAAAAAGAGTCACGGAGGCGATATACAACCAGAAGAAAGGCTGAACATAGGTGAAATACCCTTCAAGGAGGGTGTTCAGAATGTTCTCACCTTCTTCTTGCCCGCCGTTAACCTGAGTATTTTCGTTGAATTCTGATTTTTCGCTGACCATAGTTGGCTGAGGATAAGATTTGAAACTTCAGAAGGAAAATCGAATAAGGCACGGAAGAACATCTAAATCCTTTCCGCACCTTTTCTGACTGGAAAATCTCTACCAGAAAGATTCGGGCACAAAGACGATGTCGCCATACTGCAAGGGCAGATCATTTTCAAGATTTCCTGCCTTGGCATAGAGCTTGGATAAATCCACACGGATTCTTTCGCTGCCTCTGATGACGACTACATTGCTTTGGCTTGCGACATTCTTGAAGCCGCCAGCCAAGGTAATTGCTTGGCTGACGGTGACGATGGTTTCCGGGGGGAGGTCCAGAGTCCGCGGATTGGCGACAGAACCTGTGACGAAAATGCTGTCCGCGGCAGGTACCAGGACGTGATCTCCTGGATTGATGATGGGATCATTTTCATAGATGCCTGGCTCCGTCGAACGCAGGGAACCGATGAGCGTGGTGCGTTCTCCGTTGCCCAGGGTGCGAATGATGGCTATGCTGTCAATGTTTGCGCCATTCTTCAAACCACCTGCACGAACCACAAGTTCAGAGAGATGAGGCGGACGCTTGGTCTCAATGTTGATCAGGGTGGGGTTGTTCACTTGTCCGGAAACGAGCACGACAGCGGCTCTAGGAGCCAGAAGTGTGTCTTCCGGCATTAAGTAGCATTCGTCAACCACTCCGGCATTGCCCAGCAGAACAGAGACATCCACAGGGATTCTTTCATACTTTCCCGTGGTTTTGTTCTGGCGCAGGATGGCGACGTTGGCCAGGTCGGCACTTTCACTGAAGCCACCTGCGGCGCTGATTGCCTGAAGAGCTGTTAATCGTCCGTATGTCGGAAGTTCCTTGGACATGCTTCCGGAACGGAACTCGCCAAGCAGATACACCGTCCGTGGACCCCAATGGGTGACGAAAATATCCACGTGAGGATCGGCTAGCTGCGTGGAAAGCTTTTCTTCCAGAAAGCGGGCTACTTCCCTAGGGCTGTGGTTCGCTGCTTCAATTTCACCGCATAAAGGGAAGGAGAAGAACCCGTCTTCTTCAACGCGCACGCTCCGGTCGAATTCAGGCGCGCGAAATACACTGATCTGGAGCGTGTCGCCAGGACGTAGCTGGGAAGTCGACGGTTGCTGAATGGAGCCTTCCTGTCCTTGCATGGTCATTTGCAGAATAAAGCCCAGGATGATTGCATGGAGGAGATGCTTCATGGTTTTGTGTTTACAATGCTTGAACGTGAGTTGCCTTGAGATGCGAGTCTCAATGAAAACAAGAATCCCCTTGATTGACTTTTAAAAGAATGGGGAAAAGGGAATAGTGTGACTATCCAGGACAGGGAAAGCGCAGAAGAGGCGAAATCGTCCCGAAAAGGAGACGACACGGTGCGTATCAGGGGCGGAGCTCCCGGAAGAACGCCTCCTCTCTTTCCTGCTGCGACTCACGCAAGGAGGGACAACGGGATTCCGCTTCGACGACAGAGTTCTGAATAGAGACGTAATCCTTATAAATTTATCCTCTCTTTCTTGATTTGCTAGAATTTAAACAAAGAAAAACCCACGTTGCGGTATCCTTGGGACAGCACAACGCGGGTTTTCGCGGTTTTCCTGGAGAATCGGTTATTTGATGTTCCAGGTCAGGCCGAGGCGATACTCGTTGTCGACATAGTTGTCGGAGTCGCGATGCTCGTAGTCATTGATGCGGAGCTTCCAGGCAGCCATGAGCATCATGTTCTCACGGAGCTGATAGGCGAAGCGGAGACCGTAAACGTACTCGTTGACATCGCCATTGGTGGTCTTTTCATCTGCGTAGACAAAGCCAAGGCTGTTGGTCATGGTCAGCTTGCCGGTCAGCTTCCAGATGGCGCTGGCGTCGGCCTTGTATTCCACGCGACCGCCGCGGGCGCCGGAGCACCAGGAGTCTTCCTTGCTCTTGCCCAGCTGGAACTTGAGGGTCAGGTCTTCGGTGGCGACATAAGTGGTGCCGGCCTTGAAGTACATGTCATAGCCCTTGTCGTAGTTCTTGTGGGAGACGCTGTGCTTGGAGTAGGCAGTCTTTTCTGCGCCGGCCTCCGCAAAGACAGTGGTGCGGCTGCTCAGGATGTAGTTGGTGTAGGCACCGAAGTTGAAGCGGTTCATGTTGTCATGAATGCGGCCGGGATGATTGTAGCTGGTGCGCTCGACACCGGCGACAGCACCAAAGCGGGTGCGAGCAGAGAAGTTCCAGTAGGGGTTGAAACGGATGCCGTAGACCTGCTTGTTGTAGCCGGAGTAGGCATTCTTGGAGTAGTGGGTGTTCTTGTAGTCAGCTGTGGCGGCCAGGACGGTCTTGCCGGTCAGCTGGGTGGACCAGCCAAGGCGGATGCCATTGACGGCGACCATCGTGTTGGTGCGCTGGCTACGATCGAGCTCCTGGCGCTCGTACTTGCTGGTCAGGTGCACCATCAGGGTGTTGCGGCCGAGCTTGTAGGAGCCGTTCAGGACAGGGGTCAGGTAGTAGCTGAAGTCACGGGTGTCGTCGTTCTTGCCCTTGTGGAAGTAGTGCTCGTAGGCGAGACCCATTTCCAGGCCATAAGAGGTGTTGTCACGGGAACGGGTGATGTCGCCGTCGACGCGGGTCTTGGTGAACCAAGAGCCGGAACGATGGGAACGAGCGGTCTCGTCGACGTTGTCATCGTAACCGACTTCCTGGGTGGCGCTCAGGTGAAGGGCGTCAATGACAACCACATTGGCGACTTCCATGAACTGCTGCAGGGTGCTGACTTCTTCTTCTGCGCTCAGGCTGGCGCCGGCGAAGAGCAGGCATGCAGACAAAATGCTGGAAAAGAGATACTTTTTCATTTTTTTATCTTCAAAGATAAAGAGTGAATGTTGCAAAAGGAAAAACTACCGGTGAGCGGGCTTGCTGTAGGTGGGATTAGCAGCAGGCAGGCTGATGTGGCTGACGGGCATGAAGTCCTTCAGGACATCATTGTACTTCTTGGGAAGAGCCTTGATGATGCCATTCTGCACCACGATGTTGCCATGGAGATTGTTGATGGCGTCAACGATGGCGTTGGCGGTCTCTTCGGACGCTGCGGCCAGGACCTGGTTGGCGGCGTTGATGACGCGACGGGCCAGGAGGCCGTTGCCGTTGTAGGCTGCGTCACTCACGGTGGCGGCGAAATCGGCAGGAGCCAGGGAGGTCAGGTGGTTGACCAACTCGGCATCGGTCATGTCGGCCAAGCTGGCGACAGTCTCGGCGACGGCATTTTCAACGGCTGCTGCAGCAGTCGTTTCCTGGGCGTAGGCCATGAAGCTCACGAAAGCGAGCACGGCAAACAGTTTGAGGACAGTGCTTTTCATCTTTTTTCTAGTTTTTGTGTGTGGGTATTAGGGTAGAAACCAAAGTTCAAGTAAAAACCGTAATCTAAGTAATATAGCATACCTTTTAAGATTTCCAATTTTTTTATGGATTTGTCTTGTTCTGTCGTGAAAGTTTCGGCCTTTGCGGATGAAGTTTTAGGAAAAGAGAGAGAAAAGGAGGAAAGTCTCGAGGCTTGTGGGCAATCGGCGAGATGCTTGAGAAAATCTTCTGCGAGGAAGGGGAAAGTTATGTTTTTCGCGGTCTTTCCATTGAATTTTGAGAAATCTATAACTATTTGCGATTCTTTGTGTTGTGATTTGCAATGCCGTTTCTTCGCGTTATGCTTTGCCCAGAGACGCTGCTTGGGAAGGCGTCGAAGACAATCGAATCAAGGAGGTAAACATGCGAAACTTCACATTGATTGAGTTGCTTGTCGTCGTGGCAATCGTCGCCTTGCTTTCGGGGCTGCTCCTGCCTGCGGCGTCTAAAGCCAAGGAGAAGGCACGCCAGGTCCAGTGCATTGCCCAGCTGCGAGAGCTGGGATTGGCGATGCTGCAGTACTCGGACGAATGGCGCGGGCGTCTTCCTCCGTATGTGACGGCTGCGCCTGCCTCGGAGCATCCAGGGACGAACTGGGGCTGGTGGAGCTATCCGTACTATCATGACACGCGGTTGCTGCTCTGCCCGGCGTCGAACGGCAAGGAACCGGAGGCGACGAAGGACGGCCTTCATAAATACGACGGTTCGTATGCGTGGAACTACGACGGGACCCAGGGGAACCGGGGGCCGTTGGTCACGGCCATTCGGAAACCCTCCCTTTCCTATCTGCTCTGTGATTCCGGGGATCCCTGTCTCGTCTATGGCGCCAATACCTGGGAAAATCTCATGGAGGAACTGGACTTGGACTGGGATTCCCAGGCGGAGGGGGCCAATCGGCATAATGGATCGGTCAACATCGCTTTTGTGGACGGCCATGTCGGGAGCCGGGACCTGGAGGAATTCCTCGCCGCGCCCTGCAAGTCTAACGATGCACCCTGGTGCATCCAGTGGGAGGGAGGAGCGCTGGAACGAGGGGTCGTTCCTTTTCCTGGACGGTGATGGGCCTACAGGCGCTGCCTTTGCAACCGGGAATTTCGCCAGTTGCCTGAGACAGTCCAGCCGAGTTCGGCTGCGGTCTGCAGGAATTCCTCGGTGGATTTCCGGTAGCCGGGATGGAAGGAATTGGCCAATGCGACCATGCCGCCGACCTGGAGATTCGTGTCGAAGGTCTTCAATAATTCAAGGAATTGCTCGCGGCGCTTCAGGAAACGTCCACCGGCCAGGCCATTGCAGAGAATCAGGGCGAAACGCTCTTTCCCCCGGTACGATGTGGCTTCGCCTGCCAGAAATTCCGCTGGAATATCCTGGAAACGCCGGAATTCTTGTTGGCGTAGGGCGTCGTGGGGAAGGGTGCGCCGGTTGGCCATCCAGGCCTCCAGGGGCTCCAGGGTTACGCCGACAACATGCGTGGCCTTGCATTGCCGTGCGGCTTCCAATGTGCCTAGCCCGATTCCGCATCCCAGGTCCAGGAGAGCATCCGCCCGGGGGAGCGAGGAGAGCTGGTCCGGATATCGTCCTGCCCGTGTGCCGAAGCGCGGCGGATCCGCGCAGGCACAGAAAAAGGGAAGGAGCTCTTCTTGCCGAAAGGTGGCGCGACCGCAGAAATCCCCGACTTCTTCCCAGAAATCCAGAGCGGTTTCCACGGCAGATTCTTCCAATAGCCGCGGCGTCCATGCCGGCGATGGCAGGAAAGCTTGTGCCAGTGAGCGCAGGGAATGAGAGAATTCCGTCCAGGGAAAGAAGGTGTCGAAGCGTATTCGCAGCTCATGGTCCACGATCATCCCCGGTGTCCAAGCCACGGCCGCATGGCGATACCAGTTCTCCAGCGCGGCTCCCCAGCGACGGTTGTGACGTGCCAGACGTTGTGCAAGGACTTCGTCGTCTGCCATACGCTACCGCGTGTTCTTCAGCGTCTGAAGAACGTCCCAGTCGGAGCCGGGAATCTTCACGTGGTTGATTTCCTGGTAGCCTTCATGCCCTTTGCCTGCCACGAGAAGCCAGTCGCCCGGGTTGCATTCCGCCACGGCAGCTAGAATGGCTTTTCTGCGGTCGGGCTCAATACGCAGAAGGCAGCCTTCGGGAATGCCGGCCCTGGCGTCGGCGATGATGGCCAGCGGGTCTTCCGTACGGGGGTTGTCGCTGGTCAGCCAGACGAAGTCCGCCGCCGCGGCGGCCGCAGCCATCATGGGCCGTTTGCCGCGGTCGCGGTCACCGCCGCAGCCAAAGAGGATTCCCAGTCGTCCAGGACATTCAGGACGCAGGGCATCCAATGCGCAGGTGATTTCCTCGGGGGTGTGGGCGTAGTCCACAAAAGCCGTGGCGCCGTTGGGGCAGACAAAACGTTGGAGACGCCCAGGCGCACCGGTTGTCTTTGCCAGGGTCCCTGCAATAATTTCTTCTGGAACGCCTAAGGATCTTGCCAGCAATCCCGCGCAGGTGGCATTGTATTGGTTGAAGGCGCCAGGCAGAGCGGTGTTCCAGGGCGGGGTGCCATTCTTAAGGGAGAAGCCCAGGATGGGGCGTTTGCCGGAGAGTTCCCGCGCCAGTTCCGCGCCGGCGTCGTCGTCCAGATTCACCACGGTCGCGGCATCAGCCGTCAGGCATTGGAAGAAGAGCTTCTTCTTGGCTGACAGATAGGCATCCATGGTTCCATGGTAGTCCAGGTGGTCACGGGAGAAATTGGTGAAGGCCGCGGCGGCGAAGCGGACGCTGCCGGTGCGTTCTTGGTCCAGCGCCGCGCTGGAACATTCCATGACGACGGTGTGGACGCCGTTTTTCACCATTTGGCGGAAGAGGTCCTGCAGGAGAAAAGGCGTAGGGGTAGTGCGGTCGGCGGGAAGTTCCTTGCCGCCTCCTACATCATAGACCACAGTGCCGATCATGCCGGTTTTTACGCCTGCGTCCCGTAGAATTTCTTTTGTCAGGAAGGCTGTGGTGGTCTTGCCGCAGGTGCCGGTGATGCCCACGAGACGCAATGCCCGCGCAGGATAGCCGGCGAAGGCTTCCGCTACGCGGGCCACGGCCTGGTAGCCTGTGTTGGGACGGACGTGCAGGACGGGGACGCTACTGGCCAGCGAGGGATCATCCGACAGCACTGCGCTGGCGCCTGCGGCGATTGCCTTGTCCACGAAACGGTTGCCGTCGGTGACTGCGCCGTGCACGGCGCAGACGAGGGCGCCAGGTCTGACTTCCCGGGAATCCGCCGCGGAGGCGAACAGGGGGAGTTCTCCCGACGACGCATCCAGCAGATAGTCGGAAAGAATTTCCTTGAGGTCAGATAATTTCATCTGTCGTTTCCTTCTGTCCTGTCGTTCGTGGTCGATTCGTTAATCGATCATGCCTGGGGCGTGCCGAATTTCAGGGCACGGCGCTGCTTGCGGTTCAGCATGGGCGTTCCATCTGGATTCAGGCGCGGCGCGGGCGGCTCCTTGGCGATTTTCTTCTTCGGCTTCTCGTCGAAGTCCTTGCGCTTGCGGTCAGCGTGTTTCCGCTCGTGGTCGGATTTGCCAAAATGGTCCCCGCGCTCTCTGCGCTCCTTGCGGAACGGACGCTCCTCGAAGTCCCCGCGCTCTCTGCGCTCCTTGCGGAATGGACGCTCCCCTTGGTCGTGCTGACGCCGTGGCTTGGAACCTGCTTCCGTGTCACCGTCGTCGTCTTTGCCACGCCGCCAGCCGGGGTAGGGGGTGCGACCGTGGTGTTCGCCGTCGCCAGGCTCGCTGGCGTCGTCCCTGTTCCCGCGTTCCTCGCGGAAGAGCGCGCGCTGGGCATAGCGGCTGCGGTTGCGATAGGAACGCTGGGGATTCATCAGTCGCTCCAGCTTTTCAGCAGGGACGCCGATGTTCTCCGGGCCCTGGTCGGCAGTGAGCGCCAGCTGTCTTGAGACCATTTTCGTGAAGAGGACGGCAGGATCCTGGTCCTGGGTGGCGATCATGGCGCAGATTTTGTTGTAGAGCTCCGTGTCCAGCGTCGCGGCGAACAATCCCGCAAGGAGCTTCTCCAGACGCTGCGCATTGACGGCGTCGCGGCTGGGGATGTGCCCTAGGGAGAGTTTTGCGCCCACGGAGCGTCGGATGGATTCCAGCTGGCGCAGTTCGCGGGGAGTTACCAGGGTGATGGCCTTGCCCGTTTTTCCGGCACGGCCCGTGCGTCCGATGCGGTGGACATACGAACGGCTGTCAAAGGGCAGGTGGTAGTTGAAAACGTGGGAGACGTCCTCCACATCCAGTCCGCGTGCGGCAACGTCCGTTGCCACCATGATGTCGAAATCGCCGCGGCGGAAGGCCGCCATGACGCGGGAGCGAGCAGCCTGCTCCATGTCGCCGTGGAGGCAGTTGACATTGTATCCGCGGCCTCCCAGCAGGATGTTCAGGGAGTCGGTCTCCTCGCGGGTGCGGCAGAAGATGATGGCCTTGGTCACTTCCTCCGCCTCGATCAGGCGGATGGTGGCGTTGGCGCGCTCATAATCCTCAATGACGAAGAAACTCTGCTCGATGTCGTTGTTGGCGATTTCGGGCTGGTCGGTCTCCAGTTTCATGGGGTCGTTGAGGATTTTCTTTGCCAGCGCCTCTACCTGCTTGGGCATGGTGGCGGAGAAGAGCATGGTTTGGCGCGGGTCGGGGAAGGCGTCGAAGATTTTCTTGACGTCGTCAATGAAGCCCATGTCCAGCATTTCGTCCGCCTCGTCCACTACGATGACGGAGGGGTTCACGCCTTCGAAGTGGCCGGAGTCCATCAGGTCGATGAGTCGTCCCGGCGTGGCGACCAGGATGTTGACGCCACGATGCAGGAGTTCTTCCTGGCGGCGGTAGGCTTGGCCGCCCGTGAAGGCCGCCGTCTTCAGGCCTGTATAGTGACCGAGTTTGAAAAGCTCGTTGGAAATCTGCGCCGCCAATTCACGGGTCGGCGTCAGGATGAGCATGTTCAGCCCTTCCTGACCCCGGATGCGTTCCATGGAGGGCAGGCCGAAGGCCGCCGTCTTGCCTGTGCCGGTCAAGGCCTGTCCCAGAAGATCACGGCCTTTGAGGGCCTCGGGAATCGCCTTTGCCTGAATGGGGGTAGGCTCTGTGAATCCCGCCTCCACGATGCCCCGCATCAATTCGCTGCAGAGGCCGAAGGTCTCAAAGCCGATGGGGGCTGTGCTTTCGGTTTCCTGTAGCTGCTGCTCCTGCGCCTGTTCCTGAAGCTCGTCCTGATTTTCTGTCGTTTTCATAATTCTCTGCTGAAATCCTTGTTGACTTGACTACAGACGTACTATATTCCAAAATAAGACAATTTATGACAGAAATGCAGAAATAAGTTTTTATTGTCCGTTCCGTCCACCCCGTTTCCACTTCTCCGCCGCAAAGGCTTCCCGGGTGGTGGCGTCAAGGAGTTGGTTTTCCTCGGAAGGCGGGAAAGTGTCTGCGGCCTCTGCGGGGAGGGTGAAGGCGGGAATTGGCAGCTTGTCCAGTTGCGGGGTCAGTTCCGGAAGGGGATGGTTCATTTCCAGGCCGCAGAAGATGGCGGAGGAGTTCTGCGGCGCCTGCGGGAGGGCGCCTAGCGCTGCGCAGACAGTGTTTGGGGCATTGAGGCCGCAGGCTACCACCACGGCATTTTTCAGGGGGCCATCGGCAGTCAGTTCGTCGCGCACTTCCTCCAGACTGTCCACGCCGCCTTCGCATTGGATCGCCTCCACGGGGACGCCCTGGGAGGCCAGGGGAAGAAGGAGGGTTCGTGCATATCCATCCAGGGCGTCGGCAAAGAAGAGCACGCGGCGGCAGGCGGTGACTTTTCGCGGCGTCATGGTGATTTTCGAAGGAATTTCCCGTGAGTCGTTCGGCAGCGGATAGAGCCGGTAGGGCATCAGCTGTTCCGAAAGGACGCCTGCGCAAAAGAGCGCCACGCAAAAGAGCGCCGACATGCCAAATGCACAGAGCCCATGGCGGAGAAGACTGGGGTGCTTCTGTCGGAGGGTGCTCCAGAGGACGATGCCCCACACGGCGGCCATCAATGACAGGAAGCATATTCTCAGGAAGGCTTCGTCGGTGCAGGTGTTGAAGACTCCGCAAAGCAGGAACGACGCGGGGGCGCAGAGAAGCCAGAGGAGCTCCGGTCGGCCCCGTTTCCGCCAAAGGGAAAAGAGCGCCAGGAATCCCCATAGCTGGAGCGCCAGCGTGAGGCCATAGCGCGGCAGCCCATGGCAGACCGCGGAGGTCAGCACATCGGAGACGAAGGTCCGGTATGCCTCGTTTTTTCCCACGGGCTGCAGCCAGACGGTGTATCCCCTGGCGGGCTGGCCGTAATGCGTTTCCAGTCCCCGAAGCCAGTTGTGCGCCAGATACACTGTTCCGCCGCGCCAGAGGTAGAGGCGGTTTGCGATGGAGAGGTCTTCCCGTGGCGACGCCATGGTTCCTATGCGTTTCCCGCCGCCGGGGAGGAGAAGGAGCATCAGCAGGAATGCGGCCGGCAGCCAGAAGTGCCGGAGCGAACGCCACTTGGGTTCGTGCGGGTCGAGACGGCGCTCCCGCCAGAGACTGCAGGCGCCGCCTGCCAGGGTGAGGGCGAAGAAGGCCACGTATGCCCCTCGGGAGTAGGTCAGCGCCAGAAGGAGCAGCGATGCCGCGGCGCATAGCCCGCAGGAAAGCCCGCAGGCGACCTGCCAGGCGTGGCGCCGCCGCAGAAGCCATGCCGCGCCCGCCAGAAAGACGAAGGCCGCCATGAGATAGAGGCTGCCTTCGTGATTCGGGTTGGCGAAGAAGAACGCCAGGCGTGGATGGCCGTCATAGAAGAACGACATGGAGGGGCATGGGGTTGCCGGATGCGTCAGTCCTTTCCGTCGCCGCCCAGCTGCATGGCGAATTTCGCGGTGTCGCCGTCGCCGGAGTTGGCCAGGTCGCGGAGGTCGTCCCAGTTGCAGGTCCCCACGTGCCCGTCGATGAAGGCGAGGTTGCAGGAGCCGTTATGCCGGCAGTATTGCGCCTCCACTTCCTCCAGGTCGCAGCCGATGAAGCGGGTGATGTTGTACCAGACGGTCCAGCTTCCGGCATTTCCCGCGCAGTTGCACCGGTCCATCATCAGGAGGAAGCTGGAGGGGTTGCGGATTTCCGTGCAGCGGTGCCAACCGGATTTGACGCCGTGGATGCCGTATTGGGCGATGGCCTGGTTGCAGTAGCCGATGCAGCCGTTGTACTGGAAGCCCAGCTTGGGACGGCGCGAGGGCGCGGCGTCGTTGGTGCGTGTGCGGTTCCAGCCGTCCCAGCGGTATTCCCACGCCTCCTCGCCGTCGAAGTCCGGGCACTG
>JAKSPB010000013.1 GCA_024405215.1 Lentisphaeria bacterium | reverse complement strand
CGACGAGGTGCTGAATACCTGGCTGCCCAAGAACGGCAAGCCCACCATGCGCTGCGGACGCTCCATCTCCCAGCGGCATACGGGAAGCGATACCTCCAAGACCTTCCGGGACACCATGCAGGATATCATGTCCGGGGCGCTCTTCTTTCCCGAGGAGACAAGGGAGAACATCTTGCTGCTTATGCGTTCCATTCGCAAGAATGGCCAGGTGACCTTTTCCATTGATCCCGGAACCTTCAAGTGCGACTGCCCCGACTACATCCGGTGCGATTCCATCGTCTGGGGAATCTTCACCGTGGCGAAATATGTCTTCGAGACCGGCGATCTGGATTTCCTCAAGCAGCCTGTGGTGGACTACGATGGACAGCCTTCCACCATCCAGGCGCTGTTGCTTCGGGGAATGCACTTCACGGGCGACCAGACTGGCGCCCATGGCCTGCCGAAGCTCTTCAACTGCGACTGGAATGACCAGCTGGTGGTGGTCAGCGCCATTCTGGACAGCGGCGAAAGCATCATGGTCGCCATGCAGTATATCGCGGCCGCACGGGTGCTCCTGGGGCTGATGGACGACTCCGAACCCGCCGAACGCGCATACCTGGAAGCCAAGATCCTGGAGTTCACGAAAGCCCTGGAAAGCCCGCTGGTGTGGGACGGGGCCTGGTATCGACGCTTGCTCTTTCCGAACGCCCACATGGGAGGCGCCGACAACGATGAGGGCGGGCTCTTCCTGAATACCCAGAGCTGGGCCGCCATCGCCGGGACCCTCTCTCCCGAACACGTGAAGAAGGCGCTGGACAGCGTCTATGAGCGCCTCAACAGCCAATATGGATTGAAACTCTACGAGAAACCATTCACCAAGCTCTTGGACGGCAACCGCTATTGCGGAAATGTGCCCGGCGCCGGCGAGAATGCGGGCCTCTTCTATCACGCCAACAACTGGGCCATCATCGCCGAGGCCATGCAGGGCAACGCGGAGCGCGCCTGGGAGTATTTCGGACATATCATGCCCAACCGTCGCGCGGCGGGCAACGCGGACCTCTACGAGCGGGAGCCCTATGCTTTCGCTTCCTGGTGCTACGGGCCAGACAACGCTTCTTTCGGAAAGGCCGCGCTCTCCCATCTGACCGGCGGCGCTGCCTGGATCTACCGCACGGCCACAGAGTTCCTGCTGGGAATCCGCCCGGAACGCGGCGGATTGCGGATCGCACCCTGCATTCCCAAGGAGTGGGACGGCTTCCAGGTGGATCGCACACTGGCGGGCGTCCACTATCAGATTGAAGTCCGGAATTCCGCCCATGCCACGGGCAGGAAGGTCCGCCTGACGGTGGACGGAAAGCCCCTGGAAGGCAATTTCATCGCCCATCCCGCCCCCGGAACCACCGTCCGCGTCGTGGTGGAGTGCCGATAGAAGACAATCCTATCGGGAAAGAAGTTCTTCCACGCTGGCGGGATCCTGCGGCTTTCCGATGACGGGGTGATTCTGGTCCAGCGAGCGGAGAAGAGCCATCTCCTGGTCGGACAGGGTGAAGTCGAAGACCTGGAAATTCTCCCGGATGCGCTCCAGATGGGCCGACTTGGGGATGACGGCGATACCGCTCTGGAGAAGAAAGCGCAGCATGATCTGGCGGACGGATTTGCCGTGTGCTGCGGCGACGCCCGCCAGCCGGGGATCCTCGAAGAGCGCTGCCGGACGCTTGCGGCCCATGGGGGCGTATGCCTGCATCTGGACGTGGTATTTTTCGTGCCAGGGACGTTCCGGCTGACGCTGGCACCAGAGGTTTGCCTCTATCTGGTTGAGAACGGGCTTGATTCGGGAGAAGTGCATCAGATCCACCAGGCGGTCGCAGGTGTAGTTGGAGACGCCGATGGCTCGGACCAGGCCTTGATCCGCTGCCTTCTCCAGCACGCGCCAGGCGCCGTAGGTGTCGCCCAGGGGCCAGTGAAGAAGCACCAGGTCCAGATAGTCCGTCTGAAGATTCTTGAGGCTTTCCTCAAGGGCTTTTTCGGCCTTTCCCGGCGCGTACGAGGTGAACCAGAGCTTGGTCGTCAGGAAAAGCTCCTTTCGGGGGAGGGCTGCATGGCGGAGGGCTTTGCCGATGGCGGCTTCGTTGCCGTAGAATTCCGCGGTGTCGATGAGCCGGTAGCCCGTCTCCAGCGCCCATTCCACGCAACGGGAGCAGTCAGCGGACTCGGAGAGCCGGTAGGTGCCGAAGCCCAGCATCGGCATGACAAGCCCCTTGCATAGTGTTGTGCATTCCATGGGCAGGAGGGGGTATGAAAATACGTTTTTGAGGGAACGGTTACGATTTTTTTATCAAGTCGATGGTGAGGACTGCGGCGAAGATGATTCCGGTAATCAGTCCAAGACCGCCCAGGATGGAGAATCCATTCCAAAGCGGCGGGATTTTGCAGGCCAGGAGAATGCTGGAGTTCAGGAGGATTCCGATGGTCAGGATGGCGGCTGCCTTCTGGCATTGGGTATGCGCATAAAGGTGAAAGAATTCCTTCAGCTCCGGGACTTCCTGGCGGAAGGTCAGCTGGCCCGACATCAGCTTGTTGGCGAAATTCCGCAGGCCGTTTGGCGTCTTGGAAAGGAGGTCAGTCAGTTCCAGAACGCCCTCGACGCGCCGGGGAAGGGATTTGTTCAGGTTGAACTGGCTCAGGGCCACCTTGGTTAGGGCGGGTTTGAGCTGCTTTTCCAGATCATAGTCGGGATTTAGTTTGCGGCCCATGTCGTCAAGAGTCCCCAGTGCCTTCACCATCATGTAGATATGCGGTTTCATGGTGACCTTCATGCGGTTGCAGACGGCGAAGAGCTGCTGGATGGCCTCGGGGATGTTGAGCTGGCTGAGAGGTCCGTAGAAATACTTGTCAATGAATTCTCCGACAACGCATTCCAGGTCGTCCATGTCAGGTTCCTGTTCGTAGTCGCAGAGTCGCAGGAGGAGCTGTGACGCGTGCTGTTCGTCCCGTTCCAGGATGCTGAGAATCAGTCGGCAGAAGAGCGTCCGCTCCTCGCGGGTGATTCTTCCGCAGAGTCCGAAGTCAATATAGCAAATCTTGTTTCCAGGCAGAACGAAGATATTTCCGGGATGGGGATCTGCGTGGAAGAATCCGTATGTGAAGAACTGCTTCAGGGTGAGGTCGGCGATGGTTTCGGAGAGGGCGACGAGATCGGCGCCGGAGTTGCGAAGTTCTTCCAGCTTGCTGATCTTGATGCCGTCGATGTACTCCATGGTCAGGATCTTCGATGTGGAAAGATGGTCGAAGACCTTGGGGACCACCAAGTTGGGATGGTCGGCGAATTGCATCCCGAAGCGTCGGATATTCCCTCGTTCCGTATTGTAGTCCGCTTCCTCCTGGAGTGCCTGCTGGAACTGCCGGGCGACGCGGGGAAGCATCAGGAAACGCAGTTCCGGAGTGGTCTCGTGGAGATGATCCGCCAGAAGGACGAGGACATTCATGTCCGAATGGATTTCATGGGCCACATGGGGACGTTGCACTTTGACGAATACTTTCGTGCCGTCCTTCAGCGTGGCGCGGTGTCCCTGGGCCAGGGAGGCGGCGCCCGTGGGCGTCTCCTGGAATTCCGCGAAGAGTTCTTCCAGCTGTGCGCCTAGTTCCTCCTGAACGACTTCCCGGACCTGGCTGAAAGGGAAGGGCGGAACTTGGTCTTGGAGTTTGGCGAGCTCGTTGGCGAAGTCCTGCCCGATGAGATCCGGGCGTGTGGAGAGCATCTGCCCCACCTTTACATAGACGGGGCCAAGCTCCTCGAAGGACTTGCGCAGTCGTTCCGGGAAAGTCAGCATCTGCTGGTTTCCGAAATTCCGGTCGCGGCGGGTCACCAGATGCTGGAGACGTCCGAAGAACATTCCCAGTCCGTTGCGGAAGAAGACGCTGAGGATGCGTCTTACGCGCGTGACATTGGTGATGGTCCGGTAGGTTCCTAGGATGGGGGCGATGAGTTTCACTTAGCAGGTTCGGTGGAGTTCGGAAAGGTCGGTGATGCCGAGGAGTACCTTCCGGAGGGCATCCAGTCGGCAGGGTGTCCAGCCGTGTTTCGCGGCTTCTGCCCGAAGTTGTGAATTGGCGGCGTTGGCGGCAATCATGTCTTCCAGCTCTTCGTTGACTTCCAGGATTTCATAGATTCCGACACGTCCCTGGTAGCCGGTGTTGCGGCAATGGGGGCAGCCGCCTGGCGCTGCGCGGCGCGGCGACGCCTTTTGCATGCCGAGCGTCTTTTCCGCCTGGGAGAGTTCTTGGGCATCTTCCGGGGAGACATTTGTATCTTCCTGGGAGCAGTTCGGGCACAGTCGCCTGACCAGTCGCTGGGCGATGACGCAACGCAATGCCGTGGAGACCAAATCTGGCTCCACGCCCATGTTGATCAAACGGTTTACGGCGCCGATGGCGTCGTTGGTGTGCAACGTGGAGAGAACCAAGTGTCCCGTCTGGGCTGCCTGGATGGCGATTTCGGCCGTCTCCCGGTCCCGGATTTCCCCTACGAGGATGACATCGGGGTCATGTCTCAGGATGGAGCGCAAGGTGGCAGCGAAAGTCAGGCCGATTTCCGCATGGATCTGCACTTGGGTAAGGCCATTGATTTCATATTCCACAGGATCTTCCACGGTGATGATCTTCAAATCCGGTCGGGCCTGCATCAGATGGGAGAGGATGCTGTACAGCGTGGTGGTCTTGCCGCTGCCAGTGGGGCCGGTGACCAGCATCAGGCCATTGGGGTGCCGCAGATGGTCCTGCAAGCGTTTCAGATGGTCGGTGGAAAGGCCCAGCTCTTCCATTTTCATCCGCAGGTTGCCGGCATTCAAGATCCGCAGGCAGAGGCTTTCGCCGTGGCGGGTGGGCAGGATGGACACGCGCAGGTCTCGCGTTTCGCCCAGGCATTGCATCTTCAGGCGTCCGTCGTGGGGGAGTCTCCGTTCGGCGATGTCCAGCTTCGCCAGGATCTTGATGCGGGAGACGATGGCGTCGCCCAGGGGCGCCATTCCGGGAGGCGTAGATACCTCCTGCAGCAATCCGTCAATGCGAAAGCGAAGAGCCAGTTTTCCGGGAAATGGCTCGATATGGATATCCGTGGCATTTGCCTGGATCGCCGCTTCCAGGATGTCATTGACCAGGCTGCTGACAGAGTCCTCGTCTGTCTTGGGAGGTGCATCCCGTGGTTCCGGCTGCTTGCTTTCTTCCAGGGGCTTGGCGTCCCGTATTTTCCGGACCTTTTCCGCGCCAAGGCCATAGCTCTGCTGGAGCATCGCATCCAGATCGGAAGGCATGGCCAGGATGGGACGGCAGGTGACGCCGGTCAGCAGGCGGAGCTGGTCCAGCTGGGTGGGCAGGGGCGGGTGTGCGAAGGCGATTGTCAGCACTCCGTCCTGCAGGTTGAGCGGCAGGCACTGGAAGCGCTGGGAAAGCGCCTGCGGGATCTTGCTTCTCGCTTCGTCTGTGGAATGCAAGGCGGAGGCCTCGCAGAGTGGCAGGCGGCTCGTGCGGGAAAGGGCCCGGTAGATTTTCTCTTCCGTACAGAAGCCCAGGGCCAGGATGGCCTCTTCTGGCTGTTGTCCCGTTCGCTGGACGCGTTTTGCGGCAGCCTGCGCCTGCTCCGGTGTCAGGGCGCCTTCTGTTTGCAATTGCATGAGCAGGGCGGTCATGGCTGCTTTTCCTGTTCCAGGGTGAAGATCTTATTTTCCCCGTAGGCCAAGGTCCCCATGTCTTCGCCATCGGGATTTTTCAGGGAGATGGATTTTTCGGAGATGTCATGAACAGAGATTCCGCAAGCGAGAGAAGCGCCTTCCGTGAGGAAGGGATTACTGGCTCCTGCTTCGGAATCCACGACTTCCAATAATGCGTATTTTTTGCCGGTCAAGGCGATTCGGACTCCTGTAAAGGTAATGGCGATGGTTCTGTGCGGGGGGGCGGGCGTTTCCACGACAATAGGTGGCGGCGGCTCCACTGGCTGGCTGTCCGTCACGACTGTAGGCTGTGGTTTTTCCACTGGGAATTGGGTATGGAAGGGATTTTGGATTTCCTTGGTATTCATCGCCTGGAGGAATACTGGCGGATTTTCTTTCCAGGGGACCAGTTCCGGGGGATCCGGCAACGGCGGTTGCGGTTCCTGTGGCGGCGGGGGAGTCTCCAGGACGCTTCTCGTGAAAAAGAACGCTCCGATGGCGAAGGCCAGGAGAAGCAGGAGGCGCCGTTCCCAGTGGACAAGCAGGTAGGAAAGAAGACTATTGGGCATAAGTTATTTTTCCGGAGTGGATTCGTCAGGCTCTTCCGGGGGAGGCGGGGAATCGCTGGCCTGCGGCATCATGAACGCGCTGCACTGGATGGTGAATAGGCACAGGTCAACGGCGTTGGCATTTCCCGCCAGCAGGGCATCCGGGGGGAATGTGCGGATGGAGAGTCGCTTCAAGGGCAGGCAGGAATCCGGATTCTGCAAGGAGGCGGCGAATGCCAGGAATTGGTCCAGGGTTCCGGAGAAGGTCGCGTTGATGGGGAATTCCAGCAGGAAGCACGGGCCGTCTTTCTTGTCGGAAAGCGTATAGGCGATTACGGAATCGGCGGCGATTTTCACGGTGCCGTCTTCCTGCGTGGCGAGCCGGAGCCCTGCCGCCCGGGATTTCTGTAGGATGTCCTGGATGGTCCAGAGTTTTGCGATCATCTGCCAGACCGGCTGTTCCTGTCCGTCCTCCGCCTCCAGGCCGAAGTATGTCTTTTCCAGCGGCGAGGCATCAGGCAGGAATTCGGCGGCGACGCGGTTGTGGAGATCCTTGTAGTCCAGTCGGGTGGCGCCATAGATGAAGGCCAGTGTGTCCTGGTAGTTTTCGCGGATTTTCCGGGAGAAGGAGGAGGTGGCGAAGGAGAGGGCGGAGTCGCTGGCGCGCCGAAGGCCCGGGAGCCCCTCCTGCGGGGCGCCTTCCAATAGGAAGTTCGCCGCCAGGAGATGCTCCTTCAGTCGGATGGGCTCCGAAGGCAGGGAGAGCGTGTGGAATTTCGCTTTCTGTTCGGCGAGGACCTTCTTTTGCTGTTCCAGCGCCGCCTTCTTGGGATGAAGGTAGAGGGCATAGCCCAGCAGCAACAAGGCCAGGATGCTCAGGCAAAGGAATGCCAGGGTCCTGTGGGGCGCGGGCCAGTCATTGGCGGTAGGGTGGAACATGGTGCGTTATTCCTGGGGAGGTAGTTGAACTGGATTGTCCAGGAACGGCAACTGGAGCAAATAGAAGGTGTAGTCTTTTTTCAGGACCTGCCGGTAGGTGGAAAGGAAATTCTGCCAGGGGGCGAAGTAGCCGGCGATGAAGTCCTCCGAGAGAAAGTCCGTGTAGTCGTCCACATTGACGAAGGTGTCGGAGCGGTTCAGTTCACTCTGGAATTCCTTTACCGTCTGGTATTTCACGGTTGTCGCCGGCAGGATGCCGCCTGCATACATCCGGGTCAGCAAGGGAATGGCGTCAACCGAAGTCGGCCGCGGCATGACGGCAGGCTGCTGGTCATCGCCTTGAGAAGCGGCGGTCAAGGCAGACGCTGCTCCGCCGATGCGCGAGGCATCGCGCCGCAATGTGGCGCCTGCGTTCCTGGCGTTCGGGGCATTGTTTTCGTTGAACGAGAACTCGTCAGCCAAGTAGATGCTCCAGCCGTTTTGCTTGGGAATGGGCATGGCCTCCTGCCAGGTCTGCATTGCCTGGAGAAAACGGCGGGTCCGCAAGCCGGCCTCGGCGATGGGGATGAGCATCTGCTGGCGATCGGAAATTTCCTGATAGGCTTTCTGGAGCAGCGGGGCGGTGTTCAGGCATTCGTCAAGAATCTTTTCCTCGATTTTGAGGTCTTGCGCCTGCTGATGGATGTTTTTGGCGGAGGAGTAGAAGAGCCACCCCAGGAAAAGGAGCAGGAGCGTCGCGGCCAGAGCCAGATAAAAGAACTGGGAGAGACGTTCCTTCTGCCAGGAGATGCGTTTGGGCAGAAGAGAGATGGCAAGCGGGGCGATGCCCAGCTTCTGCGCGGCCAGTCCGAAGGCGATGGAAAGGGAGGGATAGACGCCGTTCCTGGCGGGGACAGAGACGGTGTCCCGGGGACAGCTCCGGACTGGGACGCCCAGGAGTTCCACGCTGGCGATTCCCAGGAGGCGCGGCATATCCTCCAGCAGGCCGTCTTGCACGGCGCCGGGGCCGCTGAGCCAGACCTTCTCCAGGACGGCGTTGCGGGATTCGTCCATCTGGAGGTTTTTCCATGCGCGGAGCGAATTTTCGAATTGCCTGACAAGGTCCAGGGGATGATGGCAGGAGACGGGCAGGATGCAAATGTGCTGGATCCGACTCTGCCAGTTCAGGATCACCATCGTCTGTTCTTCGCGGCAGTCCAGAATCGCCTGCAGGCCCTGTTCCAAGGCTGCGTTGGGCTGGAGGAGGCAGAAGGCGTTATGGAGGGCCAGTCCGGCCGGGACGACTTCTCCGATGTCGATTCCCGCCTCTTGGTAGAATTCGCTGCTGGTATCCAGGTCGTCTTCCCTGGCGACGGCGATCAGCATGGGATTCACCTGGTTCGCCATGGGGCGGATTTGCTGGAAGTCGTGGATCAGCTCAACTCCGGAGAGTCCCGCCAACTGGCGGGTTTGGTAGGCAACCATCTGGGAGAGCTTGTCCGCTTCGTGGACAGGCGGAAAATCCGAAATCGCGACATTGACCTGGCTTTGTGGCAACAGGCAGGCGACCTCCTGCTGAAGAGGCAGGCGGTTTGCCTGCAGCCAGTCCATCGTCGCCTTGCGGATTTCGCTGTTGTCGGTCAGGCCTTCATTCTTCCAGGAGATGTAATGCAGCGAGCGGACGCGCCAGGAGGAGGCGCCCCGGCGGCTGAGGCTGAGGGCGGTTGCCTCGGTGTTGTCGCAAGCCAGTCCCCAATAGGATTTGCGGGCAAAGAAAGACATCTACAGGTTATTCCGCCTGGTCATCCTGGATGGGTTTCAAGGGGATCAGGTCTTCGGGAGCCACTGTCGGCGGCGGGGTGTAGACAACGAACTCGCCCTTTTCGTTGAGGATGGTCGCCTTGACGAAAATCAGGAGGTTTGTGGGAGTCTCGCGCACTTCCGTGTGGCGGAAGAGCACGCCGATGAGCGGCAGGCTCCCCAGGATGGGAATCTGCTTGACGGTGCGGGTCTTGGAGTTCTCCACCATGCCGCCCAGGATGACGGTTTCGCCGCTCTTGATGGTCGCGCTGGTGGCGATGCCCTGTTCATGGGTGCGGGGAAGCTTGATGCTGGTCACCTGGGTGATGGTGGTCTTGTCCTGTGCCTGGGTCTGGACGGAGGTGTAGTCCTCCCAGGCCAGGAAGTTGATGATCTCCGGTTTCAATCCCAGGGAGATGGTCTGGAGGTCGTTGCCGATGTTCACCTTGACGTCCACGGTGATGCCGGTCTGCAGGGTGACGGGCTTGCCGCGGGGAACCAGGATTTGGTTGACGCCCTTGTCTCCCTGGTCGATGGCCTGCACGGTGTATTCCTCGAAGTAGTAGAGCTTGTCGCCTTTGCGGATGCGGGCCGTGCGGTTGTTCAGGGCGGTGACGCGGGGGGCGGAGACGATGACGGAGCTGGCCTTGTTCTCGATGGCGGAGATCAGCATGTCGTAGGAACGGTTGCCAAGGATGCCGCTGATGACGGCGGCGCCCACGCCCTCCACGTTGTCTTTCTTGATGGTGGACAGCTGGGTGAAGAAGTCGGAGATGTTGGCGTTGGTCTGGTGGTCCGGGGTGATGGAGGAACCGTCGTGGCCGCCGCGGGCTCTGGTGAATTCCACTCCTAGATCACGCAAGTCGCTTTCACTGATGGCGATGAAGCGGGCTTCGATGACGGCCTGAAGCGGCGGTTTGTCCAGTTCGTGGATGAGTTTTTCCAGTTGGCGGAGACGCTCGCGGGTGTCGGTGACAATCAACAGGTTCCGGTTTGGGTAGTAGGAGTAGGTTCCGCCGGTTGGGCAGTTGTTGTAGAAGGCGGCGAGTGCGGTGGAGAGGTCGGTGTCTTCTTCTCCGGCCGAGGCGAAGGAGGCGTTGCCGCCATTGACGCCGATGCCGTCAGGGACTTTGGGGACCACGCCGTGGCGAAGGTGGATGGTGCGGGTTTCCAGATGGTAGCCGCTGCTGGGGGCTGCGGGGGTCACCCATATCAGGTGGTCGGAGACGCTGAAGGAGACGCCCAGGTTCTTGGAGATGTAGGCGAAGACCTCATAGAGCGGCACGTCCCGGAAGTTGCAGGAGAAGGTCTTGTTCTTCACCGCTTCGTCACTGAAGATGATGTTGAGGGAGTCGGCGATGTTCAGTTCGTCCAGGTCCTGCAGCTGCTGTGCCAGGGAGGCCAGGGGGAGTTCGCTGACTTTCAGGGAGATCTTGTGGGTCAGCATCTCTTCCAGCTTGCCCATGGGGATGAACTCCGGTTCCAGGTCGGGCGTGATCTCGACCATGGTGTCGTAGGAATCGGGGACCAGCTGGATGTCGGCGGCTTCGTTCAGTGCGCGCTGGTGGTTGATGGCCAGGGCGGTTTCGTTGATGCCCATGTTCCGGGCCAAGGTGTTCAGGCGCTTCAGCGAGTTGATTTCGTCCTTGTATTCCGTCAGCGCCTCCATGGTCGCCAGGACCTCGTCCGCCCGGTCGTATGACTTGGCGCCGATGAGGTCGCGGATCAGCTTGAAGCGCTTGCGCACTTGCGCATCCAGTGCACGCTGGCGGGCCTCCTGCTCCAGACGAGGCTGGTTCGGGCGGTTCCGGGATTCCAGAATGCCTTTCAGCTCTGCGCTGGGGGAAAAACGCTGGCAGGAGACGGCGCAGAAGGCAGCCAGACTTGTCGCGAGGGCCAGGGTCAGGATGGGATGTCGTAAGTGTCGCATGGCGCTCCCTTTGAGGTTGCAGTGCGGTTGAGAAAATCAGTGCTTGCGGTTCTTTTTGCGGGCGGCCTTTTCCTGCTTGCGCTTGGCTTCCTTCTTGGCGCGTTCGCGTGCGCGGCGGGCGGCGTCTTCCTGGGAGAAGCCGTTCTGGCCGTATCCGGCTGCCTTTCCGATTCCGCCGGCCTTGGCGGTGTTCTGGAGCATGCTGGCCATGTTGGCCAGGCCGCCGCCACCGCCGAAAAGCGTGCTCATCATGGAGGCCGCGCCGCCTTGGCTCATGCGGGCCATGACTTCGCGCATGTTCATGAAGACCTTGATCTGCTCGGTGACTTCCTGGGGAGTGGAGCCGGAGCCTTTGGCAATGCGGGAACGGCGGCTGGCGTTGATGGTCTCGGGCAGGCGGCGCTCGGTGGGGGTCATGGAGCGGATCATGCCTTCGGTGCGCTTGAAGGTCTTCTCGTCCATGACGTCGGCGGGCAGATTCCCCATGCCGGGCAGGAATTTCAGCAGGGACATGAGGCCGCCCATCTTGTTGATGCGACCGATCTGGGTCAGGAAGTCGTCAAAGTCGAAGGTGGCGTTCTTGACCTTCTCCTCGAGCTTCTTCGCCTCTGCTTCCTCGAACTCGTTCTGGGCCCGTTCCACCAGGGTCAGGATGTCACCCATGCCCAGGATGCGGGAGGCCATGCGGTCGGGGTGGAAGCTCTCTAGGTCCATGGGCTGTTCGCCCGTGGTGATGAACTTGATGGGCTTGCCAGTGGTCTGGCGCATGGAGAGCGCCGCGCCGCCGCGGGCGTCGCCGTCCAGCTTGGTCAGAATGATGCCCGTGACATCCAGGGCCTTGTCAAAATGGCTGGCGACGGAGACCGCTTCCTGGCCGAGGGCGCCATCCGCCACCAGGAGGATTTCCTGGGGATGGACGGCTTCCTTGACGCGGACCAGCTCCTGGACAAGGGGTTCGTCAATCTGCAGACGGCCGGCTGTATCCAGCAGGACCACCTGGCAGTTCTTGGCCTTTGCTGTCTGCACGGCGGCCTGCGCCACGGCCACGACGTCCTTGCTTGTGCGGTCCGTATAGACCGGCATGGCGAGGGACTGTCCCAGGACTTCCAGCTGGTCGATGGCTGCGGGACGGGTCAAGTCGCAGGCGGCCAGCAGGGTGCGCTTCTTGTACTTCTTCTGGAGGAAATTGGCCAGTTTCGCCGCAGTGGTGGTCTTGCCGTTGCCGTTCAGACCGCAGAGCATCAGGATGACGGGATCGCCGGGGGTGGCGCCGTTCAGGCAGAGCTCGCTGGCCTCGCCGCCCATGAGGGCCACCAGCTTGTCGTAGACGGCCTTGATGGCCTGCTGGCCGGGAGTCACGCTGTTCAGGACGTCGGTTCCCAGGCATTCCTTGCTCACGTCCTTGATGAAGGAGTCGGCAATCTCGTAGTTGACATCGGCGGAAAGGAGCGCGGTGCGCACTTCCTCCATTGCCTCGGCGATGTTCTTTTCGGAAAGCTGGCTGGTTCCCGTGAGTTTACGGAATGCAGAATGGAGTTTGTCGGTTAGGCTTTCGAACATGGTTGTAACTTAACAAATGAATGAACGACAGGAAATTCTTTTTATTGTATTCTATGCCAGGAAGAGCTCGGCTCCGTCTCCCGCAGTCAAGATCATGACCTGTGCGGCGACTCCCGTGCGTTTCAGATAGCCTTTCGCCAGGGCGTCGCCGTAGCTTTGGGCGGCATCCGCCTCGACCAGATGGACGGTGATTCCGCCGAAGCCGCCGCCGGAGAGACGCGCACCCAGGTGGCCGGGCAGGGTGCGGCCGATTTCCACCAGGGCGTCCAGTTCCGGGCAGCTGTTCTCGAAATCGAAGCGGCTGGAATCATGGGAGAGGCTCATTAGATTTCCAAAGGCCTTCACGTCGCCGTTGGCCAGGGCCTGGCAGCCACGTGCCACGCGGTCGATTTCGCCCACGACGTGCTTGGCACGGCGATAGACGATGTCGCTGAGTTTTCCCTTGGCGGCCTCCAGCTGCGCCGGCGTCACGTCACGCAGGGCGGGAACGCCTAGGATCCGTGCTGCCTCTTCGCAGGCTTCGCGCCGTTCGTTGTACTCGTTTGTCAAGTTGTGCTTCACATTAGAGTTCGCGACAACGAAGGCGGTTCCCTGGGGAATGGGCACATTCTTCACTTCGTAGGAACGGAAATCGGAATAGATCAACTGGCCTTCCTTGCCTTTCAAGGAGCTTAGCTGGTCCATCAGGCCCGTGTTGGCGCCGACGTAGTGGTTTTCGCTGCCCTGGCCGATCTTCGCCTGCGTAAGCCAGTCCAGGTTGCTCTGCGCCAACGCATCAAGAGCCTTGACTACCGCCATCTCCAGTGCTGCGGAGCTGCTCATGCCGGCGGAAAGGGGCACGTCGCCGGTCACCATCATGTCGAAGGCGGGGACGGTGTAGCCCAGCGCGTTGAACTCGCAGACAATCCCCTTGATGTAGTTCGACCAGTCATGCGGGCGTTTGCGGTCCAGTGCGTCCAGGCGGAAGCGTCGGGCGGACTTTCCCTTGATGTCGTAGAGCTGGCAGACCATGCCGTCCTGGGCGTCGGGATTGGCGGCCGCCACGACGCGCGCGGAACGGTTGATGGCTACGGAAAGCACGGTGCCCTGGTTGTAGTCGGTATGGTTGCCCAGAATCTCCAGACGGCCGGGCGCACGGGAGAGAACCGTGGCAGGACGATCGAAACGGGACTGGAAACGCTGCGCTAAATCCATTAGCGCCAAATCGTTATTGGCAGAGTTCATAAGGAGTTTTTGATAACGGGGATGGAAAAGTTGCAGGAAACTTCATAATATACTCCGCAGGGGGAAAAATTTACGCTGGTCAAGGGAACATTCGGCGGCAAATCGCCCTTTTTTGCGGCAACATTTTTTCTGTGCCTTTCCGCGTATCTCGTGGAAAAAAAGCCCGCCGTTCTGAACAGGCACGTTTCACCAGAGTATATTAACGGCAAATCCAGAATTCGCTGGATTTTTTTTTCATTTTAACCTTCACCCTTAAGGATTCCCCATGTCTTTTGAGAACATGTCGGCATTTATTCTGGCTATCATCGCCGTCATCATCAACGGCGTGCCCCAGTTGTTGTATGCCCAGTCTCGTGGCTTCGCCCTGAAACCCTCGGGATTTGCCTATTTGGTCGGCGCATTCGGCAACCTCTTCACTGGATCGGTCACCCCGATTTCCGGTCAAGCGGAAACCATCACCGTCGCCAGTGTAAAGAAGAACCTCCGCAACAATGTCAGCAGCATCCTCCTTGCTGCATTGCTGATGGTCATCCTCGGCCTCTGCGGCGGCGTCACAAAAATCGCGGATTTCGCAGGTGCGGCGATTGTCGGCGGCATGATGGCTGGCGTAGGCCTGATTCTGGCCGATGTTTCCTGGAGCATGTATGGCCAGGAAAAGCGCATCTCCCTGGTCTCCCTCGTTTCTGCCATCGCGGCTCTGGTAATCTTCCGCAACAGCCCCAACAAACTGGTGTGGGTCATCTTCGTCTCTGTCGTTGTCTCCACCTTGGATTTCCTCTTCCTGCAGAAACGTCGCGTGGACATTGCGAACATGGTCGAGGAAGGCCGTGAAAACCTGGAAGTCAGTACCGAATGGCGTTTCTGGAAGAAAGCCTACTGGAGCGATTTCAAGATGGTGAAACCCACCATGAACCTGACTGTCGTCCTGGGAACCCTCTCCCTGGTCATGCTGAACATCGGCGCCAACATCTCCTTCGGCGGAATCACCGCCAACATCGCCGGCACGACCCAGAACTTCGACCATCTCTCCATCATCAACTCCTTGGCTGACGTTCCCAGCTCCCTCTTCGGCGGCCCACCCATCGAGGCCATCATCTCCGGCACCGCCGCCGCCCCCTGGCCCGTTGCCTGCGGAATCTGCTTCATGTTCGCCACCGCCATCCTCATCCTCATGGGCGTGGTGGGACGTATCGGTAAGTACCTCCCCGCTCAGAGCATCGCGGGCTTCCTCTTCGTCATTGGCATCCTCTATACCTTTATTCCCAATTTGACCGGAATCCTGAACGACGACAAGCGTGCCTGCGGTTTCATCGCTCTCGCCATCACTGCCTGGTCCAAGAACCCCTTCCTGGGCATGGTCGCCGGCGTCCTCGTCAGATACTTCGGAATGTACATCGGTCTTTAATCACAATGGCTACCTGGAACGATACTTATACCGTCCACCTGGGACCGGATTTTCCCGTTACCATCCCGCTTCTTGACATCGGTGACGGATTCCACATCTATTCCTTCGACATGACCGGCCAGACTGCGTGGAACAACGCAGCGGCGAAAGAACTGGCCAAACGCCTGAAGGACTACGAATTCGATGGAATCCTCACCGTCCAGACAAAGTCTTGCGGACTCTGCCAGGCCTTGAGCACCCTGATGGGACATGATGCCTATCTGGAATTGAGGAAAAGCAAGAAGTCCTTCATGATTGACCCGGTTGGAGTCGAAGTCAAGTCCATTACGACTCAAAATAAGCAGGAGCTCTGGATTGGCAAGGAGAAATACCTGGCTTTCCAAGGCAAGAAACTCTGTTTCCTGGATGACGTGGTCTCCACTGGCGGAACCATCTCCGCAGTCCTCAAGCTGGCAGAGAAGATTGACGTCAAAATCTCTGTCATCGCTTGCGCACTAACCGAGGGTGGCATGCGCACGGAATGCCAGGGAATCCCGCTCGTCGCATTAGACAACATCCCGCTCCCTGGAAAATTCTAGTCCCGAACGATTCCACGAAAAGGTCCGGCGGTCTTCTGATCGCCGGACCTTTTGCTGTTTGTGGACCTGCGGCATTGCCGTCCCGTTAAGGATAATAGAGTAGTCTGTAGCGTCTAAGAATTTATTATACCCCGCCCTTTCTTGGGCCTTTCCCCCGGCCAGCTTCCTTATTGTAGTGGCTATGCGCGGCAGCAGGCCGGAAAAGGCTGTCGTCCGAAGTTACAGACTACCAGTGCTGAAACACGGTAAATATCCTACAAGCGGAGGATATTCACTTTGCCGTCTTGAAGTGGATGGTACAGGGCTGGGGGGCGCGCATTCCAGTAGCTGGCCAGAGGTTCAAGGCCATCTGAAGCCAGGTAGACCTTTTCCGTCTTGTCGTAGGTGTAAATTTCCACGTTGAAAAGGATGGCCGCCTCGCTTTCGTCAAGGACCACATTGCCTGGCATGGCCACCAGATTCCAGCCTTCCTCCAGCCGGAGCGTCAGGACGTCGGATCCATGGCTTCCTCCATTCTGCCAGGAATAACTTCCATCTGCGCCTTTCGTCAGGACTTGCGACGGCCTTGCTGACGTATCTACTGCTGCGCTTTGTCGCCTGGTACAACAAGTGGAAGCACCCGTTCAGCAGGCTCTTCACTTTGGTTCGTGCCGTTCTGTGGAACTTTTTCAGGCTGAGCAGCATCATTGAATGCTGCGATACCGTCAGGGAACGGAAGAAGAGGGTCATCAGGGGCAGCCCTGAGACTGCCTGTCAGCTCACTTTTGACTGGCTGTCTTAAGTCCTGCTTAAACAAATCTACACACAAAAAAGGTATCCTGAAAAATCAGGATGCTTTGTGCTCAATTGTGCTCGAAAATCGTACCGTTCAGGAAATTATGGGACGGCTGTGAAACTATTTTGCAAAACTCACAGAAATAGGGAATTTGGCAGGGGCTTGGGGGCTGTTTGGGGTCGGCGATTGCGGTTCCCGTCCCGCAGAACCATCGCCTTCCCAAATTCCCCGCCCCGCTGCAAGCGCCCCGCTTCATAATTTGGATTTTGAGGTGCAGTAATATGGAAAGAAGAGAGCTTATTTTTTTCCGTAGCTTGCGCTCTGGGCACAGGACGAGAAGGCGCATGCAGCAGCCTTTGAATGGGTAATGATTTAAGTGTGATGCTCATGGATTATGCGTTTCACCTTTTCCACGCAAGCCTCCATGTTATTATTGAGCTCATAAACCCAAAACCGCTGAACATGCCATCCCAGACTTTCTAGTTGCAAATCTCGGAAAAGATCGCTGGTGTTGCGTTCTCCATTTGCGTTGGTGTGATATTGGACGCCATCTACTTCGACATCCAACTTGAAGTCTCCTTCTAGTAAACCCAAGTCCAGACGACGACCGGCTACAGGATATTGCGGTTGAGGTTTGAGGCCAGCAGAAACAAGAGCATCATAGAAGCGCTCTTCCCAAATGGAGTCGAATGGCTTGAATTGATTCGCAGGGCGTTGATGCGGCAACTCAGCCAGTGATTGCAAATGATGACAAGGCGATTTCCGGCAGTATTCTCTGTCTCCTATGATCAAAAGGCAGGCACGTGCACGGCTGACAGCAACGTTGAAAAGATAACGATTTTCCGGGGCAGTTGCATACCACTGTTGTCCTTTGGGGGAGTTTGGTGTATATGCCAACACGAAGATGATTAGATCGCGTTCTCCACCTTGAAAGCCATTGACTGTATTGATATCCTCTTCGGGAAGTTTTTGATAGAGAGCTTGTTTCAGACGACTAACAATTTCATGGAATGGAGTTATGACGCCGATGGATCCTTCAAAGCCATTTTGGCGAAGCATTTCAACGTGATGGACCGCCAGTTTGATTTCCGCTTCTTGCGAGTTGGGCACATCATACCACTCCACGCCCGAATGATATCCCATGTTTTTGGGGAAATTCAAGCGATTGCGATCTGTGCGCACAATGAGTTGTTTGGAATAGTATTCATTGTTGCAATAAGCGATGATATCTTCATCGCAACGAAAATGTTCGCGCAACATTGTGGGAGGGATCGTCACACAACTATATGCATTAAAATCCATATAGTCGAAACATTGATCGTTGATGAAATTCAACTTGTGACGCATTTTTTTCAAATAGTCATGACGTTGAGGGGACAAGTTGATGACAGGCGGAAATTGATTAGGGTCTCCGATGACCACAAGGCGACGTGCACGATACAAAGCGGGAATAATCGGCGGAATGTCGCACTGGGATGCTTCGTCAATAATGACGGTATCAAATATTGCCGGAAAGCAAGGCGATGCTTTGGAAACAGATTGAAGCGTGACCGCCCAGGAGGGATAGAGGGCATAAAATGCTTTGCATCCGGCTTTGGAAGTTTCTATTTGCTCATCCGTCAATGTCTCCATACAAGTGGGATAGGACATATTCTTGAAAATATCCATAACGCTTTTCAGGAATTTCAAAAACTCAATATCATCTGCATGTTCCAGAACAATCTGCATACGCTTAAAAAGCAAGGCTGGTTTTATGGCTTTATGCAAATCTGCCATGGTCTTTCCAAATTCAGTTACAAGCGCGGAAAGGTCAGGTGCGTTTTTCGCGTTCTTTTTCAATTCCTCTGCTTTCTGAAGTTCATTTTGAAGTTCGCGCCACAAGGATAAAGCTTCAAATATGACATGACGAAGTTGACGGTGATCGTGGAGTCTCTGGAACAGTTCCGGAAATTCTATTTTCAAGTTTTTCAGAGCTATTTCATGAAGTTTTTTTCCATAGAGATGCCAGATGATTTTTTGAACCGGATGTCTCCATGTAATGTCATCAAAAGAAGTTTTAGAGATGTTTTCTCCATATTTCATTAACTTGTTAATTTGTAGTGCTTTCAGGCATATGTCTGTTTTGACATGAAGAAGAGAACAAAGTCGTTTTGTGAGACTAGCAATGCTTTTTGTATTTCGACTCGTTTGGCGTAAAAGCTCATTACGCCCGGAGAGATACATTTCTGCATCTTCCCATTCTCTGCATGCGTTTTCAACATCGCAGATTGTCGTAGGATCCAAGAGATTTTCTTTGGATTTGAAATCTGCTATGGTCATTTCCAGATTTTGCTTAAACCATGGATTCGTGATATTTCCGTCATGCCCAGTACAGAAATTGACTAAAGGAACGTTATCATTTCCAAGAACTTGAGCACTTCGTTCTGCAATGGCTAGAACAGCCTTGCGATTCTTGCTTGTGAACAAAGTGCTTCGTCCTAGATATTGAAGATTTGCGATGATGTTGACTGCTACTTGTGATTTCCCTGTTCCAGGAGGACCAGTGATCTTGGACAGTGGATAGTTTAAGGCGTTTTCAACGGCAAGTTGCTGTTCATGATTGCTATCAATGAACGGAAGAGGCAAATAATGTTGCATAGAGCTTTCATCCAGAAGGGGATGCTTCCGAAACACGTATGCTAGAGCCGTATTGTCTAATTCTTCGTCCGTAGCGTTCTTGAGGATGTATTCCATCTCGCTTTTCAGTGTTTTTGAATAGCGAAGGGATTTGCCAACGAAAAGAATAGCAGCATTGCAAGCTTTTTGGGAATTATTTTCAGGCAAAGAAATATCAAGACAATTGGGATCAAAAATATTTGAATAAGACGGTCCGAGTTCGGATTCAAAAAAAGGAAGAGAACGGTATAAGTCAAATAGTCCGGAATAAGGGCTATTCTCATTTGAGGGATGTAGTTGATTTCGCAAAGGCCTTTGACGTTCTCTTGGAACATTGTATTCAAACCATGACTGATTCAGTTCACAGTCTTCATAATGCAGCTGCATGGTTATTGTGGAATAGGAAGAATTTGTCACCGTTACCGGCAAAAGGGCCATGGGAGAATAACAAAGTGCTCCTCGTTTAGTTCTCAGCAGTGCCAATGGATAGCCGATATAGATTTCTTCATTGTCTATTTTACTTCCCAAAATAAAATCTTTGGCAGAGGCATCCGATCTAGAAACAGTTATTGTAATTTCACGTTTGTCATTTTCTCCTAGTAGTCTAAGCCAGCCAATGGGGAGGTGAGCTTGAAGAAAAGATTTTTTTTGTTGTTCTGCAAAGAGATATTCTGCTTGTTTTTCTTGAGTTGTAATGCAATCAATATAGTAGGCAAGATATTTTCGAAAATCATCCCATTCCGCATCAGTTGACACCACAGGACGATTTGATTGTTCCTCTGCCGGAGTGAGTTTCCAAAACGCTAGTCCCTGAGCGGAAAGAAAATATCTACCAAATACATCATTCTCCACAAGTCCTTCCGTGATTAGTCGATCAAGAATTTCCTGAGGCGGGTCTTGTTGATTTTTCGCGGCAATGGAGGCAAGGAGTGTTTCATGAGCAATGGGGACACTATTCGTTCCATCAGAAGTCAATGTCCAGATGCTAAGATAGGTATGATAAGGTGTTTTCATTTTTACTCCCTTTCCGAGTCATTGTCAGTATCCGCATCTTCTAGAATTTTTGGAATGCCTTCCAAGGTCCCTTCGTTGTTCAAAAAATCTTTTAGACTTTTGCAACAGTCAAGAAGAGATTGTGGCAGGCATGGATGATGTGCAAAGGATAAAATATCCATGTTTTCGGGTGGTAATGTAATGGCGTTTAGACAATTAAGCCACGCTTGACATCTCTCTGATCCCTTTGCAAGAAATGTGCGATCATATCTTCTGCGACGAAGGAGAAACAGCATAACTCGCAAAGCATTTGTTATGACTGTTGAATGGCATACTGGTGTAATGTTTTTTATGACGATTTCATACAGATATTCTGAAATTTCAAGACATTGTTCAGTGGAAATATTCTCCAAAGCATTGTTATTTAGAGAAAGAAGTGCGTAATATCCTCGAAGCCAATTGTTGATTCTATCTGTTCCTCTTGATTCTTGCAAATTAATGATTGCCTGCGTATATAACTGAAAGTCATGAGAAGCATTGGAGAAATGAGCACAGAAGGTATATTCTTGGGGAAGAAGCGAAAATTTGGAATTTTCACTTGCTTCATAAAGATGAGCAAAAATTTCATCTTTTATATTGTTAAAGAGTGGGTTGTCCGATTGGTATGTCCAGGCGATCAAGCGTATGATTTGATTCAATAAACGTTTTGCCTGACGATCGTTGTGAAATGCGTCATCAGGTGTTTGGCATACATATTTATAATAGTTGTAATCCTTGGCCAACTTTGCATACAATTTGTATTGGGCGCGGGGGGAGAGCGATGCAGGTACACGGCAAAGGGGATCTGTACCAAAGACATTCTCCCGTTGCATTCTTTTGATAAGGTCTGAATCTTTCCGGAAGGGAAATTCCGTTTGTGCAAACCAACCTCCACTGGGGAGGATATAGTTTTCAAGATAAGAATTTACCTTATCTACTATTTTACTCCATAATCGATCATTGGCGCAAACTTGTGGAATATCAGCAGGAAAACTGCGCTTGAGACGCTGGTTTAAAGACACTAGAGTTTCGGAAGTCGGAGCCATTTTCAAGAAATCCAGCTTGACTTCTTCCTTAAGCAAAGGTTCTCCTGTCACACGAACTTGCGCCATGCCTTGACCGACTGTCATGCTGGGATACAAAGTTAGATTCTGCCGTTGGCCAATGGAAAACTCAAACGTCTGGATAAGTTTCTTCAGAGGATTGGTATAGGCATTTCCTGACTGTAAAAGAAATTCAATATTGCTTCCTCCTTCCACATAGAATTTGTCAACAATAGGGGAACCAACGTATTTTTCTCCACCACGGCAAAATTCGTTTTCTTCTATCAGTTTTTCTCGTCCAATGGTTTCTTTGAATTGGTCCTGAACAATAATCCAAAGTGCTTCTCTGCCATCAAAATAGGTTGGCAGACCATTTGCATTTCTAATGGCGAATCTTGCGGCCCCCAAGGCAATATAGTCACATTCGTCTGAAAAGTTTTGGAGAATTCTGTGTTTTTTCCAACCGGATTGGGTGATTGGACACGAATCTGCCACGGTCACAAAATCATTTTGGGGAAGAAAATTCTCAGATAAATCAAATGTCGGAAAGGTAAATTGCGTCTTCTTCATTTGCCATTTTCCGGAACTGAATATGGGAAGACATTCCTGGCGAAGACCATATAGATGACGCGCGAATTTTTCTTCTTCTGCATCAAGAACATCGAACCTTGGTTTCCTGCGTTTTTGTGAATTTGCTTCCGTAAAATCCTCTTTACGGTGCATGGAATAGGAGCGTCTTTGTGGAACCAGCCTTCCTCTGTCGTTCTTCAAACGCAGACGTGAAATGTTTGTTCCGGTGTTGCGATAATCGACAATGACAATAGTCATATCCTCGGTTGCCCCCTGAAGGACCAGTTGATTTTCTTGTCCGATGCAAGCAGCTACAGAACGCCACAGCAGAAGTGTCTTCACTCTGGACAAGTGGCATTGCTGCAGAAGGATTTCCTGCGCTTCTGCGTCGTAGTGATCAGGAACAACAATAATGTTCCAGTCTGCTTCACTTTGTTGATGCAGAACTTGGCCTTGCACTTGAGCGAAGAAGTCGGACAACGCTTGGATTGGCGTTTGGTGCCCAGAAGAAAAGGTTGCTTGGTGCTCTTCTATTGCTTGCAGGATATCGGCTAGAAAAAAAGAGTTCCCATAATCAAGACGGCCGTTGCCGTCAATGAAATCCTCTAGAATGGGATTTAGACAGTCTTGCAGATAAGCACACTTGTTTTGCAGCCGCCGGGGATAAATCAACAAGTCAGGGAACTGCTGCTCTTGAAGAAGTCTCACCTGAGAGGAAGAGGTCTCTGTGAATCGATACCAGGTTTGAGCGCCAAATAGATCGTAGATATCAATGAGCATAGTGGTGGTAATCTTTTAGTACGTCTTTGAGTCCTTGCTTCATTTCTTCTGGCAATGTGGCAAAAGTTGTAAGACGGACGATGTGACAAGTGGAATCGGGGACAATTTGAGTTGTGGGATTCTCCGAATATACGAAGTAGATGCTCCTAGGACCCAGGCTTGGTAAGTGAATGATGTCTGGGGCTTCCACGGGAATGAATCGGATCCCACCCCGTAACAATTCCTGACGGGAGAATTGGAGAGCAAAGTCAACAAAACTGGGCGTGGCGGTCAACGAATTTGCCTGGAATTTTAGTAATTCCAGTTGTGGAGTTTCTTTGGCTCTGAACAAATTGAACCAAAATGGACAATGAAAGAATAATCCTTTTTCAGGAGCGGCATGGAGCCATAACTCATTGGCATAAAAAGGTGTCCATTGGTCCTGAAACGTGAAACGGAATAAACACAACAACCGGAATAAGACATATTCTGTAAAAAGTTTATGCCGATAAGGCCAGACAAATTCCACCATTCGCATTTGCTGGACAAGTTGGCGATACCATTCCCACATTTGAGAGTATCGCGCATCATACTGGAGAACGTAATTGGGAACCGGCATTCCGGAAAGCAAGGGGAGTTGTTCCATTTCAGGCGCAGTCAGATAACTTTGGCACAGTCCATGGAATCGATTGACATCACGCAGGCGTTGGGACTGACTGTATTTGGCTCGGAATTGCTTTTGATATTCCCAGGTCGCACGCTGACAATAACGGAAGAAATCCTTGAGAACGCGATTTTCCAAGGTATTCAAGTTCTCTTCTCTGACAACAGCAAGGATATGTTGAGAGTGGCCCGCTTTTTCTTCCGCCGTTCTGCCAGGTTGTCGTGTCAGCCAACGTAGGCATTGAGTGTCTAGTTGTTGCGCATTGGCCAGAGAAACCATTTTACGTTCTCTATGCAAGACATGTCGCATGTGTCGCGCTAGACTTTCCACAATGCCGATATGCTCTTGGGCAATGCGGGTGATGAGGCGTTGTTCAGGCTCGTCGGAATCCAAATCAGAGAGCACATGCGCAATGCTTTGCCAACTGACAGGCAATTCCTTGCGACGATTTTTTACCTTGTTGGGCTGATGTTTTTGCTCGTCTTCCGCCTCAAACCGCAATTGTGAAAGTTCAGCGACAATCTGCGCAATGAAGTCAAAACGAGCGGCTTCTTCTGCAAAGTCTTCCTCACGCTGACGATGCAGATATTCCTTCAGGCGTCGCGTGTCAGAAAAGTTTTCGCTGGAGAACGTCTCTTCGTCCCAAATGCTGAATTGTAGTTTATTGCCTTCTGTCATGGCAGATTATCGTCTGACACCATGCCATTGGAAGAAGATGGATTCATCTTTTTGCGCATCAGTGAAGACTTGGGACAGTTCTTCATCCTTGAGCTTATCCATTTCCCCTTGGATAGCCTTTAGTGCTTCACGAACTTCAGGACGCTCCTTTTCCAATCCATTCAGTTTGGGAAGAATTTTCATCTCCAGCTGGTCAGCAATAGCATTGCGTTGACCTTCTTCAGAATGTATGGGATAATTGGAAACATAGGACTCCATCGCTTGCCAAACGCGGTGCGCAAATGGACGACCAACTTTTGCCAAGCACTCATTGATCGGATCCATGACATTCAGCAAGGCATCTTGGATGTTTTGAAAAGGCGTATCTGACGGCGGCCAAATGCTGGTCTTGGAATTGGGCAGACAGTTGTTTGCTTCTTGATATTTTGCAAGGAAACCTTGAATATCTGGTTTTAGATCCAATTTCGCCGGGCGTCCAAAACGTAGGACATTGGCTCGATCCATAACTTTGTCGGAAAGGGTCTGGGTGCTCTCATCTTCATTCATTGTCCCGACAAAGAAGGTGTTGTAGTTTGGGAAAAGATAGATGGGAGGAACATTGCTTGCCTGGGCACCGCATTCAATTTCAATTTCCGCGGCGCGTCGTTTCTTGCCATCCTTTGGGTCTATGCCACGGCGCACTTCAAGTTTACTGAGGAAATCGCTAAAATAGTATTCCACCTTGGCCAAGTTCATTTCATCCAAAAGAACCAAATTCATGGGAACGCCAGATTTGCTATATTTTTTCTTTGCCTCGTCATTGTTGTAGATGTCATATTGCCACAAAAGGCGGGAAAGCTCTGTGGCCTTGAAACGTCTTTCCATATAGTTGTAGAATCCAAGCATGTCTTGAGGGCTGTCCCACCGCGGTTGGATCGCCACTTGCAGAAAATTCATCCCTAACGCATGAGCATAAAGACGTGGCAGGAGGCTCTTGCCTGTGCCGGAGACACCAGCCAAGATGACAAGCGGCGAAATGTCCATCACCTTTAAGCTGGTATGGAACGCACGAAGTGTTCGTTCGGAAAAGAGCAAACCGTGATCTTTTAGATTATTTCCAAGCTCTTCCAGCCAAGTTGATTCCTTGCCAAGAACACTGACAGATACATTGGGAAGTTCTTTGGACTGCCACGGACGTTTCAGGTCCTCCCAGCGAATGCCCTTGGTATCTGCCTTGGCTTGCTCTTCTGCTAGTTGCACTTCAAGAGTGCTGCTTTCTGCCTTCTTGCGGGTGATTTCATTTTCAAGATCATCTTTTTTCTTTGACAAGCTCTCATATTCTGCTTGCAGGCGCTGGTGCCTGGCTTCGTCTCGAGAGCATTGAGCTTTCTGGGAATTGCATTGTTCCTGCAACCCGCGTAATTGTGCTTCAAGTTGAGAAACTTGTGCACTCTTTTCATTAAGGTCCTTGTTCAATATGGCGAGGTGCTGTTTTAGTGCCTCGCCTTGTTGTTGCAAGTGCTTGCAATTTTCATCCAAGCTGCTCTTTTGCGCAACTAAAGCCGCCAGCTCAGTCCTACTTGACTCCAGTTTTTCTCCTACAGCGCGAACTTCTTGAATAAGAACGTTCAATTCCTCCTGCCGTTTTTCTTTTTGATCATTGGCTGTTCGGAAATCTTCTTTTGCTCTTTCAATTTGAGCTTTTAGTTCACTAACCTTATTGCTGTTCTCCTGCAAAAATAAACGCGCCTCTTCAGCTTTCTGGATGGCATGGCGTGCCTTGGCATATTCCTCGTGCAGACCGTTGACTTTTGTTTCGGTCTCCGTCAAGGTTCGTTGCGCTTCCGCAATCTGGTGCTTCAAACTGTCTCGTGTTTCTTTGATGGGATTCAAATCCAGAGCGCTGCGGTAGAGATTCGCAGCATAAATTGCCAGAGAAACGAGTATAACAACACTGGTCAAACCGACTAGATATAGAATGAGAGCCATTATTTCTCCTCCTGGACGTTCTTTTGAGCTTTCCCGGAAACTTGATTAGCGTTTTCGCTATTCATTGTGTTAATACGAATTTGAAGATTCTGCTTCTGGTTTTCCAGAAGTGCTAGTTCTCCCTTTGTTTTTTCTTCTTGCAAAAGCAAATCCATAACTTTCTTCTGCAAGTTCTCCGATTGTTCCTGCAAAGAACTAATCGTGGAATTGTTTTCCATGATTTTCTGTTGCTGATTCTGCAAGATCGCGAGATTAAGATCATTACTCGACTTGCTTTCAGCGTAGGATTGCTTTAAAGCCGCCAATGTAGTTTCCAGTTCTTGAACGGACGATGTCAGTTCTTGTTCTTTGGCTACAAGAATATCAGTGTCAGTTTTTTTCTTCTGCAAAGTCTCCTGAACAGTTGCGACTTCTTGTTTCAATTTTTCTAATTCAGTTTGGAAAGAAGTAAGATTCACAGTTACAGTAGATAATTCTTTTTTTTGCCCTTCCAAAGTGGTGATCTGTTGTTGCAGAATCTCCACTTGTTTTTCCATTTTTGAATTTGCAAAAACTTTATCATCCAAATCTTTTTGATACATCGACACTTGAGAAACTAAACCAGAAATTGTTCCAAGTGCATCTCCTTTTCGTTGAAGAACTTCTTGTAAATCATCCTGGAGTTTTCTATATTCTTTCTGTCGTTGGTCAATTTCCGCTTTTATAGTTTGAAGTTTATCATTTGTTTCTGCCGCAACTGCAAGGGAAGCATTGGTTTCTTGCAATTGCTTTTGTGAGGCTTCAAGTTGCTTGAGAATGGAATTAAGAGAATCCGTGGACTGGATGATTTGCGCTTTGAGTCCTTCCAAGGAGGCGGATTGAGAAGCATAGGAAACTTCTAGGGCTGAATTGTTTTTTTGAAGTTCCTCAATTTTCTTCGTTAAGGTTTTTTCTTGCTCAAGTAAGGCGTCAGTCTGTTGTTTTGCTTCTGTCGTGGTCAGAAGATAGTCTTTACGCTTAGAAACCTCTTCCTCCAATTTTTGCAAATCAAGTTCCAGAATTTGCTTTTTTGCAGTCAATTCCTCTTCCGTTTTAGTTAAGTTGTTTATCAGGATTTGCTTATTCTCATAGTTTGCTTCCCAAACATAGTATTTCTGCAAAGACACTCCAAAACAGAATGCGGAAATAATAGAAATAATCAAACTTGCATATAGAGCAAAATAGAATTTTTCATTTGAATTAATAATATTTTCTGGAGATACTGGAATGATCTCATTACAATGATTGCAAATGATAGGTTGTCCTGTCACAGTAGAATCTATAGTTTGTTTTCTGTGGCAAGTGGGACATTTTACCTTGATTAAAGCAGGAGATTTCATAAGAAAATCAGATGGTAGTTTTTTTATAATATAATGGCTTTTTATATTCTTCTTGAATTTTCACAAGATTATTTTGGGCTTGGCGGATAGGCGGCTTGGCAGTTAGGCGGTTAGGCGGTTAGGCGTACCCGACCCGCGCAAGGATGCGCGGGCGCGGGCAGGAAATAGGGAATTTGGCAGGGGGGGTGGTGGGTGTTTGGGTGCGGCGGATAGGCGGTTGGGCGCACTTGACCCGCGCAAGGATGCGCGGGCGCAGGCAGGAAATAGGGAATTTGGCAGGAGGCTTGGCTGCTTGGCGGTTGGGCGGTTGGGCACACCCGAGCCGCGCAAGGATGCGCGGCTGATGAGCGGCAGTTGCCTTTCAAGGGGGAACCGCGATATATCCGTTTTGAGCGGTAAAACGAAAAGGGCTGCTGCATCCTCTGAATGAGGGTTGGCAGCAGCCCTTTGGCGCACATGGAAATCTTAAACGGAAAGGCGTAGTTTACGCGCTTTTGTGATCAAGGTTTGTTTTAGGGCAGGATAAGGCACGCCCGGAAGCCGATGTAGTTTTCCCGGTCGAGGCCGGGAGCGTAGCTGCGGCTTGCGGAGCGGCAGTACTGGGCGTCGACGTTGTCCACATTGGTGTTTTCCAGGTCGTAGTAGATTCCGTTCAAGCCGTTCCAGTGTCCGCCGCGAATCACATTGCAGCCATTTGGCGCTGCGCCCACGGGATCCGTGACTGCAGCGGAGGAAAAGCTTCCGTAGGAATCCAGGCACCATTCTGCGACGTTTCCATGCATGTCATAGAGGCCCCAGGAGTTGGCGGCATAGGACCCCGCTTTCGTGTGTTCGGAATAGCCGCCTTTCTGGTCGGAGAGGTTGAAGGAATGCCTTCCGGCATCCATGGTGTAGCCTGCCACTTCATCCTTGTCCCAGTTGTCCAGTTTTGGGGAAAGATTCTTTGCCCCGGTGTTCAAGGCGCCCGTTGAGCCTGCGCGGCAGGCGTATTCCCACTGTGCTTCGGTGGGCAGGTCGAAGGGCAATCCCGTCTTCGCGCGGAGTTTTCCGAAGAAGGATTTTGCGTCCACGGAATGGCCGTTCGTCGGCCAGGCGTAGGTTTCGCCGCGGAGATCGTCGTAGGAGACGCTTTCCACCGGACGGGCGGCGCCCGTGTATTCCGAGGGATTGCCGCCTGCGATGAGCTGGTACTGCTGCTGGGTCATCTCGAAGACGCCGATGTAGAAGTCCTTCGTCAGCGTCACCCGATGCTGGGTTTCGTCGTCTTTCCGTCCGGCTTCCTTCGCGGGGCTTCCCATGGTGAAGGTTCCCGCCGGGACTCTCCGCAGCAGGAGTTTCGTGGTGCGATAGGTATTGTCGGAAAGGCTGGGGGCGGTGTTTGAAGTGGTGTAGGAGCCGTCCAGGAGGTTGATCATCAGGTATGTTCCCGTGACGGGCTGCGGCACAAGGACTTCTGTAACCGTGACGTCAATGGCCAGGTCGGAGGAATGGCCTTTGGGGCAATCGGCGGCGGAATCCCAGACGGTCTTGTATGGGCCGCCCGGCGGCAGCGCGTCGCCGATGCCGTCTCCGGAAAGGGAGAGCATGGCGACATCCTCGTTCCGGTCGTTGTCATGGGCGTGGAAGGCGAGCTGGACGTTGGCATTGGGGACGTCGCCTTCCAGGGAGTAGGTGACGTCGATCTTCCCATTCCAGGGGGTACGCGGCGCGACGGTCAGATTCACGACGCGGGCATTTGCGGCCGCACTCAGGCACATCGGCAGAAAGACAGCCAGCCAAAGATTGTTCAGCAGTTTTGACATTGTGATTCTTTATGGTTGAAGATGGAAATTTCTCGGAACCGACCAGCGTAATTTAGGGGAATTACGTACTTAAGTTGCCTGCGTGTCCTGGCGCTGCGTTTTCCCGGGGCTTGCGCCTCGGGCATAGGACAAGTCCGTATCAACAATCAATTGCGGCAATTTAGGTATATGGTTTCCTAATTCGTGGGGTTATGGTTCGATCACGAAGATGTAGGTGTCCGCCTTGTCGGCGGTGAAGGTGTGCGAGGCTTGCCGGGTGGCGGAGAAGCTTGGCTCCTGCGCCGGATAGACCATCTTCCACTTCACGGGGGACTTCGCATTCAGGGTGTACGTTCCTGGCGCCCCCGTATGGAAAGAGATCATGGAGCTGTTGGCGTAGACGATGCCGCTGGTGCTGTCGCAGAAGAAATGGACGCCTGCGGCTGTTGCGATTCTGCGAATTTCCGCTGCCGTGATGAAAGGTGCGCCGCACACGTAGGAGGTCCAGCCTTCGCCATCCACATCCTCCTTTACCGCGTAGGAGCTGGCCTTGGTCCTTTCTTTCTTCAATGTGACAGTGCCCAGGACGGTCGCGTTCGCGTCCGTCACATTCAGCACGGGATAAACCGTTCCGGAATTGCTCATCGTGGTGCCTCTGTTGTCCCCGTCGATGAGTCTTGTTTCCAGATCGGCCGCATCTTCTTTGACTTCCACGTCCATGCCGATGGTCTGCCTGACGGAGTCGTCGGAGGGGCCGTCCGGGGTAAGCCATCCGGCTGCATTCAGGAAGACCAGTGTCTTTCCGGACTTCTTGATTGCGTCCAGCTTTGCCTGCTTTTCCGGTGTCATGTAGAAGAGCTGCGGGAAGATGAACATCTTGTATTTCTGCAGGGCGGGATTGTCGATGTCGGCGAAGGAATAGGAGTCGAAGACCACGCCGGCCTTGTTCAATTCCAGGGTCTGGTTGCTGGTGGCGACATAGGTCGGCAGTCCGCCGCTGTAGTCCTGGATGGCGTGGTAGGTGGCGCTTTCGAAGTCTCCGATGATGGCGACTTCCGCCGTGGAGTTGAAGTCCGTGATGGCATTGTAGACATCGGCGATCTTGTGGAAGAAGTCGAAGATTTCCGGGCAGTTGTACCAGACGTTTCCGAAGTCGTAATACCAGTACGCGCAGCCGTATCCGGCGGCCTGGGCCAGGTCGCGGGAGAGGGTGGCGAGGCTTTCCTGGACGGTGTTGGCGAACTTGCTTCCCTTGTTGGCCAGGTGCGTGCGGCTGTCCGCCTCCATGATGCAGGCCTTGTTGTGGAGGCGGTAGGTGCCCGACAGGCCGCGCGCCAGCTGGGATCCTCCCACGCTGCGGAACTCGCTGGCGTAGCAGCACGGGGCGATCTGGAAGTCCACGTACTCGGAGGCCAGGATCTCGTCATTCAGGACATGCCAGGCCTCCGCCGAATATCCCATTCCGTAGAAGTATCCGCAGTAGTTGCCCACCAGGCAGCGGTTTTGGCAGGCGTCCTTGGCTGCCTTGTTCATGGCCATCAGAAGGCTTTTCTGGGCGAAGGCGAGGCATTCCAGGTAGTCGATGCTCCAGGCGTTCCGGGGATCGCGAAGGCTGTTTCCGAGATACTTCAGACGGATCTCCACGGGCGGGATCAGGGCATTCTCGAAGGTCGCTTTCGGCTGGTTCCAGGCGGCACGGAGCCTTGCGACGTCATCGCCGTATTTCTCGCGGAGGAAGCTGCGGAAGAACTTCACCATGGGGGCGCTGACATCCGGCATGGCGCCGGACATGCCGAAGTAGTGCCACTCCGAATAGACGCCCTCGCCGAAACGGTATCCGAAGACATGCTTTCCGTAGATGCTCTTTTCGATGTGCTCGACGAATTTCGAGATGGTGGTGGTCGAGTCGTTGATCCACTGTTCTGAAGCGTAGGAGTGAATGGGATAATTCCCGATGCAGTCGCCGCTCTCGTTGTTGGGGAAGGTGTCAATGGTGCTTCCCCGGGAGGTCTTGACGTCCACTCTGGCGTATTTAGCCGTTTCCTCGGGATATGCCGAGTTCCACCAGGTGGGGCCATGGCTGAAATTCAGGGATACGAGGAAGCGTGTCTTGAAGCCTTCCTCGCTGAAGCCGTTTTCATCAATGCAGGTGAGTTCGTAGAAGTCCCTCAGGGCATTGTCCACTACGTCGTAGTCGTATTTCCCGGGTCCTGTCCAGAAGTCCTTCGCCTCGAAGCTCACCGTGATCAGCTTGATGTCCGATTCGACGAAGTTCCTGACCTGCTCCCTGAACGGCTGGGAATTGATGGATTTCCACGCGTCGTTGCAATTGTAGAGGACAGGACGGTAGATGTTGGGTTCGCCTTGCTCGTTTTCGCCAATCTGGAAGAAGGCGCCGCCGTGTTGGTAGATGATCTTCGCCTCCTCCCGGGGGGCGCTGGCGAGTCTTTCCTGCACCATCTCTTTCCATTTCGACTCGCCATTCCTGCGGGCGATCTCCGTTGCCGCGTCATCGCCGGCATACAAGGGGAGCATGTCGTAATTTTCCCATTGGGAGGATGTGCAGTCGCCGAGGGACTTTGCCTTGCTCCAGGTCCCGCCGGTGAAACCTGCCTTGGCGAAGTCGTGGTAGTCGGTCGAACCGGGGGCCTTGGAGGCCAGCCAGTTCGTGTCGGAAAAGACTTCCTGGGTGGTGCCGTCCTTGAAGGTGATCAGCAGATGGGCGATGAAGCCGCACTGCGATGAGGAGGAATTGGCCACGTTGGTGCCGACTGCGTTCTTTTTCCCAGGCAGCAGGAGGGTCTTGACCTCGAATTGCTTTTTGGGCTGGGTGGAGGTCCGGCCTTCATACATGTCCGCCGGCGTGCCTTTGCCTTCGGCGCTGCTGCCATTCACATAGAAAAATGTGCCGCTCCCTCCGAAAAGGAAGCAGACGACGGCGGACTGGATTTCCTTGTCGGGAATGTCGAACTCATATCGGAAGTAGCGTGTCTCGCCATTGCCGCTGCTTGAGGATTCGTTGAAGGCGATCCATTGCGCCTTGGGGCCGGCGAAGAGGGTGATGGCTAGGCAACTTAGAAGGAACAGGACTTTACGCATGGCTTTCTCCTGGAAACGGAATGAAAAAATACTTTTCCTACAATATACTGAAAGCTGTGTTGTTTCCATGAACAGAGAATTGCTAAAGATTGCACTTGCTTGCTGAGGTTTGACGTGGGCCGGGAAAATGAAAAATGGGCCGTTGCACCCTGGATTGCGGTTTTGCAACAGCCTATTTTTGTGTGCGTTTGCAGGATTATGCAAGGTGCATTATTTTGCGGCCTTGAAGTGGATGGCGCAGGGCTTGGGAGCGCGCATCCAGTAGCTGGCCAGCGGTTCAAGGCCGTCGGAGTGCAGGTAGACCTGCTGCGTACGGTCGTAGGTGAAGATCTCCACGTCCCTGAGAATCGCTTCCGTGCTTTCGTCAAGGATCGCATTGCCGGGCATGGCCACCAGATTCCAGCCTTCCTCCAGGTGGAGCGTCAGCACTTCGGCCCCGTGGCTTCCCGCGTCCTGCCAGGAATAGCTTCCATCCGCGCCCTTCGTCAGGACCTGCGATTCCTTGCCGCCGTTCTCCAGTACATTCAGCAGGGCATTCAGTTTAGACGTGAGTTCCTGGTTCGCGGAGGCTAGCGTGGCAACGGTATTTTGCAGGGTCTCCAAGGTGGAACTGCCATCCGCCTGCGCGCTCTGGAGGGCTGCAATGGCCGTCTGCTGGCCATTCAAGGTGGTCTGAAGGGCGGCCAAGTCACTCCGGGTGCCGGCCAGGGCAGCGTCCTGGGCATCCACAGCGCCTTTGAGAGCATCATTTGCCTTTTGCAGTTCGCTGTCGGTCATTGCGAGATTCCTTTCATTTTCTCGCAAGGCATGGATGGCCTCCGCGACCGCTTTGTTCTGCACGGAATGTTCTGATTCGGTGTCCAGCGTGTCATCGACAGCCACCTCGAGCGTCTTCCAGTCAACGCCATCTTCCGTCTTGGCAAGGAACTGCCCGGCCTCGCCTTTTCCCTGGGGAATGCCCATGATGCCGCCGACGGTTGTCTTGAGGGCATCAAGCGCTGTTTGGAGGGATGCATCCGCGGCGGCGAGGTCGGTTTCCTGTTTTTGCAGGTCGGCGATGTCTTTTTGGATCAGCGAGTTCGCGCCTTGCAATGTGGTGACATTCCCCTGAAGCGCGGTAATGTCGGAATGGAGTTTTGCCTGGGCGGCAACCAGGTCGCCATGGGATGCTTGCAGGGCATGGAGGTCATTCCGCATGGCCGCGTCGGCATTTGCCAGCGCCGTGTCCCTGGCCTGCAAGGCGGCTATGTCGTTCCGCATGGCCGTGTCGGCACCAGCCAATTTCGCTGCTGCTGTCTGCAAGGCGTCCATGTCCCCGCGCAAAGCATTGTCGGTTTCTTCCAAGGCGCCGATGGTGGCAGCCACCGCCTGGTTCTGGACGGCGTTTTCCGAATTCGCGTCAAGTTCCTCGTCAACGGGGATGGCTTGCCAGATAATTCCATCTTCCGTCCAGGTCAAGACCTGTCCTGGTTCGCCTTCCTCTTCGGGGTAGGGAATGTAGTTGCCCGGATTATCGTTGCCTTTGTAACCAAAGACATAGTAGTCATTCCATTTTTCGGGTATGGGATCCACGTTTGCGTAGATCATGGGGCTGGCATTTCCGAAGGTATATTTCAACTCCTTGTCGGGGAATCCATGGGGGAAATTGACCTTCTGCAAATTGGCGCAATCGCCGAAGGCAGTGTCGTCTACTGCGGTTTTTTTTCCGTTGAAGGTGATTTCCTGGAGATTCGTGCATCCCTGGAAGGCATTTCCGCCGATTTCCGTCACGTCGTCGGGAATCTCCGCCCGGGTGATCTCCTGGCAACCGCGGAAAGCGCCTTCCGCGATGAACGTCGTGTGGAATTCGCTGTCGCCTGTGGCATAGAACTGCTGGCAATCGATGGCGGTGAGCACGCCGTTGTTCTTGACTGCGTAGGTGTTTTCGGCCGGCGTGCTGTCTTTGTCGTCAAGATTGGTGTCGCCAGCGAAGGTATCGTCTTCCAGGGCGGTCAAGGTGGTGGAGAGCGCGGAGAGGGTTCCGTCGTTGATAATCCCTGTTCCTTCGCAGAACTTTACCACCGCGCCATTGGCCATGACAAGGCGCGTGTCTTCGGGAATTCTGACCCAGTTGCGGACAATGTGCGTCACCCCGGCCTGCCAGACTTCGTCGGCCGCCAGCTCTCCTTCGTGGATGACCACGGAAGCGCTATTCAGGACAAGTACGCTTGCCGTGGCAGACTCCGGGGCCGCCAGGGCAAGCGTATGCCAGCCGTCTTGAACGTCGGAGGTGTTCCAGAAGGGCGCCTGCATCGTCCAGCCGGAGGCTGCCTTCCCTTCCACCTGGAGGGCACTTTGGTTCGTGCCCGAAGCCGTGGGGGAGATCCAGGTGGTGCCGGACACGATGGACACGGCGCGGTTGTTCCACGGGAAACTGGCGGATGTCGTTGCTCCGAGAAGTTCCAGAGCCGAGAGAACTGCGCCCGGAAGCAGGAGTCGCAGAAAGTAAGATGCTTTGTTGTTCATGTCAGGAATTGTCGGGGACAGGGAGCCTTTTTAGGGAGAATGGGAAGCCCTTTCCGGGAAGGATCATGGAATGAGACACAAACGGAATCCAATATAGTTCTTCCTGCTGTTTTCAGGGGCGTAACTGCGGCTCGCCGAACGGCAGTATTGGGCGTCGATGTTGTTGTAATCGTTCATGTCCAGCTGGTAGAAGATTCCGTTCAGGCCGTTCCAGTGACCGCCGCGATGGACGTTGCAGCCGTTCGGGGCGGCACCTGCGGGATCCGTGACCGGCGTGCTGGAATAGTCGCCATAGGAATCCAGGCACCACTCGGCGACGTTTCCGTGCATGTCGTAGAGGCCCCATGCGTTTGGCGTGTAGGAACCTACCGTCGTATGCTCGGCAAAACCGCCTGTCTTGTCCGTCTCGTTGAAGGAAGTCCTTCCCGCATTTGCGGAGTAGGCCTTTTTCAAGGCGGTAAGGCTTTCTCCCGTGTGAAAAGCGGTCGCGGTGCCCGCGCGGCAGGCGTTTTCCCATTGCGCCTCCGTTGGCAGGTCGAAAGGAAGCCCCGTTTTCGCGCGGAGCTTCCCGAGGAAGGAGGCCGCGTCCACGGCATGGCCGTTTGTCGGCCATGCGTTTGTCTGGCCTCGGAGATCATCGTAGGAGACTCTTTCGACAGGACGCGTATCCCCCGAATATTCCGAGGGGGTGCTTCCCGCGATGAGCTGATACTGCTTCTGGGTCATTTCGAAGACGCCGATGTAGTAGTCCTTCGTCAGAGTGACCAGGTGCTGCGTCTCGTCGGCACGATGGCCGACCTCGCTTGAGGAACTGCCCATTCTGAATCTTCCGGCGGAGACTCTTCGCAGCAGGAGCTTTGTGGTGCGGTAGGTATTGTCGGAAAGACTCGGTGCGGTGTCCGAAGTGGTGTAGGAGCCGTCTTGCAGGTTGATTGTCAGGTATGTCCCCGTGATGGGCTGGGGCACGACGACATCCGCTACGGTGACGTCAATCCGGAGGTCGGAGGAATGGCCATTCGGGTAGTCCTTGGCGGAGTCCCAGACGGTCTTGTACGGGCCTCCCGCCGGCAGCATATCGCCGACGCCGTCTCCGTTGAGCGTGGTCAAGACCACGTCCTCGTCCCGGTCGTTGTCATGGCCTTTGAAGGCGAGTTGGATTTGGGCATTGGCGTCGTTGCATTCCAGGGAATAGGTGATGTCCACCATTCCGTTCCACGGAGTGCGTGGGACGGCGCGCAAATTCACGACCTTGGCCTCGGTGCCCGCCATGAGGCACATCGGCAGCAAGGCTGTCAGCCAAAGAATGTTCAGCAGTTTTGACATTGTTGTTCTTTGTGGTTGAAGATGAAGATGTTCCGGAGTCTTGACTGGCTAACCTATGGTTCAATCACGAAGATGTAGGTGTCTGCCTTGGGGGCCGTGAAGGAGTGCGACGATTGACTGTCCGAGAAGTTGTTCTCCAATGTCGGATAGACCATCTTCCATTTCACCGGCTTCTTTGCCTTGAGAGCGTAGGTGCCTGCCGTTGCCGTGTGGAAGGCGATCATGGAGTTGTTGGCGTAAACAATGCCTTTGTCGCTGTTGCAGTAGCTATGGACTCCTGCGTCTTTCACAAGGATTTCACGCAGTTCGTTCGCCGTGATGAAAGGCGAGCTGCATACGCAGGAGTTCCAGCCTTCGCCATTCACATTCTTCTTTACGGCGAAGGAATTGACGGCTTTGCCGCCCCGCGGTATGACGGTGCCCCGGACAGACGCCTGGGAATCGTTGATTTGCAGCACGGGATAGAAATGCCCGCTGTTTTTCATCGTCTTGCCCGTGTTGGCCCCTGTGGTGATTGTCGTGTTGAGGCTGGAGGAGTTTTCCAGCACATTGACGTTGATGCCGGTGGTCTGGATGACGGACTCCTGGGAAGGGCCGTCGGGCGTGAGCCATCCGGCTGCGTTCAGGAAGACCAGGGTCTTGCCGGGCTTCTTGAGGGAACTCAGCTTCGTCAGCTTCTCCGGGGTCATGTAGAAGAGCTGCGGGAAGACGTACACCTTGTAGTTCTGCAAGGCGGGATTGTCGATGTCCGCAAAAGAATAGGAATCGAAGACCACGCCGGCGTGGTTCAGCTCCATGGTCTGGTTGCTGGTGGCGATGTAGGACGCCAGACCGCCGTTGTAGTCCTGGACGGCGTGATAGTAACAGCTCTCGAAGTCTCCGACGATGGCGATTTCCGCGCTGGAACGGAAGTCCTTGATGGCGTCGTACACGGGAGCAATCTTGTGGAAGAATTGGAAAATTTCCTTCTCGTCGTCGTTGTACCAGTCTTCGCCGAAGTCGTAGTACCAATAGGCGCATCCGGAGCTGGCGCCCTGGGCCAGGTCCCGGGAGAGGGTGGCGAGGTCTTCCTGAAGGTTGGTGGCGAACTTGCTGCCCTTGTTGGCCAGATGCGTTCGGCTGTCCGCCTCGAAGATGCTGAGCTTGTTGTGGAGACGGTAAGTGGCGGCCAGGCTTCGCATCAGCTGGGAGCCGCCCAGCTGGCGGAAAGCGCTCGCATAGCAGCAGGGTGAGATCTGGAAGTCCACGTAGGGGGAAGCCAGGATCTCGTCGTTCATCAGGTAGCATCCTTCCGCCGGGTAGCCCATTCCGTAGAAATATCCGCAGTAGTTGCCGACCAGGGCGCGGCCATTGCAGGCTTCCTTGGCGGCTTTGTTCATGGAAAGGAGCAGCTGCTTCTGGGAAAGCATGAGGCATTCCAGAAAGTCGATGCTCCAGGCGTTTCGGGGATCGCGGTAGCTGCCGCCAAGGTATTCCAGACGGACTTCCGGCGGCGGGGGGAGGGCGTTCTCGAAGGTCACCCGGGGCATGTCCCAGGCGGCGCGGAGCTTTTCCACGTCGTCGCCGTATTTTCCCCGAAGGTAATTCCGGAAGAGGGCCGACATGGGGGCGCTGACGTCCGGCATGGCTGTGTCCATGCCGAAATGGCACCACTCCGAATAGACGCCGTCGCCGAGTCGATATCCGAAGACGTGCTTCCCGTAGGGACTGTTCTCGATGTGCTCCACGAATTTTCTTACGGTTTCGGTCGAGTCCTGGATCCAGCGTTCGGAGGCGAAGGAGTGGATGGAGTAGTTGCCGATGCAGTCGTTGCTGGGGGTCGCGGCATCAATGCGAGCGTATTCGACGGTATCGCTTCCATATTTCCTCGTCCACCAGTTCGGACCATGGCAGAAGGTGATGGCGACCAGGAAGCGGGTCTCGAAACCCTCTTCGTTGAAGCCGTTTTCATCAATGCAGGTGTTTTCGTAGAAGAACTTCAGGGCATTGTCCAAGGCGGTGTAGTTGTATTGGCCGTCTCCGGTCCAGAAGGTCTCCGCCTCGAAGCTGAAGGAAATCAGTTTGATGTCCGCTTCGACGAAGTTCTTGAGCTTGTCCAGGAATGGCTTTGTTTCGTTGAAGCCATCGCTGCAGTTGTAAAGCACCGGCCGGTAGAGTTTTCCGCCGATCTTGAAGTATGCGCCGCCATCGGCATCATTGTAGAAGATCTCCGCCTTTTCCGTCGGCGCGGCCTCCAGTCTTGCCAGCATTTCCTGTTTCGCGTCGTCTCCCTTGGTCCTGCGCTTGTATTCCGTCGCTGCGTCGTCCTGGGCATAATAGAAGACCATGTCGTACTTTTGGACGGTCACCAGCCACGTGCTTGTGGTGCAATCGCCTTCCGAGGTGACTGCGTGCCAGCTTGAATCGTTGAAGCCCGGGGTCTTCCATCCAGAGATTTCCGATGTGTGGTATTTCCAGTTTGCCGTGTCGCTGAAGAACTCCTGGGTGGTATTGTCCTTGAAGGTAATCAGCAGGTGCAGCATGATGCCCCGGTAGCCGCTCGCGGTGTAATTGGCGGAAATGGCAAACGCATTGCTTTGCCCTTTCTGCAGGATGCTTGTGACGTCCTTGCTGTTGCTGGTGGCGCTGTTCTTGGGACGGATGCCCTGTAGGAGGTCGTCCGTGAATTCCGGATACATTTTCGCCACGGGGACGGAAGTGCTTCCCAGGGTCTTTTCATTCAGCGCCACGGCGCCGCTTCCTCCTACGACGTAGCAAACAATGGCATGCTTGATTTCCTTGTTCTGCACATCAAATTCGGCCCGGAAAAAGCGATACTTGCCCGCGCCCTCGGTCTTTGTTTCATTCGCGGGGACGATTAGCTGCGCCTTTGGACCGGCGAGCAAGGTAAAGGCGAGACAGGAAAGGAGGAACAAGATTTTTCGCATGGCTTTCTGAAAACAGAGATGCTTGTGTGAAGGGGAAGATGAAAACTTGCCAGGGCGAGTTGCGGCAAAGAGTGTGATGCGCTCTTCCCGTCAATTATAAAATATAGGAAAATAAACGGAATCCCCAATGTTTGGATCTTGTATATGATGGATGGAAAATGCCATTTTTTCTGCCGAGAGGATTCGTGTTTTCGATAGAATCAAGACCTTGCCTGCAAAACTTTGCTTGTCCATGCTAAGAGAGAATTTCTCAAGGTGCGAAAAGGCGTGTGGCACAAAAGGACAATCTTTCGTTTTCTTTTGCTCATTGCCGAGGGGAAAACCGGAATTAAATTATTATCGGTTTTCAAAAGGTTCAATGGACTTGCTTTAATCGCCATTTGCGAGTTTGCCTGAAAATGCCTTTGAAATTGTTTCTTTTTCTTGTATGTTCCATGCGTGAGGGAAAATCGCCATGAAAAATCACCTGCGAATTTCATTCTGCCTTGCCATGTTGCTGACGGCGTCTCTGGCGGCCTTAGACGGTACGAAAATCGCCTTCAACGCGAAGACGGACAAGCATCCGCTGAAGTATGAAATCAACGAGCCGATGGTCTTCACCTTCTCCATTGATCTGAAGGGACAGGAAATCGACGCGCCGCTGACCATCGAGTGGACACGCACAGGCGACGATGGCGTGGAAGAGCAAGGCGCCGTCGCCTATGACGGCAAGGAGCCTGCGACGGTGACCACCAAGCTTGGCTGCAACGGCTTCGTGCGCCTATATGCGAAACTCAAGCAGGCGGACGGCAAATATCTCAAGAGCAATGACTGGCGGGACTGGTTCTTCGACGGCGGCGCAGCCGTCCATCCGGAGCTGTTGACTTCCACGCCTGAACCGGAGGATTTCGACGAATTCTGGGCGAAGCAGAAGGAGCGGCTGGACAAGGTGCCCATGGTGGTCGATCTGAAGGAAATACGCAGGAGCGACGTCGCCATGGTGTATGTGGTGCGAATCCTGTGCGCGGGGCCGCGTCCCGCCACAGGCGTCCTCACAATTCCGCTTGGCGCGGAGGAAGGCAAGAAGTATTCCATCCATCTTGCCGTGCACGGCTACGGCCCTCCGGGAGAGAGCTACGGCAAGGTCCTTGGCAGAGGTACTGGAGACTTTATCAGCTTCAGCCTGAATGCTCATGGCGTGGAATATCTGCGGGACAAGACATACTACGACGCATTCAACGCCTCCATCAAGGAGAACGGCACCAAATACGCCTTCGACAAGGAGGTCAACGGCGATCCTGAAACCACCTATTTCAATGGCATGGCTCTGCGCCTCATGCGCGCTTTGCAGTATCTCAAGACCCTTGAGGCCTGGAACGGCAAGGATCTGATCGTCAGCGGCGGAAGTCAGGGCGGCCTTCAGACCATCTGGGCGGCGGCGCTGGATCACGACGTTTCTCTCGCGGAAGCGGAAATCCCCTGGTGCTGCGATTTCGGCGGCCATGCCAACTACAACCGCCTCAACAGCAATTTCCGTCCCGAATACACGCGCGCTCTTGACTACTACGACTGCATGAACATGGCCAAGCGCGTCAAGTGCCCAGTCGTGATTCCACGCGCAGGCCTTGGCGACTACGCATGCCCGCCCTCCGGCGTCGCCATCATGTATAACAACCTGAGGTGCCAGAAATCCATCGTCTGGTACCAGGGCTCCGAACACAGCTACATTCCGGAAAACTGCGAGACTTTCTCGCAGGAAGACTGAATGACATTTTTGTAAATTCTCACAATTGAATTACACTAATCCAAACAAGAACAATGAAAAATTCGTTACGTCTTTTCGCATTGCTTGCCGCACTGGCAGGATTTCTGGCCATCGCGGAAGAGCCTTTCCCTGCGCCTGTTGATTCCGGAACCACTTTCATGTTGGACGCCATGAAGCCTATCTTTGACAAGGGAGTGCTTCCCGGCGCCATCAGCATCCTCTACAAGGACGGAAAGCAGGAGACCATGCTGCTCGGCTATGCCGACAGGGAGGAAAAGCGCCCCGTTACCATGGATGACATTTTCATGCAGGCCTCTGAGACAAAGGGCTTCTGCGGTGTGACCATCGCCATTCTCGTCGAAGAGGGGAAGCTCTCTCTGGATGATCCCGTCTCCAAGTACCTTCCCGAATTCAAGACACTGTGGGTGCTGGATTCCGAAAAGGACGGCATCCGTACCATGCATCAGGCGAAGACTCCCGTCACCATCCGGATGTGCCTGAATCACACGGCCGGCTTCCCCTTTGAGGTGCCAGTCAGGAAATCCAACATCAAGGGCGGCGGCTGGTCTGGCGGCGCGTCGCTGCGCTCCGTGGCGGCAATGGCGGCTGCCTGCCCGCTGGTCTTTGAGCCAGGCACCGAGGCGAATTACTGCAACACCGGCTTTGACATCGCCGCCGCAGTTACGGAAGTCGTGACGGGCAAGCCATGGGAGCAGTTCCTGAAGGAGCGGGTGCTGGATCCCCTGGGGATGACCTCTACCACCTTCAAGCCAACCGACGAAATGCTGAAGACCAAGATGGTGATCTATGCCTTCCACAAACAGCCGCTTCCTACCCGAATGGACTTCTATCGCTGGCAGCAGCCGCCATACAATGACGCCCATGTCTTCCCTTCCGCTGCTGCGGGACTCTGGACCACGGCCACCGACCAGATCAAATTCTACAAGATGCTGATGAACAAGGGCGTAGGCGACAACGGCGTCCGCATCATGAAAGAAGAGACCTTCATGCAGTGCATGGCCTCCAACACACGCCCCAAGGATATGCGCCACGACTGGTATTCTTTGGGCCTGAACGCCTCGTCTGATGGCTGGATCGGCCACGGCGGCGCCCTGCTGAACTCCGCCTACGTCAATTGGAAGACCAAGGAGATGAAAATCTGGATCATCCAAATTGACGAAAGCAAGGAGCCTTGGAAGGCGGAACGCGAGGAAGCCGTCAAGAAGTTCTTCGACCATGATTTCGACAGCGACTTCCAGAACGCATACACCGGCAGGACGGAATAGCTTGCCGCGCGGACGATGAATGCGGTGCGCTGGCTGGCTGTGACAACATTCTGATATTGCAGCCTGCCAGTGTTCCGAACGCGGGAATGTAGTTATAGTACATCGCATTTCTCCTTGGATGCCGTCTTTCTCCAAAATACTCGGAAGACGGATGCGAGGAATGGGAAAAACAACGTTTTGGAGAAAAATCATGGGAAAAATTCTTCTGACTGGCGGTATGGGGTTCATTGGCTCGCATACCGCGGTGGAACTGCTGGAAGGCGGGTATGATGTTTTGATTGTGGATGACCTTTCCAACAGCGAGGCATCCGTGTTGGACCGCGTGGAGACGATTACCGGAAAACGCCCTGGGTTCGTGCAGGCGGATGTGGCGGATGCGGGGAAGATGGAGAAGATCTTTTCCGAGAATGCCATTGACGCCGTCATTCATTTCGCCGGTTTCAAGGCAGTTGGCGAATCCGTGGCAAAGCCCCTGGAATACTATCGGAACAATCTGGACAGCACCCTGACCCTGCTGGAGACCATGAAAAAGCATGATTGCCGGACCATCATCTTCAGTTCCTCCGCCACGGTCTACGGCGACAACAGCCCCGCGCCCTTCGCCGAGGATGCGCCGACCGGAAATTGTACCAATCCTTACGGTTGGACGAAATACATGATCGAGCAGATCCTGAAGGGACTTTCCCTGGCCGCGCCGAAGATGTTCATCGGAATCCTCCGTTATTTCAACCCCATCGGTGCGCATCCCTCCGGATTGATCGGCGAAAAGCCCAATGGCATTCCTAATAATCTCCTGCCTTACGTGACGCAGACTGCAGCCGGAATCCGAGAGAAGCTCAGCATCTTCGGCAATGACTATCCGACGAAGGACGGCACGGGCGTCCGGGACTTCATCCATGTGGTGGATCTGGCCAAGGGACACGTGGCGACGCTGAAGTATGCGGAAAAGGGCGCCTGCGGCGTGGAAATCTTCAACCTGGGAACCGGAGTCGGATACAGCGTGCTGGACATCGTCAACACCTTTGAACGGGTGAATGGCGTGAAGGTCCCCCATGTCTTTGCCCCCCGGCGCCCCGGCGACATCGCGGAGTGCTACTCCAATCCGACCCGCGCCAATACGATCCTTGGCTGGAAGACCGCCAAGACCCTGGATGACATGTGCCGGGACGCCTGGAACTGGCAGCAGAAGGGAAGCCGCGCGTAGGCGGTTCCCCTTTTGACCAGGGAAGTAACTTCCAAGATAAAAGGCTGTTGCATAACCTCAACTAAGGTTGCAACAGCCTTTTTTGTATTTTCGCTCTAAACTTATACTTTATGACACATCTAAAGAGCCTTTTGCAAAAGGCTCCAATGAATTTTTGTTACAGCGCCCTTATTCTTCCGGGGGATCCAGGGGACGTCCTTCGGCGTCGGTTGGATTGGTGACGATCAGGCGGTCGATCCAGATCCACTCCGCATTGGGATTGACGACGGGGGCGCAGTAGAAATAGTTCGCCTTGGTGAAATCGCTGCGCCCCACCTTGACGAGCTTGTATTCCGGACCGGCGATCTGGTCGGCAGTGACTTTGCCGTCCACATAGGGACCGGCCGGATAGTTGCCGAAACTGATGACGGGCCCTTCGGCCTTGCAACCCGCTTTGATATCGCAGCGGATTTCCAGATAGACATCGAAGGTGGCGCGTGGGAGATTCCGGGCCTGTACATACCATTCGTGGTGGGTGCAGGGCATACGGAAGGCCTTTCCATCAACGGCGTTGGCGTCATCGGCCAGGGTGACTGTTCCTGGCGAGTTGAGGCTGAGGCGTCCCAGGTCTTCCATGTTCCAGGCCCAGCAGGGTTGGCCGTCCAATTCGGCAGGAGTGTTTCCGGCGCAGGGGACAGGCGGCAGGACCAGCCGGTGCGCATGGAGGCCGTAGAGTTTGTTAAGCCAGTATCCCGCGCTGTCTCTGCCTTCGCTGAGGCCGTCGTTTTCCGCGAGGGCGAGGGTCTCCTCGCACCATTTGGTCAGGGCGACGGGATCTACATCCTGTAGAGGAGCAAGACGTTTTTCCGGAGAAGCGAGCAGCAGCTCCTGGCGTTCCATCAGCGCCATGGTGAGGGGCAGCGCGGCAATGGCCATGCGCGGGCCATGGACGGGGTCGCTTTCCAGGGCTTTGACCCCTTGGAAGAGCCTTGCCCAGAGATCCGCCAGTTCCTCGTCGGAAATCCAGCTCGCGGTGTTGATTGCGTAGCAGGTGTCCAGGGCATCGGGATGCTTTCGGACCAGGGCCGTCACGGTGTCCAGGTAGAGTCGGACGTATGGCGCGGCGGGACCGTAGTGGAGGTCGCAGAACTCCTGGAACAGGTCTTTGGCATTCAGGTCGGGATTCCAGAGGAGCCTGCTGGTCAGATAGACGCGGAGGTCGGCCAGGTCGGCAATGCGTCCGCTGCAGTTATGGGAGCCTTGCTGGAAGATGTTGATTGCCCGGCACTCCCGGAAGAAGCGCGTGTCCTGTTCGATGACATGCCAGTTAGGATGGGGGAGGTAGTACTTTGAGAAATCCGTGAGGTAGTTCCAGATGAGCATCTTGTTGGCGATGGTCCGCCAGGCGTTCATTTCCTGGAAGAGCGCCTGGTTCTGTTCCGAATCCAGCGGGAAGAAGGAATGCGCCTCGATGGTGCAGTAGCGGATGGCCACGTTCTTGCGGGGGGAGATGCTCTTGGGCGGCTGGCGCGTGTAGTTGTAGGCCAGGGTGTCCACATAGACGCTGGGAAATTCCTCGGCGATGGCGTCGGCCACTTCGTTGACGCAATCCAGAAGCAAGTCGGTCTGGTTGCCATGCGCTTGGACGAAGGCATTGCATTCATCGCATTGGCAATAACGCTGATTGTCGTTCTGGGAGACGGAAATGAAGTGATATGTTGGGTTCTGGCGAAGTTGCTGGCGGACGATCTTGACCAGCTCCTGGCGCATTTCCTTGTTGGTGAGGCAGACTTGGTTGTACGGCCCCGCTTCGCGTTTGCCGTCATGCTGCGCGTACCATTCGGGATGCGCGGCGAAGTACTTCTCGCCGGGAAGGAATTGGTCGAAAGTGTGGACGAAGCCGATGATGCCGTCCTGGCCGCCCCATTCCGGATAGGAGGCCATGAAGCTGTTGGTGCGGGTCTTGCAGATGAAGGCAGGACCGCCTTTGCGGACAAGGTCGTAGGCGGCAGTGCGGACGATGAAGGGTGAGGCGTAGCGATGGAAGGTCCGGATGGCAGGCAGGGAGAATTTTTCCGCCTGGGGGATATATTCATCGTCCGCCGTCAGGAACCGGACGCCATATTCGCGCTCCAGCATTTCATAGACAGCGTAGATGGTTCCGCGAGGTCCCTCGCCGGCAATCCAGAGATCACCATCGTCCGTAACGCGGTAAAGCACTTCATCGGGTTGCAGTTCGTTCCAGTCCGAGAGCCCGAAGACTTCCAGGGCTTCGGCACTCCGTCCCACGTGAATGGCCGGATGTTCAGTCTGGCGTTCTGCGATGCCAATCTTGGGCTCTTCTTTTGATAGCAGGGGGAGGTATTTTGCGAGTTCCTTTACCGCAGTTAATTCTGTGTCTGAGGGGTCCTTCGGAAGGATAACCTGATAGGCAGGAAGCAGAGCCGTCATGCAGAGAAGAAGAGCCAGGAGTCTGGAAATCATAGGGCAGAGAATGGATTGGGGGATTATTCTGACGACAGATTCAGGCTATTGCTGATAGAAATCCGGGTATTCCTCCTGCAGATTCTTCCGGAGTTCCTGGGCGGTCTTAGTATCGCCCTGGTGTTCCTTGGCTTGTGCGGCGATGAGGAGGCAGCGCGGGGAATAGACGGGGTGTTTTTCCATGATGAACCCACGGGAGGCGGCGGTGAAGGCACCTGCGTCGTCCTTGAGGGCCAATAGCGCCTGCGCCAGTGCCCATTGCGCTCGTGGCAGCGTGTCTTTTGATCCGAAGCGTTCCGTGGAGGCTAGAGCCTGTTTGGCATAGATCAGCGCGACATCGGGCTGGCCTTCCTGCAAGGCGATTTCCGCCAGCATGGCAGCCACGTCTCCCGTGGCGGGGAGGCCGCGCCGGCCTCTGGCGTCGGCGGATTTCTGGAGCAGCTCCTTTGCCTGGGGAAGTTTTCCGTCCCGGAACTCCACATCGGCTAGAAGAAAGAGGTAGAGATCCACGGAAGTTTCGGCCAGGGAAGGGTTTGACAGGATACGCTGGTAGGCCAGGCGTGCATTCTGCCAGTCCGCATGCCGCGTGCAGTCCCTGGCGATGGTGATTAACAGCGGTTCGGACAGCGTGGGGGCGGGGGCCAATCCGAAAAGCTCCTTGAGCAACGGTGTCATCGTCGTCTCTGCCTTGGTGAAATAGAGCAAGGTGACGAGTTCAGGAAGGACTTGGCGACGATAGTCCAGGGAAGTCTCCGGATGTGCCATGAGTTTCTGGTAATCCGCGATGGTCTGCGCATAGTCCTTGACCTGGTAGTGCAGTTGTGCACGGAGCAGAAGCCAGGTTGGCTGTCTTGCGGGCGTCGTCAAGGTCAGGATGTCCTCGATGGCATTCAGGGAAACCTCGGGTGCATTGTCCTGCATGCCGAACTGATATTTGTATTGCAGGAGCTGGATTTTCTCCTCGTCGTTGGTTGCGGTTTGAATCAAGGAATCCAGCAGGGGCAGGCGGCGTGAATCTCCTGGCAGACGGTAAAGAGGTGTTACCGCATAGAGCTGAAGCTCGCGTTTTGCGTGGAAATTCGCCTGCTCGGAAGTTTCCGGTGCCTTGTCGGCCAGTTCCAGAAAGAGCGCAGCTGCCTGTGAAGGCTGTTCCGTCTTGTCCAGGAGCGTCGCCAGGCAACAGCCGACCTTCTGGTATTTTACGGGGTCTCCCGCGGCCAGTAACGGCAAGAGGCGGGTGAAATCCGCGATGGCCTCCGGGAGTCTGTTCAGGCGCCATTCGGCTTCCGCTGCCATGCAGAGGATGTCATTGCCGTCCAAAGCAGCAGGATAGTCCGCACAGTATTTTTTTGCGGCAACGACGAGGGCCTCGTCCTGTCGTGTTTTGTCAAGGCACATGACCACATATTGCATGGCAGGCTGCTTCAGCGTGGAAGGCGCCTGTACGTCCTCGGTGATTCTTTGCAGGATCGGCAATGCCTGGTCGTAGTGTTCCTTCTGGACGTAGGCCTGCGCTGTCAGCCAGTCCAGTTCCCAGTCTTGTTCCGTTCCGGGGAAGCGTTTTTGATAATCTTCTCGCGCGGAAAGGAATTCGTCATATTTTTCCTGGAAGAAGAGACAAGTCAGCAGGCTTCGCCGAATGAGACGAATCTGTGGATCGTCCGGGAATTCAATGACGAATGCGCCATAGATTTCCGCCGCCTGGGAATAGTCCTGCACGGGCGGCAGGAACGCCAGCGCGCCTGCGGAGAGCAGGAGATTCCGGCGCAGTTGCGCAGGTAGGGCCTTCAGGAGCAGCAATGGCTTGTAGATGGCCAGCGCGCCGGAGGAATTTCCTTCGTTCTGGGCAAGGACCGCCAGATACTGCCTGGCATAGACACGAGGAAGATGTTCGTTGTCAGAAGGCAGCGCAGCCAGCTGCCGTAGATGTCCCTTGGCCTCCTCGGAGCGTCCCAGGCTCTCCAGGCAGACGGCAAGATAATATCGGGATTCTTCCAGATTTCGTCCCTTCTTTTCGTTCAGGACGGCCTCGTAGGCTGGGATGGCCTTCTCGTATTCCTTCAAACGGAAGTGGCAGTCGCCTTGTGTCCATAGAAATTCCGCCCGGTTTTCCGACTTGGGGAACTTCTCCAGATGGACGCGGATGGCCTCTGCTGTTTCGGAATATTGTTTTTCCGCATATAGCGCCTGGATGCGCCAGGCTTCCACGCTTTCTGTCAGCGGATGGCCGGGGTAGGTTTCCTGGAATGCCTTGGTCTGCCGGATGACCTCGTCGTAGAATTTCCTCTGGGAGAGTCCCTTGATGAAAGCGAATGCGTCCTCCGGAGAACGGAGGCCATCTACGGGACGATCCATTTGTTGAGCGTGGAGTCCGAGGGAGAAGAGGCAGGCCAGGGCAATGAGGAGAGCTTTTCGAATCATTCCTGAGGAGTCACAGTGGCCAGGGCGATGTTCCACACGTCGGCCTCCCGGCACAGGTCCATGACGTGCAGCAGTTGCTGAACATTGGTTTCTTTGTCGGCCCGCAGGATGATGGGCTGATCCTGGAAGGCGCCGGCAATCTGCTTGAGCAGTTCCAGCGCGGTTTCATCGGAATAGGGCTGGCTGTTGATGTAGAGCCGCCCCTCGCTGTCCACGTTCAGGATCAGCTCGCCGGCTTGGCGCTGCTGTTCGGTGGCGGTGGAGGCGGTGGGGACCGTGATGTCCACCTTCTTCTCCCATTGGGCGAAGACCGTCGCCGCCATGAAATGGATGAGAAGGATAAAGACGATGTCGATCATGGGGGCCATCTGAAAGCCCGCAGACCGTTCCTGGATGTTCCGTTTGAAGTTCATGCTTTCTTGAACCTCCGCAGGATGCCGGCGCAGGCGGCCTCCAGTTCACCGGTCACGCGGTTGAGGTGTCCGCGGAAGAAAGAATAGGCGGCGATGGCGAGGATGCCGACAATCAGTCCGCCGAAGGTGGTGAACATGGCCTGGGAGACGCCGCTGGTCAGGTTGCTGACCTTGTTGGCCATGGCCAGGTCGGTATCCAGCGCCAGGAAGGAGACCATCATCCCCCAGACCGTTCCCAGAAGTCCGAACATGGGGGCGATGGTTCCCACGTCCATCAGATATTGGATCCTGCTCCAGAGCAGGGCGACCTGCCTTCCGCCTTCCTCCTCCATGGCGCTCCGCATGGCATCGGGGCCGTCATTGCCTGCTTCGCAGGCAGCTGCGACAATCTTGGCCGCCACGGAGGAATCCGCCTTGGACAATTCCTTCAGCCGTTCCAGGTCGCCGGCCTCCGCCGCGTCCTGTGCGGCCCGGATGAATTTGGCCGGCGCCAGCACCTTGCCGCGGAGGGTCAGGCAGTAGAAGACGATCAGCATGACGGCGACCAGGGAGAGGAGCACCAGCACATACATGATGTCTCCGCCCTTGACGATGATGTCCTTCAGAGTCAGGGATGGTGCCGTTGCCTCCTGGGCGAAGAGTGCGGAGGAGGCGGCCAGAGCCAGGGGAGTCAGGAATTTCTTCATGGGAAGGATAGACAGGATTGCAAAGGGGTGATTGAGAAAAGGTTTAGCGGAATTTCGCGGCAAGCGCGGCTGCGTCGGCGATGCCCTTCGTCACGGCAGACCAGTCGCCGCTGGCTTCAGCTTCACGGATTTGACTGGTTTTTGCGAGCCAGGTTCCGCCGACGCAGGCGATTTCCGGGACAGCCAGGTAGCTTTCTACATTTTCTGGCTTCACGCCGCCGGTAGGCATGAAGCGAATGCCCAGATGACGGTACGGCCCCAGGTAGTTCTGGATCATCTTGACGCCGCCGTTGGCTTCTGCCGGGAAGAATTTCAGGAGGGTGCAGCCCAGTTCAAAGGCCTGTTCGATTTCAGAGGGAGTCGCCACGCCGGGGAGGAAGGGGAAGTCCTGCGCGATCGCCGCCTTTACGACGGTGGGGTTGAATCCGGGGGCCACGGCGAAGCTTGCGCCTGCGTCAATGGCGCGGGAGAGGGTGTCCTTGTTGAGGACGGTCCCGGCGCCCAGCAACAGCTGTGGGAACTCCTTTGCCGCCTGTCGGATGGTTTCTTCGGCGGCCGCGGTGCGGAAGGTGATTTCGGCGGCGGGCAGGCCGTTCTTGGCCAGGAGTTCGCACATCTTCAGGCCGCTGGAGACCGTCTCGAGGGCAAGGACGGGTATGATCCGGACGGCTTGGAAGGCGTTGACGAGGGAGGGGATTTTTTCTGCGTAGGACATGACTTTACAGGTGGTTGACGAAGAAATTGCAAAAGCCGCCTCGGGTGCTTTTCGCGTTTTCCGGGCATCTTGCTCCAAGTGTTTCCCGCCGTGGATGGCTATGTCTTGTCGCACTTGAAGCGAACTGCCTTGGGAATCCTTGAAAAGTGCCTTCAAAAGGACTTTTGCAATTTCCTCTATTGTTGTGACTCTTGTTCTGTTTCCAGTTTCTGGATGTATTTCTTGGTGGCCAGGCCGATGACGGCGTAGGCTATGGAGAAGACCACGCACAGGAGGGTAAAGGCGTCGGACCATCCTCGGCGCACCAGGGCGAAGCAGGTGACGAAAATGACTATGATCTGCAGGAGTGCGCGAAGGGACTTGGGAACCGACGGCCAGAGGTCCCGTCCGAAATGCCGATACGGAAGATTGGAAATCATGAGACATCCGGCCAAGACGCAGATGACGGCGTTCAGCCAGGTGCTCCAGGTGGTGTTGAGCTGTGCCGTGCAGATGGCGCCGCTGCCGGCCAGGAGTGCGCCGGCGGGGCTGGGCAGGCCCTGGAAGATCCCCGTAGGCAGTTTGATGGTAGGAGCCAGGAAGCGCAAGAGCCGATAGATGACGCAGCCGAAGAAGAAGATGGCAAGCGCGGCGGCGATATACCAGGGGATGGGGGCGTCTCCGCAGGTGAGGGTCCGGTAGACGATGCTGCTGCAGGCCAGGCCGAAGTTCGTGCCGTCCGCGATGTCGTCATACATGGCGCCTCTGGGGGTGGAACCGAATTTTCGTGCCATTTTCCCATCAAAGAGGTCAAAGAACTGTCCCAGGAAGATGACGACGAAGGCGAGGATGAAGTAGGTCGGTGTGTCGTGTGTCCAGGCAATCCAGGTTGCGGTAAGGCCACACAGGAAGTTCAGCATCGTCAGGGAGTTGGCATAGAAGTTGTTCGGGATGACCTTGCAGTAGAGGGAGAGGAAGGCCAGGATGGTGCAGGCGATCATCATGTAGTCCACGATCTGCTGATTCAGCTGGGTGAGGGGGGGGAAGCTGGCCAGTTTTTCGTATGCGCAGAACTGGTAGAGTGCCAGAATGGCGATGAGGACGGTGATCAACGCAGTCTTGACTTTTCCGAAGGAGTTTGCCGCCTTCTTCTGGCAGAAGAAGCGGGAGCATTGTCCGATGGTGTCAAGGATGCAGTATAGGATGACCCAGAAGATGGCGGGGCGCGGCGCGATGGTGTGCTGGGTGGCGAAGGACAGGAAGAGGAGGGCGGGGAAGGACATGAACTTGTCCGCCAAGGGGTCCAGCCAGGCGCCGGCGGGCGTCATGAGGTCGCACCCTCGGGCGATGGTGCCGTCAGTCAGGTCGGTGATCATCCAGAAGGAGAACCAAAGGATGGCGGTTCCCCAGAAGCCGTAGTAGGCGAAGAGGATGGCGATGAGTCCCTGAGGGAAGCGAAGAATGGAGATGCCGTTGGGGTGCAGGAAAAAATGTCTGCGGATGAATTGCTGGCATCCGGGCGTCTTGATGCCCCAGGTTGTCAGGCAGCGTTCAATTCCCAGAATTGCCAGAATGGCGAGGATGAGAAGCAGTGTCTGGATCATAGTGAAAAAGGGAAGGAAGAAGATTTCTTGGAAGGGAGTGAATTCCGTCTAGAGGAACTTTTCCAAGGAGAAACCGATTTTTTCCGCGTAATCGAGGACGCGTTCCTCGGCCTTTCGCATGGAGGCCAGTGCTTCAGAGGTCAGGTCGTCTTCGCCGGCCAGGTGCAGAAGGCCATGGGCGGCATACCGGAAGAGTTCCCGCGATGGCGTCTCGGAAAATTGTGGCGCCTGCCGTCTGGCGACTTCCGGACAAACGAAGATTTCGGCCAGGATGCGTTCGCCGGCTTCTTCTGGCCAGTCGAACTCCTCTTCGTCCCGTAGGTCGTAGGTGATGACATCGGTGTCTCCTTGATGGTGCAGATGGAGGGCGTTCAGGGCGATCATGCGCGGGACGGTCACAAAGAAGATATGGATTTCGCCGGGGGCGGAAAGATCCAGGCCTGTGGAGACGGCAGCCGCATTCAGGGCCTTCTCAAAAAGGGCCAGGTTCTTCACGCCCCGTAACGAGGCCATCTTGGAAACGACGATCTTCATTTTGTGCGGTATTCCGGACGGGTGTGGAAATGGAAGAGGATGGTTTCGCGGAAACTGCGGGCGAGTGTCGCCAGCTCCTTGATGGTCAGGTCCACGTTGTCAAGCTGGTGATCCGTGAAACGGCTTTTGAAGACGGAGGCGATTCGGTCGTCAATGGACTTGATGACCTCGGACTGCTCCTTGGCGTAGAGGGTCCGGTTCAGAATGTCCGCGCATTTGGATACTGCGCTTGCGCCCGCGTCCTTCGTTTCCGCCATGATCTTCTGGGAGAGCTGGTTCAAGTCCGGCTTGGCGGAAAGCAATGCCCGGACGGCGGCCTCGCAGCTGTCTGCCAGACTGAGAATGGCGACTTCCCGGGAAGAAGTGGCTTTCTGGGGATACCGGAAATTTTCCGGCATGGGCGGAGGGGTTTTCGCGGCATCGGCCTGTTCGCAGGCTTTCCGGTAGAAATGCTCCAGCATGGTGTTTCCGTGATGCTGGCGGATGGCGGGGAGGATCAGGGAAGAGAGATGGTACTTGTTGGCCAGCTGGACACCATGGGTGATGTGCTCGAAGATGATGTTTGCGCTTTCCTCCGGCCGGATGTTGTTTTCCAAGGGATTCTGGCCTGGTGTCATGTTTTCCGCAAAAAACTGTGGCGCAAAGAGTTTTCCGACATCGTGGTATAGCCCCATGACGTTGACCAGCTTGGCGTCGGCGCCAATCTGCGAAGCGGCGTTGGTCGCCATCTCGGCCACGTCCAGGGAATGCTGGTAGGTGCCGGGAGCTTCATTGCGCAGGCGCTGAAGCAACGGTGCATTGACGTCTGTCATTTCCGCCAGGGTCAACGGCGTCGGGATGCGGAAGGCGGCCTCCAGGAGCGGCAGGAGAAGAAGGCATCCCACGCCGGTCAAGAACCCCTGTGCCAATCCGGGCAAGGCAATCTGGCGGATCAGGAGTTGCCAGGTGAAGGGGACGCTGTTTCCCTTGGTGGTGAAGTAGAAGAGCAATGCGGCCAGGACGGCCAGGACGCCTTGCAGGAGGCCATAGCTGATATAGTGGATGCGGAAGCGGATGTTGCGGAAGCAGGGCACCGCGATCATCGCGATGAAAAGCGCATAGCAGAAGATGCGATAATTGTCGGCGTAGTCGGGGATTTGCAGCGGCAGGAGCATGGCTTCCAGAATCGCCGTGCAGGCGGCCGTCCGTTCATCCAGCAGATTGACCAGCAGTGCCGGGACAATGGCCAGGGGGACGACTGTCAGGAACTGCCATGGTGTTTCCGTGGGGATGGCCTGGATTTTCACAATGCCGAAGACGGCAGCGAACTCCAGGATGACGGTCAGGGAAATCAGGAGATATTTCTTCAGTTTCGGGATGTCCCGAACGGCTTTCCAGGGGGCGTTCAGCGCCAGCAGGAAGAAGATCTGGAAGCCTGCCAGGACCAGCAGGAAGAGCAGGAAGTCCAGGTCAAAGAAGCGAACCTTCCAGGTTTCGCCGGGAACCAGCAGGAAGCGGAATGCGCCTCCTGCCAGCCAGACCAGGGCAAAGAGCAGCACGCCAAGCCAATTTTCCGCCGTCATGAAACGGTAGTTTCCTGGCCCGTTCCGATGGGAGCGCTGGAGGCTTTCCAGGCAGGAAGCCTCCAGGCCCTTCTTGAATTGAGCCAGGCTGGCGTCATCGGCGGGAAGCGCCGGCGGGATTGCCGGCGGCGCCTGGGAAGACGGAGTGTTGGTTGTGCTGTTCTTTGCCATGCGGGAACGGTCTTCGGATAAGGGTTATGCCTTGACCATGAATGCCATGTAGCCCTTGTAGGCCATGTAGGCATCCAGCTTGCCGGCGATTTCCCAGGGCGCGTGCATGCACATCAGGCCCACGCCGCAGTCCACAACCTGGATGCCAAGGCGTGCCATGTACATGGCGATGGTGCCGCCGCCGCCCACGCCGGGCTTGCCCAGTTCGCAGGCCTGCCAGATGACGCCATTGTCGTTGAAGGCCTTGCGGACTTCGGCCATGAACTCAGCGCTGGCGTCGGAGGCGCCGCCCTTTCCGCCGCCGCCGTCGTACTTGTTGACTTGCAGGCCGCAGTTCAGGCGGCCCATGTTGCCGTCGGAGTTGACGCCCTTGTAGTCGGGGTCGGCGCAGGTGCCGACATCGGCGGAGAGCATCTTCGTATGCTCAAGGCAACGGCGGACGGTGAGGTCGCTGTAGGTCTTGTCGCAAGCGGCGACCAGTTCGGCGATGGAATTGGCGAGGAAGGTGGAGTCCATGCCGGTGCGGCCATACGAACCAATTTCCTCCTTGTCGACGATGAGCGCGCCCATGGTGCGTTCGGGGATGTCGTTGTAGTCCAGCACGGCGCGTGCTGCCGCGTAGGAGCAGATGCGGTCGTCCTGGCCGTAGCCCAGGATCATCGAGCGGTCAAAGCCCAGCTCGCGGGCTTTTCCGGCGGGAACGACTTCCAGCTCGGCGCTGGCGAAGTCCTCTTCCTCGATGCCGTAGGTCTTCTTAAGAAGGCGGAGGATGTTCAGTTTCGCCTTGTCCCTGACATCCTTGTCATCTTCGTCCTTGGAGACGGGACGGGAGCCGCAGACGACGTTGAGCTTCTCCGCTGCGATGCCTTCGCGCATGGTCTTCTTGGACTGGTCGACATCCAGATGGGGCAGGATGTCGGTGATGCAGAAGACGGGATCATCTTCGGCGTCGCCGATGGCGACCTCGACCTTCGTGCCGTCCCGGCGGATGATGACGCCATAGATGGCCAGAGGCATGGTCAGCCACTGGTAGTGCTTGATGCCGCCGTAGTAGTGTGTGTCCAGCAGAACCAGCTCCTCGTCCTGGTAGAGGGGATAGGGCTTCAGGTCCAGGCGCGGGCAGTCCGCATGTCCGCCGACCAGGTTGATGCCTTCCGCAAGGGGCGTCTTGCCGATGCGGGTCAGCAGGACGGTCTTGCCGTCAATGGCGCGGTAGACGCAGTCGCCGGCCTTGAGCTTCTTGCCGGCGCGGTTCACTTCGTCCAGGTCCTGGAAGCCGCGTTTCTTGGCCAGTTCCACCAGTTGAGAGTGGACGCGGCGTTCGGTCTTCGTGGTGCTCAGGAAGTCGATGTAGTCGGCGCAGTAGCCTTCGAGAATCGCCTCTTCGCCTTCGCCAAGGCGCTCCCAGCCGGGTTCCCGCTTCCAGAGCTGCACTTTGGAAGCATCGGATTTCTTCGTTTTGCTTGTTGCCATGGTTTGGATTACTCCTTGCTTTGCATTGAGTTATTGCTGGTCAAGATTAACCTTGATGACACGCTTTGCCTTGCCTTCCGCACGAGGAAGCGTGCCCGGCGCAAAGACATCGCCCTTGGGAGAGAAGCCCAGACGTTCCTTCAGGTGCTTGGCCACGGTGAAGCCCGTGACGCCCGCCTCGGCTTCCACGTTGATGCGGATGTCGTTGATGCCGTGCTGCTGTTCAATGATGATCTGATATTCCGGGAGGACGCCGGGGATTTCCAGAAGTGCCTGCTCGACCTGCTTGGGGAAGAAATTGACGCCCTTGATGATGAGCATGTCGTCCAGGCGTCCGTCAATGCGCGCGATGCGCAGGCTGGTGCGTCCGCAGGCGCATTTTTCGCGGGAGATGATCTTGGAGATGTCGCGTGTGCGGAAACGGAAGACGGGCAGCGCCTCGCGGGTCAGTGCGGTGAAGACCACGTCGCCGTAGGAGCCGTCGGGGAGGACCTTGCCGGTCTCGGGATCTACAATCTCCGTAATATATTGGTCTTCCCAGATATGGAGGCCGCAGTGTTCAGGACAATCCATTCCCGTGGTGCCTACGCCGCCGGTTTCGGTCATGCCGTAGATGTCGTAGGACTTGATGCCGGCGCGCTTCTCGATCTTCTGCCGCATTTCATCGGAGAAGGTCTCGGAACCGAAGATCCCGACTTTCAGGTCGGGGAAGTCCACCTTCTCTTCGTCGGCGACTTCCATGATGCGGGCCATGTAGGAGACGACGCAGCCGATTCCCTTGACCTTGAAGTCATGGAGCAGCTTGATCTGGCGCGGGGTGTTTCCGCTGGAGGCCGGGACGGTGAAAAGGCCCGCCGCATGGGCGCCATGGAAGAAGCCGAAGCCGCCGTTGAAGAGCCCGAAGGTGGGAGTGATCTGGAAGGAGTCGCCGGGGAAAAGCTCCGCCATGCGGTAGTTCCGGGCCATGCATTCCGCCCACTGCGCCACGTCGGCCTGGGTGTAGGGCATGACTACGGGAGTGCCCGTGGAGCCGCTGGACATGTGGAACTCGCGAAGTTCTTCGCGGGGGACCAGGCACATCCCCAGGGGATAGTTCTGGCGGAAGTCGTCCTTGGTCATGAAGGGCAGCTTGGGAAGGTCCTCGATGCCCTTGATGTCGTCTGGATGGACGCCGTGCGCATCCAGCTTCTGGCGGTAGTAGGCATTGCTGGCGTAGGCACGGCGCAGCTGCTTCACGAGACGCTCGTTCTGCAGGGCGGTCAGTTCGTCCCGGGACATGGTCTCGTATTTCGGATTCCAATATTGGTTAAGCATGGCTTCTGAAAAGGATTTACAAGCGGCAGGTGCGGATGTCGGAGACGATGATGCCGGTGGCGCCGGCGGCTTCCAGGGCATCCATGACGGAATTCAGGTCGGAACGCTTCACCATGGACTTCACGGCGAACCAGTCCTTCTTGGAAAGCGCGGTGACCGTTGGGGATTCCACGCCGGGGGTGACGGCGCAGGCCGCATCCAGTTTGGCGCTGGGGACGTTGTAGTCCACCACGACGTAGTTCCTGGCTGTCAGAATGCCGTTCAATCGTTTCAGCAATGCCAAGACCTGCGGATTGTTCGTGGCGCCGGGATGTCCGATGACCAGTGCCTCGGAACGCATGACAGGTTCGCCGATGGGATGCAGGCGGGCCTGGCGCATGGTGGTGCCGCTTTCCACTACGTCAGCGATGGCGTCGGCCACGCCCAGGCGCACGGAGATTTCCACGGCGCCGTCCAATTTGACAACAGAGACCTGGTAACCGCGTTTCGCCATGTCGTCCAGGACGATGTTGGGATAACTGGATGCGATGCGCTTGCCGTTCAGCTGGTCAATGGAGGTGATGTCGCTGTCGTCGGGGACGGCATAGCAGAAGCGGGATTTCCCGAAGCCCAGGGGGAGGAGCTCCACGGCCTGGGACCGGGAGTCGGCCAGCAGGTCACGGCCGGTGATGCCCACGTCCACGATTCCGCCGGAGACGTAGATGGCGATGTCCCTGGGGCGCAGGAAGAGGAATTCGATGTCGTTGGCGGTGTCGGTCACCGCCAGCTCCTTTGCGTAACGGCTGGCCTTGTAGCCAGCCTCCTTGATAAGGGACATGGCCTCTTCGGAGAGGGCGCCCTTGTTGGGTAATGCGATTCTGATCATAGGGATGTTTTTGGGGGAATTAGAGTTGCTTGTAAATGTCTTCCAAGGTGATTTGCTTCTTCAGCATGAGCACCAGCAGGTGGTAGAGGAGCTGGCTGATCTCCAGCGAGGTGTTTTCCGGCCCTTCGTATTCCGCGGCCATCCAGACTTCCGCCGCCTCTTCCACGATCTTCTTGCCGATGGCGTGGACGCCTTTGTTGTATTCGGCGACAGTGCGGCTGTTGGGATCGCCTTCCGCGATCTTCTTGCCAAGTTCCTGAAGAAGCGTCTCCAGGGTCTTGCGGGTCGCCACGGCCTTGCCCAGGAACTCGCCGGGGATCTTCTCGCGGAAAATCTTCCGGATGCCCTGCGCGTCGGGAGACCCCAGGTATTCATGGAACGTCAGCTCGTCCAGAAGGTTCCCGGCGCGTTCTTGGGAGACTCCCAGGGCGGCGACCACCACATCGACGGAGGCCTTGTCTGCCGCCAGCACGGCCCGCAGCGCGTCGTTTGCCGTGGGTTCGGCGAAAGGCAGCGATGGTTCGCTGGCGGTCTTGACTGCGGCCTTCTGGGCTTCCTTTGCCGCGGCCAGCGCCTTTTGGAGGGAGGCGTCGTATTTGGGCTTCAGGCCGTTGGCGCAGATTGCGGCGGTCATTTTGACGCACTCTTCGGCCGTGACCTCGGCGCCCTGGCATCGCAGGACGCCTTTTTCGGACTTCCAGAGGATGTCCCCTTTGCCCAGAAGCGCCTCCGCGCCGATTTCTCCGAGGATCGCCTGGGATAGGGAGGACTGCGGGCATTGGCCGCAGATGCGCCAGTCAAAGGTTCCGACCAGGGTTTCCGAGGGAATCGTCGCGGTGGCCACCACCAGGTGGATTCCCACCTTTCCGGCGGATTCCAGGCTCTGGAGCAATTCGTAGACGTGTTCCTGGTGGCGTACGTCCAGAAGTTGCGCGATTTCATCCATCATGAGGAGGATTTCCGGGATGTTCTCGGCCGAGGCGGTCTCCTGGTATTCGCCCAGGTTGCGGACTCCCTTCTCCGCCAGGAGTTTCTGGCGTCGCCTGGTTTCCTGGGCGCACCAGTCCAGAAGGACAATTCCGGCTTCCGGTTCCTTGGCGGCGGGCAGCAGCAGATGGGGAATGCCTGCGAAGGGCTTGAAGGTGTCGCCTTTGGCGTCAAAGAGAAGAAGGCGCACTTCCTCCGGGGACTTTTTGAGCAGGATGGAGAGGAGGAACTGCCGAAGCAGCGTCGACTTTCCGGCGCCGTCATATCCGGCCACGAGGAGGTGGCTTCCCTGCGAGAGGTCAAGGAGATGCACTTGGTTGGCATCCCTTCCCAGCAGGAGATCCAGTTTCCCCTGGGCGTTCTTCCATGCGGCATCCGCGAAGAGCGTCGCTGCGGGGAAGAAATTCCGGTGGCTGTTGGGGACTTCAATGCCGACGCGATCCCGCCCGGGAATGGGCAGGAGCATGCGGATTGCGCCGTAGCGGTTCAGCTTTTCGGCGAAACGGTCGTGCAGGGCGCCCAGATTTTCCAGGGTTACGCCGGCCTTGGGGCTTAGTTCAAAACGCGTGGCCTGCGGACCGACAATGGAGTTGGTCAGTTCCGCAGCCAGGCCGGCTTCGCCCAGCACGTCGTAGATGGATCGTGCCGCATTGTCAATTTCACCTGAGGTGACCTGGGTGGACAGGATGGCCGGTGGCTGCTGTTCGCCGCTGTCCAGGAGTGCATCAATGCCAGGGAGGTTGTAGCAGGGAGTGTTCATGGGGACTTGATTCAGGAATTGGGAATTGGCAGGGCATCTAGCGGGAGGCGTGGCGGTTCCAGCAGGGCAGGAAGATTATAGTCGGTTTGTTCTTGCTTGAGCCTGAACTTCTGGTATCCCTTGTAGAGGTAGCCGCCCAGAATCAGCGCCACAAGCAGCACGATGAGGAGGGAAATCAGGATGGCGGAGGGGCGCCGATGGGAAGGCGTGGCGTGTTCCTCGGTAAGATGTCGCGTGGGATTGGGATTGTCGGGGTCGAGGCCCGACTGGATCTGGTAGTCGCGCAGATCCAGTTCAAAGGTCTCCTTGATGGTTTCCGTCTCTTCGGGCGTCAACCTGTAAGCCAGGCAGAGACGCTCGATGAGACTGAGACAGTACATGGGATTGAGGTCTATCGCGGAAAAATTCCCGGTCTCCATCGCCTGGAGAGTGGTTTTCGTGGCATTTGCGGCAGCTGCGGCGTCTGCCACGGAAAGGTCCGCTTCCAGGCGCTTCTTCTGGAGCAGCTCGCCGAAATTGGCGTGGTGCACCACAAGGGAAACGCCGGCTTGGGAAAAAGCGCCTGGCTGCTGGATGTTGTCTTCCTGCGTTTCCATGGGCTATTCCTGGGAATCCTCGGCGGCGGGATTGCCGGCTTCCGGTTTCTCCTCCTCGGCGGGAATTGTTTCTTCGGCTGCGACAGAAGAGCCGGTGCCTGTGGGGAAATTGTCCCAGTAGATTTCCCGCATTCCGGAGATGGGCTGCGGACCAAGATATCCTCGCGTTTCCAGTTCATCTACCAGTGAAGCGGAACGGTTGTAGCCGATGCGGAGATGGCGCTGCAGATTGGAGATGGTGGGGCGCTTGGTGTATTCCAGCACGGAAAGGGCTTTCCTGACCAGGTCGTCCATGGAATCGCCATCGCTTCCTTCCACGCCTTCCAGGCCGGCGCCATTTCCTTCCTCGCCGTTTTCGTCATCCTCTGTGCAGGATTCCAGGGCGCGGAGGAGGCTTTCGTCAAAGGTCTGCTCCCTCTGGCAAGCACAGGCGGCATTCACCTGCTTGATTTCGTTGTCGCTGACGTATCCGCACTGGATTCGCTCGTTGTCCGCCGCCCCGGTGCTCAGAAGCATGTCTCCGGCGCCCAGGAGCATCTCCGCGCCGCTGTTGTCCAGGATGACGCGGGAGTTGATGAGGTCGGTGACGCGGAAGGCGATGCGGGAGGGGAAGTTGGACTTGATGACGCCGGTGATGACCTTCGCATCGGGGCGCTGCGTCGCCATGATCATGTGGATGCCGGCAGCACGGGCCTTTCCGGCCAGCCGCGCCAGCGGGTCCTCCACTTCCTTGCGGGCCTGGGTCATGATGTCCGCCAGCTCGTCAATGACGATGACCAGGAAAGGCAGGGTGTCGGGGATTTCGTCGCCGTCGCTGTCATAGATCGGCGTGGAGGACTTGGGCCGGGCGTTGTATTCCGTCAATTGCTTTACGCCGGCCGCCGTCAGCTGACGGTAGCGTTTGTCCATTTCGCGGCAGGCCCAGTTCAGGACCAGGGAGACCTTCTTGACCTCGTTGATGATGGGGCAGATCAGGTGCGGCACCTTGCTGTAGGGGGCGAACTCCAGGAACTTGGGATCGAAGAGGATCATCCGCAGGCGGTCCGGAGAGTACTTCAAGAGCATGGACTGGAGCATCAGATTCATGCAGACGGACTTGCCGCTTCCCGTGGCGCCTGCGACCAGGAGATGGGGGGCTTTCTGCAGGTCCAGCATCCGCGTTTCGCCGCTGATGTTCTTGCCTAGCATCAGCGGAATCTGCATCCGCGTCTGGCGCCAGGTGTCGGACATGAACAAATCGTAGGCGTGGACGGTCTCCCGGACCTTGTTGGGAACTTCGATGCCCACCAGGTTCTTGCCGGGAATGGGGGTCAGAAGACGGGTCTGGACGCCTCCCAGGGACATGGAGAGGTTGATATGGATGCGGGAAAGCTCCTTGACGTTGACGCCAGTGCCCATTTGCATCTCGTAGAGGGTGATTTGAGGCCCGGGGATGGCGTTGACGACCTCGGCATCCACCTTGAACTCATCCAGCTTGGTCTGCAAGACCTGGATGTTGTTCTCGATTTCCTGAGCGGAGGCCAGCTTGTGGTTCTCGGAAGTCGGAGGAAGATAATAGTCTCCCGGCTTGGGGACCACGTAGTCGCCGTCGGCGACCTTGGCTGCGGGAGGGGGCGCGGGGCGCGGCTCGGTCGGCTGTGGGGGCGGCTGTGGCTGGACAGGCAGTTCCGGCTGGTGCATGGGCGGCCGGGCAGGCTGTTGCTGCGCAACCGGTCGGGGTGCGGGACGGTTCAGGCCCGTGATGGCCTCGGTCGCCTGGCGTGCGGCGTCAAGGGACGCCTGGCCGCGCCGTCCGCGGAAACCGTAGCTTCCCAGCGGCGCTTCCACGGGGATATGGCTTGCCACGGCTTCTTGGAGAGGAGACTGCTGGGGCATGGCGGCGGGCTGGGGAAGATTCTGCATGGGCATCTGCGGGGCATTCTGTTCCTCCGGGATATCTTCCTGCTGGGGCTCGGCCGGCTGTGGCCTGGATTGTCTCCCCTGTCCGAAAAGCAGCTCCCAGTCATAATGCCAGATGACGCCCAGGGAGACGAGCGTGATGGCCAGGGAAATGAGCAGGGATCCGACAGTGGAAAGCAGCTTGAAGATCAGTCCCTTGCGAGGGTCGCAGAAGAATTGCCCCAGAACGCCGCCGGGGAGATTCTGGATGTTCAGGCGCGCGGTCAGTTCCGGCAGCGCCTGTGGCCAGATGCCGAGAGTCAGGGAGACGCCCAGTCCGAAGAGCAGGATTGCCAAGTGATATTCCCAGCTGCTGGGAAGGAGCTTCCGGCGCCAGAGCAGCCTGCGCAGGCAGCAGAGAATGGCGACGAGGAGGAGGGGATAGGTGGCCAGGCCAAGGGTCATCAGGCAGAACCAGCCGAAATGCGCACCAAACGCCCCCAGGAGATTGTTGGGGAAGGTGGGTCCCGTGATGCCGCCTGCGTAGAAGTCGATGTCCTCCGGATAGAAGGGCAGCAGGGAGAGCGTCGCCATCCCCAGGAAAACCAGCAGGAAGAGCCGGCGGAATTTGAAGGAAGGGGATGCCTCGGGAATGGTATCCGCCGGGGGCGGCGAAGGAGGAAATGGGGTTGAATAGCGATTGTCCTGCATGCAGAGGGGAAAAGGCGCGGAATCAATGCCACGGAAATGTCAGTGGCCGATATTGTAGAAGAAGATGGCCAGGACGACCATGGCGGCGGCCAGGAGCCTGCGGAAGAAAAGGGAGGGGGTCAGTTTGGATTCCAGGACGGTGCATCCGCACAAGATGAAGACAGGTGTGAGGAGGATGGCGAAGATGCCCCGGGTGTTTTGCAGAATGACGCCTAGGACGGTTCCCAGAAGGGCGAAAGTCAAGTCCAGCATCACGATGCAGCCGACCCACAGGACGGAGTAGGGAATGGCGTTCCTCAAAGCCAGGCGCGTCACCCATTTCCGGGTGAAGGGCAGGGAAAGAAGGGCGAAGACACCCGCCATGGCGTAGCAGAGCAGGGCGCAGTGCAAGGAGGCCATCAGGGCGCTTTCCTGCACTTCCCGCCTGATTTGAAGAACTTGAACAGTCAGGGAGAGATCGGAAAAGCAATAGGAAAGGCATCCGCACATCACAAGAACAAAGTTCACGAGGGGAATGCGCTTGCCGGCTTTGTTCAGGACGAATGCGGCGGCTGCCACTAGGAGGATTGCGAAAAGCTGCCAAAAGTCGAAGGTCTCGTCTTTCAGCAGAAGGGAGAGAAGGGCCAGCATGGGGAGCTTCAGGCCCAGAAGCGGCACCACGCGGGAGGATTCCACATTCCGCTGGGCGGCCAGGACGAAGGTCTGTCCCAAGGCCCAGAAGACCGATGCGCCGAGCAGGGACGGAAGTCGTCCCCAGAATCCGTGCAGCAATGCGGGGTTCCAGAAGATTCCCAGGCCGGCCAGGCTGACGATTCCCATGATCAGCCCCGCGTTGACCATGAGCCCCGGCGCCGTCAGCCCCGGGGTCTTCTTTTGGGCGATGGTGCTGAAAAGGAAGGCGCACGCAGAGAGGATGGCCGTCAGAAAGCCGGCGCCGAGGCCTATCCAGAATGTGCTCTCTGCCTGGAACATTCCGAAATGCTAGAACAACTCCTCTTCGTCAATGAGCTTCACGCCGGCATTCTCCAGGGCCGCACGGGCCTTGGGGTCATCTGAAAAGCGGAAGACCATCAGGGGGTTGGGGAGCTTCTTCTGGGAGACGGCGTACATGTACTCGATGTTGACGCCGCTGGCATTGATGGTCTCCAGGACCTTGGCCAGACCGCCGGGAATGCCTTCCACGGAGACCACGGAGACATCGGTGAGACGGCATACGATCTCCTGCGCCTTAAGGGCTTCCGCAGCCTTTTCTCCATCGTCCACCAGGACGCGCAGGATGCCGAAATCCGTAGTGTCCGCCACGGAGATGGCCAGGATGTCAATGCCTGCGTCGCCGAGAATCTTGGTGACCCCGGCCAGGCGGCCGGCGCGGTTTTCCAGAAAGATGGAGAGCTGACGGATTTTCATGGAAGGCTCCTTCTGTTGCAAAAAAACTACTTGTTAAATCGCTTGTCGATGACATGGCGGGTCTTTCCGTCGCTACGTGCGATGGCGCCTGGTTCCACCAGGGAGACGCGGGCGTTGATGCCGATCATGCCCTTGATCTTGGAGGAAATCTCCTTTTGCAGGGCTTCCAGGACGGAAACCTGGTCGCCGAATAGCTCCGGCGTGACTTCCACGCGGATCTCCAGGTCATCCATGGCGCCTGTGCGGGTGACCACCAGCTCGTAATGGGGAACGATGCCCTTGATGGGAAGCAGAAGCGCCTCGACCTGCGAGGGGAAGAGGTTGACGCCGCGGATGATCAGCATGTCGTCGCTGCGGCGGCGGATGGGATCCATGCGGACCAGCGTTCGTCCGCAGGAACACGGCTCGTAATGCAGCCGGGTGATGTCGTGGGTGCGGTAGCGCAGAAGCGGCATGGCCCATTTGTCCAAGGTCGTCAGGACCAGTTCGCCTTCTTCGCCGGGAGGCAGGGCGACGCCGGTGGCGGGATCCACGATCTCCGGATAGTAGTGGTCCTCGAAGATGTGGAGGCCGGCATGTGCGTCACAGCCGCCGGCGACCCCGGGGCCCATGATCTCGGAAAGTCCGAAGATGTCGTGTGCGATGATTCCGGTTCCTTCCTCGATGTGCCGGCGCATTTCGTCCGTCCAAGGTTCCGCACCGAAGAATCCATGACGGAGGCTGCTGCCTTTCAGGTCGAAGCCGACTTTTCCGGCGACTTCCATCAGGTGCACGAAGAAGGAAGGCGTACAGCAGATGACAGTGATCTGCAGGTCCTGGATCAGCATCAGGAGCTTTTCCGAATTGCCGCCGCCTTGGGGAATCACCGTCGCGCCTACACGCTCCATGCCTTGATGGGCGCCCATGCCGCCAGTGAAGAGGCTGTAGCCATAGCTGATGACAGCCACGTCATCCGGAGTTACGCCGCCCATCAGGAAGCAACGCGCCGCAGTTTCGCTCCAGGTTTCCAGGTCGTCACGGGTATAGGAGACCACGATGGGCTTTCCGGTCGTGCCGCTGGAAGCGTGAAGGCGGACGATCTCCGAACGGGGAACCGCGTTCAGGCCATACGGATAATTGTCCCGCAGGTCCGTCTTCTGGGTGAAAGGGAGTTTGACGATGTCGTCCAGCGCCCGGATGTCTTCCGGCTTCAGCCCCATGGCGTCAAATGCCTTCGTATAGAACGGACTGTGTTCGTAGGCATGACGGACAATCCGCTGTAGACGTTCCAGTTGGATGGCGGAAAGTTCTTTTCTGTCCAGATAGTCTTTCTGTGATAGGAAGGAAGGCATGATGGTAACGATTTACGCACTTGGCGTTGTGAAAATCAATGGAGATCCAGTTTGGGAAGTCCGCAGAACAGAAGAAAATCGTGTCTTTGTCTATGGAAAAAAGAGAACAAGACAACGTTTCTACGTTACTATAATACTTGAATGTCCTACGGTGGATTCCTGACGGCAGGAGTTGTGACATTGGGAGTCGTTTCTTCTGCAGAAGGGGCCTTCCGGCGCAAGTCCCCCCCCCAGAATACGCCCCCTCAGAATGGCCTTGCTTTTTCCTCCTGGTCTTTGTGTTGCGCCAGGCGGATTGCCAGGGTGGAACACTCCATGAAGCCCTCCGTCGGAAAAAAGACCATTGTGGAATATGGCGACCGGAAAAAAATCAACAAACAGAAGAAAGGCATATATTTTTTCGCCAGGTGTTTAAAATCCTGTAGAAAACCTGTAAATACCATGTAAAGAACTTCATAGCGATGGGGATTTTCAAGCAGTTAGAAAGAGTGGAAAAAAAAGGCCTTGGCATGGGCGTTCCGTTTTTCAGAAGCGAAACACGTGCCTCTTTCCCAAAATCTCCTGTTTTGGTTGAGAAAATATTTTCCTGTTCATTGTCAGTTGGTTACAAGAAATCCATTGAAAAAGTTTCCAAAAAAACACTCGTGCGGATTTGCCAATCGGGAAATAGGGGTTAACTTTGAGGCCCGCCGCATTTGGCGTCCGTCCGGACATGTGTCAGTTGCCGAAATGGCCGCATGTTGACAAATGAGACGTTTAGCGCCTTTATCTCCTTTTAAAAGGCTCGCAAGTGCGGGAAATACGAGTTGCAGAGTTTTTGTCTAGATGTCTATGGATATCGACATTTCAATATTATGGCGTCAGTGCCTGAATCTACTGAAAGAGAAGCTTCCGACACAGGTTGTCAACATGTGGTTTGCCCCGGAGACCGCCCGTCCTCTTTCCTTGACGGAGTCAGAGTTTGTCCTGGGCTTTCCTCCGAACTCCTTTGTGGATTGGGCGGAGAACTTCCGTCCCCAGGTCGCGGATGCCTTGAGCGAGCTTCTTGGGCGCAAGATCGAGGTCCGTTTCCAAGAATGCGACTTTCCGGAACAGGCCGCTGTGGAATGCGCCGAGAAAAAGGAAGAGACGGACATTTCCGAAAAGTCTATTCCAAAGACCGATTCTTCTTCCGAAAGTTCCCGTGCCGTCTCCAGCAATGATCTTGCCCAGAAGGAAAAGACTCTTTCCGGCCTGAACCGCCTTTTCACCTTCGAGAATTTCGTTGTGGGCGAGAACACCCTTTTCGCCTATAACAGTTGCAAGGAAGTGGCCGCCCATCCCGGCGCCGTCAACAATCCCCTTTTCATCCATGGACCCAGCGGCCTGGGCAAGACCCATCTTCTCCAGGCCATCGCCCGCGATGCCGTGGAGCGCAATCCCCGTCTGCGCGTAGAGTATCTGACCAGCGAGCAGTTCGGCAATCTCTTCATCGAGGCCGTTCGTAGCGGCCGTACGCAGGGAATGGCGGAGTTCCACCAGCGTTTCCGCAATGTGGACATCCTGTTGATTGACGACATCCAGTTCTTCGGCGGCAAGGACGGTATGCAGGAGGAGTTCTTCCATACCTTCAACGCTCTTCATGATTGCCACAAGCAGATTGTCCTGGCCTCCGATCGCATCCCGCAGGAGATCCCCGGCCTGGAGAAGCGTCTGGTCACCCGCTTCGAGTCCGGCCTGACCGTGGACATCACGCCGCCCGACTTGACGACGCGCGTCGCCATCCTGACGGAAAAGCAGCAGGCCTATACCCGGAAATTGCCCAACGGCATTTTGGAATATCTGGCCCAGCGCATCAAGAGCAACGTCCGTAATTTGGAAAGCTCCCTTTTGACCTTGCAGGCCTACTTGGACATGGTTCCTCTCCAGAGCTATGAGGAAGTCACCAAGGCGTTGGTGGACAAGGTGGTCGGCAACAAATTCGAGGTCGACGCCGCCACGCAGCTGACGGTCAGCCGCATTCTGGAGTTCGTCGCCCGGCGCTATGACGTGCGCGTCCAGGACCTGAAGGGCAAGGGCCGGCAGAGCGAAATTACGGTCCCCCGCCAGATTGCCATGTATCTCTCCCGCAAGCTGACGGACAAGTCCCTGCCGGAAATAGCAGCAGGCTTCGACAAGAGCCATCCCACGGTCCTGCATTCGATTTCCGTGGTGGAGAGCAAGATCCAGAGTTCCGAGGAATTCCGTCAGGAAGTCGCCGACCTGGAACGCAAAATCTACGAGAACGCATGATTCTAGCGGAGAGGGAACTGTTCAATTGCCTCGGGCGAGGCAATTGAAAGAGCCTTGAAAATTCCAAGGAGATTTACCATGTCGCAGCCCATTGATGTTGCCGCGTATGTATGGCCTTCCTATACGGGAGACGAACCCCGGACCCGGATGTTCTGGCCGGAGGGCATGGGTGAATGGCAGTCGGTGAAGAACGCGGTCAAGAAGACCCCCGACCACAATTGGCCGCGATATCCGCTCTGGGGCTACGTGAACGAGGCGGATCCCTACGTGATGGAGATGGAGATCAACGCGGCCGCCGACCATGGCGTGAACGTTTTCATCTATGATTGGTACTGGTATGATCGGCGCCCCTTCCTGGAACAGTGCCTGGACAATGGTTTCCTGAAGGCCAGGAACAACGGACGGATGAAGTTCTATCTGATGTGGGCGAACCATAACGCCAACCACCTGTGGGACATCCGGAATTCCGACGACAACGGCTATACCGTCATATGGCGTGCGGATATCGACCGCAAGGAGTTCGAAATCGTCTGCCACCGGGTCATCGACCAGTATTTCCACCAGCCGAATTACTACACCATCGACGGCAAGCCCGTCTTCATGATCTACGACCTGAAGAACTTGATCAAGGGGCTGGGCGGCGTGGAACAGACCCGCGAGGCCTTCGAGTTCTTCCGGGAGGAGACCGTCAAGGCCGGCTTTCCTGGATTGCATCTGCAGGCGGTGGCCTGGCGTTTCGTCAAGGGCGACATCACGGGCGTGGATCCCGATGAAGGCGGCATGGACCAGGCGAGCCTGGACAGCTTGGGATTTGATAGCGTCACCAATTACCAGTTCGTTCATTTCACGAATATGAACCGGGATTATCTGGAGATCCTGGAGGACGTGAAGGCGGAGTGGAAACGCCTGGAGGAGGGCTGCAATCTTCCCTACGTCCCTCATGTGTCCATCGGATGGGACAACAACCCCCGCTACCGCCAGTTCCTGCCGTTCGTCTGCAAGAACAACACGCCGGAGAATTTCGAGAAGGCCCTTCGGATGGCCAAGGAGTATTTGCAGGCGCGTCCCCAGTTGCCGCGCCTGGTCACTCTGAACAGCTGGAACGAATGGACGGAGACCAGCTTCCTGGAACCCGATACGCTGTATGGCTACGGCTACCTGGAAGCCGTGAAGCGCGTCTTCGGAAAGGAGTAGAAAAATAACCGTTACTTCAGAACGGGATTGCCCCCCCTCCAATACGCGCCAATGGACGCCAATCCTCCAGTGGTTGTATTGGCTGAGGACGTTGCAGAAGGGGGACGCCATCGGTGTTCATTCGTGGTTCAAGGCATCCTTTCTGAACAACAAAACGAACGAGTCAAGTGCAAAAGTCCATTAGAAGGCACTTTTCAGGGAGGCGAGGCAGTTTGCATTAAGTGCGAAAAGACGTATCTTGCTACGGCGAAAAGCATTTTGGATAAAATGGACGGAACCCGCGAAAAGTACCCCAGGCGACTTTTGCAATTTCCTTGAACACCCCGGCAGTTTTTTTCCCATGCCTCAAGCCTCTGTACATCCACGTTCCTTTGGTCCATATCCTTGTGACGAGAATTCGGTCCCTTCCTATCATCTGCCCGATCCCTTGGCGCGACCGGACGGGAGGAAGGTGACGACGGCGCAGGAATGGATGACGCATCAACGGCGTAACATACTGGAAATCTTAAAGAAATACGAATACGGGGAAATTCTGCCCCGTCCGGATTCCCTGCGTTTTGAAGTGCTTTCCGAGAAGGCCGACGCTCTGGATGGACTGGCCCTCCGGCGGGAAATCCGTATCCATGCGACGATGAACAACGGGAGGCGCGTGTCTTTCGACATGCTCCTCTATCTGCCGCAAAAGGCGCAGGGGCCGGTGCCGGCCTTCCTGGGACTGAACTTCAAGGGAAACCACGCTACGACATCCGAGGACGACGTCCGACCGACGGGGACGGATGATCCTCGGGGATGCCAGGAAGGACGCTGGTGCTTCCGGGAGTGTGCGGAACGCGGCTACGCCTCCGCCACGATATGCTATCACGAATTGTTCCGCGACGAGACCGGCTTTGCGGATTCCAGCGTCTTTTCGCTTTTCCACGACAAAGTCGACATGCGGGAGATCGGCGAGAACTACACGCCGATCGGCGCCTGGGCGTGGGGACTCTCGCGGGGGCTGGATTGCCTGGAGGCACAGCCGGAGATCCGCCAGGGAGCGGTCGCCGTCCATGGTCATTCCCGCTTGGGGAAGACGGCGCTGTGGGCGGGAGCCATTGACCAACGCTTCGCCATGGTCATCTCCAATGACTCCGGATGCGGCGGCGGGGCGTTGCATCGCCGCAAATACGGCGAGAATCTCTCCCAGCATTTCCAGAGCCATCTGGACAGCCATGTTCCTGTGTGGTTCGTCAATCGTTTGGGAGA
>JAKSPB010000012.1 GCA_024405215.1 Lentisphaeria bacterium | reverse complement strand
AAGCTGATGAAGACATACGCTCTCACCGCCGACGAGGCGATGAAGTACATCGCGGAATAAAGAGTCCCCCAAAAGACAAAAAAGCCGCTGCCAAATCTCACATAAGAGATTGCAGCGGCCTTTTTGTTTCAGTTACATAGAGACTCACCGTCCCTATGTTTCAAAACGACAATCGGAATAGCCTTCCCGACAAAAATACGGCTATTTGCAGAACTCGGCGTATTGCACCTCGTCCATCAATTCCGCGGCCGTAGCGGCATCCACGTCCTTGACGAGGCAGATCCACCCGGCGCCTTCGGGATCATCGTTGACAGGGCTGGGATCTTTATCCAAGGAGGCATTGACTTCCACGACAGTTCCGGTGGCGGGCATGAAGACATCGCTGGCAGCCTTGACGGATTCCACGGCGCAGAGAGTGTCGTTTCCCTGGATAGTCTTTCCGACCGTCGGGAGTTCCACATAAGTGACTTCGCCTAGTTCATCGGCGGCATAACGGGTGATGCCGATCTTCGCAGTGCCGTCGGCATTGAGTTCAATCCACTGGTGTTCTTTTGTGTATTTTTTCATGATGATGCTTGGAGGTTAAGGGGTGGTCACGTATGCCAAAAGGGAAACGTATGCGGCGATGGCTTCGCCCTGTCCGGCAGGACTCATGCCGTTGTCGCTCTTTGCTTTGACGGAAATTCGTTCAACAGGCACTTTAAGAAGCTTCGACAGGCTCTCCCGTATGGCGAGGATGTGCGGCGACAACTTGGGCGTAGCGGCGATAACCGTGCAATCCAGATTTCCCAGGCGCCAGCCTTTCAGTTGCGGCGCCTCCATCAAGCTGGCCAAGAGCTGTCGGCTGTCGGCGTCCTTCCACTTGGGATCGGAATCCGGATACCATTTCCCGATGTCGCCTAACGCAGCGGAACCAAGAATGGCGTCGATGACGGCGTGCAGGAGTGGATCGCCATCGGAATGACCCAGGGGGCCCCTGCCATCCGCGGTCGATATGACCACGCCGCCCAGCACACAACGGCGCTGTGGTGCCAGGGGATGAATGTCGTAGCCTTGTCCGATACGCAGGTCGTCCATGGAGAATTCCTACTCTTCTGTAAGCTCGGAAAGGACCTGCCTGGCGGCATTTCGCGCCAGTTGCGTCAAAGCCGCCTGCTGCGCAAGGTTAATATCCTGCATGAGCGGAACGTCGGCAGTTGCCTGGACGGCACCCTCGTGAACGGACGATCCATCCGTCGGAGTCGCGGTGTAACGGCAACGTACGGTCATGCGATAGAGCACGGTCTGGTAGGAGTCGCTTTTGTCATGTCTGGCATCGGCATCGCGAGTGCGGGCGCGGGCCAGCTTGTTCTGATCCAGCATATCCAGAGAAAGGGCAATGATCAAGCCGGCGTTCTCTTCGGAGGAGAGCTTGAGGCCTGGCGTGTTCAGGATGCACTCATGAAGCGCATTCTGAACAAGGCCGCCCAGCGCGGTCTCCGAAGTCAGGTTCTCGACTTCCGCAACCGCCATCTTCCGCTGTTCGGCAGGAAGTGCAGTCCCGAAATGATAGGTGGCGCAGGAAGCAAGAAGGAGGATTGCCAAAGATAGAAGCATTGCGTTTTTCATCTATTTCGCCTCCTCCGGGAATTTTTCGTCCAGAATTGCCTTGGCTTGTTCGCCGGCGGGAGTATCGGAGAAATCCCGACGCAGATCCAAAAGATACGTCCTGGCGATTTCAGGCTTGTAATGATATTTGACGAGATAGAATTGGGCACGCTCCAGCATCCGTGCACCCTCGCGCAGATGGGCGGACTTGAGGATCTCCTCGGCCTCCGGGCGTCGGAAGTCCTTCGCGGACGAGACCTCCAGGAAGCGCCTGGCCTCCCGGATGGCGGCGCGGCTCAGGACACCGTCGGCGTCCCGTTCCTGGGCCATTTTCTCCAGAAGTCGTGCCAGGCAGAAGCGCGCGTCAGGATCATTGGGCAGGAGCTTGATGATTTCCTGATAGGTCTTGACGGCCCTTTCATAGTAGAACTCCTTCTCTTGCTTCGCCGCCAGCGTGAGGCGATCGGTCAAGGACTGACGACCATCGGGTTCATGCTCAATGATGAGCTGGTAGATGTCAATGGCGGCATCGGGGTCTTTCAGCCCGAAAATCGTGCCGTTTCCCTGCTCGAAATTTCCGGCGAGTTCCCGGAGCTGCTCCATGATGTCGTCCAGAGGCAGGAAATAGATGTATTCCTTTAGAAGCTTCCGATAGGCACGGAAGGCCTTCGTGTCCTTCTTTCCCAGCATGAGATTCTGTGCCTCCAGGTAGAAATACTCCGCCTTCTTCTCTTCAGAAGTCTGGAGATTCGCCGCCTTCTGGTAGCATTTCGCGGCCTTGGCGTATTTTTCCTGGGCGATATGATCCTCCGCCTCCCGTAGCAGGACGCGAGTCGCATCATAATTCTCGAACTCCTCCAGGGAATTCACGGCGGATTCCGACAGAAGAAGGGCGCTGCATAAAGTCAGCAGCAGAAATTGTGTCTTGAGAAAAATGTTCATTGACGCAGTTATGGTATGGATTCCGACAAATGCAGCGATTTGGAGAATAGAATAAGATAATCTTGAATTTTGTTTTTGAGAATGACAACGCCCTTTCCTGTCTCCATAAAAAAAATCGGTGTCTTCGCCCTCTCCAATGCCCCGGACGAAGCACTGCTGGCCCGGGGCCAGGCAAATCTCCGCCGAGTGATTCCGGCAGAAGTAACGGTATCCTGCGAAACCACCGCCTTGCCCCGTCGTTTTGCCGGTTCCGACGAAATACGCGCAAAGCGATTCAACGACCTGGTGGCATCGCCGGAGGTGGATTTTCTTCTGGCTGCGCGAGGCGGCTACGGCGTGACGCGCGTGCTGGAGCAGATTGACTTCGAAGCGCTGCGGGCATCGGGAAAGAGCGTCTGCGGCTATAGTGATGTGACTGCGCTGCTCCTGGCCGCCTGGAAAGCGGGCTGTCGGCGGCTCATCCATGGCCCCATGCTCTGCTCCAGCTGGGCCCAAGAACCAGACACGGAAGAGTTCCGCCAGGAAACAAAATCGTTTCTGCAAGTCGTCAACGGGAAATGGCGTTTTCCGCCCGAGGAATGGCATCCGCAGATTTTGAAAGCGGGGCAGGGCAGGGGACCGGTGGTTCCCTGCAACCTGACGTTGCTGTGCGCCTTGCTGGGAACGCCATTCCTGCCGGAACTAAAAAATGCCATTCTCGTGCTGGAAGATGTCCACGAGCCATCTCATGCCATTGACCGGCGTCTGAACCAACTCCGTCAAGCTGGAATCCTCTCTTGCCTGGCAGGACTGGTCTATGGACAATTCACCGAAGGCGAGGACAACGAGTATCTTCCGGAAATCCTCCGGGAATACGCCGAAGCCATCCCCGGGCCCGTAGTGGCTGGCTACCCTTTGGGACACTCCCATCCATCCTTGTCTATGCCCGTGGGATGTCCAATAACGCTTTCGGCGTCGCCAGAAGCTTTATATTAAAGAAAATTCCTCCTGAATCCCGGACGATTCAGGTTTCTCGCACTTAAGGAGAACAACACTTATGGATCTTGTTAAATTGGGTTTGCATGGCAAGAGCATCCTGCGTCTGGTCGATTTATCGGACGAGCAGGTCATTGGCCTTGTGGAGCTGGCAGCAGAATTGAAAGCCCGCAAAAAGAGCGGCGCCAACAAAAAGGACGCTTTGCTTTATCGAAAGAACATCGCGCTGATTTTCCAGAAGAGCTCCACCCGAACCCATTGTGCCACAGTCTGTGGAGTCCACGACGAGGGCGGCTACACGGAGTATCTGAACGCCCATGACCTGCATTTCGGCAAGAAGGAGTCCGTAAAGGATTCCGCCCGCGTTCTGGGACGGATGTTCGATGGCATCATGTTCCGCGGCTTTGCCCAGCAGACTGTGGATGACCTGGCGAAATACAGCGGCATCCCCGTATGGAATGGCCTGACCGACGAGTGGCATCCCTCCCAGGTTCTGGCGGATTTCCTGACCATCAAAGAGCATTTCGGCACTCTAAAGGGCCTGAAGATGGCCTTCATCGGCGATGGCCGCAACAACGTGGCCAGTTCCTTGATGATTGGATGCAGCAAAGTCGGCATGGATTTCGTCGATGTGTGCCCCGAGGAACTCTCCCCCTCCCGGGAACTCCTGGAAATGGCGCGCGAAGGCGCACGCCGCAATGGCAGCACCATTGAAGTCAGCCACGACCCGGTGAACGGCGTGAAAGGCGCCAACATCCTTTATACAGATGTGTGGGTCTCCATGGGCGAAGAGGCGCTTTTCCAACAGCGGCTGGCACTCCTCAGACCTTTCCAGGTAAACATGGAAATGGTCCGGAACACGGGCCTGGCCGAAAGCGGAAAGGTCATCTTCCTCCATTGCCTCCCCGCTTTCCACGACAACAACACCGAGGTCTCCAAGGACTGCGGAGCGCTGGAGGTCAGCGACGAAGTCTTCGAGTCGCCGATTTCCAAGGTTTTTGACGAAGCAGAGAATCGCCTCCATACAATCAAGGCAATGATTGTTTCTTCCCTTGCCGATTAATTTTTTTCCGAGCCGCGCGGCTCGGCCGCGTTGGCGGCCGGGCCTTTTTTTGTGTCATTTCCTATCTTAACAACAACACCCATTTAAGAACAGAATCATGCCACAGCGTCGTATGATCGAAGAATTGAGCTGGAATGACTTTTCCCAGCTCCCCCTGGAGGAACGCGCACCCTATTTCCTCCAGTCCAGCGGCAGACCCTATCATTGCGTCATCGCCCAGCAGTTCGACCGGGAATCTCTGGACAACCTCTGCGATCTGGCCACCCGCATCCGCCGCATCGCCAAATCAAAGGTGGGCATGGACTTCCTATCCTCCCTGATGCGCAACAAACGGGCGATGCTCTACTTCACCCAGCCCAGCACCCGTACCTTCCTCTCCTTCTTCTCCGCCTGCCAGATCCTGGGCTTCAGCCCCGCAGAAGTCCGCGATCCGTCCATTTCCAGCGAAATGAAAGGCGAGACCAAAGAGGACACGATCCGCACCTTCAGCTCCTTCTTCGACCTGATCATCATGCGCACCCCCCAGCAGGGATTCGCCGAACAGATGGCGTGGATGCTCTCCCGCACGGAACGCCCCGTCCCCATCGTCAACGCCGGAAGCGGAAAGGACCAGCATCCCACACAGGCTCTTCTGGATATCTATACGCTGACACGCTCCTTTGAAAAGCGCGGCGGCATTGACGGAAAGACAGTCCTTTTCTGCGGAGATCTGGCACGCGGTCGTACCGTCCGCTCACTCTCCGGACTGCTCATGAATTTCCGTAACGTAAAGCAAATTTTCGCTGCCCCGGACTGCCTCCAGATTGGACAGGACATCCTGGATCGCCTCAAGGCCGCCGGCGTGGAATTCGAAGTCACGAATGACTTCAAGGGCCGAATCAAGGACGCCGATGCCATCTATATGACCCGACTCCAGGATGAATGGGACGCCAAGCCGGGCGAAAGCAAGGCCGGTTACGCCCCGGAAGATTATTTCTTCACCGGAGACGATCTCCGCGTCCTTTCTCCCAAGGGAATCATCATGCATCCGCTTCCGCGACGCAAGGAGATTTCCGTGGATTGCGACGATGATCCCAGAGCCGTCTACTGGCGCCAAGAACGCAATGGAATGTGGATTCGCGCCGCACTGATCGCCACCATCTTCTGCCGCGATCAGGAAATTACCCAATATTATATGCTGAACAACCGCTAATGTTCTAAAGATTCTTGGATCATGAATACACTTGTAGCCTGTAACAGCTATACGCTATTCAGACTACGGCTAGCCTATTGTCTTTAATGGAATGTCCAGGGCGGAATTTGTTCGTCTGGTCTCTTCGCAGCGCAAAAGCCTGACGGTCCATCGTACATGACCGTCAGGCTTTTGCGCGTCATGCGTATTGAGCTGAAAATGGGTGTATACAAACGAAGAGGCGCGTATCAAGCGAAAGCGACTACACCAAATATTGGAACTCCAATATTATGTATTTGCAATAACAGGTGGAGCCTAGGGGGATAGAATCCCCGTCCCCCCCAGGCAAGCTATAGACCCCATATTCACAATAATATTCTACTATACTACACTTCTATTATTTCTCCTCTCGGCTTTACCTTGTTTTCCGTTATCCTGTTACCGGATCACAGGCTCAACCATCATATGGAACCAATGTACAAAGATGATGGGAGTCCCGCGCTTTTTTGATATCCACAGACAATGCAATATAGATACAACTAATTGCATTGCAACAGCATATATAATCAGCAACAAAAACAACGCCCCAACCCGGCACAGTTTTATGCTATCATACACTACACTATCTTATTCTGCACATTCCTTTACTATACTATACTAATCTATATCATATTGCGTTTTTTTGAGGATTTTCAAGAGCAGCAATCGTATATCTCTCTTGAATTTGAGAATTTAGAGAATTGAACTATAGTATGCTTCTGTACATGATTTTTCGATTAAGAACTTGAAAACAGGTCAAGGTTTACCTATACTTTAGGATGAGACTTTTTCTCAAGCAATCATCTGCATTGCCGGGCAACGATTCCGGGCAGGCAGCAGCGAGACAAACAGGAGGTGTCTTGAGGACGTGCCAGGACTGAATGTACCAGATTTGTTTACGCAGCAGCTAGAGCGTTTGGGCGAAGAGCACTTTCTGGTGTTGCTATGGGCAGCGATGAGTGCTGACAAGCAAGTGAAATACAACATCACGAACTGTTTTGACGACCTGAAGGCGAGCGGCATCACGCGCACGAAGCAGACAGCGGTAGCTGTTGTAGAAGCGATGCATTTGCTGTGCCTGATCGACATCAAGGACGAGCGGAACCGCAAGAACATCTACCTGACGAATTTTGGCGGTCAGGCATTGCGCCGTCTTGCGGAGAGCGGACAATTTCAATCGAAGAATTCTGCCTTTTTAGAGGAGCCCAAGAAGTGAGAAACATCATTGGCATTGGAGGAGCTGGCAGCAAGATTGCCTCGAAGCTGAGTTCTGACTCGGCAATCGTGAATGTCAGCGAAGTGGAGCTGGACAAGGTTGCCGCAAAAGAGAAGATCAAGGCTGTCTTGCACGGTGGTACAGGCGCCTACAAAGGCTGCCGCATGGATCCCGCGTTAGGCGAAGAAGCATACGCATCGGTGAGCCACGAACTGGAGAGCCGGATCCGCGGCGCGCTGGTCGTTGCTGCCACGGGCGGCGGCACTGGCAATGGCCTGACAACAGCGCTGATGAAGCACCTGGTGGAACAACAGGACCAGATTCCCGTAGAGGAAAAGACCCTTTTCGCCATGATTCTGCCGTATGCGCGCCTGGAATCCGATGAATTCGTGGTGAACACCTCGGAATTCCTGAACAACGCGGTCGCCTCCGCGATTGACAGCGGCAACACGGGCAACATCTTCATGTTCACCAACCGTCTGAAATTCGAGCAGCGGATTCCGGAAGATCGATTCAACCAGATGATTGTGGATTCCCTTCAGTTCTTCCTGGCCATCCCTCGGAAAAACGCGGAACTGAAGCTTGTTGACGGCCATGTGGACCAGGAGGATTTCGACCTCTTCCTTTCCAAGCCGTACTTCAACCATTTCACCTATTTTGACTACGATCCGGGAGTGGATTTCGGACGCCAGCTCCAAGAGAACACAAATGAACTTCTGCTTCCGGCCGAACAACCTATCGAGGCCCTTTTCCTGATGGAAATTCCCGCCGGCGGCGACCAGAGCGCCTTCTACAGCGTGGTGGAATACTTCAACCACCAAGGCGTAAAGCCCATCTACAGCGTGGCGGAGAATCCCGCCATCACAAAGCCCCGGGTGACCGTAGCACAGCTCTACAGCCGCAAGCCTGCCGAACTGGTCCACGACTTCAACACCATCGCGGATGAACATGCCCAGACCAAAGTCAAGAAGACCCTGAACCAGTTCGTGGAACTGGAGCCTCTGCAAGTCAACATGGCAGACGAGGCCAGGAAGGTCAAGACCACAGGCCAGGAAGACATCGTGGCCCTGCTCAAGCGAATCCACAAGATCTAGACTTGCCGCCGCGATTCAGGACTTGCCTCTCCGAAGCATGCCGAATTGCGGCCATGATTGTGTAAAATCAGGAAAAAGGCTTTTTCAAAAGCCTCAAAGACCACGTCTTTTGCGTGTGACGAGGAAAACCGTGCCAAATCGCAGATACCTAACAGATGACGAACTCCTTCGGGTTTCCGGGAGCAAAAATCCGGCAAACCCGAAGGAGAGTGTCCAGAACGGCCGCAAATACCTGTCAGTAGAAGAATTGTCAGGCGCGGCCAAGCCTGTCGTGGACGAAAGCCCCAAAGCGAATCTGAACAACACGTCCATCGTCGGGATGATTCCGACAAAAACGATTGAGAAAAAGAGCGAACCCGTTGCCTTGGCGCCAGTCGTGGAAACGAGTGCGCCTTCTTCGCCGGTTGAGCACCAGCACACCATGGCAAAGCGTCCCAGCGCATCAACGCTGTCGCCCATGAGTGACGGATGCCTCTCCTACTTGCAATCGAAGCTTCCGGAGCGAATCAACGACTTGAATGACGCACAGGTTCGCGAAGCCATTGAAAAACTGAAGAATGGCGCCTCATACACCATCGGCCCCCAGTTGGCACGTGGTGCCGAGAGCCTTCTCTATCAATCCAATAGCAACGGCTATAACTTCCTGGTCAAAGCCATCCGCAACTGGCGTGACCATTGGATCGGCGACGTACGGACCCGCAAGGACATCGGCAAGCTGAACGACAATGTCCTATACGCCACCAAGCTCCGCCACCTGAACAACGAATGGAACATGGGCCAAGTACTGCAGAACGGCGCACCAAACCCCATCCCCGTCCAATTCTATTCCCTGCGCAAAGTCACCAAGCTGGGCATCGAACTGGGCTGGGACTTGCTGATGGAGCGTATCAATGGCATCGACCTTTCCGACAAGAAGCTCTTGACCTGCATGACCTTGGCGGATAAGATCCGCGTCTGCATCCGCATGGCGCAGGCCATCGGCTTCTTCCATCAGAAGCGGATGATTCATCTGGACATCAAGCCCAGCAACTTCATGCTGGACCGCACAGGCAACATCCGTCTCATCGACTTCGGAATCTCCGTCCCTACGGGATACCAGAGCCGGACAGTGGCGGGAACCGCCGGATACTTCTCCCCGGAACAGATCAGCTGCCGGGAACTTGGCGAGGATACGGACATCTTCGCCCTGGGCGTCTGCTTCAATGTCATCTTCGGCGGACGGACGCTCCTGCAGACCCCCGACGAAGCCAAGAGCCGTCAGTTCCGGCATAATGCGGCAACTGACCTGGAGAAGAACTCCCTCTCGGCAGTCACAGAAATTCCAGAACTCAACGGCCAGGAGGCAAAGCCGATGGCCGAGGTGATTCGCGCCTGCACCATTTTCCGCCGGGACAAGCGTATCGCCAACTGCGCACAGCTGGTCACCCAGTTGCTCCAGGCGGCTGCAAACTGCGGAATCGCCCTGTAGTCTTGCCGGACCCCTGGTATGAAACAGTTGTTCTGGACAGTATTGGTCCTGGGTGCCATCATCGCCCTCCCCTTGGCGCTCCGCCGAAAAGACGCCGTGCCGCTTTCCGCGCCGCGACAGCTGGTGGTCATCACCGCCAACAACGAAGCCCTGCGGCATGAAACCGAGATTGCCTTCCGGGAATATCACAAGGCACGGCATGATGGCGAAGAGATTTCCATAGACTGGCGTACGCCGGGCGGGACCTCCGAGATTGTCCGCTTCGTGCAGAGCACCTTCGCCGCCAATGCCAAACACGCCTGGATAAAAGATGGGCACCAGGCGGAATGGGACGCCGCACTCTCCAGCGCGGTCTTCGCCGAACCCTGTCCGGAGGACGCCGCACAGGCAGAGGCATGGAAGTGGTTCCGGCAAAGCGATGTAGGCATCGACCTGGATATCATGCTGGGAGGCGGGCAATATGACCATGAGGGGCTGCGCCGGGCGGGCCTGACCGTCCCCGCCGGCGTTCGGGAACGCCATCCCGAATGGTTTGACGGCGAAGAGCCGATCATGTCCCAGGGCGGCGGCGAAAGCTGGTACGACCAGAGCGACTGCTATTATGCGGTCTGCTTTTCCACTTTCGGCATCGTCTATAACCGGGACCGTCTGGCCCAGGCAGGATTCACGCCTGAAGAAATCGAGCATTTTGGCGAGCACTGGCGGGACCTGGCGGATCCACGCCTCTATGGCGCCGTGGGCATCGCCGATCCCTCCCAATCCGGTTCCATTACCAAATGCTTTGAGATGATGATCCAACGGGAAATGCAGGATGCGATTTGCAGAATGCACCCCGGCGAGGACATCAAGGAAATCCGCCCCACGCAGGATGAACTGAACCAGGCCTGGAAAGACGCCATGCTTCTCCTCAAGCAGATGGGCGGCAACGCGGCATACCTGACCTTCTCCGCCAGCAAAGTCCCCGTGGATGCCGCCATGGGACAGATTGCGGCGGGAATGTGCATTGACTTCTACGGACGTTCCCAAGTCGAGTGGGAAAAATCCCAGATTGGCCGGGAGCCCGTCTCCTACCGCACTCCCCTGGCTGCCTCCACAGTCTCCGCAGACCCCGTCAGCATCTTCCGCGGAGCACCGGACCGGGAACTCGCCGAGGAATTCGTGGATTTCCTCCTTTCCGAAGAGGCCCAGAGTCTCTGGGGAAAAGAGGCCGGCTCCGAGAACGGCCCAAGGGACTATACCCTCTATCGCCTTCCTGTCCGCCGGGACATGTATGAAGGAAAAGGTCTGGAAAACACTGTCTTCGGCGCAGAGCGTCCTTTTGAGCTGGCAAAATCCTTCCACTATCGCGGCGACTGGACGGCATCCCTTTTCTCCGCCATCCGCGTCCTGGTCAAGGTTATGCTCATTGACTGCGGTCCCGAGCTGCGGGAATCCTGGGGCGCCATCCTGAAGCAGGGCGGTTGGGACGCACTCTCACCCGATGCGCAGTCGGCCTTCGCCGCCCTGCCCTTAGAGCATGCGGAAGCACGCCAAGCCACCAAGACCCTGACCAATCCGGAGGAGCAGGCTGCGGTCCGTCGCGGCTGGATCGAGTTCTTCCGCGAACATTATCGCCAGGCTCGATAAGAATATCATGAGAGTCTCCGTCAATGCCAACCAATGGCTCAGGGATGTCTTCTGCGGACATACGTTGCTGTTTCTGGCGGGGACGCTTTTCCAGCTCTTCCTCTTCTCCTTTCTGGCAAAGCCGGAGTTCTTCCTTTGCGTCCTCTACGGCTACGCCATCTGCGGACTGGCCTTCCTCTTCCTGTGGGAATACCGCCGCCATCATCTGAAACATGGCAACCACTGGATCCTGCGAAGCGGCTGGTGGGATCTGCTGCCCATGATGACCCCGATGATCATCGGGCTGGCATGGTATGGCGAAGATTTGCTGCAAATGGGCTCCCACGCGATTCTCGGAGCCATTTTATTGCTATTGATGGTAACGGTGCAAGTCAACGGACTCTTGCGGATGGACCGTCGCCTGACCGACCACTTCGTCGCAAAAATCCGTCGACTTCCCGGAGCGGATGCCGCCTACCGAGTCAACAACGTCCACTACAGTTCCTGGTGCCTGACCTTCGCCTGGGTCCTGCTGGCCATGCTGCTTTACAACGGCGGCGGCCATTACGGCATCGTATCAAAGAACACCTATTATCTACGGCTGATTTTCATCGGTTTCAGCCTAGTCGTTCTCTTTGCGGTGGAAGCGAAGACCCTGACGGAGCACTATTGGCATCTCGCCATGCTGAATGCCCAAGGAAATACCCGACCGACCCGTTTTCTCAAATGCCTCTGGAATCTTCTACGAGTATTGCCATGGATATTCTGGCTTGGCGGACTGCTTCTAGGCAGTATGGTCTGCAGCGCCATCCTGCTGCAGGAACAGGCCTGGTATGTGACAGTGATGCTGGCATTCCTGCATCAGCTGGCCATCTGCGGATTTTTCCACGTGGCAAAATCCCGCCCGTCCCGTCTCTGGGGATGGTTTGTCCTCCATCCCGTCTATCTGCTGGTGGTCAGTTTCCTAGGAATGATTCTTCTGGGGACCTTCCTTTTTGAACTGCCATTCTGCTATGTGCCGGAAACGGCGCTCGCCACGGCCGCACCCCAGACAACAACTGTGGAAGTCGTAAAAGATCTTACTCTGTCAACGGAAAACACCCTTCCGGAACAGGAAGGCATCCCCATGCCGCTGGTAGACGCCTTCTTCACGGCAGCCAGCGCCACCTGCATCACGGGCATGACCACGGTTGACGTAGCGCAATTTCCGTTCTGGGGCAAGGTAGTGCTGTGCGTATTGATCCAGCTGGGGTCCCTGGGCATCATGACGGTCTCCAGCTTCTTCGCCATCCTGACGGGACAACGCTTGGGGCTGGTCGGAAACAGCCTGGTCAACCGCGTGGCCGGCGAAGACCGGGGACGCCTGGCAAAGAACACCATCCGCGCCGTCGGATTCTTGACCTTGGCCATTGAGCTCGTGGGCACGGCGATTTTCTCCGTCTACCTGCGAAACCACCATTCCCTGACGCAACTGGAAGCTCTGGGACATGGCTTCTTCCTGTCCCTGAACAGCTTCTGCAATGCAGGATTCGAGATCTATCCCGGAGGCTTCGGGACATCGGGCCTGCACACGCCGGTCCCCATGATGACCTCCGCACTGCTGATCCTGGTCGGCGGCCTGGGCTTCGGCGTCCTGACAAGCCTCTGGCGCAGGATCTTCCACGACCGCGTACACCCGCAATCGCCGCAGGTGCGGATGGTTCTCTGGGGCACGGCCATCCTAGTCTTCTCCGGCACGGCAATTCTGCTCTTCAGCGAATGGAACAACGTGGCCACCCTGGGAAAAATGTCCTGGGGTGAAAAACTCATGACCGCCTTCTTCCAGGTCGCCAGCGGACGTTCCGCCGGCTTCGAGGCGATTCCTCCACAGCAGATGAACCTTCCTGCCCAACTGTCGCTACGGGTGCTGATGTTCATCGGCGTGGCGCCAGGCTCCACCGGCGGCGGCATCCGTGTCACCACCATCGGCGTGCTGGTCATGCTTCTCTGGAGCATTGTACAGCGCAGACAGGAAGTGACCTTCGGACAGGCCACGCTTTCCCCAGGAACCGTCCGCCAGGCCATAGCCGTCCTCTTCCTAGGTCTTCTTCTGGCCTGCCTGGGAACCCTCCTTCTCAGTTTTGCGGCCCTGGGAACCGACATCACGCTCAGCCAGCTCTCCTTTGAAGTGGTCTCCGCCATGACCACCGTGGGAATGAGCCTGGGAATCACGATGCGGCTGGGGATCTTCGGAAAGATTGTCCTCATCGCCATCATGTTCATCGGGCGGGTCGGATTCCTGACCATGCTCTCCGCAGCCAGCGGCGCAATTTCCCTGCCACGCATCAAATACCCCAAACGACGCGTCATGATCGGCTAGGCCCGTAGCACTATCCGCGCAAGTGCGCAGGCGATGCCGCCTGCGGGGGAGGGCGCCTGCCTATTTCGCCAACTTTCATTCCGCCTTTTTTCCATATCTTTTAGAATACCATGCCTAGAAAACCGCAGATCGCCATCATCGGAATGGGCACCTTTGGCCTGGAGACCGCAAAGTCCCTCATGGATCAGGGCATCCCCGTATGCGCCGTGGACACGGACGAAAACGTGATCGAGAGAATCAAGGACCTGGTGACCTCCGCCATCGTCCTGGATTCCACCCAGGAGGACGCCCTGAAGGAAGCCGAGCTCGACACCATGGACCTGGTGGTGGTGGCCATCGGGGTAGGGCGCGTGGAGGCGTCCATCATGACGGTTTCCCTGCTGAAACAACTGGGCGTCAAGACCATCATCGGACGCGCCACAAGCGATTTGCATGGACGTATCCTGAAGCAGGTAGGAGCCACGAATGTGGTCAATCCCGAACGGGACATGGGCGAAAGAGTCGCACGCCGCATCGCCCAGCCGGATCTGCAGGACATCATCACCCTAAAGGACGGCACCCGCATCGCCAGAATGCCGGCGCCGAAAAACTTCATCGGCCATACGTTGCAGGAACTGGATGTGCGCCGGAAATACAACCTGATGGTCCTGGGGGTTGAACGCCCGGAGAACAAGGAGGCTCTGGAACGAAAGGCAAAACTTCGGCAGCACAATGCATACGGCTGGACGGATGACGAAGGCGGAAAAGACTGCCGTGTCATCATGAATCCCGATCCCAGTCATGAGAAAATCCTCGAAGGCGATTCCCTGCTGGTCATGGGAAGCCGGGAAGCCGTCGACATCCTCGCCGAAGCCTTGGATGAATAAAGGAAACGACGACAGGTTGCGCGCCTAATCATCGCTATGGTATTTGTATAGGCTGCGGTATTTTCCTGGCGAAATGTGGTACGCCTTTTGGAAAGCACGGCAGAAATAGGGTACACTGTTGAATCCGCACTGCGCGATGATGCTCTTGAAAGGAATGGAACAATCCTGGGCAAGAAGTTGCGCAGCCCGGAAAAGCCGTTGCGCCAGTAGATATTTCCGCGGGGAACACCCAAAATATTTGGTGAAGAGACGGGTAAAATAGAAGACGGACAAATTGGTCTGCCCTGCCAGGCTCTTCAAATCCAGCATGGAATTTTCCAGATTCTGCTCCATGAAAGCCAAGGCCTTTTCCAGGCAGACCGGCATTTTCTCCTGCACATACGACATATTCGGTTCCTGTTCCTTCAGGAGAGTCAACAGGAATTTGTATCCCCAGGCCGCATCCTCGTAGATGTCCTCAATGGAATGCACGGCCAAGAGCTGGTTGTAATGCTCACAAAGCATCTCAAGTGCTTGGCTGTCATGAGAAATCGTTAAAACAGCACCGCATTTGTCCGTGATTTTCTGCACAATCTCCTGAGCTGCCTCGCCACGGATGTTGACATCGATGAAATGGTAGAACTCATCGTCGGGAGACTGCATGTAAATCACAGACGATGGCGATGACACCAGAAAAGCCTTCCCCGCAGGAACAAAATGCCTCTTGCCATTGACAATCACCTCTCCCAGCCCTGCAAAAGTATATTGGAAGATGATGCATTTCTCCTTGTCCCGGTTGAACAGCGCCCACTTGTAGGTATGACCAGATACCCGGTCAACGCCGTATGTCTCTGGCTGACAGGGAAAACGCTTGTTACAAGTACAGGAAACGGATACCCGTCCTATTTGCTGTCTGGCAATTTCTACCTGTGTCATCTATTTCTCCTATTCGTTGAACGACAGAAAATAATGTAGAAGTTTCTTGGAATTTTTCCAATAGGCCGTTCTGAAATTTTGGCTTATGAGAAGAACCATGAACAAACGAGTGCAATACTTGGCAATCCGCTATTCTAGAACAAATCATCGGTTTTGCTACATTATGAAAGCAAACAGAGTCACGTTTCTTCTCTTTTCTTCTCTTTGCCGAAAAGAGAAAAAAGCAAGCCAGTTTACTTGTTCAAAAAGAGAAACGTTTCCTTCCAGCAAAAATTGTCTTTCTTTTTTGTGTCCCCCCGCAAGCCACGTGCGTGGCTTCTCAATCCACCCCAAAAAAGGTAAAACAATGAAGAAATCATTCACCCTGATCGAACTGCTGGTGGTGATCGCCATCATCGCCATCCTGGCCAGCATGCTTCTGCCCGCCCTCAGCAAGGCCCGCGAAAAGGCCCGCGCCATCTCCTGCATCAACAACCTGAAGCAGGTCGCCCTCGGCACCCAGATCTATGCCACCGAAAATGATGACTTCCTGCCCCCGAACGTCATGTCTCCCAATGATCCTCAAGGACCGTATTCCTGCGAATATGGCATGACGAGAAATGGAGCCGACGTATCCTACTTCTGGTTTACCGTCAATCCCATCGTCCCCGGTACTCCAATGACCGGTGGCGAGTGGGCGGCCAAGGACCCCGCTTCCGACTTCGCAATCAACGCACAGCCCACCGGCGAAGACAAAGGTTCCTGGCACAAGATCCTGATGTGCCCCTCCTGCCCTCCCGGAGAGCGCATCGTCGGCAACATCGGCTACCAGAACAACGGCGGCGCCGGCTACTGGGGCCGAAAAGCCACCGGCGGTTCTCTCTTTGGCATGACCTCCGACGCCAAGCCGGCTGCCGGCTGGCTCCGCCTCGGCGGCATCAAGTACCCTTCTATCCATCCCAATCAGTTTGACGGCACCACCAATCACGGATATACCAGTTTTGCCGCAAGCCCCACTGTTGGTGTCAACCCAATGAAGAACGGTGCAGCTTCTCTGCCCTACTATCGTCATGCTTTGATGATGAACGCCAACTTCTCCGATGGCCATGCCGAGGGAATCAACTACCGCAACGCATTGGTATGGGATTCCGAGATCGGTGGTGGTCAGTACCTCCTGACCACTAAATACTACTGGTACCCCAACAGCCCCATCTATGGCGGTGATAAGAACTTTGAATAAAAGTTCCTAGTTGGTCTGATTCCATAACAAAAAGGCCGCCGTGCTCCCCGAAGGACACGACGGCTTTTTTGTCTGGAACAATCGTAAACGATGCCAAGACTATCGCAAACTATCGTCAATATGATACATCCGCACATCCCTTGCCTTTTGCCAACAGCAAATCAAATGGGCAACCGAGTACAATATTTAGCAATCCGTTCTTCTAGATTGAGTAGCCGGTCATTACTACATTAAGTTTGCAGACGAAGTTACGTTTTTCTGGAAAATAGGAAAAAAACAAGCTTGTTTTCTTGTTCTGAAAAGAAACGTTTCCTTCCAGCAAAAATCGGATTCTTGTTTTTGTTCCAAACGAGCCACGCGTCGTGGTTCTTCAATCCCCCATCCCCAAAGGATAAGAAAATGAAAAAATCATTCACACTGATCGAACTGCTGGTGGTGATCGCCATCATCGCCATCCTGGCCAGCATGCTTCTGCCCGCCCTCAGCAAGGCCCGCGAAAAGGCCCGTGCCATCTCCTGTGTCAACAACCTGAAGCAGGTCGCCCTCGGCAACCAGCTCTATGCCGTTGACAACGACGACTTCCTGCCTCCCATCGCCGCAGGCGGCCCCGTCGAAACCGTTGATAATAAAGGTCCGCACCTCTTCCCGTCCAAATTCCATGGCGACAGCCTGGACAGCTACTACTGGTTCACTGTCAATCCCATCATTCCCGGCGCTCCAATGACTGCAAGAGAATGGTGCAACAAAGATGAATATGCAAAGACCATGACCGATGACGGCGTCTGCACCGGCAACGACGGAAGCTCCTGGCACAAGAGTCTGATGTGCCCCTCTTGTCCTCCAGACGAGCGCGTGACAGGCAATATCTGCTATCAGTCAAGCTATGGCTTCTCCTATAGCCTCAGAGCTCAGAAGGACTCCGACGGACATCCGAATACTCCGACATGGCACCGCGTCTCCTCCATCAAATACCCCACCATCCACGTCAACCAGTTCGATGGCTCCAACAAGGGCAGCAAGAAATGCTACACCGCATTGCTGGAACGCATGATCCGCGGCAACAGCAGCACTACGGAGCTTCTGCCATTCTTCCGCCACAGCATGAACATGAATGCCTGCTTCACGGACGGCCACGTGGAAACGATCAACATGCAGAAAGCTGCCGCCTGGGATAGCACTGAACCTGCTGGTTATCACTTTACCAAGGACTACTACTGGCTTCCTGGTTACAATGAAAACGGTGGTGAGCGCTAGTCGACTAGCCTGACTCCATATCCCAAAAAGGCCGCCGTGCTCCCCAAAGGACACGGCGGTTTTTTCTGAAACCATCGCCAACTATACAAAGACCATCTATCCTATTCCCCGTATACCCGTTGTTTTATGGTGTCCGCAAAACGAAAAGGCAAGTAAGTGCAAAAATTGGCAATCCGCTCTTATAGAACGAATACCCGTTTTTGCTACATTATGAAATCAAACGAGAGGACTTTTCTCCTCTTGTGTGAACACGGAAAAGGGCAAGCCAGTTTTACCTGCCACTCCGAAAAACGATTCTCCGGCGACTTGTCCCGAGCCATTTGCATTCTGGTTTTCGTTTTTTAACTGGTGAAGGAATAAAGAACCAAAATCCAGAATGCTTTTTCCTTCGTAGCATACTCCAAAAAATAATTCAACAGCTCAACTAACACCTCCCCATGATATTTCTTATTCCGACCCCAAAGCAAGTCATTTTCGGCACTCGGACTTTTTCCTGGAATGCAATTGACGAAATTCTCCTCCCCGCCAACTACGGACGTCCGCTCCTTCTGGCAGCGTTGACCCTCGCCGATGACTTCCAATCTCTCACGGGAAAGCGCATCCGTTTTGTCGGCGGCGAGACAATCGGCCTGGCCATCCGTCTTGAACTATGCACTAAAATCAAGGGCACAGAAGCCTATCGTCTCCAGAGCGATGCCAATGGCATCCTCGTGCTGGCCGCTACGGAAAAAGGGCTCTTCCATGGTGTGCAGACCCTGCGCCAAATGCTCCGGCAAGGTAACACCCAATATCCGGAATTCGACATCCAGGATTCACCCGACTATCCTGTCCGCGGTTTCTATCATGACGCCACGCGCGGGGCGATTCCCACCTTGGAGACCCTCTTCCAGCTGGTGGACAAGATGGCTTTATACAAGCTGAACCACCTGGAACTTTACATCGAGCACACCTTCGCCCTGGCCAAGCACATGGACATCTGGGAAGGCGCCGACCCGCTGACCGCCGAGGAGATTCTCCGGTTGCAGGATTACTGTGAAGAGCGCAATATCGAACTCGTACCCTCCATCGCCACCTTCGGCCATTGCTATATGGCGATGCGGAGCAAGCGCCTCAGGGACCTGAATGAAATGGACGCGGACATCTCCGAGTGGCCCTTCTCCTTCCGCGACCGGATGCAGCACGCCACTCTCAATCCCTCCGACCCGCGTTCCTTCCAGCTTGTCGCCGATATCATCGGGGAATACCTCCCCCTTTTCAAAAGCAAATACTTCAATATCTGCTGCGACGAGACTTTCGACCTGGGACGCGGCAAGAACAAGCACTTGGTGAAATCCGAAGAAGATATCCAGAAACTCTACGTGAACTTCATGAAGAGAATCATGGCTTTGGTGACCAATCAAGGAAAAATCCCCATGTTCTGGGGAGATGTCATCGGTGACAATAGCGAACTGCTAAAAGAACTCCCCAAGGATATCATCCCCATTGAATGGGATTACGGCCCCGATGCCAACCGCCGCGACACGGCAAAGCTCGCCGCCGCCACCCCGAATTTCTGGATTGCCCCCGGCACTGGATGCTGGAGCCGCTGGCTGACGCCGATTCATACCGCCCAGAAGAACATCCTGAATTACGCTAAGAAAGGTCTGAAATATGGCGCCAAAGGCTTCCTCAATACCAACTGGGGCGACCGCGGCAATGTCAATCTGCCTGCCATTTCCTGGCATGGCTTCGCCTACGGCGCCGCCTGCGGCTGGAATACCGCCGCCGCCGAAGACGTGGACGCCTTCAACAACGCGCTGGATCTCCTGGAGTTCGGCGCAAAGGGCTTCTGCGACGCCTGGATGAAATTCGAAAAGCTGACCACCACGGCCTGGGGACATGTCGCCCAATGGGTTGATCCCACGACGGAATGCTCCTTTGAGAGCGAATATGCGGAGAGCATCGATTTCAAGGCCACACGGAAGGCCGTCTCCGCCTTGGAAAAGGCCTTCGTGAAATTCGATGCCTGCCTGGCCACCGCGCATCCGCAGGATCCATACGCACGGGAGGAACTCCGTTTCGGCGCGGAAATGACCATCCTCATGCACAAGGTGATCGCCACAATCAAATACCCTGGCGACAAGGCGGCAAACTGGAAGCTTGCCGACGAAATCCGCAAGAAGGAAATCCAGTTCTGCCAGTTCTGGCACAGACGCAACAAGCCTTCCGAATACTACCGCGTCAAGGGAGCGCTTCTGGACGTGGCGCGAAAACTGGATACGCTTTCTTAATTCGCCGCGATTCTTGCAATAGGAATCTTTTCCCTATTCAGAAAGGGATTGCAAAACCACGAATACACGCCAATGAACGCCAATCATCCATTGGTATGTTCAGGCTGGTGACGCTGCAGAAGCATCTGTTTTCATGTTTTTTTGTCCGAAAGAAAAGCTTCTGGCTTTCCGGCGGACGAAAAAAAGAGAAAACGACGGTCCTGAAGGACCGCCAGCCTGGACGCCATTCGTGTTCATTCGTGGTTCAAGGCATCCCTTCTGAGCAGTTACTTTTTTTCCTAATCTAATTCACTAGTAAACAAGATGATATTCCATTTTCGATTTTATGGGATCGTCTCCTGTTTCTCAAATTCTTCCATAATGGAGGTAACACATGCGTAAAGTACTGTTTCTTCTGTTCTGCGTTGCCCTCGGTCTTTTTGCCGGTCCTAAGGCGGAATGGATCATCTATCCGGAAAAACCAGCTGAAGGATTGAACAAGGAGCGCTTTCTACGGACTGAATTCGAACTGGCCGACAAGCCCGTCAAGGAGGCTTTTATCAACTACATCATCGATGACACCGGCTTTGCGTTTTTGAACGGCAAAAACGTCACCCAGAAGTCATACGCCAATCCCCTGTTTCCGAAATCCAGGCTGTACGATGTCACGGATCTGCTGAAGAGCGGACGCAACGCCATCGGCGTCATCGCCATCAACCAGGCCGGCAACGGCGGTACCATCCTGCACCTGGAAATCACCTACAAGGACGGCACGATCCAGGAAGTATTCACCGACAAGACCTGGAAGCTATCCAAGGAAAATGCCAAAGACTGGGAAATGCCCGGCTTTGACGACAAGGAATGGAAGACCCCGAACTCCAACGGCGACTACAATGCCGATCCCTGGGTGACCATCTATGACATGGTTGGCCTCTACGCACACGACGACGCGACCGTGGAGATTGAGCGCCGGCAGCAGAAGGAAACGAAAATCAAGCAGCTCCTCGAACAGCTGGCCCAGGAGCCCGACGAGCAGGCGAAAATCACCTACGTCAACGGCGATGCACGTTTCGATATCGGCGGCAAGCTCTATCGCCCCGTCCTCTACAATTCCAATTTCGGCTGGCGTGACACCCCGAACTTCCGGGAGAAGATCGCCAACTTCGAAGCTGCCGACATGAATCTGATCTCCTTCGGCATCGAAGCGGACAAGTTCTGGAAAGGCACTGGCAAGTTCGACTACAAGGCACTGAACCAAGCGCTGGCGGACGCATTCGTCATGGCGCCCAATGCGCGTTTCATCTTCGACGTCGGCTTCTCCCATGGCCCCAGATGGTGGAACAGAGAGCATCCGGAAGAACTGGTCAAGTATGCCAGCGTTGACACCGAGCATTCCAGCGGCGACTGCATCGGCAACTATGCCGCCCCCTCGTACGCTTCCGAACTCTGGCTCAAGGAAGCCTCTGAAGTCGTCCGCCGAATCGTTGAATACATCGAAAGCAAGCCCTACGCAAAGCACGTCTTCGGCTATAGGCTGGACGCCGGCGTCTACATGGAATGGCACTATTATGGCATGGCCCTCGCCATGCCCGACATCAGCGATCCCATGATCAAGTTTTTCCGCAACTTCCTCCGCGAAAAATACGACAACGATGTCGAGAAGCTCCGCGCCGCCTGGATGCAGCCCGAAGTCACCTTCGATGGCGCCCTGCCGCCGCCGAAGGAAGTTCGTCTGGACTATCTTGACGACGCTCTGCGCGAACCCGTGAGACATGCCTGGAACATCGACTTCCTGCAGTGCATCCAGAGCTCCCTCAAGAATGCGCTTCTGACGCTGAACAAGACCGCAAAGGAGGCCTCGAAGGGCCGCGCCCTGGTCGGCAACTACTGCGGATATTTCTTCGGCATGTCCTATACCGCCGAAGGATGGCACCTCGTCAACGACGAACTCATCCGTTCCCCCTACGTGGACTTCCAGGTCTCCCCTTGCTGCTACGGCAGCTTCTTCCGCGGCCTCGGAAACTCCCAGATGGCGCGCAGCCTGGTTTCCTCCTATCGCCTCCACAACAAGATTACCATCTTCGAGGCCGACGGACGCACCTGCCTTCTCGCTCCGGGCAGCAACCAGCGCTATGCCAACACCATCCAGGAAAGCATCGCCACGCTTTCCCGCGACCTGGCGCAGGGCATCAGCAAGGGTTGCGGCTATTGGTACTATGATTTCGGTCGCGACTGGTACAACCATCCTGAAATCCTCAAGTTCTTCCATAACGTCGCCCCCGTGTACGACGCCGTCAAGGACTTCACCTCCGCTGCCGAAATCGCTTTCATCGGCGACTGGGAAAGCGCATACTACCACGCCATTCAGAAATATACCGGAGGTCCGCAGACCTACGTGGGCATCAACTACATCACCCACGAACTGAAACGCGCCGGACTGCAGTTCGACGCCTATTCCTTCGGCGACATCGACAATCCCGCTCTGCAGGACTACAAGGTGTACATCTTCCCGCAGCTCTGCTACGTAACCCCCGAAAAACTGGCCAAGCTCAACGCACTCAAGAAGGCCGGAAAGACTTTCATCTTCATGGGAACTCCCGGATGGCTCACACCGGAAGGCCCGGATACCGATTCCATCTACAAAACCACGGGAATCCGTACGAATCTACTGGAGCGTTCTGCGAAAATCACCACGATGCTCAATGATGGTTCCCTCATGGATGCCTACGGACTGGATGAACAAGGCATGAATTACTCGCCCGTGCTGGATATCACGGATTCCGACGCGGTAGTCCTTGGCACCGTCAAGGTGGCCGACGGCAAAAGGGCTGCCTCCTATGCCAAGAAGAAGAATGCGGACGGCACCACGACCTATCTGTGCAGCGCACCCGTCATCAATACCGTCGAACTGCGCAAGATCGCAAAGGACGCAGGCGTCCATATCTACTGCGACAGCGAAAACGGCGTGGTCTATGCCAACAACTCCATGATCTCCTTCCACACGGCAACTCCTGGAGAATACACTCTGCATGCCAAGGCGCCCGTGAAGTGGACCATGGTCTATCCCGAAAAGCGCAGCTTCCCGGAAGTCCAGGCCGATCTCACCTTCCAGGCGCCGCAGACAGATACTTATATCTTCGTGATCGAACAGTAAAGTAAACCGGGGGATGCCGCAAAAAATCATTCAGAGGATGCGGCATCCCCCTTGTAAACCTTATCCATATCGCGCTGTAGGAACCTCAATTTTTATTCCGTCCCGGCGAGAAGGGATATATTAAGCGCACTTACGTTTTGTACCGAGCCCTCTTTCCCTTCCAACCATGCTTTCTGAAAAATACATCGTCGTCGGAGTAGTCTCCGATGATCCGTTGGCCATGGATATCGCGCATTATATGCGCCAGGAGACTGAAATCTCCGATATTCTCTCCTACAAGGAATTTGCCAATACTGAGTTCTGCCCTCGTTTCATCAGCGATGAAAACGACTTGGAACATATTGGATATGGTTTAAAGGGAAAGACCGTCATTATCGTCTCTTCCTGCAGCGGACGGCATACGCGCAATGCACGCGCAATGCGGACCTTCCTGGTTGCCAGGGCCGCAAAGGATAATGGCGCCGAGCGCGTCATCCTTGTCGAACCCGACCTCTTCTACAGTGCGCAAGACCGCGGCGCACGCCCTGAATACGGCAAAGTCGCCTTCCAACGCACGACTGCGGACTACAAGAAATTCGATGGCCAGCCCTGGAGTTCCATGCTCTATGCGCAGCTGCTCAAAACCAGCGGCGTGGATGCCGTCCTCACGGTCCACAACCATTCCGTGGCCGTCGCCGACCTCTTCAAAAACATCTTCGACGGGAATTTCTTCAACCTATCTCCCGCCGAACTCTATGCCAGCTATCTGGCCAATCACTCCAACCTGACCCAGACGGATTCCGAAAAGGGCATCATCATCTGCGCTCCCGACAAAGGCGCCACTCCTTTCGCAAAATCCATTTACGACGCATATTTGCAGGAAACTAGCGGAATGCTCATGAAAGGCACTCCAAGCCTCCTGATCATGTCAAAGGAACGCATGGGCGAACGGCAAGTCGTCATCAAACCCGCCGAAAACAGCCCCACAAAGCTGGAAGACATTGCCGGACGCGAAGTCGTGGTCTGCGACGACATGGTCCGTACTGGCGGAACCATCGTCACCTGCTGCAAACACCTCAAGGAAGCCGGCGCCGCAAGAATCCTTTTTGTGGTCACTCATTTTTATTCCTCTCCGGAAGTCAAGGAAAATCTGAACTCCGATGTCATCGACGACATCATCACCACGGATACTCTCCCGAACATCCTCAACCGCGACATGCAGGGACGTCTCCGCAAGAAGATGCTCATCCTGAAAATTGAGCGCTGGATTGTCAACAAACTCCGCAATATGGTACTGAAGCTGGATATTCCGGAATATCGCCCCCCATATACCGTGGACATCTCCCGCAAAAATCCCTACTGGAAGGAAAACCTGGATCTCAGAGACGGATTCTAGAATCCAGGTGGATTTGAAGAAAGGGGCTGCAGAAAGTTTTTTCAGCAGCCCCCTTCTTGTTTCTATGGATTAGATGAATTATGATGGGTTTGCCGGAAAATGCGAAGCGCAAAATCCTCTGTCACAAGGCCAGCGAAGCGGCCCGAGGCCGTTCTGTCACTCATTAGATTTGCCTTGTCTTGCAATTCCTTTCTAGACTTCTATATTAATCCTAAAGCGAGAAAAACTCTTGAAAGAAGTCTTTTTCTTGGAGTCAGGACAACTGTAGTATAGTTTAGTTAACCTGTACATAACTTGTACATAACCCTGTACATTTCCTGTATTTTTCGCTGTACAAAAAAGTTTCTACAAGCTTTTTACAAGGGAAAGTACAGAGTTTTTTACATAGCTAACAATCTACAGCCAAAAGTTTTAAATTAACAATCTACAGTTACTCGTTTCCCTACTGCTACTGAATTTTCTTTAGATTGTACAAAAATAGGAGCGCTTGTCAATGAATTTCACGGTCAACACAGAAAGACTCCTCGGCGGTCTTCGCCGAGTCATGAGTGCGGTGTCCAGCAAATCCCTGAATGCCATGTTGAATAACATTCTGGTGGAAGCGGAAGGCGACAAGGTGTTTCTGACGGCATACGATCTGGAACTCCGGATTCGCACGGCCATTCCTGCGACAGTGACGCAGCGTGGCGCCATTGCCGTTCCTGCCAAGAAGTTCAATGAAATCGTCGGCGCTCTTCCCATGGGCGATCTGGTCTTTGAGACCGGAGAAGAAAATGCGGAAGAGATTCGCCTTGTCTGCCAGAAAGCCAATTACAAGATCCATGGACAGAATGCGGACGGCTTCCCGGCGGCGGATCCTTTTGCGGAAGAGTGGTCTTTCGGCATCGGCGGCAAGGAGCTGGTCGATTGTCTGTGCAAGACAGTCTATGCCAAGAGCACCGACGAATCCCGTCAGGCTCTGAACGGCGTTCTGGTCTCCATCCGCGGCGGAATGCGCACCATTGCCGCCAGCGACGGCCGTCGTCTGGCTTTGGTCGAGCATTCCTTGGAACCTGCCGCCGAAGGAGAGAATGCGGAAGCCGCTCCCGCCGTTCCCACCAGCGAAGGCGAGTTCATTCTTCCCAGCAAGGTTGTCCTGGAGCTGATTCGTGCAGTGGATCAGAGCAAGGCCGTCCAGATCCATCTGACGCATACCATGGCTCTCTTTGAGATCGGCGACACCACTTTGAGCAGCAAGCTGGTGGACAAGGCCTATCCCAACTACCGTTCCGTCATTCCCGTCAGTTTCCGCAACCAGGTTATGATTCCCCGGGCTCTCTTTGCGGACGTCCTCCGCCGCGTCCGGATGATGATCAACGAGTCGGAAGGCGGCGCTTCCATCGCGCTATCCATCTCCGACAACGCCATGACCATCTCCGCATCTTCTCAGGAGTTCGGCGAAGCCCATGAAACCATTGATGTGGAACTGACTGGCGAACCCATCAACATCGCCTTCAATCCACAGTATCTTGGCGATCCGCTCAAAACTCTCGCCTGCGATAAATTTGAACTGAAATTCAATGACGGTGTTACTCCCGTCGAGATGACAGGCGATCCCGGATTCATCTACATTTTGATGCCAATGCGTGGAAATTAACGGGGAAAGCGGGAATTTTTTCGCGAACTCCCTTGACTTTTTCCATTATTTTGCTAAAATATGGATGTGGAATTGTCGCATGACTGCTCTTGCCGTTTTGGCAAGGGCGGTTTTCTTCAGTAAAAAAGTTAACGAATCACGTCAAGGCGTGGCGGTTTCCCCGTCTGGCGTTTTCCGCAGGATAGTAATTCTCATTCGCTCCTCGTTGGCAAGGATTTTCCAACATGAACTCCTTCTGGAAGCAGACTCTTTCTTCATTGACTCTGACCGCTGCAATTGGTTTCTTCGGTACAAACGGAATGCTTATGCAGAAGTGTTTCGCACAGGAAACTGATGGTAGCCAGGGAGTTGATGAGGTAGCCGGAGCTACGGCGGCACTTCCCGCCGCGGAAATCGCTTTCAATGGACCCGATCCCAGTGCCAAAGGGGAACTGGAATCTCCTTACATGCATGGTTCTACGGATGCAAAGAGCGTGGCCATTGATCTTGTCAGCTTGCTGAGCGAAGAACAGCGCGGTCTCATTGTTGCCGGAGAAAAGATTCCCGTCATGGGAGCGGGCATAGGAAGTGTCGTCGCTATTAAAAACAGCGCCGTCCAGTTGGCGAACCAGGTTCTTTCCGCCGATATTCTTCAAGATAACCGCGGCGAAATCATCCGTTTCCATATCTGGATCAAAGGCGATGAAGTCGCCATGACGGACAACCTGTGGTTCGATGCACCGACGTTGACGTTCAAGATGTTTGACGACAACGGAAACCAGGTCGCATACGCTACCAGTGTCTTCAAGACTCGTGGAAGCTATCCCTGGCACAACTACTATGTGGACCTGGAACTGCCGAAGTCTTTTATCCTGACCGGTAAAGTGAACAGCAACTCCACGGGAGACCAGCTTCTGGATCTCCTGGGAATTGGCAACAATATGAAGGCCAATGAACCGGGCCTGTACCTGACTCTTTCCGCATACGGCAATGGCACCGCCTATTTCGGCGGACTCACCTACGAGCGCATTTCTTCCAAGGAGCATAAGAACAGCAGCAAATGGTTGGATGATGCGATGGCTTCCCATGCGCCCAATCCCCAGTATGACGAACTTCCCATGCAGCTCTTCTACGGACTGGACACCAAGCTTCCTTGGCGCTTCCTCGGCGGCAACAAAGTTTCCAAGAGCATCTTGACCAACAACGGCCTGCGCCAGTACATCCAGTCCGTCAAGAACGACTGGTTCCAGATGCAGAAAGGTGTTGCCATGCTGCCCTACCTCTATGTCACCGCAAATACTCTCAACTTGACGGATGGCTTCGAGGACGGATGGCTGGAGACTCTGCGAGACCAGCTGGAGATGCTCCAGGATTCCTCCACCGGCTTCTGGCAGATCGACGGCGATCCCAATCTCTTCGTGACGGCGGAACTGGCCAAGCACTGTTTCAGCGAAAAGAACATCGCCCATACCGATAGCGAAAGCGTTGCAACGCCTTGGAATGCCGCCGGCAATGCCGTCAGCCTGAAGTATGCTGAAAAGATCGTTAATTCCTTGCTCGGCGCGCGGGTTTCCGGTACTCCCGCCTGGAACAACTATGCCCTGCAGGACAGTGAAATTGGCGGTCTGCAGCGCGACACCAAGACGGAACTGGTTGCTACATCCAACGCCGTCCAGCTTCTTGCGTGCGCCCTGAACAATCTAACCGATGACGTTCCCGAATACGAATTGGCTACCAACGCCATCAAGGACGCCTATCTCTATGCCGTCGCGAACTTCATTCTCCGCGGTGAGTATCTGTGGCGCGAAAACAACACTGCCGGTGTTCCCGCCATGTCCGGCGAAGGAATGCTGGAGCTCATCAATGCCTCCAAGGTCCTGGAGCATCGCGTCAACAATGAATTGCCGGTTCCCGAATTGAGCTGCAAGCGTCAGGAATCCGCCGGCCTGGGCCGCGCCACGATCACTTGGGCGAAGCCTGAGAGGGACCTGGTGGCCGTTCGCATCTATGCGGCGCCCGCTGATGTCAATCCCAACTATCTCAACGAAAAGCACCTGATCGGTATTCTGGAGCGTTCCGGAAGCAACCCCAAGTATCAGGATCCTCTCATGCTGGCTTCCCGTCTGGTCAATGCGGCGAAAATCCGCTGGGGAATCCCCCCCGCCGATGTGGATGCGACGTATGTTGAGGAAAAGTTGGCCTCCGTGGCGCAGTACCTCGGAGGAATGAAGCGCTTGACGGCGGGAATCGCCGGCGAGAAACCTGTTACCATGAATGTCTCGTCACCCATTGCTTTCGGTTTTGCCGACGGCGATGAGGTGGGAACCATAAAAATCTACGCGGCGGGTGTCAACGCCTATGGCGAAGTCACTCGTTGCATTTCCCTCGATGCCGAGGACGAGGAATAAGAGACGCACGAGGCTTTTGCAAAAGACTCGCACTTTTTCCATGCGATGAAATCCATCAGCGGATGGCTTTTGCCGTCCGCTGTTGTCGCGTTTTCGAGCCTTTTGCAAAAGGCTCATAAGTTTCCTTTTTTTTCGTCTTTCGGCGGGAGGTCATACATGACAAGAACCAACCGCCCATTCACGTTGATTGAAATCCTCACCGTCATCGTTGTGATTTCGGTGATTGCCGGAATTACTGTTCCTGCCTATAACCGCCTGATGACAGGCAACGCGGTTTCCTATGGCAACCGCCTCGTCACATCCCAGCTCAACATGGCCCGGACACACGCCTGCGCCCGGCGCCGTCCTGTGGCCGTGCTCTTCCCGGATTACAACATTTCCTCATCTTATAGCGAGGAACTGAAGGATCCTGTGGCCTTGCGTACCTTCCGTTGCGCATACGTCAAGCAGAATGGAACGGATTGGGTTTTCGACGGATGGGTCGAAGGAAGCAAATGGGAATATCTCCCCCAGGGGGCCTTCTTCCCCACGGCCACGGTTGACACCATCCAGTCCGAGGCAAAAGATACTACTGATGGCCTGATTGCCTCGGAAACTGTGAAAGACGTCTATGACGGGACCGAAGATCCCGATGTCACGGCGCAAACTTCGGATGACGAAAAACAGTTGCTTTTCAAAGGCAAGCATGACTTCAAACTGGCCATTATCTTCCAGAAGAACGGCCGTCCTGTGAATTCCGGCGTAAGTCCTAAAGTGCAGGTCCGCGAAGGCGTCATCACGGAAAATACCAATTCTTCCACGCTGGTGACCAAATTCAACGTGGACAACAAGCTCGTCGCCAAGGTGAACCGCTATACTGGCGCCGTAACAACCAAAGAGTAACAGGAGGATATACGACTATGAAAAAACTCCTTCGCAAACACTCTTTCACGCTGGTCGAGGTTCTCATCGCCATGGGAATCTGCGTCATCGGCATCTGCAGCCTGATGGTTTTCTTCCCCATTGGCGCCAACGCCTCCCGCGATGCCGCCATGGCCTCTTACGCCTCCAACACCGCCGACCAGATTCTCTCGTTCGCCAAAATGTGCATCGAGGAAGATACGGCGGCAGGTGGTTTCCAGGCTTTCCAGGCTTTTACAAAATGGAACATCACTAATCCCTCTTCATACAGTCCAGAGACGCCAACTGCAACTGCCCCTGGTGATTTTGAGGACAGCAGCAAGCAATACGATCTGAAAACGGGCTTCGGATACACCAGTGGCAGCAAAATTGCAAACGTAATAGATACTTTCCTGACGAATGACGGCACGACAATCACGCCGCTTCACTACGGAAGTGACTACGGAAGAGTCTATCACGTCGATTTCACTTCGGGAACAGGCGGCAGCAAGTACTCGGACTTCAACTGCTACGCAAGCATTTATGCCAAGCCTGTGTATGCGGGAACTGTCAAGATGCCATTCGCCGCAGAGCTGCATGTGGAAATCTCCTGGCCCGCCGAACTTGCATACGAAAAGAGGCACAAGCGGGACTTCTCCTTGAATGTCTTCAAGGCCTACTAAAGCGAGGAGGAAAACTGCAATGAACAAAATCAAGCATAATTTCACCCTCCTGGAAATCCTGGTCGCAGTCGCGGTTCTGGTCATCATGATGGGGTTTCTCCTGCAATTCACGGGTTCCGCACAGAAAATCTGGGCGGCCAATACCGCCCGCACCGAGATGTCCGCTCAGGCGGATGCCATCTTCTCTCTGTTGAAAGAGGATTTGGAGCACATCTACATCGTTGAGGCGTATGAAGATCTCGATGCGCAGTCCGGCTGGTACTGCCGCCACACAGACGGAACGTCCGCAAATGACACGCCGTTTGCGACTTCGGGCAAAAATCTTGAGGACTTCTGCTTCTTCACCCAGGCGACTGACGGAATTGAAAACTATACGCCTGGCAGCGGACGTTCTCTCATCTACGGCGTCCGCTATCATTTTGAACCCAAGGATCCTACAGACGAGGACAGCATCGGCAAGCTTTACCGCTTCGAGACGAATGTTTCCACTTGGGACAGAATTACCGATCTGGAATTGAGCACCACCACCGGTCTGCCGACAAAAAACATTGCTGGCGAAAACGCCCTTTCTCCTGACTGGTATTGCGTGGCGCCCTCTTCTCAAGACGACTATCTCGTCGCCGAAAACATCGAGTCAATACAGATTTTCTCCGACGCGGCTGTGGATGAAGACAACAGTCCTCATACCAGCGCATTCATTCCGTCCGTTCCGAAATACATTCGCGTGAATGTCGTCTTTTCCGTTCCGCTCAATCTGCGCAATGGCGCCGCGAATTCCGAAGACACGAACAGGACCTTCTCTCGCGTCTTCCTTGTGAAGAAGTAGTTCGGTGCTTTCACAGTGCGCGTTTCAAGGACGCATGAATGTCCTGCGCTCACGGCAGAATGAGATGACATTTTTTCCTTAAGAGCTGCTCCCGCTCCTCCTGAAATTAGAAATAACGAAAGCCTTCTGAAATACGAAGGCATAGACATAGGTAATTTAACCATGCAGACCATCCATAGAAATCCAGATGAACGGGGTTCCGCCATTCTGATGGTGCTTGGAATCCTTTCGGTAGTGCTGATACTGGCAATGGTTTTCGCTGTCACCAGCAGAAACGCCAAGACTGTCGCAGATGCCAAGGCGGACCAGGTACAGGCGCAGTTGCTTTCCGAATCCGCCGCCACTTCCGTTGAGCAGGTGATTTCCCTTTTCCAGAACAAAGGCAATTTGCTGACGAATTCGGCTTTGGAAGCCAATATGCCTGACAGCGCGGCCATCGACCAGTCCATGTCCACGCTGAATGCTTCTGCTCCAGATAAATATTTCTATGGCGATGCAGGAAGCAGCGACCCGACGGATTTGCTTGGTCTCCAGCCTTACGTCGGATATGTGGATGCCACTAATGATTGGAAAGAACTCTGCCTCTACGGCGAACTCTCGCCAAGGGGCCACGCGAACACGCCTTTCGGCATCGATTACGATCCAGCCGCTTCCGAAAAATACTATAACCGCTCGTATCAGTCGCTCTATTATACCCACGGCGACACCACTACTCCATACGATGAGGTTGCTTCGGAAGGCGATAACAGCCTCTATGAAATCGTGGCCAATACACGCCTTGGCATGGCATATCTCCAGGCGACGAATGATGGTACGACCAACCATTTCGAAGCCCTCCTGAGAGACGATCCCGCCAATCAGCTCCAGTTCAGAACGACGAAGGACGCTGACACCCACATCGTTTCGCGCTATGGGTATGTCGCTTTCTCCGAAGGCTCGAAATTTGACATCAATCAGCTTGTCATGCCCGATTTAGGGGGTAGCGCACATACCACCGCGGTAGAAGATGGTGTGCTGGTAATCCCTGCTTCAGGAAACGCTCCCGAAATCGCAACTGACGGTACCGCTGTCGATGTCGGCACGAGCACATACGCCGTCATGGGTTATACTTATGATTCGGACAACAAGGTTGATAATTTGTTCGACAATGGAGATATAACCGAGACCGAAACTGTCCAGTACGGCATCCATCCGCAGGAACTCCAGACACGCGTGGTTTCAAACGCTCCCATCTACAAGGACAATCTGGAGCGCGGCGTGGCAGGCAGACCTTCACGCTGGTTCAACTACGACATGCTGACAGAAAGCAGCGTTGTAGGTGCGGACTTCAAGGATAAGGACCTTTTTGTCTATGGCGTCTCTTCTGGCGCGGAAGACAAGGAACTCAGGTTCAACGGCCAATATGCTTCTGAAGGTGAGTTGCAGGATGAACTCCTGGATGGCGCGATTACATCTATGGATTCCATCACTTCCAGCGGCAGCAATTTCCTGAAGAAGGCGAATATCGCTTATCCGTGGGGGCTTTATTGCGATGAAACCACCTGCGACTTCTCAACTTCCAATGACATTACTTGGGATATCATCAGCGGAAAGATGCGTTCCGCAAGCAATGACACGGACATAAAGACATGGACGGAGCACTTCTTCCAGAAGCATCTGGGAATCAACTATGACAATACCGCTTCCGCGCATTATCTCTTCCAGGACGATTCAAGCAATGACCTTACTCCGCAGGTCTTTGCCAACATGGTGGACTTCTGTGATTCGGACAACAATGTGACTTACTGGGCTGGAGACGGTTCAAGTACTCCAGCAAAGCTGGATTTCAATACAACCTATGGCGGAACGCAGCTGTCTCCTTTGGGCGGTTTACCGTTGACCTTGGATATTCCCGAACCCACCTACTGCGGCAACGAGCGCGTTCCCGCCATCGTCGGCGTCAACGTGACTTTCAATACGCCGAACGCCGCGAATACTTGCGGAATGTGCACGGAGGCTCCGTCGGGCAATCCGGTTCTGAAGGTAGATCACTGGAGCACTTCTGGTTTGCAGTCGACCATGGCTTTCCAGCCGGTTGTGACTTTGTCTTTGCAGAATTTCTTCAACGAAAAGATTACCGCAAACCAAAATTACCGAGTCATTGTTCAGGGAAAACTCAAGCCGTTCATTTTGGCGAAAGAAAAGACGGTTACCGTTTCAGCGGCAGGAGCTCCTCCCGTAGAAGTGATGAGCAATGTCGTTTTGTTCATGAACAACTCTGGCAAGTTCACAGACTCAGGTTGCGTGAATGTTATTCCAAATACGCAGACTCCGAATCCAGGACAGTATGGACTGTTGGACGGCACTGTGGATTTTTCGTCGGACAATTTCTCGTTTGTCATCGACATGAAAGAGACTAATGTAAACCGTACGTTCGATGAATTGGAAAACCAGTCCGTCAGAATCATGGCGAACCCGTTAGACTACTTGAACATTCTTGTTAGTCCGGGCGTTTTGGGAGATACGGATTCCCTGATTGGCGTCGGTACGAAAAAATATTACTGGCAAGTTGGGTCTGGATATGCCGTCAAAATCGAAAAAGTTGTTGTGATGGCACAGGATTTCGCCGTTACGAATGAAATTTCCGAGCTTGTCTATTCCGATGCAAGTACATCGGATTATAGCGTTGTTTACGGGACTATGAATAACGAGGCGCTAAACAAGACGGCTTTGAGAGCCGTTGAGCCATTCGCCCAAATGACTACGGTGAATGGCATCACCTGCAAGGACCCCCGCCTGAATCACAAGTCCAGCCAGTGGGTTTCCATCGGGAACAAAAACCCCGAATACGCCTCTGCAGGGACATGCTTCTCTGATAGTTCCACCAACGAAAGGGAAAAATTCTACAAAGAACAAGATCAAAATTCGGGCGTTACTACGTCGGGCATTGCGGCTACGCAGTATGGAAAGAATTTCGTGAAGAAAGTCGATTCCGATACGCCAAACGATGAGTGGTGCTGCGGAATTTTTGCCAAGGCCTCCATGGCGACGGTGGAAGATGCTCTGAAGAACGACGATCCATCTGTCGAGAAGGACTGGGAACCGGATTTCAATCCGGGCAGCATGAGTGTCACGATTTCATCAGGTTATGCGTCCAGCAAGATGGATACCACGCTTTCCACCTACTTCATTCCCAACTATCCCTTCACTTCCCTGTGGCAGCTGGGCGCCATCCACCGCGGCGTGGAAGGACAGACCATCAACTTGAAGAAGTTCGGAACGGACAGCGCCGGCGCAGTCACGCACAAGTACGAAGACGGCGACAGCTGGCTTCTGGATTATCTCTGCCTCAACGAACTCTCCAACGAAGGCGGCGTCCGCGGGCGTTTCAACCCCAACTGCTTCAATGCGCCCGCCTATCGTTTCCTCTTCGCGAACATTCCCTCAAATCCTAATGGCGAAGACACTTTGATCTACGCCAACGGAATGCTTGACCCGACGACGAACAAAGTAGTCAGAAATGATTACTTCAAGGATTACGTTGACGAGGCGTGGAGCGATCCCACGGAGAATCTTGAAGATACGACATTCCGGTTCCGAATCCCTGGCAACGGCGATTTCGGCGGTTACAGTAATGCCGCAGGGGTCATGAAGAAAGCGCAGTCCTGGAGTCCCGTCCAGGCGTTCTTCAACTTCGTGGATGTGAACGGCGGGGTTACCTCCACCTCCAGCACCCTGGAATGCAACGACCGCCAGGCGGAGTCCCTCATCGGCTGCACGGCAGGCATCATGTCGACGCGCTACGAGACCTATACGGTCATTGCTGTCGGCCAGAATCTGAAATGGATTATGGACAACAATGCAATGCCTTCCGGCACAGACGGAGTCGAATACAGAAAGCAGCTGGCCAATCCCGTTCAGATCGGCGGCAGCACAGGCGATTGGTATTCAATTCTCTCAACGGAAGTCCGCCTCGTCACGCTTCTTCGCGACTGCTGGTTCGGCAAGATCACGGTTCTGAAATCCCAGGTTCTCTAAACGATTGACATAATCATGAAATCCCGTAGTTTCACTCTGACTGAAGTCCTGGTCGTCATTGCGATCATCGTCATCCTGGCAGGCATTCTCATCGGCGGCGTGGGCTTCGCAGGCCGCAAGGCCGACAGCGCCAAGGCCCAGGCGTCCATCCAGATCCTCTCCGCTGCCCTGGAGAAGTTCCATTCCGAGAAGGGATACTATCCGCCCTGCACTTCCGCCAGCGATGTGAAGTTCTTGCTGGATTCCGGCAAGCTGAAGCTGGTGTTTGGGAGTAACAAGTATGATTTCTTCGATAAGAATTCCGAGAAGGACTTCATAGAACTGGAAGGAATTTCTAATTCGTCAACGACTTACGATGATCCTTGGGGAAATGCTTTCCAGTACAAGTGCCCCGGCGACCACAACCGCAGCGCCTTCGACCTCTGGTCCAAGGGACCCGATGGCGTCAAGGGAGCTTCTGACCAGACGTCCGACGACGACATCACCAACTGGGATACCGCCCGGTAGGTATTTGTCGGCTAGGCTGATAGAAAACCAACGAAAAACAATAGAACACATACCCACTCCCACACAACCATGAACAAGCAACATTTCACCCTGATTGAATTGCTGATGGCCATCGCCATCATTGTCATTCTGGCGGCCATCGCGATTCCCGTGACCACCTCCGCCATCAAGAAGGCCGAGACCGCCAAGGCCCAGGCCGAAATGACCACCCTGGTCAACGCCCTCAAGAACTACGAGACCACCTATGGCCTCCTCCCCCTCAAGTGTTTCACTGAAGGTTCTGACGATAAGACTCTCAAGGACGATGATGCATACGAGAAGTTGATTCGTATCCTCCAGGGGGAAAATCTGGAAATCTCTTCCAAGAAGATGAATCCCCGCAAGATCGCCTTCCTGGAAGTCCAGGGCAATACTCAAGGCGAATTCACAGATCCTTGGGGAAACAACTATGCAATTCTCATTGACACCACCGGCGACGGCAAAATCAAAGTTGCTGATGACGATTGGCCGCACGGTCTGGACAAGCCTTCCAATGGCATCCTTCACAAGGACATCGTCATCTGGTCCAAGGGCGCGGATGGTGATTCCGATGATGATGCCGATGACGACAAGAATGCGGACAATGTCTTCTCCATCCCCGTTCTCTGGGACAAGGCCAATGGGACCTGGAGTCCCGAGACCCACTAGAGTTTTCTAGCGTTAGAAAGTAATACCACAAAACCATAAACTTGAGGAAAAATACCATGAAAAAGAACACCTTTACCCTGATTGAACTTCTGACGGTAATTGCCATCATTGCCATCCTGGCCGGCCTGATGCTTCCTGCTATCGGTCGTGCCCGTGCCACGGCTCAGAACACCGCTTGCTTGAACAACCTCTCCCAGCTGGGAAAGGCCGAAGCTCTCTTCTCCATCGACAACAAGAACAAGACCGTGCCTGCACAAGGCCTTGACGACATTTACAACTACTTTTTCTCCATGTGGGACTATGTGGGTCAGAGCGAAAAAATCTTCATCTGCCCTGTGGATGACAATGAAGGCACTCCCATTTCCAATGTAAAGGTTAGCAAGACTAAGAATAGCGACATCCACATGAGCTATGTGGTCAACGGTGGCGTTACCGTCAAGAAGGGCGTCCACTGGTTCTGCAATGACAATACCAAGACAAAGTATGCGGAAATTCTGAAGGACTGGCTGAATGTCAGCGCCATCAAGAATCCCGCCGGCGTCATCAGCCTGGCCGAAGGCGGAAAACTCTCCAACGATACTGCAACGGCGCAGGTCCAGGCCAATGTCTATGGTGGTGTTGAGAATAACAACATCTTCAATAAGGAAGGTCACGCCTCCGGCGCCAACTATGTGTACATGGATGGCCATACGGTCAGCCTGAAGCCCGAAGAGTTCGATGACGACTTTGATAAGATCTGGAAGTTCGATGTCGCCAACCAGTAGTTTTCCCGTCTGAACGTCTGTTCTTTGCGCCCTCTGCGGTATCCGTGCCACAGAGGGCTTATTTTGTAATTTTTCCACTCTGCGAAAAACTGAGGTTTATCATTTTCCCGATTTATTATGCTCACCCAGAATGGTTTGAACATCGCCGTCCGTATTCTTGCAGAAGGCATTGCCCGTATCCAGATTGTTCCCCGGAAGGTGGATTTCGCGGATTCGGCGCTGAACCGCTATCGGTTCATCCAAGAGCCGTCGCCTCTTGATGTCCAGGAGACACAGGACGGCGCTTGCACGACCTGGCAGGGCGGCGGTCTGACATTCCGGTGCACCCAGGCGGATGGCCTCTTTTCCTGTATCAATATCCAGGGAAAAGAACTCTTCCGCATGACGGGGCTGGCATTCGGTTCCAAGACCGCGGACGCCACGTTCCAGGCCAAGCCAGACGAGGACTGGGTGGGCTTTGGCGACTTGACGCGGACGCGCCTCTATCACCGTGGATACACCGCCACTTGCTGGGTCAGCAATGTCCTGTCCTATCTGCCCGTCCCGTTCTTCATGTCCACGGAGGGCTATGGCATTGTGGTGAACACCACCCACTACATCCATTTCGACATGGCGAAGACTCTGCCGGATGCCTTCTTCTGGCAGGACGAGCGCCGCGTGGTGGATTTCTACGTTTTCGCCGCGCCGACTTTCAAGGGGCTTCTGCGGCAGTATGAAGTTCTCACGGGAGCGCCGAAGCTTCCTCCCGAATGGGCCTTCGGTCTCTGGTACATCTGCCGTACGCAGGCCAATGACGCGGAGGTGATGAACGACGCCGTCAATCTGCGCCGCGAGGGCATTCCCTGTGACCTGATTGGCCTGGAACCGGGATGGATGGAGACCTGTTACGATCTATCCACGGAAAAAAATTGGAGCACGGAGTGTTTCCCCTTGCCGGATTGGCAGCTGAAGGAAGATTGCCGGGATACGTTCATCCGGACGCTGAAGCGCATGGGCTATCACCTGGAGCTCTGGCTCTGCAATGACTACGATCTCTCCTACGAAGAGGAGCGGAAGGTCCGGAAGGCTTTGCCGGAAAAGGATATCCATCAGCTTGGCGCTTTGGATGCGACGGCCGAGGAGGATCTGCATCTCTCCGGAGCCATCCGTTTCGACAAGATCACCAAACCCGAGGAACCCTGGTTCCAGCACCTCAAGAAATTCGTGGACTGGGGCGCGGATTTCTTCAAGCAGGACGGCGCTTTCCAGGTCTGCGCCCATCCAGACCGCCTCTTTGGAAACGGAATGGTGGATGCCGAAATGCACAACCTCTATCCGCTGCTCTATTCCCGACAGATGTGGGAGGGCTTTGCGGAATACACGCATCGCCGTCCTGTGGTCTTCACGCCTTGCGGATGGATTGGCTTCCAGAGCTGGAGCGGAACCTGGACGGGCGATACCGGCGGTCGCCTGGTGACTCTGGGCGCCATGCTCAATACGGCCATGGTTGGCCATTGCTGGGCCACCAACGACATGGAGGTCACGGAAGCCGAAGGCGTTCATTTCGGCTATCTCCAGCCCTGGAGCCAGATCAACAGTTGGAGCTATTTCCGGATGCCGTGGCTGCAGGGCGACAAACTCCTGGCAATGCACAGGCGATATGCGCAGTTGCGTTCTACGCTGATTCCATACATCTACAGCTCTGCGCGCGAGGCGACAATCTCCGCACTGCCGCTGCTGCGGCCTCTTACGCTGGAGTTCCAGGATGACCGGCGCTGCCGCGACATCCTCCACGAATACCTCCTGGGGAACGACTTGCTTGTCACAATCTACAGACATGACATCTATCTGCCCGAAGGCGCCTGGAAGGACTACTGGACCGGAAAGACCTATCCGGGAGAGACGGACATCCAACTCGAATGGCCTGAGGAATACGGCGGCGGACTTTTCGTGCGCCGGGGCGCCATCATCCCCTTCGGGCCGCTGATGCAGTATCGCCACGAAAAGCCCTTGGACGAAATCCGCCTCTACCTCTTCCCCGATGCCAAAGAAACCAGGTTCGCGCTCTACGAGGACGATGGCGTTTCCTTTGACTATCAGAACGGTGTCTATGTGTTAACCGAAATCACCCAGCAGGATTGCGGCAATTCCATTCGCATCAACATCGCTGATGCTCCCGGCAGCGCGGTCAAGCGATGGATCTGCTGCGTTGCCCTGGAACAAGCTCCCGCAAGGATCACGGTCAATGGCGTGGAGGTTGAGGAGCGCCAGTGGGATGCAGCCCGCCAGGAACTCACTTTCCCCGCCGCACCCGGCGAAATCTTGATTGAGGTCTGACCCGTCCGACAATAGCAACAAAACACTTTTGCAACCATGTTGAAGAAAAGCCTTCTCTTTTTTTCCTTTGTCCTCTTCCTTGCCGGCTGCTCCCATGTGCGTCCTGAAGCACAGCAGCCGTCGCAGACGCCGAAGGCGCTCTACTCCTGCGAGTTTGGCGAGGGAAAATGGAATGCCGACGAATGGCAGCTGGTAAGAAGTCCCCGTTGGGAAGAGAGCAGCCATTGGGTGCAGTGCGCAGACCACATCGAGAACTACGTCTCTTCCGATCTCTGTGTGACCGATTCCAAGAAAATGCAGGGGCGTTGGGGGGAACTCTACGTCAGCATGCTTTTGAAACAACCCTTCCAGGGAAATCGCAAGTTCACTCTGGAATGCGCCTTCGTTGACAGCATGGCGCCGCTTCTGGTCATCGCGCCGGAACTGCCCGAAGTCTATGGCGAACATCTAGAAGTCGTGGTCTATGACAAGGGCATCAACCTCTGGCACCATTACTTCCAGGACGGCAAGCCTTCTTGGCGAAAGCTGGGCTATCTGAATCTGGACTTGGAAAAAGGCCGGAAATACAATCTTACCGCACAGCTCCAGTTCACTTCCCGTGGGGTCATGATGGTCATGGGCTGCGAGGGAAACACCTTCGGATGCCTGCTCGATACCGACTGGCCGAAGAGCTACTACGTGGGATTCACGGGCTGCGAAGGCTTGAATCAGTTCTTTTCCTTCCGCGCGGAGTAGCTTGAAGAAATTGCAAAAGTCCATAGTAAAGGCACCTCCCAGGGATTTCCGAGAAAGTTTGCTTCAAGTGCGACAAGGCGTAGTCCACTATGACGCGAAGCGCTTGGAGCAAAATGGCCGGAAAGCGCGAAAAGTGACCAAAGCGACTTTTGCAATTTCCCCAAGCCTATTCGTGTTTGTCCAAAATCGTCCAGATTTGGCCTGTTTTCCGCAAAACTTTTCATAAATCTTGTGTCGTGCGGAAAACAAGGATTATATTAGGTCTACGTGGCAGACAGTACGGCAGAAGCCGCTGTCCTCACCAATCCCAAAATCCTAGGAGAATCTAAGAAAATGATCAAACTCGGTATCAATGGTTTCGGACGCATCGGCCGCATGGTCTTCCGCGCTGCCGTCGAGAATTTCGCCAACGACATCCAGGTTGTCGCCATCAACGACCTGCTGGATCCCGATTATCTGGCTTACATGCTGAAGTACGACTCCGTGCACGGCATCTTCAACCACGAGGTCTCTGCTGACAACGAGAAGAAGGTTCTGATCGTTGACGGTAAGGAAATCAAGGTTTTCGCCGAGAAGTCCGCTTACGACTATGAGAACAAGAAGGCCCTCATCACCTGGGGTGACCTGGATGTTGACGTCGTCGTCGAGTCCACTGGTCTCTTCCTGACCGCTGAGAAGGCCCAGATGCACCTGGATGCTGGTGCCAAGAAGGTCATCATGAGCGCTCCTTCCAAGGACGCCACTCCCATGTTCGTCTACGGTGTGAACCACACCACCTACGCCGGCCAGAAGATCATCTCCAACGCCAGCTGCACCACCAACTGCCTGGCCCCCATCAGCAAGGTCCTGAATGACGCCTTCGGCATCAAGCGCGGTCTGATGACCACCATCCATGCCGCTACCGCCACCCAGAAGACCGTTGACGGCCCCTCCAAGAAGGATTGGCGCGGTGGCCGTGGCATCCTGGAGAACATGATCCCCTCCAGCACTGGTGCTGCCAAGGCCGTGGGTAAGGTTCTGCCCGCCCTGAACGGCAAGCTGACCGGTATGTCCGTCCGCGTTCCCACCTCCGACGTCTCCTTCGTCGACTTGACCGCCGAGCTCGAGAAGTCCGCCACCTACGAGGAAATCTGCGCCGCCATGAAGGCCGCTTCCGAGAAGTGCGTGTGCGAGGGTGGTCTGAAGGGCATCCTGGGCTACACCGACGAGGCCGTGGTTTCCACCGACTTCCGCAATGACGCTCGCACCTCCATCTTCGACGTTAAGGCCGGTATCCAGCTGGATCCCACCTTCGTCAAGATCTGCGCTTGGTACGACAACGAGTGGGGTTACTCCAACAAGGTCTGCGAAATGGCTCGCGTCATCTCCAAGTAATCTTGCTGAAATAGCCTGATACGGAAAACGCCGGTTCCCTTGCGGGAGTCGGCGTTTTTTTGTTGCTTGCTGCGGCCTTCCGGTTTCGCGGTTGGTAGTCGCGGCGATGGAATCGCCGCGCACATGACGGTCCCGCCGTCGCTTTTCGCAGTAGGGGGACGGTCCCGCCGTCGCTGGCGGGGGAATGCCGCATTTTTCCATGGATTCTGGCCCAATCGGCGCAATGTGCGCCGTCACGGCTGCGGGGGGCCTAACTCGTCTATCATGCTCCCGATGCGCAAGCCACGGGCATCTACGGGCCAAAAAATAATATGGTACCGCCTGGCCCTATCCTATCGCCACTTCCGTTCCCAGATAGACAGGCATTGCTTGCGGGAATCGGCGAAGAATGTTTTTGAGGAAATTTTAGCTTCGCGTACTATACGATAACCGGACATGATCTCCTTCTGGCCGTCGTATGCGTTGGCCTCCACCACGGCCACTCCGGCCTCGGTGAAATTGAACTCGTTCTGCAGCGATATCAGGAGATCGCCGTCCAGGGATTCATCTAAGGGGATGCCTTCTTCCAGCCAGCGTTTTATGGCTTCCTTGATCGTCTGGAATTCGCCGGAATTTTCGTCAATGCCCAGTAGACTGCAGATTTGCCGGTCTGTGGCGGAGAAGACGGATGTCTTCTTGTTCCGCCCGTAGTTGTAGCTGATTTTCATCGGCGGGAGCGTGGCGATTTCCTCTGTTACCACATCCTGCCATCCCGGTAGCCAGTAGAGTTCGGCTTTGAACTCCATGGCGCCATCGCGGGGCAGGGTATAGAAGCCGTCCGCCTCGTAGTCGGCTTTCTCATAGCCATTGAGATTGGTCAGGTCGTCCGTATCGGTGTAGTCCTTGTAGGCATCGATCAACATGTCGATATCGGTGATGAGGTCCGCGTCGTCCACCGAGTTCAAGCCGTCTTTCAGGGTTTCCAGATTGTCTACGCGGATGCCGCTTTCGCCGGAGTTCAGATAGACCACGCACCGTCCTTCGTCGAACTCATGTGGGCGTCCATCCAACATCCATGGCTCGAAGTCTTCGGAGACGCGGTAGTCGTCGTCTGCCGTCTGCCCTAGCGTCCGGTCGGAGAAGAGCCGTCTGTCGGTGAGGTGCATCCAGAATGCGGTGTCGGCGGCGGATTCCGCCTGATAGCGCATCAGGCCCTTGGTGGAGATTTCGTAGGCTTCTTTGGAGACAATCTCCGCAATCATCATCAGATGCGCGATAAGCACGAGTGTGGTGGAGAGGACGCCCAGGACCATCAGGAGGGCCATTCCGCGCTGATTGTTGGAAGCATTTCTGTTCATCGCTTATCTTCGTCCAGCGGAGTCCATTTTCCGAAGCGTTCCCGATAGGAGTTTCCCATGGTCCGGCGCATCCAGCTTTCCTGGCGTCCATCCGTCCATTCCACGGTCATGATGATGGCCAGCGGCGCATCCATGCGTCCGGAGTCCTCGGTCTCCCACTCATCCAGCCAGAGGGCGCGGTTTTCCCAATTGTCGTCCTCATCGGCGGACCAATCCAGATAGGAGAATGTGATTTGGCGGACATTTTCGGCCAGCAGGACCGTCTGGTCCCGCCCCCCAAGGTCTCCCCATTGGTAGAAAGGCCTGTCGGAGTAGGTCAGATAGAGATTTTCATCCTTCACGACGAATTCTGCGAAGCGGAGTGCGCCTTCTACGGAATCGTGGAGGTCATGGAGGTATGCCAAGCGCAGGGAATTGTATTCCGCGACGATAAAGGGGAAGGATCCGTCCTCGTTGATGGCGTCATCGCTTTTCCAGGTGAAGGGCACGGCGTTGGCGAGGACGGCGTCGATGGTGCGGTCCAGGTTCAGCATTTCCTGGAAGCGGTTCTTTTCTTTGACCATTTGCGACCAGCTTTGGGAGACGCCGTGGGAATAAGCGTAGAGCGCCAAGGAGACGACCATGAGGATGGAGAGGGCGATGGCCAGTTCCAGGAAGGTGAAGTATCTACGCGAGGTAATGGCAAAAGTCGCTTTGGCCACTTTTCGCGCTTCCCGGTCATTTTGCTCCAAGTGCTTCGCGCCGTAAGTGGCTACGTCTTGTCGTACTTGAAGCAAACTGCCTCGGACATCCCTGAAAAGTGCCTCCCAATGGACTTTTGCAATTACCTCACGTGCCATCTTCAGCCTCCCATGGTGCCGTATCCCAGATCCTCTTCCTTGAGGAGTTTCCGGATGAACTGCTCGTTTACCATGTTCCCCTCTTTGTCGAAGAGCTGGATGTGGAATTCGCCCAGACGCCATTCCTGGATAGACTCCAGGGCGGCTTCCGGAAGGCCGTCGTCAAGATCATACAACTCGCAGGTAGCGTGCCAGCCTTCCGGCAACAGGCATGCAGGCAGTTCGCCGTTGGGGCCGACCGCCAGGAAGAACTCCACTACGTTGGTCATGTAGTGTTCGCGGGACCAGCGCCGTTCCTCGCGCAGGACATTCGCCCGGCTCGTTCCCACAATGGAAAGCGTGGCCACCGCGCTCAGGGTCAGTACCAGCGCGGCGATCATGACTTCCATTAGGGTAAAATATCGCTTCATGGGGAAAGAGGGGGAATGTTGCAGGGCGTATTCAGAAAAACGGTTTTCAAAAGAATTTATTGCCTACGCACGGGCGATGGCCAGCACAGCCGTCTCCGCCGCGCCGCCGGCCAACAGCGCCTGGCAGGCCGCCGTGAAGGTGGCGCCGGTGGTGAAGACATCGTCAACCACCAGGACGGATTTTCCGGCGATGGCCTCTGCGTCCACAACTACGAATGCCTTCTGGAGATTCTTCAGGCGGGATGATTCCGTCAGGCGTGCCTGGTGTGCGGTGGCGTAGCGGCGTTTCAGCGCGTTTACACAACGCATGCCAAGCTGCGGGGCCAGGAATTGCGCCAGAAGCTCCGCCTGGTTGAAGCCACGAACTCGCTGGCGGCGCCAGTGCAGGGGGATGGGAACGATGATTTCAGGGCGGACCGACTTGCCGTGCGCTTTCCAAGCCAGCGCCATCTCCCGGGCCAGCACAGGCGCCAATGCGGTCTTGCGGCCGTATTTATAGGCGCGGATCCATTCGCCGGCCGGGCCGTCGTAGGGAAAGGCGCAGGTTCCCGCCAGCCAGGGACGCGTTTCTGCCGTGCATTCCCGGCAAAGTTCCAGCGCCGTGTTCAGCGGCGCACCACAGAGTCGGCAGCGCATCTCCGGAAGCCTTGGCGTTGCTGCGTCGCAGTAGTCGCAAAGACGTCCGGGAGCGTCATTCGCGGAAAGATGCTTTTCGCAGACCGGACAGACCGGCGGCGACAACAGGGTGTCCAGGGTGCGAATGACAGGAGCGAGGTAATGGCAAAAGTTCATTTGAAGGCGTTTCCCAGGAATTTCCGAGGCGGTTTTGCCCCAGTGCGCCAAGCCGTAGTTTCTTACGGCGCGAAGTCCTTGGACAAAAATGGCCGGAAAGGGCGGAAAATGGCTAAAGCGACTTTTGCAATTACCTTGCCCGATTACTCCCATAGCTTGATCTTTTTCAGGAACTGCTTGTGTTTACGCCAGTTGGGAACGACACGGATCCGAAGAGCCAAGTCGATTCGCGCCCCTTCGCATAGCTCCGACAATTTCTTCACGGCGCTGTGCCGAATGGCCTTGATCATTTTGCCGCCCTGGCCAATGACGATGCCCTTGTGGGCTTCGCGTTCCAGGGTCAGGGTGCTTTCAATGGAAATGTTCTGCCCGTCGACCTTCCAGGACTCAATGGTCACGGCAATGGCGTGGGGAATTTCTTCCCGAAGAAGTTCCAGCAGGGATTCGCGGATCAGTTCAGCTGCGATGTCGCGCTCATAGACGGTCGTGACATCCTCCCGGTCATACAGGAAGAGCTCTACGGGAAGCAATGCCTTCAGGCGGGAAATCAGTCCGCTGGCGCTTCTGCCGTCCAGCGCCGTCATTTCCAGCGATTCCGCCTGAGGAAGGGACTCGCGATAGAATGCCAGGCTGGTCTGGCGCTGTTCTTGGGTGCTGACATCGCATTTGTTCAGCACCAGAAGGACGGGCTTCTTGCAGGATGCCGCCAAGGATGCCGCAAGGGCGTCCTCCTCGCCGGGGGCACGGGTGGGGTCAATCAGGCAGACCACTACATCCGCGTCTTCCAGGACCTTGGAGACGGAATCGGACATGGCTTCGTCAATGGCCAGTTTCGAGGGATGCACGCCAGGCGCATCCAGGAAGATGATCTGGGCCTCCGCATCGTTGTAGATTCCCAGCATGGATTTTCGAGTCGTCTGGGGCTTGGAGGAGACTGCCGCCAGATGGCATCCCAGAACGGTGTTCAGAAAAGTGGATTTGCCCGTGTTGGGGCGCCCCAGCAGTGCCACGTAGCCTGTATGGCCCTTTTCCAAAGGCAGGGTCGTTGCTTCCGGCGTCTGTTCTATCGTCGTCTTGTCGTCCATGGGAAATTAGGAAAGGAAATTCGGATCCAGGGAACCCTGGCTGGATTGTGCAGAGAGCACCAGCGGGGCGCGAAGATGGAGTGCGTCCAGAGTGCCACGCAGGAAAGTTGCGTCCGGTCCACGGAGAACCAGCAAAGTCGCGTAGGCGTCATTTTCCGCCAGGGCATGGATTTCGCTGACGCCGGGAACGACCAAGGTCTTTCCTGCGTCCACGGGGTCCTTTGCAAGTACGAATTGTGTCAGCATACTACTTTTGGGGCACCAGGATGACCTGTCCGACACGGAGGTCGTCAGCGGATTTCAATTTGGGATTGACCGCCATGATCTCCTTCACCGTGCATCCGGCGATTTTTGCGATGGAGGAAAGGGTGTCGCCGGATTCGATTTTCAGTTCGATGGTGGGGCAGGCGGGCTTGGCCGGCGTGGAGGAAGGAGTTCCTTTCTGCAGTTCCTTGTTGATGTCCTTGGCGAGGTTCTTGAAATCCTCCGCCCTGCGCTTTTGGTCGGCATCCAGGCTCTTCTGGATTTCCTTCTGGGCATCGTTCATGCGCTGGTTCATGCGTGTCTCCATGGACTGGAGCTGCTGGTCCAAGGTGTTGCACTGGGTCTGGAGATTGCGGATCTGCTCGTCGCGCTTCTGGAGTTCTTCCTCCAGGGCCTCGACGCGCAAGGTTAGGCGCTTGTTTTCGTCAAGGGCCAGAGTCATGTCGGAACGGATTCCTGCCAGCGCAGTCATGACTTGCTGGGCGGAGAGCGCGCCGGCGGGCTTCTGCTGGGCGAATGCGGCGGCGCTCAAGGCGAGGACGGAACAAATGGAAATAAAGATCTTCTTGAACATAAGGGAATCCCCCGGGATGGTTACATTAAGACAAATGACATGACCGAGGCAATTGCTGAATTGTCCCGGTAGTTTTGATTACTATATTTCCTTCCTGAAAAATGACCACACCCGACAGCAAATCTGCTCCTGCCGCCCAGCGTGCCATGCAGGAATTTCTGACCCTGGCCGCCGCACCGCCGGCACCAGGCGCGGGGATTCCCGACAACGCCACGCCTTTGCTGAAGAACCTCTGGTTCTCCTGGAACCGAAAGCGCATCGGCTTCGCCTGGCTGCTGAAAAAACGCTGCCAGCGCCTGAGACCGCGTATGCAGCTCCTGCTGGAATGGGCTTTGACGGAATGCTACGCTCTCTCCGGATTGCCTGCGCCTGCCTGCGTGGATTTGGCGGTGGAGCACGCCAAGAAGCAGGGCGGCCGGGAGGCGGCCGGTTTCGTCAACGCCGTTCTCCGGAAGCTCCTTCGGGAGGCACCCGATGCGGTCGCGCTGGAGGCGCTGCTGAAAGACGCGCCGCCGGCCATCCGGTGCAACCTGCCTGATGCACTCTATGAACGCTGGAAGGCCGCTCACGGCGCGGAATGGACGGCGCAACTGGCCACGCTGCTTCAGCAGCCGGCGACTGTTACCGCTCGCCTCCGTGGCTCCCTGGCTGCGCTGCCTTCGCCGATGGCCTTTGAAGAGGCCGCTGCCACGCTGCAGGAATCCCCAGAGGAGTTCCAGCCTGCGGAGTACTATCTGCAGGACGCATCCACGCTTCTGGCGCCATCCCTGTTGGATCCACGCCCGGGAGAAGTCATTGGCGATCTCTGCGCCGCGCCAGGCGGTAAATCCGTCGCCATCGCCGAACGTCTCCGGGATCAGGGACGGCTCTATAGTTTCGACAGCGCGCCTGGACGGCTGGACCGCCTGCGGGAAAATCTGGCCGGATGTCCCATTGCCGTCATCGAGGTACAGGATGCCGCCCATCCCACGCTGCCAGCTGCGTCGCTGGACGGCGTCCTGCTGGATGTGCCATGCTCCAATACCGGTGTCATCCGCCGGCGTCCCGATGTCCGCCGGAATTTCTCCCTTGCGCATTTGCAGAAGCTTTGCAAGCTTCAGCGGGAGATTCTGGAAGGCGCCTGCCAGCTGGTCAAAGCCGGCGGTCGGTTGGTCTACAGCACCTGTTCCATTGAAGATGACGAGAATATCCTGCAGGTCCAGGCATTCCTGGCAAAGCATCCGGAGTTTTCCCTGGAAGGGCATCAGCAGCTCTACCCCACGGAAAGCCATGATGGCGCCTTCGCTGCCCGGCTGGTCAAACGATAGGGAACTATATACCTATAGTTGCCGTTATTGATTGACGATACGGACTTGTCCTGTGCCCGAGGCGCAAGTCTCAAAAAACGCAGCCTCAGGACACGCAGGCAACTTAAGTATGTAATTCCTAAACGATAGTGGCTTTGCTCCTTTCGGGGAGTTTTCGCGCGTGGCTTCCTTCGGACATTTTAGGGAGGCTCCTGCAAAGATCCAAAGATTTTGAATGGCTCCCTTCTCGGAAGATTTTGTGTGGCCCCCTTCTTTTTCCTTTAAATAGGGAAGGCTCCACCCCCTCCCTCCACCCAGTTTAACATATTTACCTGGAAAACTCCCGCCATTTAGAGCAAGCACTATCTACAAAAGTTATAGATTTCTGTAGATTTCCATGACTTTCCCAATAGTGCCTAGGCTCGTTGCTATACTTAATTGGGTGGGTAACAGTCACTTGGGATATTCGCCTAGAATACTAGGACAGTAACGGATTCCTTCCTGACAGTCCACTGTCGGCGGAAGGATGCGTTCAAAGCGTACCGCCATATCCCTTAACAATGTCGTATGCCTTTTTCTGTGTTGCTTGAGCGTTGATTCCATACATGCGTCTCATGCGATAATAACTGATCAAGGCGAGCGGAGTTGGATTCGGGAAGATATCTTTTGGCAAATAGAACGAATGCATGCACCATCTTCCCGGCACGCTGTTCGGATTGCATCCCTTCTCAAGAAGCAGTTTCAGAAATTCCAAATATGTGTTTGCAGCCCTTCCGCGCAGCTGAATGATATTATAGCAGCACGACCAGACGGCATGCTCGTTTGGATATTCAGCCGGATTCAAGCCGTTTTCAAACATGAACTCGTAAAAATCCATGTTTTCAGGGACAAAGAGTTCTGGGGCGCACAACAGAAAGTACGGATATTTCATTCCATGTTCAACCAACGCCTTGACGAACGGCATGCGATCTGGAAATTCTGGATTCTCCCACCTGATGGCATGCATTATGTGCCACAGCGCCTTGGCCATTTCATCCTGGTCCACCGTCTCTAGACGTTCTTTGAAACGATTCAGATCACGATACGAGAAGAAATGCGAAAGCGTCGATATGTACAAATCGTAACGCAAATTGAGTTCGCGGCCACTTTTCGCACCATACGACTTCAGCAAATCGATGCATTTGCTTGCGCTGATACTTCTTCCGACATCATTTCTTTCTGCTTCCCTTTTGTATGTCATCTCGGCCAGATCAAGAGCACTCAGTGTCACGTATCGCGGTTCTGGATACAGTTGATTCGGATACGGCACGGAATTGGGATTGCAGCCGTTTGCCAGCAGAAGCCTTACCAGTTCAAGATGCGGTTCAAGTTCTTCAACGTAATTTCCGAGCATCGTTTCCATGGCATTATATACCGCATGCTCACGCGGGAATGCCTTTGGCGACAACAGTCCCATCGCAAACAAATATCTGTAGAATTCAAGATTATCGCCCATAAGAAGATTCTGATCGTAAAGCGCTTGTTCGGCAAATCTGATGTCGCTTTTGAAAATCGCGTCGATCAACGGAAGCATCCGCTTCTTATCAGCCTCGTCCTTCCAGATCAAATGACCGATGATCATGTCGTCATAATGGTCGCCGGATTTTTTCAGACGGCGCAAGGCCACAGAGATATCCCTGTCGCAAATGACCTGCAACAATGTGCGATTGGCCAGGCGTCTCTGTTCCTTGAAATAGTCCGTTATCTGCCACCTTAGCTGTGGTGGCACAAGAACCACATCCCACACGAATTCCAGCGGCAAATCAATCAGGGCAATCGGCGCGGCAGGAGTCAGAAGCAGCGGAGCGACATGACGCGTGCCATCGAAATATTTGTCGTTCACAAGAATAGGCTCGGAGTGTTCCGAACCGAATCCCGACATTATTTGAGCCCCGACTTCAGCCGTCATACGCAGACAACCGCTTGTCATCATACAAAGCACGGCCATCATCGCAATAAAAAGCCACCTTGCCATCAGTTTGTCGTATATTCTCTGCATTCTGAACATTTCCGAAAATTAAAAAATCTCCAACATACAAGAAAGCAGTTTCTGTTAATATACCAATGCTATTCCGTTTTTGCACAATAAATACAAAAACGGAATTACATACTTAAATTGCCTGTGTTCAAACTTGGCATTTTTCCTAGGCATGCGTTTCAGGTGCAGAATAATTCCGAGTCGTCAATAACGGCAACATAGATAACTAGTTCCAATAAAAAAAGGGCTGTTGCCGCCTCGATCGAGGTATGGCAACAGCCCTTTTCCGTTCAGCGGAGGCTCAGGCTATTTAGCGGCCTTCTTCTGGGCGCGGATGGCGGCCTGTGCGGCAGCCACGCGGGCGATGGGCACGCGGAAGGGGGAGCAGCTGACGTAGGTGAGACCCGCGTTGTAGCAGAACTCCACGGAGGCGGGGTCGCCGCCCTGTTCGCCGCAGATGCCCAGATGGATGTCGGGACGCACGGAGCGGCCTTTTTCGGCAGCCATCTTGATGAGCTGCCCCACGCCGTCCACATCGATGGTCTGGAAGGGATCCGCGTCGATGATGTGCTTGTTCAGGTATTCGCCCATGAAGGCGCCGATGTCATCGCGGGAGAATCCGAAAGTCATCTGGGAGAGGTCGTTGGTGCCGAAGGAGAAGAACTCCGCAACGCCGGCCAGCTTGTCGGCATTGAGGGCGGCGCGGGGAATTTCGATCATGGTGCCCAAATGGTAATTGAACTCCTTGAAGTCAAAGCGGCGCTTGATTTCCGCATGGACATTCTTGACGATGTCGGAGACGTACTTCAGCTCGCGGATGTCGCTGGTGATGGGAACCATGATTTCGGGAACCACCATGCGGTTCTCCTCGACGGAGATCTCGGCGGCGGCCTCGAAGATGGCGCGGACCTGGTACTCGGTGATTTCAGGATAGGTCACCGAGAGGCGGACGCCGCGGTGACCCATCATGGGGTTGGATTCCGCCAGGGCGTCAATGCGCTTCACGATCTCGTCCTCGGCCACGTTCAGGGACTTGGAGAGCTCCATGCGTCCGGTCTTGGAGTGGGGAACGAACTCGTGCAGCGGGGGATCCAGCAGACGGACGGTCACGGGGTAGTCTCCCATGCACTTCATGGTCTGCTTGATGTCGTTCTTCATGGCGGGGAAGAGTTCCTTCAGGACGGCGATGCGGTCCTTCTTGTCCACGCACAGGATCATCTTGCGCAGCAGGAAGAGAGGCTCGGCGCTGCCGGTGCCGTAGAACATGTGCTCCGTGCGGAAGAGGCCGATGCCTTCGGCACCGAACTCGCGGGCCTTCTGGGCATCCGCCGGGTTGTCCGCGTTGGCGCGAACGCCCATGGTGCGATGCTTGTCCACCAGGTTCATGAACTTGAGGAACTTGGAATAGTCTGCGCCTGCGGTGGGAGGAACCAGGGGGAGGTCGCCTTCGTAGGCAAAACCCTTGGAGCCGTTGATGGTGATCACATCGCCCTCGTGGAGGATCTTGTCACCGATCTTCACCGTCTTGTTCACTTCGTCGACCACCATGTCGCTGGCGCCGACGATGCAGGACTTGCCCCAGCCGCGGGCGACCAGAGCGGCGTGGCTGGTCATGCCGCCGCGGGCGGTCAAGATGCCGTCGGCGCTACGCATGCCTTCCACGTCTTCGGGGTTGGTCTCTTCGCGGACCAGGATGGCTTTTTTGCCCAGCTTGACGGCCTCGACGGCGTCCGCGCTGGAGAAGTAGATGCCACCGAAGGCGGCGCCGGGACCGGCGGGAAGGCCCTGGACCAGGACCTTGGAGCGCTGTTCGGCTGCGGGCTCGATGATGGGCAGCAGGAACTCAATGACCTGGTTGGGCTGGACGCGCATCACGGCGGTAGGTTCGTCAATCAGCTTTTCCGCCAGCATGTCCAGGGCCATGGTCACGGCGGCTTTTCCGCCGCGCTTGCCTACGCGGCACTGCAGCATGAAGAGACGGCCGTTTTCCACGGTGAACTCCAGGTCCTGCATGTCGCGATAGTGCTTTTCCAGGGTGTCGCGAATGGCGACCAGCTCCTTGTAGGCCTCGGGCATGACCTCGGCCATGGACTTCATCTTCCGGTTGCGCTCGTTCTTGGTCTCGTTGTTCAAGGGGCTGGGAGTGCGGATGCCGGCCACGACGTCTTCGCCTTGGGCGTTCACCAGCCATTCGCCGAAGAACTTGTTCTCGCCGGTGGCGGGGTTGCGGGTGAAGGCGACGCCGGTGGCGCTGGTCTCGCCCATGTTGCCGAAGACCATGGTCTGCACGTTGACGGCGGTGCCCCAGTCATCCGGAATGCCCTCGATACGGCGATAGGAGACGGCCTTCGCGCCGTTCCAGCTCTTGAAGACGGCGCCGATGCCGCCCCACAGCTGCTTGATGGGATCGTCGGGGAATTCGGTGCCCAGGACTTCCAGGATGCGGCGCTTGAAGGCGCTGGAGAGGTCCTTCAGGTCCGCTGCGGTCAGATCGGTGTCGGACTTGTAGTCCTTGATGTATTTGTACTGGGCCAGCATGTCGTCCCGCAGCTTGCGGATGCCCTTGCCGTCAATGGGGTCGATGCCTTCGGCCTTTTCCATGACCACGTCGGCATACATCATGATGAGGCGGCGGTAGGAGTCCCACACGAAGCGCTCGTTCTTGGTCTGGGCGATGAGGCCGGGGATGGTGGCGGTGGAGAGGCCGATGTTCAGCACGGTGTCCATCATGCCGGGCATGGACTGGCGGGCGCCGGAACGGCAGGAGACCAGCAGGGGATTCTTGGAATCGCCGTATTTGCGGCCCATTTGCTTTTCAACGGCCAGGAGGGCTTCTTCGACCTGGGCCTTCAGTTCCTCGGGGAACTGGCCATTCAGGGCGAAATATTTGTTGCAGCACTCGGTGGTGATGGTGAAACCGGCGGGAACCGGCAGACCCAGGCGGCTCATCTCTGCCAAGTTGGCGCCTTTGCCACCCAGCAGATTCTTCATTTCGGCATTGCCTTCCGCTGCGTTCTGTCCGAAACGATACACATACTTCATTCCCGTGCACTGCGGCTCGTTGCACACAACCTCTTTCTTCACAGTCTTCTTGCTTGTTGCCATGTTGTGGTTGTTCCTGTTTTTTTTACTGGCTACTTCATCTCTAGGGGCCGTTAGAGAATGAACGTCACGACGTGTCTTTCCCTCCGATAAATTCTTGACGGCCATTCTCTAATGGCTCCCTTCCCTGTAAACAGTCCGCGGAGGGATCCGCGAACTTGGCATCTAACCGGATGCCGTAAAAAACAAAAAGGACACGGCATCCGGTTCTCGGTCGCTTCCAGGCGACTGAAAAGACGGACAGATATGCCGTGTCCCGTCCGGAACAATTTCCGGCGAGGTTAAAACCTACTTCTTTTTGGCAGCCGCCTTGGCTTCGTTGATACGCTCACGCAGACGGATTGCGTAACGCTTGCGACGGGCACGCTTCTCAGACTTGGTATGCTGTTGGCTCATGTTTTTTTCCTTTTCTTTTTGTGAAGGTTGGACAAAACTTTTTCTAGTAAAACTCTGTAATATATTCAGGCAGGGAAGAATTGCAAGAATAACGACTTCCGAAAAGCTTCCTTTCAGTGTAAAAGAATCAAAAGATGAAAAGCACTATTCCCCCTTTCCCCATTTGACAAGGCCAGTTTCAGGGTATAAGGCAATGTGCCGTTCCTTTCTCCTGCTTGTTGCCTGGTAGGCGTCTGCAGTTCAGGGCGGCATTTTTTGTATCTGGATTGCAGGCGGGCTTGAGGTCTGGGGGCAGTGTGGCGAAGCATGTTGCCCACAAAGCATTCCGAACCCTTGTCAAGGTCATGCCGGCGGTTGGAGCTGTTTCCGATGGCGCGTTCGACGATGGCCGGAACCACAAGCTCCGGCACGCTGAACGTGTATTTCCATGTCATGCCGTGCAAGGGAATTGCGGAAAAAGGCCGTCCGTTTGTCGCAGGCGGATTATAGTAAACCACTTTCCGCGCGGTACCGTTTACCGTGAAGAGGCTTTTCCAAAAGTCTCGTAAGAACGTGGAATGTGTCTATCTTTTCAAGCAGAACTCTTTATCCAAGGAGTCGAAAGTGGAAACCTACAAGAGTGGTCTGAACGCCGAACTGGCGACGATTGCGCCGTGCACCATGCAGCTGACCGCGGTCGTCCCCGCGAAAAACGGCAAGAAGACGTATAACGATGTGCTGACCCAGTACATGACCAAAGTGCAGAAGCCCGGCTTCCGCGCCGGCCATATCCCGCAGTCCATGATCATTTCCCAGTACGGGAAGGACATCTGCGCGGATGTTGCCCAGCAGCTTCTGAACAAGGCCTTGACCGAGGTCGTCGACGAGAAGAAGCTGGCTTTGGCCGGTGGCGTGGATCTGGAGAATGACGTGGTTCCCGAATACACCGCTGGACAGGATTTCACCATCAAGGCCACCTTCGAGATCTATCCCGAGTTTGAGCTTCCCTCCTACAAGGGCCTGAAGGCTACCAAGAACTACCACGAAATCGAGCAGAAGAAGGTGGACGAGGCTTCCGAGACCTTCATTCGCATGCATGGTACCTATGTCAAGCTGGAGCGTCCCGCCGAAGCTGGCGACATGTTGCGCGTGGACTACACCACCGATGCCGACGAGGAGCTGAAGAACAACGCCCAGGCCAAGTATCTGCTGACCGGCAACAACGCCTGGCAGATCATGCGCGATCCCGAGACCATCCCCGGCATCACCGGCATTCTGGCCGGCGTGGCCGTCAATGGCGAGAAGGACGCGGCCGTCACCTTCCCCGAGGACTTCCGCATCGAGGCTCTCCGCGGCAAGACCCTCAACTACCACTTCGTCGTGCGCGAAGTCCACGGCTTCCAGCCCCCCGCCTTTGACGATGCTTTCTTCAAGAACTTCGGCGTGAAGGACATGGATGGCGTGAAGAAGCAGATCCGCGAGCGCATGGAGCAGCAGGCCGAGGCCAACGAGATGAACAATGTCTACGACCAGGTCACCAAGGCATACTCCGCGCTGCTTGACTTCGAACTTCCTCCCAAGCGCCTTGCCGAGGCCATCAAGGAAGGCATGGACATGGAGAAGAAGAGCCTGGAAGGCCGCGGCGTGACCGGCGACGAGCTGGCAAAGGAGCTGGAGGCCGCCCAGAAGAAGGTCAACGAGGACATTCCGAAGACCATGCGCCTGATGCGCGCCTTCGATGTCATCGCCCAGAAGGAAAACCTGCAGGTCCAGAACGACGACCTCTACAGCTACTGCGCCTTCAACGCGCAGCAGATGGGCATGAGCTTCGACCAGTTTGTCAAGGAAATCCGCAATGACCGCGGGGCCTGGGACAACATGATCGCCACCATCATCCGCCAGAAGGTCATCGCCCTGATGGTCAAGGAAGCCGACATCACTGTGAACGGCGCTCCTGAAGCGAAATAAAACGCCTAATTCCTAGGGCTTCTAGGGATAAAAACACAAAGGGTTTTGCGCCCTCAGCCGGAACGGCATTTCAACAGCCGCAATCCGTCCGTCTTTCTTCGGGAAGGCGGAATGGACTGCGGTCTGTTCTGCGTCCGGGGCGCAAGCCTCGGATTACGCCAGTCGTCTTCCGGCTGGCAAATTTTCTACGCGCGCACGAGCACACGTACGCGAGGGTGGTCGGCGCGTAAAAACACAACCGAATGGAAAAATACTTATGGCAATCAAGAACAATTTCTACGCTCCGTACGTCATCGAGCAGACCGGCGCCGGCGAGCGCCAATATGACATCTACTCCCGCCTGCTGAAGGACCGCATTGTCATGCTGGGCAGCGAGGTGGACGATGCGGTGGCCAACTGCATCATGGCCCAGTTCCTCTTCCTGCAGAGCGAGGATCCCAAGAAGGACATCCATTTCTACATCAACAGCCCGGGCGGCGTGGTTTCCGCCGGTCTGGCCATCTACGACACCATGCAGATGGTCTCCTGCGATGTGCGCACCTACTGCATTGGCCAGGCTGCTTCCATGGGCGCCGTGCTGCTGGCCGCCGGCGCGCCCGGAAAGCGCTTCGCGCTGCCTCATTCCCGCATCATGATCCATCAGCCTTCCGGCGGATGCCAGGGAACGGCGGCGGATATCGACATCCAGGCACAGGAGATCCTGAAGACCCGCGCGGTCCTCTACGATATCCTGGCCAAGCACATCGGAAAGCCCGCCGAGCAGATCGCCCGGGATTCCCAGCGCGATTTCTTCCTCTCCGCACAGGAGGCCTGCGACTACCACGTGGTCGACAGCGTCATCGAGCCCCAGCCCAAACTCTCCGCCAAGAAGTAGCCCCCCATGCCACGCACTACCACGAAGAAATCCCAGAAGGCGCAGTGCATGCTCTGCGGGCGACAGCTGCCTGTGGACCAGTTCGGCATCACCCAGGGATTGACTACTCCCGGTCTGCCTAGCGTCTGCCTGGACTGCACGCATGCGCTGCTTTCCGCTGCGGACGCCTCCCGGGTCCCGGAGGTCATGGCTCATTTCGCGGAGGTCGCCTCCCGGGTGGATGTCGGGGCCCTCGGTTTTCAAAACGAACTCGACTGCCGCGACCAGCCGAAGACCAAGAAGGGTGCTCTGTCGCTTCCGCTGACCATGGAAAGCCTGGGAACGCCTCGGGAGATCTATGACTACCTGGGGCAGTATTGCTACGGGCAGGAAGAGGCGCGAAAGGCTCTGGCAGTCGCCGTCCACAACCATTACAAGCGCCTCCTCAACGAGCGGAACAAGGGTGATCTCTTCGCCGCCTCCGATGTGGAGCTCTCCAAGAGCAATGTGCTGATGCTGGGGCCTTCCGGCAGCGGCAAGACCCTCCTGGCGCAGGCGCTGGCCAAGCGTCTGCAGGTGCCTTTCGCCATCTCCGACGCCACCACCCTCACTGAGGCCGGCTATGTGGGCGAAGACGTGGAGAATATCCTGCTGCGCCTGGTCCAGGCCGCTGACTTCGATCTGGAAAAGGCCTCCATGGGCATTGTCTATGTGGACGAAATCGACAAGATCGCCCGCAAGACCCAGAATGTTTCCATCACTCGCGACGTCTCCGGCGAGGGCGTCCAGCAGGCGCTTCTGAAGATCGTGGAAGGCACCGTGGCCAACATCCCTCCCAAGGGCGGCCGCAAGCATCCCGACCAGGAATACCTGCATCTGGATACCCGGAACATCCTCTTCATTTGCGGCGGTGCCTTCGTGGGGCTGGACAAGATTGTCGCCCGGCGTGGCGGTTCCCGTCAACTTGGCTTCGGCGAGGCCGGCAGCGAAGACAAGGCAGTGGAAAATGCCGTGGACATTGCGAAGAACCCCCTCCAGCACGTGGAGCCCGAGGACCTTGTTCAGTTCGGATTGATTCCCGAGCTGGTGGGGCGTCTGCCGGTCATTGCCGCGTTGAACGAACTCACCACGGACGACTTGGTGCACATTCTGACGGAACCCAAGAATTCCATCGTCAAGCAGTATCAGCAGCTCATGCGGATTTCCGGCGTGGAACTGGAATTCACTCCCGGGGCCCTGAAGGCCGTGGCCGAGCAGGCGACGGCCCTGCACACGGGCGCACGCGGACTGCGCGCCATCATCGAAAAGCGGATGCTGGACGTGATGTTCGACTTGCCCAAGCTGGCGGAAGGCCAGAAGGGCACCTGCGTCATTGACGAGGAAGTCATCCGCGGCGAAAAGGCCGCCGTTGTCAAAATTGGTTAGGTTCATGAACTTCTGCTACAGCGCCATCCGCGTTCTTCTGGCATCGTTCCTCCTGGGGGGGACAGTGCTTTGTGCTACGCCTCAGCCTGTCCGGAAGGCCATTCCGCCGAAGGCGGCAGCCGTCCAGGCGCCGAAGAAATCCACGCCGTCGCAGAAGCCAGCCAAGGCTCCGAAGAGGCCCGCGATTCCGGAACTCACCTATGGCAAGCGGAAATACCTGGATTTGCGGAAGGTGGCCAGGCACTTCGGGTTCAAGGCCGCGGAGAAGACGGTAGGCAAGGATCGCGTCATCACCCTGACCACATCTCGCGGCGAGACCATTGTCTTCACGGTTGCCAAGCAAATCTTCACCGTCAGCGGCACCACTGCCAGCCTGAGCTATCCCGTGCTTTGGAAGAACGGACTTTTCCTGCTGGAGAAAACCGACTTCACGGAGTTCCTGGAACCGCTGCTCAACACCACGCTGATTCCCCGGCGCGCCATCAAGACCATCGTGATCGACGCCGGGCATGGCGGAACCGACCAGGGCGCATCTCACGGGAAGCTCCTGGAAAAGAACCTGAATCTCCTGATGGCCCGGCGCGTGGCCGCCGTTTTGAAGGCCCGGGGATATCAGGTGAGCATGACTCGAACGGCGGACAAGACCACTAGCCTGCAGGAACGCTGCGACTTCGCCGTCAAGAAAAAGCCCGATCTCTGCCTTTCCATCCACGGCAATTCCGCCGCGGACTCGACTAGCAACGCCGTCGAGGTCTTCATCGCCAATCCTCCGGGCGTTCCTTCCTTCGGCACCACCAACATCGGCAAGACCGGCGCCGCCACGCCTTACCAGCGTACCAGCGCCCTGTGGGCGTACCACACGCAGCGGGCGTTGGTCTCCGCCACCAAAGCTGTTGACCGTGGAATCAAGCGGAAGCAGTTCAAGGTCATCATTGACACCCCCGCCCCCGCCATGCTGGTGGAGCTGGGATTTCTTTCCAACGACAAGGAGCGGGCGGAAATGCTGAAGCCCGCCTACCAGGACAAGCTGGCCGTTGCTATCTGTGACGGCATTGACAAGCTTGCCAAGACAATTCAACCCAAGATGTCAACGAAAAAATAGGAGACACTACCATGACTGAAGCTGAAATCCTGAAGTGCATGTCCGACACCGGCGCTTTGCTTACCGGCCACTTCCTCCTTCGCAGCGGTCTGCATAGCGATCACTACTTCCAGGCAGCCCTGCTGTTGCAGTACGCCGAGCTGGCCAGCCAGCTCTGCACCGAAATGGCGAAGCCCTGGGCCAACGAGAAGATCGACGTGGTCCTCTCCCCTGCCATCGGCGGCATCGTCGTCGGCCAGGAAGTCGGCAAGGCTCTCAAGACCCGTGCCATCTTCGCCGAGAAGGACGACCAATCCAACCTGGTCCTGCGCCGTGGTTTCAGTCTGAAGCCCGGCGAGCGCGTGCTCATCGCCGAAGACGTGGTCACCAAGGGCGGCCGTGTCCAGCAGACCATTGACCTGGCGCGTTCCTTCGGGGCCATCCCGGTTGGCGTGACCGTCATGGTGGACCGCAGCCAGGGCGGCGCGAAGTTCGACGTGCCCTTCAAGAGCCTTCTGAAACTCTCCCTGCAGACTTTTGATCCTGCTGATTGCCCCCTCTGCCGCGAAGGCAAGCCCCTGGTCCATCCCGGCTCCAAATAACCGGCTGTTTCGCCGCGCCCGGCGCGGCATCCGCCCTGAACTTTTCACGTACACCATTTCTCCAAAATGTTCCTCGATTGGATTACTAAAAAACTCTTCGCCAGCCGCAGCAAGCGCGTCGTCAACAAGCTGTGGCCCCTTGTCCATAAAGTCAACGAATGGGCCGAGAGCTACCGCAGCCTGACCGACGAGCAACTCCAGGCAAAGACCCTGGAGTTCAAGGAACGCCTGCAGAAGGGCGAGACCACGGATGACATCCTCTGCGAAGCCTTCGGCGTCGTGAAGGACGCCTGCCGCCGTTTGAAGGAGTCCACCAAGGAGGAGGAGCATTTTGTGGAAGTGACGGGGCACCGCCTGGAATGGAACATGGTGCCCTTCGACGTCCAGATCATGGGCGGCATCGTGCTTCATCAGCACAAGATCGCGGAAATGGCCACCGGTGAAGGAAAGACCCTGGTGGCCACCATGCCGCTCTACCTGAATGCGTTGACGGGGCGCAACGTCCAGTTGGTCACCGTGAACGACTACCTGGCCAAGCGTGACTCCGACTGGATGGGACATCTTTACAAGTGGCTGGGACTGACCGTGGGGTGCATTCAGAACAACCAGTCGCCGGAAATACGCCGACAGATGTACAACTGTGACATCACCTACGGTACCAATTCCGAGTTCGGCTTCGACTACCTGCGTGACATGGGCATGGCGCATTCCAAGGAAGACCTGGTCCAGCGCGACTACTTCTACGCCATCGTCGATGAAATCGACTCCATCCTCATTGACGAGGCCCGTACTCCGTTGATCATCGCCGGTCCCGCCAAGGTCTCCACCCACATGTACGACAAGGTGAAGCCCATGGTGGAGGCGCTTTTCGGACGTCAGTACAAGTTGATGGCCGAGTTGCTTCAGCAGGCGAAGACCCTGCTGGACAAGGCAGACGCCACCGCGGAAGAGAAGGACGAGGCATACCATTTGCTGGCCAAGGTCAAGATCGGCATGCCGCGCCACAAGCTGCTGCGCCGTTTCATGGAGGAGCCCGCCGTCCGCAAGGGGCTGGAACGGGTGGATGTGGAATGGCATTCCGACACCAACCGGGGACTCCTGCAGCAGATCAAGGAGGAGCTCTATTTCACCGTGGACGAGAAGGGCGGCGAATCCGAGCTCTCCGAAAAGGGGCGTCTGGACATGATGCCCTCCGATCCCCAGGCGTTCGTCATCCCCGATCTGCCTGCCATCTTCAGCGAACTGGATGCCGATACGAAGCTCTCCGAGGAGGAGAAGCTGGAGCGCCGCAAGAGCGCCCAGGTGGAATACGACCGCAAGGCCGAGATGCTTCACAACATCTCACAGCTGCTCCGGGCATACTGCCTCTTCGAAAAGGATGTACAGTACGTTGTACAAGACAACAAGGTCATCATCGTCGACGAGTTCACGGGCCGTCCCCAGCCCGGCCGACGTTTCGCGGAGGGCCTTCACCAGGCCCTGGAGGCGAAGGAGAATGTCCAGATTGAGCGCGAGACCCAGACCCTGGCGTCCATCACCATCCAGAACTACTTCAGGATGTATACGAAGTTGGCGGGCATGACGGGTACCGCCTCCACCGAGGCTACGGAATTCAAGTCCATCTATGACCTGGATGTGGTTTCGGTTCCCACGAACCGCCCCTGCAAGCGCATCGACTACGACGACCGGATCTATAAGACCCAGCGCGAAAAGTATCGCGCCATCATTGAGGAGATCGTGGAGTGCAACAAGAAGGGCCAGCCTGTTCTGGTGGGTACCATCTCCGTGGAAGTCTCCGAACTGCTCTCCCGTCTGCTGACCCGCGAGCACATTATCCACAATGTCCTGAACGCCAAACATAACCAGAGCGAGGCAGAGATTGTCTCCCGGGCTGGACAGATGGGCGCCGTCACGATCGCCACCAACATGGCCGGTCGTGGTACCGATATCAAGCTGGGACCTGGCGTCAAGGAACTAGGCGGTCTGCATGTCATCGGCTCCGAGCGCCATGACGCCCGCCGTATCGACCTGCAGCTGCGCGGACGTTGCTCTCGACAGGGTGATCCGGGGTCCTCCCGTTTCTACGTCTCTCTGGAAGACAATCTGATGCGTCTCTTCGGTTCCGACCGTGTCGCCGGAATCATGGAGCGCCTGGGCTTGGAGGAGGGACAGGAACTCTCCCATCCGTTGCTGAGCCGCTCTATCGAGAAGGCCCAGAAGCGTGTGGAACAGCAGCATTTCGGCATCCGCAAGCGCACCCTGGAATACGACGATGTCATGAACAAGCAGCGCGCCGCCATCTATGGCCTGCGCAAGGAAATCCTCACCACCGAGGACTCCCGGAAGCTCCTCATGGATTTCATCCAGACCGCTGTTGGCGAACGCGTGGACGCCGCATTCGCGTCCCGTCCCAAGAACGAGGCCTTGGATACCTCCGAATTGCAGGCTTGGCTGAACCGTACCATTCCTTTCCGTTTCCCGCCGGAAACCTTCACCGATCCCAAGAACCAGGAGGATCCCGAGACGATGATTGCCGCCATCATGAACGGCATCGACGAAGTCTATACCGTCAAGGAGACAGCCGAAGGCGAGGAACCCAGCCGCTGGCTTGAGCATTATATCATGCTCAACGCCTTGGACAACCTCTACCAGGGGCATCTCTACGACATGGACGACCTGCGCCAGAGCGTCCAGCTTCGATCCTACGGCCAGCGCGATCCTCTCGTGGAATACAAGCAGGAGGCTTTCAATCTCTACTCCACCCTGCTGGGCAGCGTCAAGGACGCCGTCTGCACCAACATCTTCCGCTATCGCATTGTCCGCCGTCCGACGAATCCGGACGGTGACGCCAAGGGCGATGAAGAAGACAAGGAGCAACGCAAGGCGCCCCGTGCGCCGCAGGGCAGTGTGGAGAACCCCGATGGCACGCAGGAGGCCACGAAGCGCCGCCTGCCTTCGCAGTTGCAGACCATGCACCGTAGTTTCGGGCAGTTCGAGGGGCCGGCCGGCAGACCCGCCCAGCCCGCTCAGCCGGTGACCATCCATCGCCAGGCCCCCAAGGTCGGGCGCAATGATCCCTGCCCCTGCGGTTCTGGAAAGAAGTACAAGGCTTGCTGCGGCAGATTCGAGAAGTAGCGTCGAACATCGCATTGCCAATGGCTTTCCAAGCTTTTGATTGGTAGTTTGCCCCCGCGCAATGCGGGGGCGATGCTCTCGCTCTCCCCGAGATTAGTTGCGCGGGTAGTCCATGGCTTCCGAGAACTTGTAACAAAAATGCTGAACGGTTTCTATCGTATCGCCTGCGGGATTCCGCAGGCTCATGTCGCCAATCCGGTCGCAAACGCCCTTGAGATCGCGGCGCTTTATCGCGCTGCGCTGGCTAATGGCGCCGCTGCGCTGGTGACACCGGAGCTCTCCCTTACGGGAGCGACATGCGGCGACCTCTTCGAGCAACCAGCATTGCTGGAGGCTGCGGAGTCCGCCCTGGCAAAGCTGGTCGGCGAGACTGCCGGCCATTCCACGATTCTGATTGTGGGAATGCCGTTGCGTATCCAATGCCGCCTCTATAACGCCGCGGTCGTTCTGCAGAATGGCGGCATTCTGGGCGTCTGCGGCAAGACCTACCTGGCGAACTACCGTTCCGCCTATGAAAAGCGCCAGTTCCGTTCTGTCAGCGAACATGATGGCGGCGATATCATTCTCTGCGGCGAACCCGTTCCTTTCGGCAATGACCTGCTCTTCGATGCCGGCAACGACTTCGTCTTCTCCTGCGCCATGCTGGAGGACCTCCGTGCCGTGATTCCTCCCACTGCCGATTTGGCGCTCAATGGCGCGAAGCTTTTCTTCTGCCTGGGGGCGGATGCCGAACTGGCCGGGAAGAGCGTGGCCCGCGCCGCAATGCTCTCCGCACACGCCAGACAGCTCTCCTGCATTTGTGCGCTGGCCAATGCCGGTGTCTACGAATCCACCACGGACGAGGTCTGCTCCGGGCACGCGCTGGTCTGCGAAAATGGCGACTTGCTGGCGGAGAATCCACGTTTCGAGCGGGAAGCCACGCTTCTCTACACCGAGGTGAATCCCGGCTGGATGGAACATCAGCGCCGTTGCTGGAGCAATTTCAACGACTGTGCGCCCATCACCTCCAGCCGCACCGTGCCGACGGATCCCGTGCCCCAGGCCACCGCGCTGAAATACCGTACCATCGGCGCCTTCCCCTTCATTCCCGCCGATCCGGCTGCCATGCACGAGCGTAGCCGGGAGATCCTGTCCATCCAGAGCGCGGCGCTGGCCAAGCGGATGGAACACACCTGCGCAGGAAGCCTTGTCATCGGCCTTTCCGGCGGCCTGGATTCCACTTTGGCGCTGCTGGTCTGCGCGGAAGCCTGCGATCTGCTGAAGAAGCCCCGCAATTTCATTATCGCCATCACCATGCCCGGCATGGGAACCACTTCCCGTACTCACGACAACGCCAAGGAGATGGCTCTCGCGCTGGGAACCGATTTCCGGGAAATCCCCATCCGGGATGCCGTCCTGCAGCACTTCCAGGACATCGGACACGATCCTGCCGAGCTGGACGTGACCTACGAAAATTCACAGGCGCGGGAGCGCACGCAGATTCTCATGGATCTGGCCAATGAACTGGGCGGCATGGTCATTGGCACTGGCGACCTCTCGGAAATCGCCTTGGGATGGGATACCTATAACGGCGATCACATGTCCATGTACGCCGTGAACGCGGATGTCCCGAAATCTCTGATCCGCCACATCGTGGAGGATTATGCTGCCCATTGCGAACCCAGGCTGGCGGCCATTCTGCGCGACGTCAACGCCACGCCTGTCTCTCCTGAGCTTCTGCCGGGCGGCACCCAGAAGACCGAGGGAATCCTGGGTAGCTATACGCTTCACGACTTCTTCCTCTACTACTTCATGCGCTATGCGGAAAGCCCTGCGAATCTGCAGGCGCTGGCGCGTTGCGCCTTCTCTCCCGAAGAGTTCCCCGAAGAGGAGATCCAGCGTGCGCTGCAGCTCTTCGTCCGGCGCTTCTTTACCCAGCAGTTCAAGCGGAACTGCTCCCCGGACGGCCCCAAGGTCGGTTCCATCGCCCTCTCCCCGAGAGGCGACTGGAAGATGCCTTCCGATGCCGAATGGACTCCCTGGACCAACATCTCCCCTCTCTCCTGAAATTCAACACCGTCTGCTTCTATGTCCGAAGATTTTTCCCAACTGACCATTGCCGACCATATCCGCGAAATCCTGAAGCTTAGCGGTGAAGATCCTACCCGCGAAGGTCTTGTCAAGACTCCTGAGCGCGTTCAGAAGTCCTTCGAGTTCCTTTTGCAAGGCATCCACCAGAATCCTGATGACATCGTCGGCGATGCCATTTTCAGCGAAGAATGCAACCATATGGTCGTGGTGAAGGACATCGAGGTCTATTCCCTCTGCGAACACCACATGTTGCCTTTCTATGGTCGCTGCCACATTGGCTACATCCCCCGCGGCAAGGTCTATGGCGTCAGCAAGTTGGCTCGTCTCGTGGATTGCTTCGCCCGCCGCCTGCAGATCCAGGAGCGTCTGACTCAGCAGATTGCTTCCTACGTGAAAGAGAAGATTGACGCGGAAGGCGTGGGCGTGGTGATGGAATGCCACCATCTCTGCATGATGATGCGCGGCGTGGAGAAGCAGAACTCCTTCATGGTCACCAGCGCCGTGCTTGGCTCCTTCCGGCGCGAACAGGCCACTCGCAATGAGTTCCTGGAACTTCTGAAGCACTGATATCCTTTCCTTGGAAGAGCGCCATGGCGAACACTTATCGCAAAGTCACCGAATTTCCTTCTCTGCAAGCCTTTGCCGAATATCTCCGCCAGGAGGGCATCCAGATTGGCCTCTCCGAAGGCCATGACGCTCTGGCGAAGCCCGCCGTCGTCCATGGTCGCACGGTCGGCAACCGCTGGGCGATTCTGCCCATGGAAGGCTGGGACTGCCAGGACGATGGCGCGCCGTCCGAGTTCACGCGTCGCCGCTGGCTGCGTTTCGCCACCAGCGGCGCGAAGATGATTTTCGGTACGGAAGCCGCCGCCGTCATGCACAGTGGACGCAGCAATCCGCAGCAGCTCCTGGTCGCGCCGCATACCGCTGAAGCCCTGAAGAAAATCTGCGCGGAAATGCGTGCCGCCCATCGGGAGAAATTCGGAAGGGACGACGATCTCCAGATCGGCCTCCAGCTTACTCACTCGGGACGCTTTTCCCACCCGAACAAGGCCGACCGCCTGGAATCCGTCACTGCGTATGCCAATCCTCTTCTGGACGCAAAATTCCACAACGGTCCTGAGAATGTGGTCAAGGACGAGGAGATTCCCAACATCGTCCGCCAATATGTGGATGCCGCCATCATCGCCCGTGACGCGGGCTTTGATTTCGTGGATGTAAAGCAGGCCCACGGCTATCTTGGCTACGAGTTCCTTACCGCCATCGACCGTCCGGGGCCCTACGGCGGCCCCTTTGAGAATCGTACGCGTTTCTTCCGGGAAATTGCCGAAGGCATCCGCAAAGCCGTTCCGGAACTGCCTATCGCCGCGCGTCTGAGCATCTTCGACATCATCCCCTTTGTCAAGGGTGAGGACGGCGTGGGGCATCCCATGGCATGGCAGGGGCCCTATCCCTACGCCTTTGGCGGCGATGGTTCTGGTCTGCAGATGGATCCCGAGCTGACGGAACCCGTGCGTTTCGTGAAGGTGATGCAGGAATACGGCCTTGAACTCATCTGCGCGACCATCGGCAGCCCCTACTACAATGTGCACATGCAGCGTCCGGCATATTATCCCGTCTCCGACGGCTACCAGATGCCCGAGCATCCGCTCTACAACGTCTCTCGGCATCTCCTGGCGGTCAAGGAACTCCGCAAGCGCTGTCCGGGCATCCAGGTGATCGGTTCCGGTTACACCTGTCTTCAGGAATATCTTCCCGCCGCTGCGCAATACGCCCTGGAACACGACGAGACCGACTTCGTCGGCATCGGACGGATGGTGCTCTCCTATCCTACCATCTGCGACGACGTGCTGCAGGGCCGTCCGCTGAACCGCTGCCGCATCTGCCGCACCTTCGGCGATTGCACTTCCGCGCCCCGTGCCGGAATCCGTTCCGGATGCTATCCGCTGGACGACTTCTACAAGAAGCTCCCGGACGCCTTCAAGCATGTCGGACCGCGGTAGTCCACTCTGTGTAAGATTTTCAAGAGGATATTCTTATGAACAAGGCCGATCTTTCCCTCATTTCCCGCGACAGCATGAAGCGGGATCTCTTCTACATTTCCCGCGATCCCTTCTCCTTCCGTGCCGTCAACTATACTGCGCCCTTCCATGCGAAGTGCTCCCTGGATGAACTGGACGACTGGCTGGTGGAGCAGATCCAGGCATGCGGCGTCAAAGTCGTGAAGAAGCCCAATCGCGTGCAGTGCTTCCACTGCACCTTCGATCCCAACGTGAAGCGCTGTTATTGGCACGGAACTCCCAGAGAGGACGATCCCTGGTACGATGCGGCGAACGTGGTGGCCGAGCTGCCGGGCAGCGAACATCCCGAAGAGATCATCTATCTGCTTTCCCACAAAGACTCCCAGAGCTGGATCAACGGCCCTGGCGCCATTGACAACGGCAGCGGCACGGTCGCAAACCTGGAGATGATCCGCGCATTGGCCAAGCTTCCCCGCAAGCGCACCGTCCGCGTGCTTTTCAGCAACGAGGAGCACTGGCCCTGGCATAGCGCCGACGAGGCCCGGGAGGCCCAGGCCAACGGCGACAAGGTCATCGCGGTGCTGAATGTGGACTGCATCAGCGGCGTCTCCGACGAAGATCTGGCCGCAGGCGTCAAGAAGATGGTCTGCACCTATACCGCCCCTGAGGCGAAGGAACTGGCTGCCTTTATCGCCTCCATGGCGGATAAATATGGCATTGAACTGGATTGCACTTTGGCAACCAAACCCAGCCCCAATGACGACGACGGCAGTTTCATCAAGGCCGGCTTCCTCAATACCGTTATGCTGGAAGGAACCCGCCCCTACGAGGACAGCCAATATCACCTTCCCGGAGACATCCCCGAACGCGTCAACTACGACGCCCTCTACAACTCCGTCCTCGCCATCTTCGCAGCCGTCCGCGAACTGGACGAAAGCGGCTGGAAATAAATTACTGTTTCGGTGGCGCGGTGTTCCTGATGACTTTCGCCAGGGCGAAAGTCATGGCCAGGATTGCTACGCCGACTGCCGTCATTAGGAGCCAGCGGAGGTTCGTCTTCTTGGGAATGACAACGGGCGACTTCGCCTGACGCTCGTAGGAAGCGCCAAGGAATTTCCCGCACTGGCTCAGCGTAGTCGTCTGGGAGGTGATTTTTTCCTTTCCGAATTGGAGAATGCCGCCGATGTCGTAGTGCGGGAGATCGCCTTCCTCCTGGGCGACGAGATGATATGGCGCGTCCTTTGCATTTCCGATGAACTCCAGCGAGTAGCAGGGCGACAGACAGCTGGCGGCAGTCAGGCGCAGGGGAATCGCCATGCCGGATTCGAACTCTATCCGCAAGTCTCCCTGGTTGACGAGAGGAAAACGGACGCTGGTCTGCTCCTGGGAGTATCCGCTCAGACGCAGGCGGTTGATGGTGGCATCGGCAAGATGGCTGTAGCTGGCGTTGATGAACGCTCTCTGGGAAATGAAGAGCCGTCGGCTGAAGTTGCTGCTGTCGCTGTCCAGTTCCAGTCCATAGACGGGATAGAAGCGCGGCGTGACGATGTATCCTTGGGAACGGGAATCCTGCACCAGGGAACGGGCAGGGAGGGGCATCAGGCGGGGGGCGTTGTTGTCGAAGGTCTTGACAATGCCTATGAACTCGATTCCCTCCATTTTGAAGTCCCGTACTTCCAGGTCGGTGGATTCGGTATGCGTGGTTCCTGTCGTGGAGCTCTCGCTGTCCACAATATGCCGCAGGGCGTTCTTGATTTCAAAATTCGCCTGGGAGAGGAGGATGCGGAATTTTCGGCATTTTTCGCGATGGAAGGATACGGTGAGCTTCTGCAGATTTAGTAGGCGGCTGCTGTCGAAGATGAATCCATCGGTGCAGAGGGGCTTCCAGCCATCCGTCGTTTCGCCGAAGATTTGCACCTGTTCCTCAAAGTCCCGGACACGGGTGGAGAATCTGACGGTCAGTTCTTCCGGGGCCTCAACGCCGTTCCGCAGACCACAGAGGATTTCCACGGTGCCGTCGTCCTGCATCCGGAGCTGTGTGATTTCGGTTGAGAGGACGCTTTCCGTGAAACGCCAGGTGGTCTCCAGGTCTGTTGAGAGGGCGAAGGGGACTTCGCGTCCGCTTTGATCGCGCAGACGCAGCCACTCCGCCCGTTCGCCCAGCCTGGCGATTTCCTCAGGCGTGAGCCTTACGCGGATGAGCTGGTCGCCCTCCTGGGAGAGGGGTGGCGTGAAACTCCATTCTCCGGCCCAGAGAGCGGTGCATAGAAGAGTCAGCAGAAAAGCGAATCGCGTCATTCTTTCTCCTCCTTGGGGTCCTTTTCCCCGGAAGGTCGCCAGTACTTCAGATAGACGAATGCGGCGCCGATCAGCAGGATTCCGAAGGCCAGGAAGGCGCATACCCGCCAGAAGGCATCAAGACGCGCCAGGTCAAGACAGAAGACCTTGAAAACCACTACGGCAAAGAGTCCCAGGCCGACGTAGCGCACGGGGCGGATGCCGCGGGAAACGCCGATGTAGATGGCGGCGAAGGCGAAGGTGGCCCACAGTACAGATACGCCGCCGACTTCCAGACCCGGAAGCGTGTGGTGCAGAATCACTTTCAATTCTGTCGTGGAGAAGCAGAAAAGCAGGATGGGCCAGAGGATGCGGCAGCATTGGGCAATGTTCTTTTCACGCTCGTTGGCGCCAAGCCAATTCTGGAGGACGTATCCTGCCGTCAGCATGGTGGTGTAATTCAGCAGATTTCCAATGGTGTCGTTCCAGGAGAAGATGTGGTTGTACTCGTGGTGCTGGGCGACATCGTAGAACAGATAGTCTGCCATGAAGCATTTAAAGAGAAGGGCCAGCAGGACGAGCACGAAGGTCGCGGGCCAGAGTCCGGGCAAGTTCCTCCGCCAGGCCAGGAAGGCCGCGAAGGCGCCGCCGGACAGGACGACGGTCAGTGCGAAGGGCCTGTATGCGCCATCCAGGAACCGGAAGTCCACGAAGCATTCGCAGAGCAGGAAGAGAAGCAGGATGCCGAAGGCGAAGTTGAGTATGACGCCGGCTGCCAGGGTCATTTGCGTCGGGAGAGTGGCATCCGATGTGTCATCCGCAGGCGCGGGGGAAACTTTGGGCAGGGCGAGCATCAGCTTTCCGCCGTAGGCCATGCAGGCGATGGGAATGCCGAATTGGCAGAGTCGTGCCAGGACTCCTGTCCAGAAGCCCGCGCCATAATCTCCATGGAGATAGAGTGGGCCGTAGTTGAAGAAATCCAGGCAGAGTCCGCCTAGCATCAGGATGTACAGGAACCATGCGCAGCAGCGCAGGAAGCGGCTTTCCATGCGGACGCCAAGCCAGAGCATGAGCAGTCCCTGCAAAGCCCATGCGGTGCTTAGCCACTGGCCGGAAAGGACGATGGGGGCGGTCATGGCCAGATAGACGCCGCAGAGAGCGCAGAAGGCCAGCAGCAACTTGCGTTCGGCTTCCCGGTTCCGTTGGGCGAAGAAGATCGCGTGTGCCAGATAGAAGAACGCCATTCCGAGAGTCAGGGGCGCGTAGAAAAGCCGGTCTCCATGGTTGATGCGGGAAATCAAAAGCATTCCCTGGAGCAGGAAGAAGGCGGAGTTGGCGATGAAGCTGATGATTTCCAAGGCCGTCACTTCCTGTGCATTGCGGACGTTGTAGAGGAAGACGGAAGTGGAGAAGAGGATGAAGTACAACGCGAGGAAAAACAGGCAGCCGGCAAATTCCTCGACCAGGAACTTGTCGGCGAAGCCCAGGAGGAAGAGGAAATAGGTGAAGAGCATGGAGAGCCAGACCAGCTGTTCCCATTTTTTCCGATAAGAGAGCCACAGTACGCCACAGACCAGCAGCAGAAGGTAGAAACACAGGCCGATCATGCCGTGGCTGTCGGTGGCCAGGAGCAGTGGCGTAGAGTATCCTCCCGCCATGGCCACCATGGCGATGGCGATGCTGTTCAGGCGGTCAGAGAGGACGCCGGCGGTCAGCGTCACCAGGAACATGATGATGCCGGCGGTGGCAGGCGTGACAAAGTGATACATGGCGGTCATGGCGTAGCTGCTGAAATAGAATAGCCCCAGGCCGATGCCGATCAGCGTCTGTCCTAACACCCAGTAGCGGTCGCGCATTTTTCGGGTCATTCCCCAATACAGCAGTCCGGCGCCCGCCAGGTAGCTCAGGCAGAGGCGTCCGGCGGGGGAAAGGAGGCCGCTTTCAATGGAGAGTCGGAGCAGGAAGACCGCCGTGCAGAAGATGACCAGGATGCCCAGCCGGAGCAGCCAGGTGGTCGCGACCAGTTTTTCGGGGGCCTCGTCTTGCGGGCAGCCGGCGGCATGGCCGTATATCAGCCAGTTCTTGAGCTGCCGCACGCGTTCGTCAAAGTTGTTTTCCTTTGCTGCGGCCACGTGGGCGCATTCGGACTCCGCAGACGCGACAGCGGCGGCGCCTTCTTCTGCCACCATGTCCATGGAAGCGTTTTCAGACTCCGTAGATGTGGCGGGAACTTCCGCAGAGACGAGGTGTTCGGCGTCCGGTGCGGTCGCGGCTGTGGTTTCCGTCATGTCGGAAACTGCGGCAGGAGTCGGCGCATCTGCCGCATTGTCCAGGGCGATTGCCGGTTGTTCTTCCGGCGCGGGATTGTCAGAAAGCGCCTGGGTGGAGGGCTCCTGAGTGTCCTGGACGCCTTCCGATTCCGGTTGTTCATCCTCGTTGATTTTGACGAATCGTTGTTTGAAGAAGGACACAAGGGGATTGACGGAATTTTCGTTCTTCTCGGTGTCTGGATTATCTTCAATGCTCGAAGCGGGAGCGGCCTCTTTGTCCGAGGACGCGGTGAATATCGGTTGATCGGAAGCAACGGCGACAGCCGTGGGAACGGAAGCTTCCTGTTCCGAAGGCGTCTCTTCTTTGGGCGGGCTTTGCCACTGGGTTCTTCGATACGCTTGCCTCAGTTCCGATGCCGTTTCCTCTGAAGCGGAAGGAAGAAGATCAGGCACATTCCGGGAGGACGCTTCCTTCTCGGCCAGTAGTGCATTTAGCCGTTCCAGGGCTTTCACAATTTCGCCTACCTTGGTGTTCAAGGAGATCAGCAACCCTGGAACAATGAATAGCAAGAGGACAAGAAGAACTTCCATGTTATACCTCCACAAGTCTAAATGGATTTAATCGCGGAGCCTTTTGCAAAAGGCTCTTCGGTTGATTCGCACGAAAGAAACAGTGTCGTTCCCCGCAGGGATGGCATTGCCTAGCTTGTCTCGCATAATATAACCATGCTTAGGTATCATGACGTGCATTTGCCTCTGCCGATCTCAGGGGAGTTTTTCACCAGAGGAAAAAACAAGAAGGGCCGCTGCAATCCCTTGAACGAGGTTTTGCAGCGGCCTTTTGAGGATATTCGCCGACTATCCCGCGATGTACTTCATCGCCTCGTCGGCGGTGAGGGCGTATGTCTTCATCAACTTCTCCTGGATCTGCTCCACGGAGAGCTGGAATTCCCTCAGGACGCTGACGGTT
>JAKSPB010000011.1 GCA_024405215.1 Lentisphaeria bacterium | reverse complement strand
ACGACGCCGGCGCCTGCCCGAAATACTGCATGCACTGCCCCGGATGGGTCCATCCCCTCTACACCCGCGTCGGGCTGTATGACGTCTATGACCTCAAGGGACTGGACGAGCCGGCCTGCACGGAGTGTATCTGCGACGACCTGGAAGTCGCCCGCGCCAGGCGGGACGAACTGCTCCGGAGCCGCCCGAAGGAGCAGATCGTCTGCAATTTCGAGTAGCGAAGCGGCGACGGAACCGAAGAATTCCCGAACAGCTTGATAAGTTGGAAGATCACTTTTTTTAACATTTAGGAGAAAATAACATGGGTGTCCTGGACAGTTTTTCCTTGAAAGGCAAGGTGGCCCTTTTGACTGGCGGCGCGGGGCTGTATGGCCGTCAGCTGACGGAGGCTCTGGTGGAGGCGGGGGCCGAGACGTACATCGCGTCTCGCGGCATTGGGAAGTTGTCGGAGTTCGCCGGGAAAATAGGCGCCAAGGCGATCCAGCTGGATTTGGCGGACAAGGAGTCCATTTCGGACTGCGTCAAGGAAATCATAGCGAAAAGCGGCAGGATAGACATTCTGGTCAATAATGCCGTGACCCGCTGCGCCTGCGGAGCGGATCCCGTGGCGCAGCTGGAGTTGTTTGACGAGAGCCTGCATGTCAATGCCAGCGCCATGTTTTATCTGACGCAGCTGGTTGCGCAGGACATGATTCCGCGCAAGAACGGCTCCGTCATCAACATCGGTTCCTACATGGGGCTGCTGGGGCCCAATCCCACGAATTACGTCGGCACGGACATGTGGCCCGCCCCGGGGGATCCCCTGCACGGCCTCTCGCCGATCTACTTCTACGAAAAGGGAGGAATGGCCAACTATACGCGCTGGGCGGCCAGCCGTTTCGGGGAATGGAATATCCGCGTGAACTGCATTCATCCCGGCGGCTTCTTTGACAACCAGCCGGAGAGGTTTGTCGAGCAGTACAGCGCGAATACGATGCTGGGGCGGATGGCCAACGGCACGGACTTGAAGGGCATTCTCGTCTTCCTGGCCTCCGATGCCTCTGCGTACATCACGGGGACGAACATTCCCGTCGACGGCGGATATACCGCCAAATAGGCTCGCATTTACGGATCGTACGGAATTTTTCTAGGAAAAGGAGTCGAGATGGCATTTTCGCGATTTGTCTTGGGAACGGTGCAATTCGGGATGGATTACGGCATAGCCAATACGCAGGGCAAGCCCTCCATGGAACGGGTCAAGGCCATTTTACGCTGTGCCCTGAACGGCGGAATCACCGCATTGGATACGGCTGCAGCCTACGGCGACAGCGAGATCGTGCTTGGGCGGGCGCTCTCGGAACTGGGGGTCAAGGACAAGTTTGACGTCGTGACCAAAATCCCCTCGCTGGAAAAATCCGAGTCCCCGGAAGGGACGATTCGCGCCTCCCTGGAGAAATCCTTGAAGAATTTGGGAATGGAGCATATTCCAATGGCATTGCTTCATTGCGAGGAGGATCTGCAGTATCTGCCCCTCCTGGAAGAGCAAGTCAAGCGCGGCCTGATCGGAGCCGCGGGAATTTCCATTGACAGCTATGCCTACGCGGACAAGGTAGTGGACGTCCCCTGTGTCCAGGTGCCTTGCAATCTGCTTGACCGGCGCTTCAATGAACTGATCGGCAAACGAACCGGCCGGCAGACTTTTATCCGAAGCGTCTATCTTCAAGGGCTTCTCATGATGCCGGAGGAAAAGATCCCGGAGAACCTCCGGGAACTGATTCCCTATCGGCGGAAGCTGGAGGCATTGGGAATGCCTTTGGCGGAACTCTGCGTCCGCTATCTTTTCTCCATGCCTGGAAATGTCTCGGTCCTGACCGGAGTCGACACTCCGGAGCAACTCCAGATGAACATCGAATTGGCGGACAAGGGAGCTTTGCCGGCGGATATCTTCAACGCCGCTCTGGAGGCAGTCCCCCTGCTGCCGGAACGCCTGATCAGACCGTCCTTGTGGAACGCGTCCCGATGAGTGGTCTCTTTCCTTCAAGGCCAATCCCGGCATACGCCCGCGCCAGGCGGGACGAACTGCTCAGGATCCGCCCGAAGGAGCAGGTCATCTGCAATTTCAAGTAGGATGGCAGATGAAGGCTCTTGCGAAAACTGTTCAGAAGGGGGCTTTGAACCACGAATGAACACGAATGAACACAAATAGAGACATTGTCCTTGCAGGCAGACGTTCGTGTCTATTCGTGTCTATTCGTGGTTTCCTTATTCCCCTTCTGAAAAGTTACTCTTCTTCAGGGAAAAGATTCTGCGCATTCATGCGCCTGTATTTTCCAGGGGTGACTCCGGCTGTGTGTTTCTTGAAGGTGATGGCAAAATTGTTCCTGTCGGGGAAGCCGAGTTTTTCGGCGATTTCGTCAATGGTCATTTCCCCTGCCAGAAGCATGATGCGCGCTCGTTCCACAAGCTGCGTGTCCAGGTAAGTCTTGGGCGGAATGCCTATTTCATGACGGAAGAGGTGCTCGAAATTACTGACGCTCATGCCGACCTCCCGGGCCAGATTCTCGTTGAAGCATTCATATCTTGGGCGGGAGTCCATGAGGTACAGGGCTTTTTTGATTAAGGAAAAGATATTGCCATACCAAGATTCGTACGCCGGGAATCTTGGACAATGGCTTGGGAAAGAAGATTTTCTAGGAAGTCTTTTGTCTCAATTCAGGGATTTAGAGCATTTTGGAGAATTGCAAGTTTAGCAGAAATCAATGCTTTCCACAGTAAAAGAAGATTTTATAACAGAGTGAAACTAATTATAGTAGGGAAAACGACAGGTTCATTGCACTTGTTCCTTGGGCTGCGCTTTTCGGCCTGTTTTTCTCGTGGTGCTTTGCGGCAAGCGCGACAGGACACGGCACATTGCGAAGCGCGCTTTTCGGACGGAAGCAAGAAAGGAATCCAAAAGTTAGCATTTGCGATGACCTTGAGGATTTTCAACGGAAGTGATGGAGTCGACATGGAATTTTTCAACGATAAAAGAGACTGGTTCTTCCAAAAGCGGCTGGGGATGTTCATCCATTGGGGGATCTATTCCGTGAACGGCCTGCACGAGCAGGAGCTTTGGCGCTATGCCCGGACTCCATCCGAGTATTATTCCTGTGCGGAGAGATTCACCGCGCGTCACTTCAATCCTGCGGCCTGGCTCGACCTGATGCAGGAGAACGGTTTTGAGTATCTCGTCTTCACGGCGAAGCATCATGACGGCTTCTGCCTTTTCGATACGGCGGAGACGGAGTGCAAGGTCACCAACACCCCCTTTGGGCGCGATGTGTTCGCGCTGCTTGCCGACGAATGCCACAAGCGGGATTTTCCGCTAGAAGCCTACTATTCTGTCGTGGATTGGCGTCATCCGGCATACCCGAACCTGGGCGGCCACCACGAAATCAAGACAGATCCGCAGCATCATAATCCCGCGGAGTACATCGCCTTCGTCCAAAGGCAGGTGCGTGAGCTTTGCTCGAACTACGGCGAACTTCACGGCATCTGGTGGGACATGAACTCCGCCAATCTGCAGGATGCCTCCATGAACGACATGGTCAGGAAACTCCAGCCGAGTGCGGTTGTGAACAACCGCGGCTTCGGCCCGGGGGACTTTTCCACTCCGGAACGTGAACTCATCGCTTCAGCTGCCGTTTTCGAAACGCCGACGGAGGCCTGCGAATCCGTGGGACAGCTCAGCTGGGGATACCGACGGGACGAAAACTACTTCACGGCCCGTTTCCTGGAGGAGAAGATCGCCCGTGCGCTTGCCAGCGGAGGAAACTTCCTGCTGAATGCGGGGCCGGATGCGGAAGGCGATTTTACGCCGGAGGCCATAGCCGTCATCAAAGAGGTGGGACAGTGGTACAAACGTGTGCGCGAGGCGCTCATACAGCCGCTTTCCCCTGTGTATTCCACTCCCGAATGCCCGGTTACCCAGTCTGCGGACAATGGAAGCCTCTACTGGATCCTGTGCCAGTCCCCCGTCACCGGAAAATCCTATTTCCCCCAGGCCGACAGATTGCCGGAGCTGACACGGGCTACCTTGCTGAACACCGGCGAGACGTTTCCCGTGGAGAACGGCAGCACCTATCCGGGCATTCCTTCCTGCCAGCGGGCCATCGCGGGCATTCCCGTAGACGCCAATCTTCTGCCCGTCGTGAAACTGGATTTTTCAGATCCGCTGCCCCTGTGCCCTCCCGCCCCGGAGGCAGGCCTTCCCCTGAAATAACAGGGCAATCCTTTCAAAGAGTTTTCCAATCCCCCCCCGGAGGACCCAACAACCCAACAATGCAAAGGAACAAAGATAGGATTCCGTAAAAAATTCTTTTTGAACAACCACATGAATCCTGCGGGATATTTGCTGAAGGGGCGTCTCTTTACATCATACAATGTCACGCCGCAGCTACCACAAATTCAAGCTCAAGGGACTGAAGGCTGACCAGAACTACACGCTGAGCCAGTTCAGACCCAAATCAGAAGAACCAAAAGCATCTTTGACAGACAAGGAATTGATGGCTTTCGGCGCCACCGCACACTTCAATGAAAATATGCTGTCCGCTTCGATGCAGTACTTTGGGAATTGACAACGGATGGGGAAACTCCGCTTTCGTTGTCGAACTGATTCACAAGATAGAAAGTGCGCCGATTCATAGGGGCGATGTAGGTTTCGCCGCCATCCGGCGGCTGTATGGGCGTGACGTCCCCCCACGAGACTCTTGGCGGGACGAACTGCCCAGGAGCCGCCCGAAAGAGCAGATCATCTGCAATTTCGAGTAGGATTGTTTAGGTGCGGCGCCTACTGCACCGTGATTTCCAGAAAATCGCCCTTGCTGCCCCAGGGGGCGACAATCTGGAATTTTCCCTTGTAGAAGTCCGTGCTGCGGACGTGGGTATGGCCGGCGAAGATGCCCAGCAGGTTCTGCGCCGCCCAGACCTCCTGGCAGAAGTCCAGCGTGGTCTTGTTATGCCCTTCAACCGGCCATTGGGGACGACGCTCGATTTGCCAGTGCGGGTCGTGGTCGGCGTTCCAGTCGGGATGTCCGCATGCGAAATCCAGGCCGCGTCCGGGCACGTATAGCGGGATGTGGATCATGAGGATGGCGGGCTTGCCGTCCGCGATTTCCTTGCGGAAGAACTCCAGCTGTTCCGGGAGGATTTCTCCGGTTCCGTTGTCCAGGAAGAGGAGTTTCACGCCTTTGATGTCCAGAGAGCTTGCATGGGGATTTTTTCCCTGGTAGAGGGGTGCCAGGCGGTTGGCGGACCATTCGGCGCGGAGGGCCGTCTCCGTGCCTGGCAGTCCCTCGAAGTGCCAGTCGTGGTTTCCGTTGATGAAGACCCATGGCTTGTCCAGTTCCTTCAGGGAGTTCAGGAGGAGGTCCATGTTGGCCAGGGAGGGGAAGCTGAGGATGTCGCCGCCGAGGACGAAAAGGTCGGCTTGCTTTGCGCGCTCGATCATCAAGGGCAGGGCGTCGGGATTGCCCTTGTATTGCGCCATGCGCTTGTAGTTGTCGTGATATTCGTCGTCGCGGGCATCGACTTCCGCCAGGTGCAGATCGGCGCCGAAGACGATTTTCAGCTGGGAGGCGAGGCCGACGTCGAGGATGCGGATCTTGTCGCCGGTTTCCAGGATGGCGGGGGATGCGGAGGCGAGGGAGGATGCAGTGAATGTGGCAGTCATGAGGAGGATTCTGCGAAGGAGGTTCATGGTTGTTGAAATGGTTTGTTCAGAAAGGAGGATTGGGATTCTGAAAGAAACACGTTCATGGAATGGAAGAAATGTAATTCGCCATCTAGGAATTATATTACGTGTTCGCCAACCGGGACGGTAGACGAAATCAAATTCGGCATGGCGGCATGGCGTCGTCTGCCGAATTAAGACTGTCCCCACGGCGCAAAAAAGGAAATCAGAAATCATGCAGGTTTACAATTTCAATGCGGGTCCCGCTGCGTTGCCCCGTTCCGTCATCCTGAAGGCCCAGGCCGAGTTCGCCGACTACCACGGCTGTGGTTACGGCATCATCGAGGAGTCCCATCGCGCTGCCGCTTTTGACGAGATCATCAATGCCGCCGAGGCCAATCTGCGCAAGCTGCTGAACATCCCGGAGAACTACGAAGTCCTCTTCCTCCAGGGCGGTGCTTCTCTGCAGTTCGCCATGATCCCCATGAACCTGCAGGTCCCCGGCAAGAAAATCGGCTATGCCGATACCGGCGTGTGGGCTAGCAAGGCCATCAAGGAACTGGACATCCAGGGCCTGCCCCGCGAGGTCGTCTTCAGCGGCAAGGACATCAACTACACTGAAATCCAGGGCATCAAGGACTGGAAGATCGACCAGGACTGGGCCTACTTCGGCATCTGCGCGAACAACACCATCTACGGCACCGAGTATCCTGTCTTCCCCGAGACCGGCAATGTTCCTCTGGTGGCCGATATGTCCTCAGATATCCTGAGCCGCCGCTTTGACGTCTCCAAGTTCGGTCTGATCTACGCCGGCGCCCAGAAGAACATCGGCCCTGCCGGCCTGACCCTGGTCATCATCCGCAAGGATCTGGCTGAGCGCTGCCCCGCCAATGTTCCCACCATGCTGCGCTACACCACGCACATCGACGGCAAGAGCCTCTACAACACCCCGCCCACCTTCGCCATCTACATGCATCGGCTGATCACCGACTGGATGCTGGAGAACGGCGGTCTTGACGCCATGGAGCAGATCGACAACGAGAAGGCCCGCATTCTCTATGACTTCATCGACAACTCCGGTTTCTACCGTGCCACTGCCGCATCTTCCACCCGCAGCCGCATGAACGTCTGCTTCCGCCTGCCCACCGAGGATCAGGAGAAGGCATTCGTCGCCTACGCCAAGGCCAATGGCCTGGTCGGTCTGAAGGGACACCGCAAGGTCGGCGGCTGCCGTGCCTCCATCTACAACGCCGTTCCTCTGGAAGGCGTCCAGCGCCTCATTGAAGTCATGAAGGACTTCCAGAAGCAGGCATAATCCGCTTCGGATAGCACTTGACATTCCCCGATTGGTTCTGCCGGTCGGGGATTTTTTGTTTCTGTGGCAGGAGGGGAGGAAGAAGTTTTCTTGCTTCTTTCATTCCACTTGAAAAATAAAAATAAAAATATGTCAAAAAAATACATGATATCTATCCTTGAAAATTGAAGAAATATAGTTAAATTTTATTCTATCGCGGAATGGAGGTCATTCGGCGCAGGTTTCGAACGGGGCAAGCCAAGGAGGTGCGATGTACGACATTGACAAGATTACGAAGGCATTCATGTCCAGGGCGGACATCTTTGCCGATGCGGTGAACTTTTGTGTTTTCGGCGGGAAGGAGATTGTCCATCCGGAAGATTTACGTGAGGGCAGTCCCAGCGAGCTGTATTGTTTTCGCACAAGAAGCGGGCGGATTCGCGGCCTGGAGCGTTTCCGGGATGTGCTGAAGAATATGGTGATGCGCGAATGCGATGGCGTGAAATACGTGGTGGTGGGAATTGAGAACCAGACGAAGGTCGACCTTTCCATGCCCGCCCGGTGCATGCTCTATGATTCCCTTCGAAACATAGGCAACATTCGGAGAATTTCGGAAAGAAACCGCATCCAGGAGAAAAAGGGGGAAGGTAGTCAGGAGAAGAATTCTTTTTCCCTGGATTTTCTTTCGGGACTGCGCCGGGAGGATCGAATCCCTCCTGTTGTGACCTTGGTGGTCTATTGGGGGAATGGCAATTGGGATGGTCCCCGGAGTCTTCATGAGATGGTTGATTTTCCCAATGAGACGGTTCGCAGGATGTGCGCGGATTTCAAACTCAATTTGATTGAGCCGGCGGTCATGGAAGAAGAAGATTTCCAAAAGCTTCGTTCCGAACTTGGGCAGGTGTTACATTATGTTAAAGTGCAGGATGACGATAAAGAGTTGGAACGATTGCTAAACGAGGATGCGGGCTTTTCGTCCCTGGGGGAAGAGGCGTGTATGGTGATCAATGCGGTCACGGGATCTGATTTTCCCATGGTAAAGAAACAGGAGGAGAAGAACATGTGCAAGGGATTGGATAAGATCAAGGAAAGGGCGTTCAATGCGGGCAAAGCCGAGGGCATCGCCGAGGGAAAAGCCGAGGGAAAAGCCGAGGGAAAAGCCGAGGGAAAAGCCGAGGGCATCGCCGAGGAGCATGTCAGGGGTGTGGAAAGGACCGTGTCCGCCTTGAAGCAGGCGAGACAGACCATGGGGGAGATCAAGACAATCCTGATGGATGTCTATGCGCTTTCGGCACCGGAGGCCGAAGCGTATTTGCATTGAAGCGGAACTTGTTCCTGTTCAGAACGGGATTGCAGAACCACGAATACACACCAATGAATACCACTCTCCTGCCTGTCCGTTTAGGCTGGTGATGTTTCTGCAGGACCGACAGCCGGGACGCCATTCGTGTTCATTGGTGTGTATTCGTGGTTCAAAGCATTTCTTCTGAATCGTTGCCGGAACTTTTCGTCCCTGGGGGAAGAGGCGTGTATGGTGATCAATGCGGTCACGGGATCTGATTTTCCCATGGTAAAGAAACAGGAGGAGAAGAACATGTGCAAGGGATTGGATAAGATCAAGGAAAGGGCGTTCAATGCGGGCAAAGCCGAGGGCAAGGCCGAGGGCAAGGCTGAGGAGCATGTCAGGGGTGTGGAAAGGACCGTGTCCGCCTTGAAGCAGGCGAGACAGACCATGGGGGAGATCAAGACAATCCTGATGGATGTCTATGCGCTTTCGGCACCGGAGGCCGAAGCGTATTTGCATTGAAGCGGAGCTTCTTCCGGCGACGATAGGAAGAATTTCAGTTGAGGAGTGGGATGATATGCGCACAGAATATGGCGAGGTCCCCGAAGATGACATCGCGGCGTTGGAGTACAAACTCAACTGGTATTTGCGGTATGGGAAGCTACCGTCGCTAGAGCGTCGTTCAGGGGAGGAGGCTAAACGCGACTACGGGGTGCAATATGAACGGTATATCGGCTATTTGTTTGCCTCCCACGGGTATTCCATAGAGTATCGTGGATTACGGGACGGTCTTCGGGACGGTGGCATTGATTTGGTGGCGTGTGCGCCGCGAAAAATCCGTCTCGTCCAGTGCAAGCGTTGGCAGAAGCCTGTGGACTCGGATGTGATATCTCGGCTTCATGGGGCTGTGGAACGTTTCCGCTGGGAGAAGTTTGGGGCAAAGTTGGATATGTGCCGGACGGATGTCCGGGGTGTGCTGATGACGTGCGGCGAGGTCTTGCCTGAAGCACGTGTCTTGGCAAGGCACCTGGGACTTCTGGTGCAGTCGCGCGTTGCGTATCAGCGCTATCCGTCAGTCAAAGCCCAGCGGATCACGGCGGACGCGGGGCGTTTCCTGCTGCCCTTCACGCCTGGATATGATCGGATGGCGATGCGTTTTCAGAACGGCGACCGATTCTTTTGGAGAGTCCGGGAGGCTGTCGCCGCGAATTTCTTCTATCCGCAGTATCATCGGGAGATTTTGCGGAAGATTCGGGCGGGACGGAAGGAAAGGTAGCTGTCATCGTTCAAGCGTTTCCAGAAATCAGCGTGTAATTGCAAAAGTCGCAAACGATTTTTGCAATTACCTGAATTACTTCGTTCCATAGATATTCTTGCCATTGGATTCCGGCAGGCGTCTGATGGAGATGAAGCCGATGGTGGAGACCAGTGTGGCGAATAGGAAGAAGAGCAGATAGGAATTTCGCCCGTAGACCTTGATGCCTTCGACAAGGGAGGGGGCGAAGGCGTCGAGCATCACCCCGCACAGATTGCTGAAGAGCGCCACAAAAAGATAGGAGAGGAAATTGAGTGTCGCGACTGCGGGGGCGCTGTTACTGGTGGGATTGATTTCGCGGGTATAGGCGACCTGAACGGGAGAGATGCTTGCAGTTGGCGTGGTCGCCAGGAAAAGAACGGCCAGGAGCGGGTGCCGGAAATGGAAAACCAGTGCCACGGTCATCAGGATGTAGCAGAGCAGCGCGGTTGTGGAGGCGCATCGATAGAAGGGCAGGCGGCGGTTGTGTAGACGAGGGGCCAGGAAGCCCACGAAGCAGTTGTGGCCGGCAGAAAGTGCACCCATGATGGTGATGATGGCGGTGGCTGCGGAGACGGACATCTGGCAGTAGTCTTCCAGGTATTTCTTGCCGATGACGGTGAGGAGCGTGTAGTAGAGTCCCCAGTTGGTGCTGGAGAATGCCGCCAGTTTCAAGTTCAGCGGGTTGCGGAAGAAGTCCAGAATGGGCTTGAGTGAACCGCTGTTTTTCTTGATTTCCGGGTGCTGGCAAGTCAGTGAGGTTCCGGAAAAGGCAAGATAGAGTGCTCCGATGGTCAGACCGATGCCGGCTAGTAGAGTCCGCCATGGGAAATAGTGCAGGGCGGAGACAAATGGCGTGCCTGCGGCGATGCTGCCGACGTAGCCTGTGCACGTGAAAAGCCCGAAGAGTTTAGTGAATTGCTGGGGATAGAGGCGTGAGAGTTCGTCAATCATGCTCAAGTAGACGACGCTGGCGCCTAGTCCCGCGAAGGCGCGCAGGACATACATCTGCCAGAGTGCATGGCTAAAGGGGAAGAGAACGCTCCCCAAGGAGAAGAAAAAACCGCCAATGAGAATGGTGCGGAAACCGCCATAGCGTTTAACCACCAGGCCCGTCAGAAGCTGGCAGAACGCGTAGATGTACATGAAGGAGGAACCCAGGGCGGTGACGTAGCCTGCGTTGACATTCAGGTCGCTCTGGAGTTCATTGAAGATGGTCCCGGGAACCGCGGTGCGCTGGAAGTTCACGAAGAAATACAGCAGGGTGACGGCAAGCAAGAGAAAAATATGACGCTTTTTCATCATGAATTCTTTTTGGGGCGACAGGTCCGACAACAAAAAAGCCGCCAGGTGAAACCTAGGCGGCTTGAAAATGGTGTGCGATGCAGGACTCGGACCAGCGACCTCTACCGTGTCAGGGTAGCGCTCTAACCAACTGAGCTAATCGCACATTTCGGAAAGCGGACTTACTATAAGCGTGAAAACGGATATTGCAAGTCGCCTGTGAAGTTATTCAGCAGTTTTTTTTGCTTTTGTCGTCGTCGGAATGGTAGGAGTAGCCAGTTGCTCGGGGCTGTAGATGGCGAAGAGCAGCTCGTGGAGGAATCCCATCATGAAGACACGGGCTTCCAAAGAGGTCTGGACTTCCGTGAAGGCATCCTTGACTTCGTTCCAGAAGCCTTCCATGTCGCCCTTGCTGACTTCCAGCGTGTTGGAGTTGGCGATCTTCTGGATGAGGGCGGTCTCGTCGGTGACTAGCTTGGTCCAGAACTCGGGCAGGGTGCCTTCGATGGTGAGGGAGAGGTCTTCTTCGTAGTTCAGGCGCTTCAGCATGCTGTTGAAGTTCTTGCGGAGAGTGGGGGAGAGCTTCAGCTGGGAACCCAGTTTCGCCCACTCGATACGGGAGAGAAGAAGATCCACGAACTTCTGGGATTCGCCCAGTTTCCGGAGGGCGGCGTCACGCTCCGCGTTGGCCTTGTCGGCGCGCTGCGCGGTGCTGGCGGAGTCGCTCTGGATTTGGCGGTTGGCCAGAAGTTGCTCCTGGTATTTGTTCTGCCAGCCATTGAGATCACTCTGCAAACGGGAAAGCTCGGCCTGGAGGCGGGCGCTGACGCGCTCGGCATTCTCAGTTGCATTGGCGGCTTTCTTGGAGAGCTCCTCGGATTGGCTGGAGAGCATGGCGGTCAGACGCTTGTTCTCGGCGGAGGAGGATTGGAGCTTCTGGTTGGCGGCATCCAGGTCGGACTTCAAGGTCCGCTGTTGCTGTTTCAACTGACGCAGGTCGTTGTCGGCGCTCTGGAATTGTGCACGTGCCTTTTCCGCATCGGCAGTGGCGTTGGCGGCCTTCTTCTCGGCTTCTGCGAGACGTGCCTCCAGGTCGGCGATCTTGTCCTGCAGCTCTGCGGAATCAGCCTGATGATTCAGAATCTGGTCGGCCTGCGGATGGGAGAATTTCAACGGGGAGAAGAGCAGGAGGATCTTCCAAGCCTTCAGTTCGGAGGCTTTGAAGAAGGCATTGAACTTCTCGTCGGACAGGACGTAGTCCTCTTCGGAAAGCTTGTGCTCGCTGCGATAGGTCTTGTATTCGTCGGACTTGAAGTAGGTCTCCAGCGTCTCATGGAGTTCCGTGTGGACGGGATACCAGGCGGCGAACAGGGCATTGCAGGTGCTTTCGGAATACTCGGTCTTCACCGCCTCGTTGATGAGCTGCTTGGTCAGGCGGGGGCGCTGTTGCGGGTCCACGCGATGGCCGCCGAAAGTGCAGACCTTCAGCAGCTGTGCGTTGTTGGTGATGTACTGATTCAGCGTGCGCCACGGCAGTTCGTTGAGCATGGCGGAAAAGAGTTCAGGGACGCTGACTCCCTCGATTTTCTCGTTGTTTCCCAGCATTCAGGAGTTACTCCTTAGTCGACAACAGTTTTGCGGATTCCTTGATAAAAGCGGCAATCATCTGCCGGCGCAGGGAGCGGTCGATTTTCTGGAACGCCGCCGCGATCCCCTCTGCCTGTTCCGGATGACCTTCTTGCTGAAAGCGTTCCATGGCATTCAGGCAGATCACGGCGGCTTCGCGCCACTGGTTTGCCTGGCACGCGGCCACCATGCGGACCATCGTATCGTCCGCCGGGCTTTGTGGCTCCTGCTCTTCCTCCTGACGCTGGCGTTCCAGCTCGCGTTCCCTCTTTCGCTTTGCCTTGCGGTCTAATAAGAGCTCTTCGTCCTCATCGAAATCGTCGGTGTAGGTGAAACGTTTTTTTGCCATGCTTGGGGAAGAGGAATACTCCGCGAACGGGAGGATTTACAGGTAGAACAAAGAATACGAGTCGGCAGGTGCCTGACATAAAACAGCCGGCCGTGAAATCAGTGACCTGAACACAGCCGGCTATTGCGACGAGCCGCACTCGAGATGAAAATCTGGAGGCGCGAATCGGATTCGGACCGATGAATAAAGGTTTTGCAGACCTTCGCCTTACCACTTGGCTATCGCGCCTTGAAAGTGCGCTTAACATAAGCGTCCTTTTCCGTTTTGCAAACGCGCTTGGAGATTTTTACGGGAAAAATCCTGCGATACGGGAGAAAATGGCGTGGAATCAGCTCTTCTTGACTTTCATGCCCTTGGGGGCTTCTACGATGATTGGCTCCCCCCTCCGCGCCAGAAGCGTCACGGGACCGGCGGGGGTGGGGCAGATGGCCGCCACGTAGTCCAGGCCGCAGAGATTGGGCGCCACGCGGACGCCGCGGCTGTAGCCGTCGCCGATGGGGGTGATTCCGGCCAGGTTTTCCATCATCCAGGCGATGGGGGAGGCGCCCCAGCCATGGCAGAGGCTGTTCCTGTAGCCCGTGAAGCATCCGCTGCCGCAGTCGCGATGGATGTCGGGACGGCCGGGCTTGGGAGGCTGGTCGATGGGCGTGGCCCCGGGCGCCCAGTCCAAGTCGTACTGTTCCCAGATGGTGGTGGCGCCAAGTTTCAGCATCCCGCCGTAGTATTTCCGCAGGAGGTCCAGGCCCTTCTTCGTTTCGCCTGCTGCGGTATAGACGCGCAGGAAATTTTCGAAATGGAAGGTGGAGAGGTATTTCGTGGGCTCTTGGGAAAGGACCTTGTCGTAGACTTCCCTGGCGGTGGCCAGTCCGGTGAGGGCGGCCCAGGCGGCTGCGGACTTGGGGCAGAGGGAGAGGTCGAAGCGGGCCTTCAGGTCATTCTCCACCTTCTGGCAACGCTGGGCAACCGCGTCTTCGCCCAGCATGGTCGCCAGGTCCTGGCACGCCTGGACGCCTGCCAGGAAGAGCGGGCCGTAGCTGTTGGCCGGAGTGCGCTCCGGCATCCCCCAGTCCACGATGGTGCCTTTCATGATTTCCTCGGGATTTTTCTCGTAGCTTTTCAGCAGGAGTTCCGCAAAGAAGAGGAAGTTCTTGTGTTGCTTCTGGAGATACTTTGCGTCGGCGAAGAAACGGTAGTATTCCCGCTGTCCCAGGAACCAATAGGCGGTGTAGGAAGGGATTCCGTTGAAATACTTGTTGACCAGCGCCTCTTCGCTGAGGAAGTTCAGGCTTTCGGGAATGGCGCTGTGCTTTGGGAAGAGGACGCCGCAGGCGCGGATTTCGTTGTAGAGATCTCCCATCCAGACCAGCCGGTCCCGCTTGGTGCCGTCCAGAAGCAGGGGCGAGATGCACTTCGTCAGGGTGGCGACGCAGGCGTTGAAGATGTCGTTCAGGCGTTGGTCGTTGCACTCGAAGTATCCGATGCGCTTGGCGGGATGGACCCAGACCTCGGCGGAGCATTCCCGCAGATTCAGCGTGGCCTCGGAATCCAGGTTCGTCAGGTTCAGGAAGCGGAAGCCCGTGTTGCCCACGCGGCTGATGCCCATGGCGGAGACGGGCATGGCGATGTCGTGCATGGAGTGGTCGTTGTTCGGATCGTTCATGACTTCCGAGACCGACTCGCCTAGACGGACGCGCACCTGCACGGGACGGGGCGGGGTCGTGTCGTAGCCACGGGAGATGCGGATGCCCTGCAACGGCAGTTCCGTGTCGTATTCCAGGATCACGGAGCCGCCGGGGGGGAGCTGGAGACCGGGTTTGCGCCAGATGGTGGCGGTCTCGCCGGCGACGTCCATCAGGCGCCTGGCGCCGACGGCGCCTTTGGATTGCCAGACGATACGGGTGGGGGCTAGATAGCAGACGATGCGGTTTTCCTGAACAAAGGCGGACATGGGTTCTCCTGGACACGGGGTGAAGTGAATGCGCATAATATATCCGTAATTCCGAGGTGCCCGTCCCGTCCGTCCTGTCCGCCCCGAAAAAGGAAAACTCCATGCAAATCCTGTGGGAATCACCATTTCCGGCAGTGTGTTCGTACGCGACAACGGCCCCTGGGGCCAGGCGGGTTTCATTTGCTTATTGGGAATGACGCAGGAATCAAGGAACTCTATTTCACGAGTTTTTTCCCGAAGTGACGGGCTTCTGCGCGGGCATCCATAAAAAGGGGGCTGCCGCGTCTCGGGCGAGATATGGCGGCAGCCCCTATTTTATGGGAACAATATGTTCAAGTAGCCGTTGGGGATTTATGTCCGTAGTTTGTCCTGCGTCCGAGGCGCAGGCCTCGGAAAAGTGTCAAACCTGAGGGCACAGGAAGCGCAAGAGGTAATTCCCACCTTCGGCTGTGCAGGGAAAACTACTTTTCCTTGCACTCGCAGAAGAGATAGCGCGCGCAAAGGCCGGCCAGGATTGCACCCGCGATAGGCATGACCCAGAAGAACCACAACTGGCACAGGGCGGCGCCGTCGCCTCCGGCGATGGCCTGGAGCAGGGCGGGACCCGTGCTGCGGGCGGGGTTGACGGAGAGGTTGGTGACGGGGATGCCGACCAAGTGGATCAGCGTCAGGCAAAGGCCGATGGCGACGGGAGCCAGTCCCTGGGGGGCTTTGGCGCTGGTGGCACCGCAGATGACGACCAGGAAGATGAAAGTCAGGACGATTTCCGTCACCATGGCCGCGCAGAAGCTGTATCCTTCAGGAGAAAGCTTGCCGAAGCCGTTGGCGGCGAAGCCGAGAGGGGCAGCCGCGCCTTTCTGGATCAGGTAGATGCATCCGGAGGCCAGGATGGCGCCGATGAGCTGGGCGATGATGTAGGGAACGAGTTTTGCGGTTTCAAAACGACCGGCGGCCCAGAGGCCGAGGGAGACGGCGGGGTTCAAATGGCAGCCGGAGACGTGGCCAATGGCGAAGGCCATGGTCAGAACGGTCAGACCGAAGGCCAGGGAGATGCCGAGATAGCCAATCTTTGATCCAGCCAGAACGGCGGCTCCACAGCCGCCCAGGACCAGCCAGAAGGTGCCGATGAGTTCAGCGAGGAATGCTTTTTTCATTTTTTACTCCTTTGTGTTTGCGTGGATGTTATTTGTGGAAGCAGTTTTCAAGAAAACTAGAGGACGCTGGGCGTTCCCGGAAAAGTATCTCGTTGGCAAGGAAGGACGCCAGACGAAGATAGAGAGAATTTAATCATTTTTTTTTGAACAGCAACTTGGATGGGGAGGAATTGGAAAAGTTTTTCTTTTCCCGATTGTCCGCCAGTAGGGAGGAAGATTGCTATATTATGCGCAATTTTCTACGATGTCGCAGAATGCGGCTTTTTTTGTTATCGGAGACGACCTTATGGAAATCGACAAAAACAAACCCTACCCGGTGATCGTTCCGTTGGAGTGCAAATCCTGCTCCAGATGCGTCGTGGCCTGCCCCAAGCAGTGCCTGGTGATCGGCAAGACGTTGAATGAACGCGGTTATTTTGCCGCGGAGTATGTCGGCGAAGGTTGCGTAGGCTGCGCGAGCTGCTTCTACTCCTGCCCCGAACCCAACGCCATCCAGATCCACATCCCCCAGCGGGGCTAACCGAAGGAGAGTGCATACATGGCTACCAAATTGGTGAAAGGTAATACCGCCGTCGTCATCGGCGCCCTCTATGCAGGGGCAGACTGCTACTTCGGCTATCCCATCACGCCCGCCAGCGAGGTCCTCCAGGAGGCCTCCAAGTATTTCCCCATGCTGGGACGCAAGTTCCTGCAGGCCGAGTCCGAAGAGGCGTCCATCAACATGTGCTACGGCGCCGCTTCCACTGGCCATCGTGTCTTCACCGCCTCCAGCGGCCCCGGCATCTCCCTGATGAGCGAGGGCATCTCCTACTGCGCAGGCGCGCAGCTTCCCGTGGTCCTGGTGGACATCATGCGCGCGGGCCCCGGCCTGGGCAACATCGGTCCTGAGCAGGGCGACTACAACCAGGTGGTCAAGGGCGGCGGCCATGGCAACTACAAGGCCATCGTCCTGGCTCCCAACTGCGTCCAGGAAATGTGCGACTTCACCATGGAAGCCTTCGAGCTGGCCTTCAAGTGGCGCACGCCGGTTTTCGTCCTTGCGGACGGCACTCTCGGCCAGATGATGGAGAGCCTGACCCTTCCCGATAAGGCCATCGAGCCCAAGATCGACGCCAACTGGGCCGTCGCCGCCACTCCGGAGACCCGTTCCAACCTGGTCACCAGCATCTTCCTGGATTTCGACCAGCTGGAGAAGTTCAACTACTTCCTGCAGGACAAGTACGCGAAGATCGAGGCCACCGAGGCCAAGTGGGACGAATACAAGACCGAGGACGCGGATACCGTCCTGGTCGCCTACGGCATTTGCAGCCGCATCGCCCGCAGCGCGGTGGACATGGCCCGCGAGGCCGGCAAGAAGGTCGGCCTGTTTCGTCCGAAGACCCTCTTCCCCTTCCCGAAGGGCCGTCTGAAGGAACTTTCCCAGGGCAATGTGAAGCGCTTTGTCTCCGTGGAGATGAGCAACGGCCAGATGCAGGCCGACATCAAGCTGGCTGTGGACTGCGCCTGCCCGGTGGACCTGGTCTACCGTCTCGGCGGCAATCTGCTTCACATCGATCAGATCATGGCCGCGCTTTAAGGAGGAACTGCAATGTCCGAAAAAATCATCGAATCCACCGGATTGTACAAGAGTTTCCCCCGCAAGGGCGGAGCCGCTCAGACTGCCACGCACTACTGCCCCGGCTGCGGGCACGGCGTGTTGACCAAGCTCATCGGCGAGGCGCTTCATGACCTGGAGCTCCAGGACAAGGCGGTCATGATCAGCCCCGTGGGCTGCGCGGTCTTCGCATACTACTACTTCGACTGCGGCAACATCCAGGTCGCCCACGGTCGTGCGCCTGCTGTGGCCACGGGCGTCTCCCGCGCCACGAATCAAGTGGTCATCTCCTACCAGGGCGATGGCGACCTGGCGTCCATCGGCCTAAACGAAACCCTCCAGGCGGCCAACCGCGGCGAGAAGATCGCCGTCTTCTTCGTGAACAACACCGTCTACGGCATGACGGGCGGCCAGATGGCCCCCACTACGCTGGTGGGCGAGAAGACCGTGACCTGCCCCAATGGCCGCGATCCCATGAGCCAGGGCTACCCGGTCCACATGTGCGAGCTGATCAACAACCTGAAGGCCCCCGTGTACATCGAACGCGTCGCCCTGACCGATCCCGCCCACATCCGCCAGGCCCGTACCGCCATCCGCAAGGCACTTCAGATCCAGAAGGAAGGCAAGGGCTATACTTTCATCGAGGTCCTTTCCGCCTGTCCCACCAACCTGAAGATGTCCGCCGTGGACACCAACAAGTGGATCAACGAGGTCATGACCAAGGAGTTCCCCCTGGGCAAGCTTCGCGACAACACCGAGGCCACCGAGGTGGTCCGTCCGGTTTCCGACTTCAGCAAGGAAGCTCTGGACAAGGTCTTCGGCGCCGGCAAGGGTTCCGCCGAGGTTCCGGCCCAGGAAGAGCTGCCTGACGTCCAGGTGAAGATCGCCGGATTCGGCGGTCAGGGCGTTCTCTCCCTTGGCACCATGATCGCCCAGGCTGGCCTTTCCGTGGGCCGCAACGTCTCCTGGTATCCCTCCTACGGTCCCGAACAGCGTGGCGGCACCTCCAATTGCTCCGTGACGCTGGCCACCCATGCCATCGGTTCCCCCGTCATCTATCGTCCCGACCTGCTGGTCGCCATGAACCGTCCCTCCTTGGAGAAGTTCAAGAACGACGTGAAGCCCGGCGGCGTGATCATCTACGATGCCATCATGGGCGAGGTGGAGATGCCCGCGGGCATCAAGGGCATCGCCGTTCCCGCGCAGCAGCTGGCGGAAGAAGGCGGCAACCCGAAGGGCGCCAACACGGTCATGTTCGGTCTGATCGCGGCCCTGGGCGTGACCCGTCTGCCCGACGTGGCTTTCCGCAACGCTCTGGCCAACAGCTTCGCGAAGAAGCCCCAGCTGATTCCCGCCAACGAGAAGCTCCTGGACTTCGTTCGCGAATGGGCCGAGAAGAACGCGAAATAGCTGAAATCTGAATGCTGAACCGGGGCTGTTGCAAAACTTTTTCGCTTTGCAGCAGCCCTTTTTCTTTGTAATTCCATGTCGTCTTTGCCTCGTATCGATATCCACTGCCATGCCTTCCATCCGAAAATCGCGTCGAAGGTGTGCGAGCAGTTGCAGGACTACTATCAGATGAAGGCGTCGGGCACTGCGCTCTGGGAGGATCTGGAGCCACGGCTGCGTCAGGCGCACATCCAATATGCCACGGTGCTTTCCGCCGCCACCAGGAAGGAGCAGGTGGAACCCGCAAACCATTATGCGGTGACGCAGGTCAATTTCCCCGGCGCCATTCCTTTCGGGACCATTCATCCCGATTACGAAAAGATCGAGGAGATGCTTGCCTATCTCTGGGACAACGGCATTCGCGGCATCAAGCTCCATCCCGATTTCCAGGGCTTCCGGTTGGACGACCCCCGCATGGACCGGGTCTATGCGGCCTGCGAGGGACGCTTTGTCGTCCTCTCCCATGTGGGGGACCGCTTCCCCCCGGAAGTCAATCCATCCTGTCCCTACAAGATTGCCGCCATCAAGCGCAAGTATCCCAAATTGCAGCTCGTCGCCGCGCATTTCGGCGGATATCGCCATTGGGAGCATGTCGTGAAGGCTTACGAGGGGGTGGAAATCTACATGGATACGTCCAGTGCGCTCTTCGCCATTCCCCAGGAGTTGCTGGAGCAGATTTTCAAGGCCTTCCCCCGGGAGCGCTTCTTCTTCGGCTCCGATTATCCGCTGGGCGACTGCAATCACGAGATTGAGCTCCTACAGCGGCGTCTGAGACTCACCGACACCGAAATAGACCAGTTGATGACCAATGCCAATGTCTTGAATCTTACCGAAGGACGGAAGCCATTGGACGACTAGGCGAGGAAATCATGGCAAAAGTTCGGGCAGATCAATTGGCGGTGCAGCAGGGGCTGTGCGCGTCCAGGGCGTTGGCGCAACGGCTCATTGAAAATGGCCAGATCACGCTGTCGGACGGGACGCTTCTGCGGAAATGCGGCCAGCAGCTGGATTCGTCCACGGCGCTGGTTCTGAATGCGCCTCCCCGGTATGTTTCCCGCGGAGCGGAGAAACTCCTGGGCGGCATTGCCGCCTTCCATCCGCCCATGGAGGGGGCGGTGGCGTTGGACTTGGGCGCATCCACGGGGGGCTTTACGGACGTGCTGTTGCAGCATGGCGCCTCCAAGGTCTACGCGGTAGATGTAGGACACGACCAGCTTCATGAGAAACTGCGCAGCGATCCGAGGGTTGTTTCCCTGGAGGGCGTGAATGCCCGCGACTTGAGTGGCGCGCTGGTGCCGGACAAGCTGGATCTGCTGGTGGGCGATGTCTCCTTTATTTCCCTGACGCTGGTCTTGCCGCCGTGCGCGCCGCTGCTGAAGCCGGGCGCGTGGATCGTGGTGCTGGTCAAGCCACAGTTCGAGGCGGGCAGGGAGGCCGTTGGCTCACAGGGCGTCGTTCGGGATGAGACGGTCCGGAGGCATTGCGTGGAGAAGATCCAGCGATTTGCCAAGGAGGTATTGCATTGGACGCCTCTAGGCGCCGTGCCGTCCCCCATCCTCGGTCCCAACGGCAACCAGGAGTACCTGGCGGCCTTTCGGGGCTGAAAAGTAAAATTGCCTGTATGTTTCGGAGCGACATTTTCCCGAGGCGTGCGCCTAGGGGGCAGGAAAGCCCCCGCCGTCAGTGCTTGCTCCTCGGGGGCGGGACAAAGCCCCCGCCGTTAAGTATCATGGTTTCCCGAAAAAGAACGCCTTATCCTGTGAAAAGTGTTCGGTTTTGCCGGAATTATCCAGTGAAAAGTGTGCGAATGTGGAGAATTTATCCTGTAAAAAGTGTTGAAAATAGTCGTTTTTATCCTGTAAAAAGTGTTATTTGAAGGTATATTAAATATTGATGCTTGCGATGTTATGCAATGATGACGAAAAGATGGGTTGAGGCTTTTGCAAAAGCCTTTGGTTATATCCTCCAGGAGGAATCATAATGAATCGGAGTGCCATGAAAGATTTGGTTTCTTGGAAGGACTCTCTTTCCAGGAAGCCTTTGCTGTTTCAGGGAGCCAGGCAGGTCGGAAAGACCTGGCTTCTGAAAGAGTTCGGGCGGCAGAATTTTGAGAATACCGCCTATGTCAATTTTGATCGCAATGAAATGCTTCGGCATATTTTCGATGGAGACTATTCCGTCAAACGCATTTTGACGGCATTGCAACTGGCTTGCGGAAAGCCCATCGTGCCAGGCAAGACCTTGCTGATTTTTGATGAAATTCAGGAGGCTCCCAGGGCAGTAGGCTGCCTAAAGTATTTTTGCGAGGAGGCGCCGCAATATCACATTGCGGCGGCGGGCTCCTATCTGGGCGTTGCCTCTTTGGAGAAGACCAGTTTCCCTGTGGGCAAGGTGAATACGCTGGTTTTGCATCCCTTGAGCTATCTTGAATTTCTGGAGGCGATGGGACAGGAGCGTTTTGCACAACTTCTACGTTCGCATGACTGGCAGACGATAGCCTTGTTCAAGGATACTTTGATTGAGTATCTTCGCTATTACTATGTCGTCGGCGGGATGCCTGAAGCGGTTGAGGCATTTTCGCAACGGCGTGATTTTGGGCAAGTCCGTGCTTTGCAAAGGGAGTTGCTGCGCAATTACGAAAATGATTTCGGCAAGCACACCCCCGGCGAAATTATTCCCAGCATCCGCATGATTTGGGATTCCGTGCCGGTGCAGCTGGCAAAGGAAAACAAGAAGTTCTTTTTGTCGCAAGTGCAGAAAAAAGCCCGGAAGACAGATTTTTCCGAGGCGATAGAATGGCTTTGCAATGCTGGTTTTCTTTATCGTGTAAGACGAATTTCCAAACCATCTCTTCCGCTTTCCGCCTACGTGGAGGAGGATATCTTCAAATTGTTTTTCCTGGATGTGGGGTTGCTTGGCGCACAGGCCAATTTGGATCCGCGGGTGCTTCTTGAGGGCAATCGGATTTTCACGGAGTTCAAGGGAGCCCTGACGGAACAGTATGTCCAGCAGCAGTTGCTTGCGGAGACGGATTTCCTGCCTTTCTATTGGGCAGGGCCAAGCAACGAGGTGGACTTTGTATTTCAATATGGCACTGGTGTCATGCCGTTGGAAGTGAAGGCGGAGACGAATCTACGTGCCAGGAGTCTGATGTATTTCTGCCGTAAGAATCGCATTCCCATGGCAGTGCGGTCTTCCATGATAGACTATCGAGTTGATTGGACAGATACGATCCCGTCGGGCCCCATGGATGGAGAGGAGTTCAAATTCCTTCTGGCGAATCTTCCGCTTTATGCACTGGCTTCCCTGCCTGCCGTCTGCGAGGAACTTGCGCGGAGGGCAGACAAGGGGCAGGGAGGCTGAATTCGCTCCCCGTCCCTGGAATCGCTTCGCCTAGAGAAGGGGAGCTGGCCCGGGAGAGACTATATGGTGTCTCGCTGCATGGGGGAGTGGGTGAGCAGTTCGACTTCCGGATTTTTCTCCTGGAAGTAGCTGACTGCCCAGGCATCGGGGAAGAGCAGCACGGGCAGGTCCTCGTGGTCCAGTCCCATGCGGACATTGCTTCCCAGGTAGGTTCCCTTGAAGGATTCCGCGTCTTCGCCGTGCGCGAACCATCGGATTTGCGTATAGGGGGTCTCTTCCAGGCGGACTTCGGCGTTGTATTCCGTTTCGAGACGGTGCTTGACCACCTCGAACTGGAGTTGTCCCACGGCGCCCAGAAGCGGAGCGCGGTTGAGGTCGCTCTGCAGGTGGTAGACCTGGATGGCGCCCTCGTTCAGCAGTTGCTCCAGCCCCTCGCTGAACTGCTTGTACTTGGATGGCGCGGTGTTGCGGAGGAGGCAGAAGACCTCCGGCGCAAAGCGGGGAATTTCATTGTAGATCAGTCCGGGGATGGTGGAGAGGGTGTCGCCGATGCGGAAACTGCCATGGCTGACCAGTCCCACGATGTCGCCGGGGTAGGCGCTCTCGATGGAGTCGCGCTCCTGGCCGAACATCCGCTGCGGATAGGAGAGGCGCAACGGGCGTCCGCCGCGGGGATTGGGGACGGTCATGTCTTTGACGAACTGACCGGAGCAGACGCGGACGAAGGACATGGAGTCCCGGTGGTTGGGGTCCATGTTGGCCTGGATCTTGAAGATGAATCCGGAGAATTCTTCGCGGGTGGGGGCGATTTCGCCCTGGGAGGACTTTCGGGGCAGGGGCGGCATTCCGTGGTCCACGAAGTAGTCCAGCAGCAGTTGCACGCCGAAGTTGTTGATTCCGGATCCGAAGAAGATGGGGGTCATCTGGCCGGATTGTACCAGTTCGTCGTCGAATTCCTCGCCGGCCAGGGAGAGGAGGTCGATCTGGTCGCGCCATTCTTTCAGCATGTTCGGCGGCAGGAGTTCCGCCAGCTGCGGATCGTCTGGGCCCGTGGTCTTGGAGATGGCCTTGGCCGCGCCGTGCCCCTGGCTGGTGAAGAGGTGCAACTCGTGGCTTAGGCGGTCGTAGACGCCCTTGAAGTCGGGGCCGTCGCCCAGGGGCCAGGTCACGGGGAAGACGGCCAGTCCCAGGGTCTTCTCGATGTCGTCCAGCAGTTCCAGCGGATTGAGGGCCGGGCGGTCCATCTTGTTCATGAAGGTGAAGATGGGGATGCCGCGGAGCTTGCAGATCTCGAAGAGCTTCCGGGTGCGCTCCTCGATGCCTTTGCCTGCGTCGATGACCATGATGACGGAGTCCACGGCGGTGAGGACGCGGTAGGTGTCTTCGGAGAAGTCGCGGTGTCCGGGAGTGTCCAGCAGGTTGATGAAGTATCCGCGGTACTCGAACTGCAGCACGGTGGAGGAGATGGAGATTCCGCGCTCCCGTTCCAGGTCCATCCAGTCGCTGGTGGTGTTCTTCTGGTTCTTCTTGGCGCGGACGGAGCCTGCTGCCTGCAGGGCGCCGCCGTAGAGCAGCAGCTTTTCCGTGAGGGTGGTCTTGCCCGCGTCGGGGTGGGAAATGATGGCGAAGGTGCGCCGGCGTTTGATTTCGCTTTCGAAGGACATGATGCTTTGGGATGTACGATGAGGTTGATGGAAATGGGGGGAGGGCGCCTGGCTATGCCTTGAGCATTTTCTTCAGGTACTGTCCCGTGTAGGACTTCGGACAGCGCGCGACCTCTTCGGGAGTGCCGCTGGCGATGAGGGTTCCGCCCTGGTCGCCGCCTTCCGGACCCAGGTCCAGGATCCAGTCCGCTGTCTTGATGACGTCCAGGTTGTGTTCGATGACGATGATGGAGCTCCCCTGGTCGCGGAGGGATTCCAGGACCTTTAGGAGCTGCGCGATGTCGGAGAGGTGCAGCCCGGTGGTGGGTTCGTCCAGCAGGTAGAGGGTGTGTCCTTGGGCCTTCTTGGAGAGTTCCGTGGCCAGTTTGACGCGCTGGGCTTCGCCGCCGGAGAGAGTGGTGGCGGGCTGCCCCAGCCGGATGTATCCCAGGCCGACGTCCCGGAGCGTTTCCAGCTTTCGCAGGATGCGTGGCTGTGAATCGAAGAAGGTGCAGGCCTCGGAGACCGACATCTCCAAAATCTCGGCGATGTTGCGCCCCTTGAAACGAACGTTCAACGTTTCGGAGTTGTAGCGCTGGCCATGGCACTGTTCGCAGGGGACATAGACATCCGGCAGGAATTGCATCTCGATTTTCTTGATGCCGTCGCCGTGGCATTCCTCGCAGCGTCCGCCCTTGACGTTGAAGGAGAAACGACCGGGCGTGTATCCGCGGAGCTTGGCGTCGTTGGTCATGGCGAAGACCTCCCGGATCAGGTCGAAGAGGCCCGTGTAGGTGGCTGGGTTTGAGCGCGGCGTCTTGCCGATGGGGCTCTGGTCGATGACGATCAGCTTCTCCACGTTCTCCAGGCCTTCGATCTTCTGGCAGGCGCCCGGCGCATCGTCCTTGATGCCGAGGTGCTTGTTGATGGCGGGACGGAGCACGTGGTTGATCAGCGTGGACTTCCCGGAGCCGGAGACGCCGGTGACGCAGCAGAAGAGCCCCAGGGGGATCTTCACGTTCAGCTTCTTCAGGTTGTGCTCCGTGGCGCCTTTGACGGTGAGGAAACTGCCGTTGCCTTTCTGACGGACGGCGGGGACGGGGATTTCGCGCTTGCCGGAGATGTATTCGCCGGTGATGCTGCCGGCCGTGGCGGCGACTTCTGCCGGAGTTCCTGCCGCGACCAGATGGCCGCCGGCTTCGCCGGCCCCGGGGCCCAGGTCGACGAGGTAGTCCGCTGCCCGCATGGTGTCCAGGTCGTGTTCCACGACGATGACGCTGTTGCCCAGGTCCCGAAGGTGCTTCAGGCTGTCCAGCAGCCGGTCGTTGTCCCGCTGGTGGAGCCCGATGGAGGGTTCGTCAAGGATATAGAGGACTCCGACCAGTCCGGAGCCGATTTGGCTGGCTAGCCGGATGCGTTGGGATTCGCCGCCGGAGAGGGTGCCGCTTTCCCGGTTCAGGGTAAGGTAGTTCAGGCCGACCTGCTTTAGGAAACCCAGGCGGTTGCGGATCTCCTTCAGGAGTTCTCCTCCGATTTTTAGCTGATGGTCGGTGAGGGCGAGTCCGTCCAGGAATTCCAGCGCGCTGTCAATGGAGAGTGCGCAGAATTGGCTGATGTTCAGTCCGCCCAGGGTGACGGCCAGGTATTCCGGCTTCAGGCGGGCGCCATGGCAAACGGTGCACTCTTCGTAGATGGAGGCTTCTTCCAGACGTGCGCGGAGGTCGTCGTTCTCCGTCTCCTTCAGGCGCCGTTCCAGATTGGGGATGATGCCCTCGAAGGGCTTGCGCCATTCGTGCATCTTGCCGCGCTCCCAGTAGTCGAAGGTGCAGACCGTTTCGCCTGAACCGTAAAGGAGCATCTTCCGGATTTCCTCGGGGAGCTTCTGCCAGGGCATGGTCAGGGAGAAGTTGAACTGTGCGGCCAGGCAGCGTAGATAGTGGTTGTAGAGCATGATCACGTAGCGCGGACCGCGGCGCCAGAGGGGGATTGCGCCCCTATGGATGGAGAGCGTGGGGTCTGGCACGACCATTTCCGGCGCGAATGTGAGGTGCCTTCCCAGCCCATCGCAACCGGGACAGGCGCCGAAGGGGGAGTTGAAGGAGAAATTCCGCGGTAGCAGTTCGCCGTAGGAGATGCCGCAGTCCGGACAGCCGAGATTTTCGCTGACCAGCTCCTCCTGCCAGCCGTCGGCCGCTTCCGGATCTTCCGTGAGGACGCAGATTACGCCACTGCCTTTTTTCAGCGCCAGTTCCACGGAGTCGTTCAGGCGCCCATGGTCCATACTGCCGGTCACCAGTCGGTCCACCACCGCCTCTATCGTATGGCGGAGGGTCTTGCCCAGTTTGATTTCGCCGTCCAGGGAGGTGATTTTCCCGTCGATCCGGGCGCGGACAAAGCCGTCCCGTCGCATCTGCTCCAGAATCTCCGCGTGCTCGCCTTTCTTGCCGCGAACGTATGGCGCCAGGAGCATCAGCTTCCGTCCGCCTGGGCGCTTCTGCAACAGTTCACAGATGCTTTCCGCGCTCATGGAGGAGATTTCCTTGCCGCATTTGGGACAATGCGGAGTCCCCAGATGGGCATAGAGCAGGCGGAGGTAGTCGTAGATTTCCGTCGTCGTGGCCACGATGGAGCGGGGGGAGGAACTGGCCACGCGCTGCTCGATGGCGATGGCCGGGGAGAGTCCGTCGATATGCTCCACCTGCGGTTTGGCAAGGCGGTCCAGGAATTGCCGTGCGTAGGCGGAGAGACTTTCCACATATCGGCGCTGACCTTCCGCATAGAGCGTGTCGAAGGCCAGCGAGGATTTTCCGCTGCCGCTGGGACCAGTCACTACCACCAGCTTGTTGCGGGGGATGGCGAGATTCAGGTTCTTCAGGTTGTGCTGGCAGGCGCCTTGGATGACGATGGAGTCCATGGGAAAATACAGTACGCGCGTACTAAAGACAAGAAAACGGGAAAGGCCCATAATTTAGTCCCGTTTGTCATCCCTTTGCGAAATGTGGCGAAAAGTCATCGTGAAATCAACGACATGAGGGGCATGAAGGGGAAAAAACGTGAAAATTCCCCAAAAAACAAAAAAAAAACGAAAAAAAATCATAAAATGCTTGAAAAAATGGAAGTTATGTAATACGTTTATGACGAGTGCCAGATTGTTGGCATGTCTTTCCGGTTCCAGTCGTCATTTCTGGCGGTCTGGATTTGTTGCAACAATGCCATTAAGAATGAGGAATTCTCGATGAAAGCGAAATTCTGGGATGTCAAGACCCGCAAGTCCATCGAAGCCGAAGTGACTGAACTGGTGACTTTCGACAATGGACGCTCTGCCTTCAAGGCCGTTACCGCTGATGGCCGCAGCCTGACCCGTTTCGTCAGCAAGGCCGATGCCGAAAAGTACGCCGCCAAGGCTCCTGCCAAGAAGTGCTGCTGCAAGAAGAAGTAGTCTTCCGCGCGTTGGCCAAAGACTCCGGGATCACGAGATGCCGGAGTCTTTTTTTTTAAAGAAAAGGGGGCTATCCCTGTGGACCGGAGGGGGCGGAACAGGAAAAAACAGGGAAGAACTTGTAATGGCCAGAAATAGGCTTATATTAAGCGAATGCATTTTTTGTCTGCTTTTTTGTCCCCCAATACACTCAGGAAAATTCTGAATGCCCACAATTAATCAGTTGATCCGTAAAGGCCGCTCCGTCAAGCCGACGAAGAGCCGTGTCCGTGCCCTGGACCAGTGCCCGCAGCGCCGTGGCGTCTGCATGCTGGTTACCGTCCGTACCCCCAAGAAGCCGAATTCCGCTCTGCGCAAGGTCTGCCGTGTCCGCCTGACCAATGGTCAGGAAGTCACCGCCTACATCGGCGGCGAAGGCCACAACCTGCAGGAGCACAGCGTCGTGCTGGTGCGCGGCGGCCGTGTCCGTGACCTGCCTGGTGTTCGTTACCACGTGGTCCGCGGCAAGCTGGATACCCTGGGTGTCGACAAGCGCCGCCGTGGCCGTTCCAAGTATGGTGTGAAGCGCCCGAAGGCTGGTGCCGACGCCAAGAAGAAGTAGTTTCAGGAACACGGAGAAGGTAAGATACAATGAGAAGACGTCAGGCTGTCAAGCGCGCTCTGATTCCGGATGTGCGCTACAATAACGAACTGGTCGCCCGGCTGATCAACACCATCATGCTGTGCGGCAAGAAGTCCATTGCCCAGAACATCGTCTACGGTGCTTTCGACATCCTCAAGGAGAAGAAGGCCGACGTGGAGCCCCTGGATCTGTTCCTGGCCGCCCTGGAGAACGCCAAGCCCCGCCTGGAGGTCAAGAGCCGCCGCGTGGGCGGCGCCACCTACCAGGTGCCCCTTGAAGTCCCTGCCGCTCGCCAGGTCGCCCTGGCCATGCGCTGGCTGGTGACCTACGCACGCAGCCGCAAGGGCATGGATACCTGCAACGCCCTGGCCGCCGAACTGCTGGATGCCTTCAACAACACCGGCAGCACCATCAGAAAGCGTGACGATGTGCACAAGATGGCCAACGCCAACAAGGCCTTCGCGCACTTCCGCTAAGTTTCACGCCTGCGCACCGATGGCAAGGAAAGTCTTCCGAGCCGTTGGTGCGTAAACCGTTTTGTCCAGACGACGGCAGAACGGCGGCTTTCCTGTCGTCGGTTTTCCTATGTCGTGCCGCGATGACTCCATCCGCAATTTCGGTATCATCGCCCATATCGATGCCGGGAAGACAACGCTGACCGAGAGAATCCTCCTGGAAACCGGACAACTCCGCGTGTGCGGCGCCGTGGAGGAAGGGACCACGGTCAGCGACTACCTCCTGCAGGAGCGGGAGCGGGGAATCTCCATCGTCAGCGCGGCAGTGACCTGCAACTGGCATGGGCGGCAGCTTACGCTGCTGGATACCCCGGGGCATATCGACTTCACGGCGGAAGTGGAGAGATCCCTTCGCGTGATGGACGCGGCGGTCGCGGTTTTCTGCGCCGTCAGAGGTGTCCAGGCACAGTCCGAAATGGTCTGGCGACGGGCCCGGAACTACGGGTTGCCAGGACTGGCCTTCGTGAACAAGCTGGATCGGGAAGGCGCGGATTTTGCCGGAGTGCTTGCCCAGATGGGCGAACTCTTCGGGGAGTCCAGGCCCATTCCCCTTGCGGTCCCTCTCTACTCCGGAGAACGGATGCTTCTCGGCATCCTGGACCTGGTGAAAGGAGAATTCGGAGAAATCGGAGCCGGCGCGTCTGCCGACGAGATTTCCGGAGCACTCCAGGAAGGACGCCGCAGGATTCTTGAGATTTTGGCCGAGAGGGACGACGCCATGCTGGAGTGCTACCTCTCGGATTCCTTCCCCGAAGAGAAGAAGATCATCGCCGCCATTCGACGGGCGACCCTGGCGAATGCGGTGGTTCCGGTTTTCTGCGGTTCCGCCAAGAGCGGCTGGGGGGTCCGGACGCTGCTGGATGCCGTGTCGGACTACCTGCCCAGCCCGGCGGAACGGATGGCGTCTTCTGCGGGAAAAAAGTGTTTTTCGATTTCCGAGACGAAGCTGGCTTCGCCCGACGGACAGCCCTACGCGGTGATGTCCGTCGTCAAGACCGTTCGTTCTCCCTGGCCAGGCGACTACGCCACGGTCCGTCTCTACAGCGGCACGGTCCGCGCCGGAATGGTCCTCGTGGATGCGAATCGCGAGATCACCTGGAGGATCGGACAAGTCTGGCGTCTCCACGCCGCCGATGCCGAGGAGATCAACGAGGCCTCTGCCGGTGAAGTCGTCGCTCTGGCAGCTACGGCGGAGAGCCCGCTTCCTGCCTTCCGTGCCGGCGATACGCTGGTGGAGCAGGGCGGCCCTCTCTTCCGTCTGGCGAAGATGCGCTTTCCGGAACCGGTGCTCTCGCTGGTCCTGGAAGGACTTTCCGCCGAGGACCGCGGGAAGATGCATCCGGCCCTGGCCGCGTTGGCGGAAGAGGATCCCACCCTTCGCTGGAAGAGCGGCCCGCAAGATGGCCAATGCACCATCTCGGGACTTGGCGAACTGCATCTGCAGGTCGTCAGGGAACGCCTCCGCTCGGAATACGGCGTCTCCACGCGCGCCGGAAGCCCTCTGGTGGCATACCGGGCGACGGTGGCGAATGCCACGAGTCTTTCGCGGGAGTTTCGAAGACAGCTCTCGCCGACGCTGGCCATCCAGGCGCAGGTCGAAATCGCCTTTGAGCCGTTGTCTCAAAACAGCGGTGCAGTAGTGGAATTCCCTTTTCGGAATTCCACGAAAGTGCCCGAGGATTGCTGCAAGGCAATCCAACAGGCAGTAACCGAATTCGTCGACGGAGAAAACCATCTGGGCTATCCGCTGACGAACACGCGCATTACAGTCCAGGAGGTGTCGAGCCAATCTCCCGACACTTCCGAACCGGTGTTCTTAACCGCCACCCGTCTGGCGTTGGACGAGGCTTTCGCCAACGCCGGGGAGGTCGTGCTGGAACCTGTGATGCGGCTTGATGTGAGTTCCCCCGCCGAGCAGATCGGCGCCATCCTCAATGACCTGAACGCCAGGCGCGCAAGGGTCCAGCAGGTGGATGCTCTGCCGGGCGGAGGCTCTCGCGCAGTCGCTTTGGTCCCCGTGGCTGAAATGATTTCCTATGCAACTTCCCTGCGGTCCCTGACCGGGGGACGGGCGCTCTTCACCGCCGAGCCCGCGGCATTGGAAGTCCGGCCAGATCAAGGCAAATAACCAGGAAAAGGACATGGCTAACAAGCAAACCATCCGCATCCGGCTCCAGGCTTTCGAGAATTCGATCCTGGACCAGTCCACCGCGGACATCGTCGGTACCGTCAAGCGCACCGGCGCGCAGATCGCAGGACCCATCCCCCTGCCCACCAAAATCGAGCGGTTCACCGTCAACCGTTCCCCGCACGTGAACAAGAAGTCCATGGAGCAGTTCGAGATCCGCACCCACAAGCGCGTTCTCGATATCATCAATCCTTCCGCCCGCACAGTCGATGAGCTCAAGAAGCTCTCCCTGCCTGCCGGCGTTGACATCGTCATCAAACTCTAAGCCAAGGAGACAGATACTATGAAGAAAGGTCTCATCGGCAAGAAGCTCGGCATGTCGCAGGTGTACACTGCGGAGGGTGTCCTCATCCCCGTCACTGTCATCAACTGCGGTCCCTGCACCGTCATCAGCGCCAAGACCGTCGCCAAGGACGGCTATAGCGCTCTGCAGCTCGGATTTGGCACCCGCAAGGTCAAGAACGTCTCCAAGGCCGTCCTCGGAAACGTGAAGCCCGCCGGCTTGGAAGCCAATCCCCCGGAATTCATCAAGGAAATCCGCCTGGACGCGGATCCCAGCCAGAAGGCGGGCGACGTCCTGGACGTGGATGTCTTTGCCAAGGACGAGTTCGTGGACGTCACCGGCACCACCAAGGGCCGTGGCTTCCAGGGTGTCGTCCACCGCTGGCATTTCGCTGGTGGTCGTGAAACCCACGGTGGCGCCTGGACCCGCCGTACCGGTTCCATCGGTATGTGCGAAAAGCCCGGCAAGGTCATGAAGGGCCATCCGATGCCTGGTCACATGGGCGATGTTACTCGCACCGTGCAGAACCTGAAGGTCATCGACGTCCGCCCCGAAGAGCACCTGGTGTTCGTCAAGGGAGCCATCCCCGGCGCCAATGGCGGTCTGGTGTTCGTCCGCAGCGCCGTGAAGAAATAATCTGGGAGGATGCCAATCATGTCTAACCTCAATATCCTGAATCAGCAGGGCGCAGACACTGGCGCCACCGCCGTCATCGAGGAGAGCTGGCTGGTCAGCGACAAGGGCGAACAGGCCGTGAAGGACGCCGTGGTGGCCTTCCTGGCAGCCCAGCGCAGCGGTACCGCCTGCACCAAGAACCGTGCCAACCTGAGCAGCCGTTCCCAGGCGAAGCCCTGGCGGCAGAAGGGCAATGGCCGCGCCCGCAGTGGTGGCAAGAGCAGCCCCATCTGGCGTGGCGGTGCCGTGGCATTCGGCCCTGTCCCCCGCGACTATTCCAAGTCCGTCAACAAGAAGGTCCTGCAGCTGGCTCTGCGCCGTGCTTTCAGCGACCGTCTGGCCGAGGGCGATGTGATCGTGGTGGATTCCCTGGAATTCGCGACCCCGAAGACCAAGGAGATGACCGCATTCCTGAAGTCCATCAACGCCGGCAGCGACGCCCTGGTCCTGGTGGACGAATACACTGACAACGTCGATCTGGCCGCCCGGAACCTCCAGCAGGTCCTGGTCCTGAAGGCCACCAGCGTCAACACCTACCTGATGCTGCTCTTCAAGAAGATCGTCATCACCAAGGCAGCCCTGGCGAAACTGGGCGAGCGCCTCGCATAAGGAGTGAACACGATGGAAAAAACCTTCAATCCCTATGATGTGGTTTACACCGTGCTCATCACTGAGCGCGGCACGAACCTGACCGACAAATACAACAAGTATCTGTTCAAGGTCAATCCCGCCAGCAACAAGGTTCAGATCAAGGCCGCAGTGGAGGCCATCTTCCCCGAAGTGAAGGTCTCCGCCGTCAACACCATGAACTATCTGGGCAAGTCCAAGCGGATGCGTACCGCGAAGATGGGCAAGCGCCCCGATTGGAAGAAGGCCGTGGTTACCCTCTCAGAGGGCAAGATCGAGCTGCTGTAAGTCACTCGCACAGGAGAAATCTCGAAATGGGAATCAAAGCATACAAGCCTACGAGCCCCGGTCGTCGTGGCATGGTCGTGAGTGACTTCAGCGAACTCACCCGCCGCACTTCCGAAAAGTCCCTGACCGTTGGTAAGCACTCCACCGGTGGCCGCAACAACTACGGCCGCATGACCGTCCGCTTCCGCGGCGGTGCCGTGAAGCGCTGCTACCGCATCATTGACTTCAAGCGTTACGACAAGGACGGCGTGCCCGCGAAGGTCGCCGAAATCGAGTACGATCCCAATCGTACCAGCCGCATCGCCCTTCTGCACTATGCAGACGGTGAGAAGCGCTACATCCTGGCCCCCGTGGGCGTGAAGCAGGGTGACGTTCTCATGAGCGGCGCCACCGCCGAGTTCCGTCCCGGCAACAACATGGCCATCGAGAACATTCCCGAAGGCATCAACATCCACTGCATCGAGATGGTTCCCGGCAAGGGTGCCCAGCTGGCTCGTTCCGCCGGTCAGTACGCCATCCTCCGCGCCAAGGAGAACGGCTACGCGCAGGTCCGCCTGCCCTCCGGCGAGGTCCGCCTGATCAACGTCAAGTGCCGCGCCACCATCGGTCAGGTCGGCAACGTCGAGCACGCCGATATCAAGCTTGGCAAGGCCGGCAAGGCCCGCTATCTCGGCTTCCGCCCCCACGTCCGTGGTGTCGCGCAGAACCCTGTCGACTCCCCCATGGGTGGTGGTGAAGGCAAGGCAGACGGTGGTGGCCATCCCCAGTCTCCTTGGGCCCAGCTCTCCAAGGGCTTCAAGACCCGCAAGCCCAACAAGCAGTCTGATCACTTCATTGTCTCCCGGAGGAAGAAGTAATGTCCAGAAGCATCAAGAAAGGACCTTTTGTTGACGATTCCCTCCTGAAGAAGACGGAGGCTCTCGCCAAGAGTGGCAAGAAAGACGCCATCAAGACTTGGAGCCGTCGCTCCATGATCTTGCCCGAATTCGTCGGCATGACCTTCGCCGTGCACAACGGCAAGACCTTTGTCAACGTCTTCGTCACCGAAAACATGATCGGTCATCGCTTCGGCGAGTTCGCCGCGACCCGTCTCTTCCGTGGTCACGGTCAGATCTCCGGTAAGTAAACTGGTCGTCTAGACAGAAAACCCGTCGTCAAGGAAACTTGGTGGCGGGTTTTTTTTGTGTTTCAGACCGGAATTTCCATGCGAATTGCATTTGAAGGTATAGATTATGTGAAATCCCAAAAGCCAGGCTAGCTCAGTTGGTAGAGCACTTGATTTGTAATCAGGCGGTCGTGGGTTCGAGTCCCGTTCCTGGCTCCAGTTTTCAAAGCCCTTGATTCGAGAGAGTTAAGGGCTTTTTTCGTGCCAGGCTTTCAACATCGGCGGCCTTGCGATCCATTGCTTCCCTGGGGGGATTGTCCTTGAGCGCGAAATCGTTCATAAGGTGACGATAGGGTGACGGGGTGTTTCACCTGTTCTGATATCCGTCTGGCCATTCCTTCTGGTGAAAACCGCTCTCATACGCCTAACGCCTGTATTCAATTTCAAGCCACGGGGCGCAGCCGATGGTATTGGCCTCGGGGCGATAGGGGCTATCCTATCCGGAGGAGAAGCAGCGAACGTCTATCAATAGCGATTTGTAAAAACGAGAATTGAGTGTATATTATTGTAAATCGCTGGATTTCACGCTGATTTGGTGATTTTCTTTTCCATCTGTTTTCCTCTTTCATGTCTTTTTTCGCCCTCCAAAATATTTTACAACCTTCGGCTGCAAATGTTGTATCCTTTTGCCCGAAAAAGGTTTATGAAGGGCATGCCGTGACAGACAGACAGACAGACAGACAGACAGACAGACAGACAGACAGACAGACAGACAGCATTGTCTGTGCCAATTCGTCTTCTACCCAGGGGAAGCTAGAAGCTAGGGGTACTGTTTTTAAATTTTCTTTGCAAGGCCTTCGGGTGGCGAATTTCCACCGGAAGGCCTTTTTGCATTTTCCTTTGTTTCCCTTTAGGCCCGTCCAGACGGTCGCACCTCTTTCCGCGACTGCCTGGACGGACCTTTTTTGTTCCCGGAATTGTAATGGTAATTCAAATCAACAACATTAAACAACAGACAATGGAGTTCAAAAACATGAAGTCAAAACATTCCGCGCGGGCCGTCCTGCTCGCGCTATTCGCAGCCCTCTGGCTGCTTCCACTGGTAGTACAGGCCGCTGATACACAGCCGGATGTCGATACCACGGTGTACTGGAACGTGGTGAGTCCCGGGAACAAAAACATACTCCTCATCTCCAAACAGAAAACGGTTACCTTCGAGGGAAAAGGTTTCTCCCTCTACGAATGGAAAATCGCTGGAACGGATAGTGTGCCCCCTTGGATCAATGACAAGAAATCCGTGGCGGCGGTCCATGTCTTGGGAGATGAAACCAAGGGTTATGTGAAACCGGCAAGCGTCACCAATTGGTTCAACAATTTCTCCAGCAAGTGCCTCACCTTTGACCTGACTGGATTGGATACCTCCGAAGTCACCAGCATGGCGAAAATGTTCCAAAGTAACGCTGGAGTGGAGGCCGAATATAGCTGGGGCGAAAAATTCGATCTGGGGAAGGTGAAGACCACTGAATATATGTTCGACCATAATGCAGTCAGCTCGCTCGGGTCGAAGGATTTCAGCAAGTGGAACAACACCCAAAACGTGAAGAATATGAGGCACATGTTTTCTTCCTCAGGCTTGACCTCCTTGGACCTGAGTGCGTTGAATACATCCAGCGTTGAAGATTTTTCCTACTTTTGTTATTTTAATGGTTCCCTGACAAAAATCACGCTCAAGAACGAGGCGGGGGGGACCGTCTTCAATACGAGTTGCGCTACAACGATGAATAACATGTTTTCCAGAAACACTGTTCTTGACGGGCACCTCGACCTCTCCTGCTTCGACACGGCCGAGGTTACCGACATGGGCAATATGTTCGACAGGAGCACTATGACCTCGGTTAACCTCGAGAAGTTCAACACGGAAAAGGTGACAAGTATGTACAGCATGTTCTCTCTATGTACATCACTGACCTCCCTGGACCTGTCGAACTTCGCGACTCCCAAATTGACAAGTGCCAGTTTCATGTTCAGCGGCTGCAACAGTCTGGAAAGCCTAGACATCAGAAACATGACAACTTCTTCGTCCACGCCGACCACTAAAGGTATGTTCATGGCCACGAGTGCCCTTAAGGAAATTACCGTGGGTGCCGGATGGAAGAAAGGTGGCTTCACGGACGCTTCCTGCCACACCTGGAAGAACTCGGATGGTGTGGAGTACGACTACGAACACATTCCTGTCGGCGAGCAAGCCACCTACACAGCTGTTCCGGGTCCGCCCATCTATTGGGCGGTCAAGGGAAACACCCTCTTCATGAGTACCGTCGAGGCAAACCTGGAGAAACAACTGGGGAGTTACGAGGGCAGCGGCTCCATCGCCCAGGAGTCCCTCTTCTCCACAACTGCTGACATCCCTTGGTACAGTCTTCGTGGTAAAATCAAGTCCGTGGTGGTCGGCGGTCTGGGGGAGACGGAGGGGGACGATATCGTCCAGCCCTACAACATGGCGTTGTGGTTCTACGACTGTACCGCTCTTACGACTGTCAAATACAGAGGGCTGAACGTCTCCCAAACGGTGAACATCAGCTACCTGTACTACAATTGCAGCAGTCTGAAAGAATTCAACGACGACAAAAACGAAGACCTCCAAAAGGGTGACTATGCCGACCTGAAGGGGCTGAAACTGAACGAAATGGGGAAACTCTGGGACATCCGCAATATGTTCTACGGATGCAAGAGTTTTGCTTATCTGGACTTCAAGAAAATTTACCCAGGCGGAGGAAGTTTATTCAACAAATCATTTGCAAACTATTGTACAAATTATCTCTTCGCCGAATGCAGTAACCTCGTGTACCTTGACATTTCCAACTGGGATTTCGTTGATACACATACTCTTTACTACCTCTTTTATAATTGCGAGAAACTGACGACCCTGGAGCTCCCCAAGAATTTCGGACAAAACGCCCTCTATATTTCAGGCCTCTTCTATGGCTGTGCCTCCCTGAAGGAGATCAAGCTCGATAATTTTTCGAAAAATGGAAACTGGGGCGAGTGCAATAATCTCTTCAAGGGTTGCGAGGATTTGGAGACAATCTACCTTCCCAGTGCCCAAGTTCCGGCCTCTATTTCTTCAAATGATAGTATCTTCTCGGGGTGCACCGCGCTGAAGGAGATTACAGTCGGCTCCGGTTGGAAGCAAACGAAGTTTGTGGGCTGCCCTGTGAAGTACTGGGTGGTGGAGGACCACGGGGATGACCTGGTCTCCTCCGACGACCTTTCCTCCGTGGTGAGTGGCGCCCACGGTAACCTGACCTTCAAACTTCCCGTTGTGGGCAACGTGTACTGGACCTTTAGCTACGACGATCGCGTACTGCGCTTCGGAGCCAGCAAGGAGGCCCTGCCCCCCAATGGCACGTACAGCGGCTTCTTCAATCCCAACCTCAGTGGCCGCCCCGACTGGAAGAACTTCGCCGGTGACATCGACTCCGTTAAAAGCGATGGCGAAAATCCTGTTTCGCCTTCTTACATGTCCGAGTGGTTCCGGGATTTCGTAAATTGCACCAGCATCGACCTTTCCGGTGTGGACATGAGCAGGTGCGTTTCAGTCTCCTCCCTTTTCAGAGAATGCCGGAATCTGACGGAAATCACCTGGCCTGGGGGTGAGCCGCTGCCGACCGGCGTGCTAGGGACCACGAGTTGCATGTTCTACGACTGCCAGGCGCTGAAGACGCTGGACTTGCACAACTTCTGCACCTCGGGCGTGACTAACATTGGATACATGTTCTACGGCTGCTCCGGCCTGGAGGAACTGGACGTCTCCGGCGCCTTCGTGGACAACAGCAAGGCGGACTACGGTTCTGTCATGACGGGCTGCGAGTCTCTGCGCATCCTGAAGACCTCCGGCTCTGTCAACAAGCGTATCTCTGTTTACGGCTTGCAGGACAAGGAACCCGTTGCCGGTGCCACTCCTTCCATCAACACGAAAAACAGCAGCAACCCCGAGGGCAAAATAGACGAGGACGGCAACCTGGTATACGCGGCGGGCCTTTCGGAAATGCAGGAACAGTCCGCCCACGTGTGGCGCGTGATTCTGACGGTTACGGTCGACAGGAACGATGGCACCGGGGAAGATGAACGCGTCGCGGTGTACAAGGGCCTCTACGGCGAAAAAGTCAGCAAATTTTTTGAGGTGACAGACCCCGTGCGTGAAGGCTATGATTTCCTTGGCTGGAAAGATGAGGACACCGAGGGACACGTTGCTTCCGCCGACATCAACGCCATGGAGCTGAATGCCACGAAAAAATACACCGCACTGTGGGAGCCCAGACCCTATGCCATCGTCTACTACCTGGATGGCGTGGAACTTGGTCCCGAGGATATCGACGACAACCCGACTTCCTACACCATTGACTCCGGTGACATCTCCTTAAAACTCGTTACAAAGACTGGCTACGACGTGGCCGGCTGGTATGACAATGCCGAGTGCGAGGGCGAGCCAATCGATGTCATTCCCGCTTGCTCCATGGGGGACAAGACCTTCTACGCCAAGAGCACGCCCATTCAGTACACCATCGTTTTCGACGGCAACGAAGCAACCGAAGGCGAGATGAGTCCCATGACCGTTTCCTATGACGAGTCCGTGAGGCTGCCTTCCAACGCCTTCAGAAGAAAAGGCTACATCTTCAGTGGCGTCTGGGCAAAGGACTCCCTGGGCGCGCAGGTAAAAATCGCGAATGAGGCGACGATCAAGAACCTCGCCGACACTGCGACGACAATCACCCTGTACGCCTTGTGGACTGCCGGACAGTCCACCTACACGGTCATACATCGCTGCCAGGCCTTGGACGGCACGTATCCTGATTCGTATCCTTATTCTTTGACCGTGACGTATGGCGGCGAGACGGATAGCGAGGTCGAGGCGCCCAGGAATGCCTACGATGGCTTCATCACACCTGACGCTAAGATGGTCACAATTCGTGGCGACAACTCGGCGTCGGTTACCTACAACTACGAACGCAAGGCCTACGACGTCGCGCTGACCGCCGGAACTGGCGTGGAGTCTGTCGCTGTGTCTCCTGAAAGCAACCGGATTCTCTACGGTGATGACGTCAAGGTGACCGTGGCTCTCAAGGATGGCTACAAGTGGGATACGGCGAACGGCAGCGGCTGGACGGCCACCGCCGGATCCCTCCCCTTCAATGCTACGGTTCAGAATCCTGGCTTCACCATGCCCGTCATGGAGGACGGCCTGGCTGCCACCGTCAAGGCCACGCCCATCGAGTATACCATCGCGTACGATCTGAACGCAGCCGAGTGGCCGGAGGCCAACTGGCCTTCCGACGTGACGCCGATGAGCAAGTACACTGTGGAGATGGAGGAGGACTACACCCTGCCTAAACCGGAACGCCCGGGCTATAAATTCCTTGGCTGGAGCGGCACGGGGATTGAAGACGCCCCCCGGCCCTCCGTCACTGTCGCTGCGGGCAGCACGGGCGAACGCAGCTACACCGCCAACTGGGAGATTGAGGAGTACAAGATCGAATACAAAAACCTTCGCGGTGGAAAGTGGGGCGGCAATCAGACCTCATATACCATCCTGAGCACTAAGGATGGCGGCATCAGCCTGAATGAAGGCGACGAGCGCAACGGCGCCACCTTTGAGGGATGGTACACCGGTTACGACGAGGAGACCGGAGAAGTCAAGGGTGACAAGGTTGAGAGTATTGCAAAAGGCACTACGGGAAATCTGACCTACTACGCCAACTGGGAGTTGATCGACTACTGCTTGGAGTACGACTTGAACGACGAAAACAGCAACTACAAAGCGTACGGCCTTTCCGACGTTAATCCGCACCATTTCACTGTGGAAGACGACGAATTCGAACTGCCGAATGTAAGTCGCGATTACTACGAGTTCAAAGGTTGGTTCAACACCAAAGTCCACGTTACCGGCGAGTCCGCCGTCACCAGTATTCCCAAGGGGACCTTTGAAAGCAAGACGGTCTATGCTCGCTGGACGGCGGAAAGGTTCAATGTCATCTACGAATTGAACGACGGGGTGGTGAACCATCCTGACAATCCCTCTGTCCACACGGTGGAGGACAGCCCGCAGATCAAGAATCCGACCTGGGAAGGCTACGTCTTCAGGGGCTGGAGCGGCACCGGCCTGACTGACGACACAAACAAGATGTTCTTCATCCCTGACAACAGTCCCCAGGAGTACGTCTACACGGCCAACTGGAACGAATACGAAATCCGCGTGCACCACTGCAGAACGGACAAGGCGGGCGAGGAGGATGTGGTCGATACTTTGTACTGGAACTCCTTGACGGATGCCTTGGACGGGACGGTCTTCGACGTGACCACGGCGATTGGCGGGGTCTACGGCGGCGTCACCTCCGACTACCTCTACGGCGGGATGTGGACCGACGGCGAGAAGACTGCGTTGCGCAACGACGTATGCGGCAAGGCGCTCGACATCGCATGGGACAAGATGCCGGCCGGCGGCCTCGATATCTTCATCCGCGAGGTTCCGAACTGCTACGGCGTGCCGTATCTTGTGAACTACAGAATGAATGCGGTCTACCACACCTTCCTGATGGTGCCCGTCGATTTCCTGGACGAAAAGAATACTGTGCCGTATTCGAGCGTCGGTTTCGCCTTCTCCGTGGCAGGCGAGGAAGCGCTTGTCACGGAACAATACACGGTCTTCGACAACGTCATCCTGACGGCTCCGAAGAAGTCGGCGACATTCAATACCGAGTACATGGGCATAAAAGGAGGCGGCGCGCTCGCCTGCTACGAACTTTCCGACGATACAGCGGCTGCCTGGCACGGCAGTGACGTGGAGCTTCGCGCCTATCTTGTCACGACGGACAACGTTAAAGTCACCGCCGTCAAGGCAAAGCTCTTCTCCTTCGGCGATCAGAACAAGATTGGTTCCATCGATTCCGAGGATGAGGCATCCAAGACGACGGACGTGCGCACCTTCGGCGTCGAGCGCCTGCCCATGCTGCACATGTCCACCTTCTCCCTGGACGACGCCGCCGAGGCGGAGGCCGTGGTGACGTTGCACGTGGACGGACTGGAGAACACGCTGACTGGCGGCTGCGGAGGCGATTTCCGCGCCCATGCGGGAACGCCCGCGCTTGAAGGTTCGCTCTTCGCAGGCTGGTTCCTGGACGAGGAATGCACAGAGCCCGCCGACCTCTCCTGCGTGACGGAGGACATTGACGTGTATGCCCGCTTCGTTCCCGCGGAGGGCCTTCTCGGAGTTGACGCGAAGCCGCTGTCCACCGGCGGGCGTTTGGCGCGGTTGCGCCTGCTCTCCGCCTGCGACGACACGGTTGCCGGGGAGTGTGGATTCTTCTTGGAGGCCGGCGCGCGCGCCGAGACCGTCTACGCCGTGTGCTACCGTGCAGTGGACGGAACTACCGCCGAGGCGGCGTTCGGGGCGGACACCGACGCTATGCTCTTCTACTGCGACCTCTCCGTCTCCATGTTCAAAGGAACGGAGGAACTGAAGGCGACGCCCTTCTGGACCACGCCCGACGGAAGCCGGGTCCGTGGAAAAGCGGTCATGGTCAAACTGGGCAAGTAATGCAAGGAGAAATACAATGATAAAGCTCAACGACACCATCATCATGGAGGAAATGAAGCTCCTCTTGGAATACGAGGCACCCGTGCTTCGGGAGAAGACGATGGAACTCGCCTTGGGAGAGGACGGGAACCTGGAAACCTCCGGTGACGACTGGGTCTTCGGCGTTGCCGGCGACTCCGACGAGGAGGAGAACGGCGTCTTCAGCCTGGACGACAACTAGCCGGAAAGGCACCATGAGACGCCCCTGGAGGCCCGGAAGCCTCTAGGGGCGTCATTAACTTCCAGGGTTCTAGAAGTTCTAGAGTATCAGAACTTCTAGAACCCTTAGAGTATCCAGAGCTTTTAGAACGTTTATCATTTTTAACCCCTTTCATTTTGGGGCATGCCGTCCCCTCGGGGCACCAGCTCCGGGGACGCAGCCCACCTTTTTCAATGGCGCTCCCCGATCTCTATCTCCACACCGGCAGCGGCTGGACGGCCGGCGTCTGCCTCTCCGTCTCGCCGGATGTCCGCGCGCAGGAGGGACCCTTTTCCTCCGACGACTGTCTCTACCTTTCCTTTGCCGTGGCCAACGGCGGGACAGGCGGGGCGACGCCTTTCGCCGCAACCGTGTGCGTGGACGGGCGCATGGTCTACGCCCTGGAGTATGAACAGGAGCTGCCCGGGCGCAGCGCCGTCTTCGCGGAGGGCGTCTGCCTGGACGCCCTTTCCGCCGGAATCCACGAAATCACCATCGTCTGCGACGTCTACAACGCGGTGGCGGAGTCCGACGAGTCGAACAATTCCTTCACCCGTACGGTGGAGATCCTCCCGGGGGCGACGGAGCCGGGCGACTGCCTCCTGGACACCCTCTGGGCGCAGCGAGGGAACGGCCTCTCCAGCTACGGCTACAACGCCTTCGTGCCTGATGGGCTCAGGACGGGCTGCACCCCCGTGGCCCTGGGGCAGATTCTGCGCTATTGGGACGCCCTGGGCTACGGAATCAGCCTCCACGTGGATGCGGAGAAAGACTATTTCACCATGGCTGCGGCGAGCGCCTCGTACAGGGTCGCGCCTGCGGACCTGGAGGAACGTTGTGGAATCTCCGAATACGAGATCGACGCGCTGCTCACGGACGCGCGCTTCGACGAGGCCAACTGGGACGACGACGGCACCATCTCCGCACTGCAGCTCCTGGAGATGCTGGTCATGCACAGCTCCGTGGAGGACGACGTGACGGGCACCCGCATGGGGAACGAAGCGTTTCTGCTGGAGCGCGCCGGCTTCGGATGCGAGCGCATTTCCTGCCAAGGCGCCGTTCCCTGGGAGAAAATCCAGGAGGATGTGGCCGCGGGAATGCCCGTTCTGGCGGGGCTGGACGGCGGCCTCATGCACTCCGTGGTCATTGACGGCCATGCGAAGGAGACGGACCGCTGGCACGTGAATTTCGGCTGGGGCGCCGAGGACGCACGAAAATACGACGAGAAGTACGGCATGGAGGCGGGCACCGGGTGGTACACCAAGGCGCAGATGGAGGCCTTCGGCATTCTTACGCTGTTGGTGGACATCCATCCCCTCTACGAAGCGGACCGGGGGGCGGCCTCCACCATGGATTGGTCCCGAAAGGTGTACGGCGCCCTGGAGCCGGAGGCGGGCTTCCTGGTGACCGTCAGCCGGGCCGGCGAGTGGACGGTCACGGCGGATGTGGCCGCTGCGGGGGTGAATGTCCTGGCCGCGCAGGAGGAACTGGCCCTCTCCGCCGAGTCCGTCACGGGCATCGCCCTGGAACGCTCCCGCGAGGTGGCGCCTGTCCTGGCCGCGGAGGATGCGCCGGCGCTCCTTGAAGCGCCGGACAACGGCCTGGCCGACCTCTTCTTCGCACGGACCGACGGCTCGTGGGGACGGGACTACGCCGCCGTGCATTGCATCACGGGCGAACAGCTCTCCATGGAGGGGAAGAACCATTTCTGCGACATCTTCCGCACCTCCAACGACGTCTCTATCCTCTATCTGACCGACGATGCGTCGGGGGACGCTTTCTTTGCCGACGACATCTATACCGACTCCTTCCGGGGCATAGGTGCGGAGAGCGCCAGACTCTCCGGCATTCGCGAGATCCGCGCAAACGCAGGGGACGATCTGGTGGACCTGACAAGCCTCCGCTTCGACTGCGGAGACGGGGTCATTGTCCGAGGAGGCTCCGGCGACGATGTGCTTTGGGGCGGTGGCGACGGTTGCAGCCTTTTCGGAGATGTCGGCTTCGACCGGCTGGCGGGGACCGGCGGGGACGACATCCTCGTTGGCGGTGCAGGCGATGATCAGATCCAGTGCCTGGGCGGCGATGACATTCTGTGCTTCGGACGGGGCTGGGGGAACGACAAGGTCTTCCAAATTGCCGGTGGCAGAGTAACCCTCTGGTTTGCCGCGGACGTCCAGGGCGAGTGGGACGAGGAGGCCATGGTCTTCCGGACGGACGGCGGGGGCGTGGCGGTGTCCGGCGGCATAGGTTCGGACGGAGTGTCTTTGAGATTCGGCGACGACGGCAGTTCGCTTTATGCGGAACTTCGAAACATGGGTGCGTTCTTGGCGTGAGAAGGATGCGGAGGATGGATAGGGATGCGAAAGGCACGAAGCTTAAGGGCAAGACAACAGTGTGGACCGCGAAGGTTGTGCGCCGGATTAATTTGAGGTCGAGCGGGAAAAAGGTACGTGAGACCGTCCGGCGCCAAACATACGAGCTCTTCCAGAAAGGCGCGAAAATCAGCGAGGTGGCCCGGTGTCTCGGTGTGCAGGCGGCGACCGTCGGGCGATGGTTTAGGATGTTCCGAGCTGGGGACGACTCGATCTTCCGGGGGGAGCGCCGCCGCGGACCGGCCGAGCCGCAGAGGTTGCTGGACCAATCTCGGATGGAAGAGCTGAGGCGGATCGTCGTGAACCGCAGCCCGGTAGAGTGCCAGCTTGCTTACCGGAGGTGGAGCTACGCCGCCGTGGCGGAGCTGGTGAAGGCGAAGTTCGGCCTGAAGGTCTCCCGCGTGACGGCCGGCAAGTGGCTGAAGCTATGCCAAAAGGGTGAAGTAGAATAAATCGTGCCTGCGGATCAATCAACGGCCCCTGTAATCGATACTTTATAGAATCCCCCCCCCGCTTGGGGCATTCTTTATTTATAGAGGTCGTTTTCGCGGCCTGCGTAGTTCTGGCAGGCGTATTCCGAGAGGAGCTGCATGCCGTCGAACTCGTCGAAGGACATGAGGATGTTCCTGATGCGAAGGAACGGCCAGAAGAGCCGCACGCGATGCGGCAGGAGGGACGGGCGTTTTATGCCGTGAAAGGCGAAGACCGCCTCCTGTGGGCTGTGCCGCGGCAAGGCGGGGCAGGGCCGTGAAAGGCGGGTTATTCGTATTTTTCACTAAAACGGATTAGAACCGTTTTTCCATAGCTCCGTGACTTGCTTGAAGGCGCTCACGCGTTCTAGATTCAGGGCATCGGGGGCGTCCATGGTCGGGCAGATCCAAGCGCCTTCTTCGAATTCGTTCCAGGCGAAAGTCATGACATGGCCTAGTTTTGCGGCGCCGGGATTTTCCTTCATCCAAGTTTTGAGCTTTTGTGCTGCCGCCAGGAGTTGTGCGGGGGATGCCTTGGGTGCGTAGGTTCCGGTGGGGTAGGCGCACCAGGGGACTGGATGGTCGATGCGCGGTTGGGGATCCCAGCCCATGGTGAAGAGCGGGATGGAGGGGAAGGAGCCGCTGGCGCGGACTGCGTTTGCCTTGAGGCATCCATCGGCGAGGTCTTCGTAGGTCTTTGTAGGCAAGCCAAACGCGTATGCGGAGAGGGCGTCGATGTCTGTGCCGGGCTCGGGCGGTTCTTCCCAGGTCATGAAAATGCAGAAGGGCTCGGGGGTGCCCGCTTCCTTGCAGAATTTCCGCAGGCGTTCCTGCACATCTGCCCAGGGAGCGACGTAGAAGAAGACCATGGGACGGCCGTCGATCTTTTCGTAGCATTCCAGCTGCATGGTCTGTGCCAGGTCCTTCAGTTCCTTGTCGGTGTAGGGATGGCTGTTGATGAGGATGGCGCAGAGATGGAGTTTGTTGCGCAGATGGCTCTGGAGGTGCTTCATGCGCGCGCCGACCAGTTCGCAGACGTGCGCGTCCACGGTGTTGGCCGCAGAGGTGTCGACATGGTCCTCGTGGGGTTCACGGTCATACCAGCAGTAGGCGAAGTAGTCTATGCCAGCATCGATGGCGTATTGCATTTCTCGGTCATAGGACTCCTGCGTACGTTCGGGGAAGTCGATTTTGCCATCGCCCAGGTCGATGGCATTGTAGGGGGTGCGGTCGCGGAAGCGGGGTTCGCCCAAGGAGCACGTGGCGTAACTGCCGAAGAATGTAGTGGAAGGAAGGGCGCAATCCCAATTGATGACACCCACGCGTTTGACAAGGCTCATTTTTGTTTCAAAAATTGTCAATTAGGGAAGGAATTTTGTGGAGGGAACATTTCGTCAACGACTTTCAACGATCGGAATTCGTGCCATGGGATGGGCAGTGTCGCCTGCTGTCCGCTGGAGAGTTTTTCGTTGGAAACCGCATCGTAGACGACGGGAGTGGAGAATTCCAGGCCTTCGAGAGCCAGGGTGAATTGTGTGTCGTCCCCCAATGCGCCGGCCATGCATTCCGTCCATCCATAGCCGAAGTTTCGGACGATGTCGAGGGTTGGTGCGAGGGTCTCGAAGACTGGCAGTCCGTAGCCTGGATAGGAATCCATGATGTCGAAAGCGAACATCAAGGCGATGGCTGACCGCGCTTGGTGGTCTCGGAATTTACCATCGCCACCTGCCTGATAGAAGGTCGCCTCGCGCAAGGCGCCCTCCTTGGTGGTCTCGGGGACGAGACCGCTTATGGCAACGCCATGTGCATATTCTCCGTCGGAAATCATATTCTCTTGGACGGGGGCGGTGCCGGTCACCCCCGGGCGGAACTTCAACGGAGATGCCCAAAGGAGTCCCGAGAATAATGCGAAAATGATTGCGAAGTGCAGTTTCATGCGCATGAAATTACTTCAGTGGATTCAGATAGAGGATTGCGGGGCGTGCCCCCATTTGCGGCATTCTTTTCCGGCATTGCGCAGGAACGGTGCGCGATGATGCCCAACCGCACCATGGGCGTTGGGCGGCCTACTCCTCCACGAGGCCGAAGAACTTGCCGAAGAAGGCCTTGAGCTTTTCCACGAGCGTCTTCTTCCTTGCGGCGCGGTTGGCGCTTCCGAAGCGGGACATGGGCGGCATGATGGCGTCGATGCCTGTGCCCGTGCCCCGGAGTTCTCCTTCGCGGAAGGCGTTGGCGAGGAGCTCCCGCGTGGCGGCGGGCGCGAGATGCTCCTCCGCGATGAGGGCTTCCGTGTCGGCTTCCAGACGTTCCCTGACGTACGCGCGCCACGCGTCCCGCGTGTCTCCTGCGGCGACGTTGACGGTGGCGATGAAACCGTCGATGAGCTCGCGCTTGGAGCGCAGCGCAAGGCTGGAGCCGACGGCGCGGTCGATGGATGCGCGGATCTCCTTGTCCTTCCCGTGGTTGTCGTGATACTTCTCCACGAGCATGAGGATGTAGTCGATGTTCACCTCGTCGCGCCGGACAAGCTCCATCTCGAAGACCAGGTCGTCGTTGATGTTCTCCTTGCCGCCCTGATGTCCGCGCAGCTCCAGATAGAGGTCGTTGTAGCGGCCCGTGTAGTTCTGGTAGTCGTATTCCGAGAGGAGCTGCATTCCCTCGAACTCATCGAAGGAGGTAAGGATGTTCCTGAGGCGAAGGAGCTGCCCGAAGAGCCGCACGAACTCGCGCTTCCGTTCCTCGCCGACGATTTCCGTGTCCGGCGGGAACTTCTCCAGGAGCTCCTTGATGCGTTCCGCATAGCCCTTCTGATAGACGCCATTGTCGTCGGTGTAGCCGTCATAGTAGTCCCGGAAGGAGCGCAGGAGGACGATCCCGCTGGCGTTCTTGTCTCCGAAGAGCGCGATGGCCTCCTCGGTGGCCTTCTGGAGATTGCGGAAGCAGACGATGTTTCCGAAGGACTTGACGGAGTTGAGGATGCGGTTGGTCCGGGAGAAGGCCTGCAGCAGGCCGTGCATCCTGAGGTTCTTGTCCACCCAGAGCGTATTCAGGGTTGTGGCGTCGAATCCCGTGAGGAACATGTTGACCACGATGAGCAGATCCACCTCGCGGTTCTTCATGCGCAGCGAAAGGTCCTTGTAGTAGTTCGGGAACTTCGCGGCGCTGGTGTCGTAGGCGGTGCCGAAGGCGGCGTTGTAGTCGGCGATGGCGGCTTCCAGCGCGTCCCGGGAGGACGCGTCCAGCATGGATGTGTCGTCGCTGTTCTCCTCCGCGAGGACGCCGCCGTCCTCCTCCTCGTTGGGCGCGTAGGAGAAGATCATGGCCACCTTCAGACGCTGCGACGGCTTCGCCGCCATCTGCCTCTGGAACTCCCGGTAGTAGCGTATGGCGGCCGGCACGGAAGCCGTGGCGAGGATGGCGTTGAAGCCGTTGAGGCGTTGCTTCGCCCGGAGCTCCTCCGTCTTCTGGTTCGCTGCCACCTCCGCCACGTTGAGCAGCCTGTTGAAGGAATAGAATCCGCTGGAGCGCATGGTCTTCTGGTCGAAGTGCTCCAGGACGTACGCCACGACGTTCGATATGCGCTCGGGTGCCATGAGCGCCTCCTCCGTGTCGATGCCTTCCACGTCGTAGTCCTTGCGGCCGTCCTTGTGGTGGAGCGTGTTCACGTAGTCGATGCGGAATGGCAGCACGTTTCCGTCGTTGATGGCGTCGATGATGGTGTAGGTGTGGAGCCTGTCGCCGAAGGCCTGCTCCGTTGTGCGGAGCCTGGGATCGCCGCCGGTTCCCGCGTTGACGGCGAAGATGGGCGTCCCCGTGAAGCCGAAGATGTTGTAGTTGTCGAAGCGCCTGACGATTCGGCTGTGCATGTCGCCGAAGTGTGAGCGGTGGCATTCGTCGAAGATGAGCACCACGTGCCTGTGGTAGATGGGATGGTCGGCGTTCTTGGCGAGGAAGACATCCAGCTTCTGGATGGTGGTTACAATGATGCGGTACTCGTGTGGATTGCCGTTGGCGTCCCTGTCCTCAAGCTGCCGTTGCAGGATGGCCGTGTTGCGGTTGCCGTTTGCGGCCCCTTTCTCGAAGCGGTCGTATTCCTTCATCGTCTGGTAGTCCAGGTCCTTTCTGTCCACCACGAAGAGCACCTTCTCCACGCCGAGGCGGGAGGTCGCCAGCTGCGCGCTCTTGAAGGATGTCAGCGTCTTTCCGCTGCCCGTGGTGTGCCAGATGTAGCCGCCGCCGCGGAGGCTTCCGCGCCACTTGTAGTTGTCGGCCACCTCCACGCGGTTCAGCAGCCTTTCCGTGGCCGCGATCTGATAGGGGCGCATGACAAGCAGCAGCTCCTCCGAGGTGAAGACGCAGTATCGCGTCAGGATGGCCAGCAGCGTGTGCCGCGAGAAGAATGTCCGCGTGAAATCCACCAGGTCGGTGATGGCATGGTTCTTCTCGTCGGCCCAGAATGATGTGAACTCGAAGGAGTTTGAGGTCTTCGCGCCCTTCCTGCGCGCGTTGGCGCGCTGCTGGATGGAGGAGAAGCGCGTGGTGTTGGAATAGTATTTCGTGTGGGTGCCGTTGGAGATGACGAAGATCTGCACGTATTCGTAGAGGCCGCATCCCGCCCAGAAGCTGTCCCGCTGGTAGCGTTCGATCTGGTTGAAGGCCTCCTTGAGGGGCACGCCGCGGCGCTTCAGTTCGATGTGCACCAGCGGCAGCCCGTTGACGAGGACCGTCACGTCGTAGCGGTTGTCGTAGTTGCCGCCAGTCTCTGCATATTGGTTGATGACCTGCAGGGAGTTGTTGTGGATGTTCCTGTGGTCCAGAAGGGTGATGTTCTTGGATGTCCCGTCGTCCCGCTTCAGGACCTGCACGTAGTCCTCCTGGATGCGGCGTGTCTTGTCCACGATGCCCTCGTTTTCCACGGCGATGCACTCGCGGAAGAAGCGCCGCCATTCGTCCTCGGAGAAGACGATGCCGTTCAGCCTCTCCAGCTGCGTACGCAGGTTGGCCACCAGATCGTCGCCGCCGTGGATGGGCAGATAGTCGTATCCCTGTGCGACCAGCTGCGCGATGAAGGCCTTCTCCAGCGCTGCTTCGCTCTGGTAGGCGTCGGAGCGGTTCGCCTCCGGGACATACTCCGTGACCACCGTCTGCTCCGGCAGCTCCATGATTACGTTGTATGAGGGGGTGGGCATGCTTCAAAAGTCAGATGCAGGCTATTCCGTCACCTCTTCGGCGAGCCAGTTGTCGATCTGGGCGCGTGTCTCGTCGAAGTTCACGCCCACTGCCATGATGCGCCTGTTCTGTCCAAGGAAGCCTCTGACGTAGTCCCTGTCCCAGATTTGCGCCATGGCCTTCTCCGCGCTCCTGTTCAGTTTCAGTTCGACGACGTATGTCCACTCTTCGACGGAGAGCACCAGATCAATGCGTCCTTCGTTGGTGTGGTATTCGCCCTGGATGAAGACTTCCAGCATCAGGAAGACTACGTAGAGGATGGTCTGGTAGTCCCGCTCTCTGCGGCCATGCAGGTCGTATGGAATCTTTGCGAAGAGCCCTCTCAGGCGCTCCATGAAGGCATTCACGTCACCACTTCTTATGTCCGCCACAAGCAGTCGTGTCAGGTCGCTGGATTGGGCTCTCTTGAGTCCCGCGAAGTGATCCATGATCTGGTCGTTGAAGGAGCTGCGCACCTCCTTGTTAGGGAAGCGGAGATGATATCGCTGCTCCATTTCTTCTGTGCCGGCGCCAATAATCTCCGTCTCTCCGATGGTCAGGTAGCCTGTCTGGTACATGAGCTTCTGGAGATCCACTTCCGCCAGGTCGAAGGAATTGAAGAGGTCGCCGGCGACTGAATGCTCCACGATATCAGGTAGGCCCACGTCGTCACGTCGCATCAACGCGAAGAGAGAGCTGGCGGTGCCCGTGGAGAACCAGTAGTTGCTGAAGAGGCCGTCGTTCATGAAGAAATTTGCGATGGATACGGGATTATAGACGGTCTCCGCGTCTGGCGCGAAGCGGTAGCCGTCGTACCAGAGCTTCAGGCGCCTCAACAGTTCTTCCTGCGAGATGGCCAGCTTCTCCTGTGCCTGCGGCAGGCGGTCGTCGAAATTCGCCTCCAGTTCCTTCTGCGTGTATCCAAGCATGGTGGCGAAGCGGCTGGACGTGGAGATGTCCTGCAGGTTGTTCAGGTCGGAGAATAGGGAGACATGGCAGAACTTGCTGACGCCCGTCACGAAGACAAAGCGCTCGTGGGGCTCGCATTTCTTGATGGCGGAGTAGAAGCCCTTCATCACGGGAAGCATCTCGTTGGCGGCTTCCGGCTTCCCCAGCATGTTCAGTAGCGGCTTGTCATATTCGTCCACCAGCACCACGACCCCATCCCCCTTGTCCATGGAATTGATCAGATTCGTGAGGGACAAGCCCAACTGTGACTTGTCCATGAACGGCTGGACGCCTATGGCCTGCGCCAACGAGCAAAGGCTGAAATAGAGATAGTCCCGCAATTCTCCCGCGTTTTGCACGGCACAGTCTCCGAAATCCAGATGGATGACGGGATATCTTTTCCAGTCGTAGGGCTTGCTGTCGATGGCAAGCCCCTTGAAGAGTTCGCGCTTCCCCTGGAAGATGGCCTCCAGAGTGGAAAGCGTCAGAGATTTACCGAAGCGGCGCGGGCGTGAGAGGAAGTAGATGCCCTTGCGGCCCTTCACGAGTTCCCATAGATGGGCGGTCTTGTCCACATACAGGTAGTCGCCAAGGATGAGATCTTCGAATGTGAAAACGCTTGCCGTGAGGTCTTTCATGGTGTTTCCTCCTGCTTGACTGCGCGGAACTGGGCCATAGATACATCGTCCGCGTCATTAGTACGGTACATAATGTAATGCAGGAAGAAACACACGGCGTTTTGCCATGTCAAGGTGCCTCCTCTGGGCAAGTCTGTAGTCCTTCTTGAACTGGGATGTGAACTTGACCTCGTATTTCATGAGTTCAAGGCATTGATCAGCTCCTTCATGTCTCTGTAGCCTTTGACATTGGGATCACGGGCAATGCGTTCCTCCTCCGAGATTGCCTCCAAAGTCTCCTTCTTCGGCATGGGAGAGGCGGTGGAGGCGTGATTTCCGTCCTTGGGACGTTCGGCTGTGTCGTGTGAGGAGGTCATGGGCAATGAAGCGGCTTCAGCCCTTCGCCTCCTTGAAGGACAGAAGCCTGTCACGGTAGTATTCGTATTGCCTGTGGCGGGCGGCGATCTCCGCCGGAAGCCCCTGGCACAGGTCGTTGCACAGCGTGTCAAAACGGTCAAGGATGCCTACGATGCGGGACTGCTCCTCTATAGGAATGATTGGCACGGGTATCTTTGCCAGCTTCGGACCACATGTGGTGGCCCTTGTTGTAAAAGAGGCATAGCGTACGATGTTGTTTCTGACTTGCTTGGTTGAAAAGTAATAGGAACAGAACTTTGGCAAAAGCAGATTAGTCAACGGTCTTGCTCGAAGGACAAAACCGCTAAATGTGCAGTTTGGAATATCCTCTATGACAGTACTGGACATGCCAACATCTTCTTTGGTCTCAGAGGTTCTGGTAAAAAAAACATCGCCTTTGCGCACTCTATACCTCTCTATTTCTGAATCTGTAAGTGATACTTTCCCCTGTAGCATGGCAGCCGTTAAGAAACGCTTGTTATAAACATCTGTAAAATTGACAATGGGCGTTCCATGCCCAAAGGCGCTCTTCTCTTTGTTTAAACCGTTCTTTATCTCAAACAAATCACCAACATACATGATTTTCTGTGGCGTTAATACGGACAAATCGAGTATATAATTAAGATAGTATTCGTACTGGCGACGGCGTGCCTCCAGCTCCGCCTCCAGCTCCGCCTCCAGCGTGGTGAAGGCGTCCAGAATCCGCACGATCTCCTCCTGCACAGGCAACGGCGGCACGGGGATGCGGAAGTCTTCTGTGACGTGCAATGATATTTGTGGAAGGCTACCCATTCCGGAAGCCGCATTCCTGAAGAAATCTACATTGCTTTTAAGCACATAATATATGAATTTTAGAGATACATTAGTTACGCCGATATATGCCCACATTTCATTCTTGAATGTAAATGGCTTATCGTAATATATAAAGTCTATAACGCCTCTTGACTGCACAAGAATAGCAGGCTTGTTAATGATGTTGGCGTTGGGAATTTTCTCAAGTTCTGTATCTATAACAGTTTTTCCGCCCGCAAAGATGCGAATATCGCCGTTAAGTGTAGCAATTTCCTTCATTTTTCCCGCAGTTATCGGGGTGCCTTTTACACGTGGAAGAACCTCCCCCAGAGTCTTGTATGGTACGCCGTCTGGGCAGAGCTGTCGGATGAGATCGTCGAGATGGCTCATCGGTCGTTCTCCTCGACGAAAGTGATTTCGTGGACGATTTTGTCGATCTCCTGGCGGAGGGTGTGGATGTGGCCGACGATGTGCTCCAGCTGGAGGTTGAGGGCGTCGATGTCGGTCTTCTCGCGGGTGTCCTCCTGTTCCACGTAGGTGGAGACGGAGAGGTTGTAGTTCTCGGAGGCAACTTGGTCGTATGAGGCCATCTTGACCACGTGCGGGATGTCCTGCCGTCCGGCGAAGGCGGCGACGATGCGTGCGATGTTGTCGTCGGTGAGCTTGTTGTTGTTCGTGACCTTCACGCACTCCTTGGAGGCGTCCAGGAAGGTGACCGCGGTGTCCTTGCGGTTCTTCTTGAGGACGAGGATGCAGGTTGCGATGGTGGTCCCGAAGAAGAGGTTGTCGGGCAGCTGGATGACGCCCTCCACGTAGTTGTTGTCCACGAGATACTTCCGGATCTTCTGCTCCGCACCGCCGCGGTACATGATGCCTGGGAAGCAGACGATGGCTGCGGTGCCGTTGGCGGCCAGCCAGGCTAGGGAGTGCATGATGAAGGCCATGTCCGCCTTGGACTTTGGGGCGAGGACGCCTGCGGGGGCGAAGCGCGGGTCGTTGATGAGCGTCGCGTCGTCGTCTCCTGGCCATTTGATGGAATAGGGCGGATTGGAGACGATGACCTCGAAAGGCTCGTCGTCCCAATGCTGCGGATGGAGGAGGGTGTCCTCGCAGGCGATGTCGAAGTTCTCGTAGCCGACGTCGTGGAGGAACATGTTGATGCGGCAGAGATTGTACGTGGTGATGTTGATCTCCTGCCCGTAGATGCCGTGGTGGACCTTGCCGCTGCCGAGAAGCCGCGCCGCCTTCAGCAGCAGCGAGCCGCTTCCGCAGGCGGGATCGTATATCTTGTTGACTTCCGTCTTTCCGTAGGTGGCCAGCCGCGCCAGCAGTTCCGAGACCTCCTGCGGCGTGAAGAACTCGCCGCCGCTCTTGCCCGCGTTGGAGGCGTACATGCCCATCAGGTATTCGTAGGCGTCTCCGAAGGCGTCGATGGTGTTGGAGCGGTAGTCGCCGAGGCCCATGTTCGCCACGCCGTTCAGCAGCTTCCGCAGGGTGTCGTTGCGTTTTGCCACGCTGGCGCCCAGCTTGTTGGAGTTCACGTCGAAGTCGTCGAAGAGCCCTGTGAAGTTGGCTTCGCTTTCGCTGCCCTTGGCGGATTCCTCGATGCGGCGGAAGACGCGCTCCAGCGTCTCGTTCAGATTCTCGTCCGAGGCGGCTTGGGCCTGCACGTTGACGAAGAGGTCCGACGGCAAAATGAAGAAGCCCTTGGCGTCCACCATTTCTTCGCGGATGGATTCCGCGTCTGCGTCTGCGACCTTCGCATACGAGAAGCCCTTGTCGCCGGCCTCCCACTCTCCCCGGTCGATGTAGTTCGCCAGATTTTCCGAGAGGAAGCGGTAGAACATGGTGCCGAGCACGTATGCCTTGAAGTCCCATCCGTCCACGCTTCCGCGCAGATCGTCGGCGATGCTCCATATCGCGCGGTGCAATTCGTCTCTCTCCTGTTCCTTTCTATTGTCCATGCCTGTCTGATGAAGATGCGTCCCCTTCCGTTCCTGCACGATGACATGCAGGAAGCGTTTCCAAAAACAATTACGAGAATCTAATGCCTGAAATGGTTCCTGTACGCCACCTGGCGTCCGCAAGGGGGCGATCCATGCACCTGGCACGTCCTATGCCTGCATTTCCCGTGGCGCATGGTGTTCCGTCTTCAGTTTTTTTGGTGTTCTCAAAAAAAACTTTCCAAGTTGTGCCATATTCTGGAAAATAACGGGAACGGATCCTTTTTTTCCTTTGTCTTATTGGTTATGAATTTCCTGCATAGAAACATTCTTTTGCTTGCCGTTTGCGCGTGTGTCAACTTTTCCCTGGCTGACGGGTTGCCGGGAGGGCTTGACGACGCCGGCAATCTCGTGGTCGCCTGGGAATTGAACGGCGTTTTCAAGAACGAGGACCAGCAGGCCTATGTGGCCTTGGGGGACACGGACTATATCGACTTCAGCAAAATCCTTCCGGCGCCGTCCCCGGATGGTCAGGACGATCGTCTGGCCATTCAGCATGGCGTGAACTACTATTCCTTGATAAGCTACCGCATCCGCCAGAATTCCTCCTTTATGAAAAGCTGGAAGCTGTGCATCTACACCCAGGACCAAATGGACTGTCCCATCACGCTGACGCGCGTGTATGGCGCGCTTCCTGACAATGCGACCCTGAAGCTGCTTGACTCGGAGGGCAGGGTGGTCGCGGACTGGAGCGCGGTGAAAAGCGTGGTTGCCTTGACGGTCGCTCCCGGCGACTACGTCCTGACGGCGGAAATGCAGTTCTTCGAGGCGACGGTGACGACGGAGGTGTTCCCCGGATGGAATCTGCTTGCCACTCCCTTCGATGAGACCAGGGGGGGAGAAGTCGACTCCAGGATGCTTCTGGCGGACGTCCCGCTCTACCAGGTGTCCGAAAAGGGCGTTTGGGAACGGGTCTCCTCCTGGGACGGAATGCTTTCCGGAAATGGCTTCTGGCTGTATTGGGACGGTCGGGAACAGGCGGAAGTGTCCTTGAAGGGCCTATGCCGCCCGGGCAATGTTTCCGTCATGGCGAAGGGCGTTGCCGGAAAGTGGAATTTCGTGGGTTTGCAAGGCGCGTTCGAGGGAGACAAGAAGGCGCTTGCCCCGCCGACGGTGAAAGTGCCGAGGGGAAACTGGATTTGGAACGCGCTGGCAAGCCGCTACCTCCCGGCTGCGGAAGAGACCCCGGTCTTCGGAAAGGGGTATCTCCTTCACTGAATTGGCGGCCGTGTCCCGTCAAAATGCGGGTGGCGGCCTGCCCGAAGAGTCCTGAAACAAGCGAAAAAACTTCCCGGAAAGACCTTCCGGAAAATAGGTTCTTTTTTTGCGGCGGGAACTGCAATTTTTTACAAAGCAACTATATTTGTTGATTTTCGAGATTTTAATTCCCTGACATATCGACTTCTCTAGGAGTCTAAACACATGAAGAAAAGCACAACTCTACTGATTGCAGTTGCGGTTTGCATGGCTTCCGCCGTGTGGGGCGCCAATGCGTTTACCGTCAATGTCATGGTCGGCAGTGCTTCCGGCAACCCTTCCCTGGTTTTCGGCCAGGGGACGAATGCGGAGCAGAAGGCCTTCCCGCCTTTCTCGGCTATGTTCGGCGTCAAGGACGTCTATCTGGCCAATTCCGAGAACTTCGGCGCGGAGGCAAAGGTCTCCGGTGACTTCTCCCGCCTGGGCACGGATATTCGCACCGTCAGCGATGACAACAAGTGGGTGCTGACGGCGGCGACTGACGCCACGGCGTATTTCCAGTTTGCCGAAGGCGAGGCCACGCTCTACGTGGCGGAAGAGGGCGTCGATGAGGCCAAGCCCCTGCCCGGGAATCTTTCCCTGAAGGCCGGCAAGAGCTACACCATCTCCACTCGTTCCGCCACCCGCGCGGTGGTGCCCGCGCAGGATCCCTCCGGCCAGACCGTCTATCTGGAGGCTGACGCATCCACGGATCTCTACACGGGCAAAGCCACCGTGGAGAAGCTGGGGAGCGCCAGCTCCGCCACGCTCTTCCTGACCACCGGCGACGGGCCGATCTATTTGTACGACGGCGCGAAGTACTACGCCAACGACGGCACTTCCGGCGTCGTGGCTCCTGAAGCCGGTTGGCTGCTGAGTCTTGACGCGACGAACATCGCCTATTCCGGCGATACGGCGATTGTCAACTTCGCTTCCGCTACGGACAAGCTCGAGCTGTCCGCCACGACGGCCAAGGCATACAAGCCCATCTCCACCACCGTCTGCGTGAACAACGTCCGCATCGCCTCTGTCAACTGGGTCGTCAAGTCCACCGGAACCATTGATTTCGACGGCAACGGCGAGGTCGACGACAACGACGCCATGTACCTCTACAACTACGTGAGCGCCGGCTGCCCGACCGCAGAGGACGAGTGGTTCACGGCGGATGGCCTGGCGGACTTCACCTTCGGCGCCGAAGAGGCTGATCTGGAGGCCGCCCTGGCCTCCTTGCAGGGAAATCCCGGAGTCCTGGATTTCGACGGCAACGGCGAGGTCGACGACAACGACGCCATGTACCTCTACAACTACGTGAGCGCCGGCTGCCCGACCGCAGAGGACGAGTGGTTCACGGCGGATGGCCTGGCGGACTTCACCTTCGGCGCCACGCCCGAGGAGTTGCAGACTGCCTTGGATAATCTCCGCAACCTCCTTCCCTAGGCGATACATTTTTTGATTCTGAAAAACAAATCATTAGGAGAAACAAATGACTTCCAACTCTACTGGAATCTTCCGGAAGATTGCGATGGCGGCGCTGTTCTGCGCGGCCGCAGTTTTCCCGCAGGCCGCAAAGGCCAACTGGTCGCTGGACATGGTTTCCGGCTCCATCGTCAACGGCGAGTTCATGGCTGGCAATTACATCGACGGCGTTTCCACCAAGGCCGCCGTCCAGCTTTATCTGACCACCGATGACAATAACATGCGCGGCATCAACTTCCTGATTGAAAAGCCCGCGAATCTCTCTTGGGACAGCATTGTCTGGGAAGATGGCGCTTTGCTGAACGATGCCGGAAAGCAGCCTTCCACCTTCACTGCCGCCCAGCTGAACATCAAGATCGACGCCGGCGTCGGCAAGGAAGCCATGGCCGCCAATACGGCGAAAACCTTCGTCGGCACGGTGTATTACAACGTGGATACCGTGGACGAGGCCAATCTCGGCACTTCCTTCGTGAGGATCAATACCGCCCAGTCCCTGACCGGTGGCAACTACGCCAACAAGGTCGCCGTCTCCGGTCCCACCGCGGTCTCCCTGGTGAAGGGTTTCAACTTCAAGACCGTCGGCTCCTACGAGATGGATGAGGATGCCGATCCCCTGGCCATCGCCGCCACGGACGATCAGTTCGAGTGCACCACCTGGGACGGCAGGCAGCTCTCCCCCAGCGCCGAAGTCATGTTCAGCGCCGCGGAGATGCAGAATGGCAGCGAGGAGGCCGGTTCCGTCGCCATCAAGAACGGCAAGATCGTCTTCACGCCCGCAGAAGACTTCAACGGCGAGGCCGTGATTTCCTTCACCGCCAAATCCACCAAGGCCGGTGTGGACGCCACTGCGGACGGCGAGGTCACCATCGCCATCGACCCCGTGGATGATCCTCCCGTGTTCGATGTCACCACGTGCGACATCATCACCTTCGAAGGCGGCGCCTTCAAGGATGGCACAAGCATGACCCTGAATCTGCTGGAATCCACCGAAGTGGACGGCGACAAGATGGATTCCGCCGCCACCCTGGTCCTCTCCGCCGACGGCTATGCCCCCATCACCCTGAACCTGGCCCTGGTCGATGAAGGCCAGGGCTCTTTCTCCATCGACTTTGCCAACGCCACCGACGTCGTCTCCTACGAGGCTGTGAAGCACCCCGCCGCCACCCTGGCCTACAAAGGCGTCCTGACCCTCACCGAAATCACCAAGGACGGCCCCAAGCCGGTTGTCATCGACAAGGACATCGTCGCCACGATCAACGACACCGACCGTTCCGTCGAGATCACTTCCTTCAACGTCCTGGACAAGGGACAGGTGCTGAGCAAGCTGGAGGTCAAGGCTGACTCCGAATTGACTTACGACATCCTGGCTGTCGATCCGGATGAGGAGGACGTGGTCACGACTTCCGTGAAATTCACGGTTGATGAGCAGGAGCAGGCCAAACAGCCCGAACTGGTGAAGGGCACTTCCTTCTGGGCCATGGCAGTCGTGAACTCCTTCGAGGAAGAGAAGGAAGAAGGCAAATTCATCACGGTCGTCAACAGCGTTCCTGCCATCACTGCGGCCTCCCCCTCCCAGATCTTCATCCAGAAGGGCGTCGCCACCAGCGGCACTTCCACCATCACTGCCACTGACGCCGACAATGACGACCTGACCTTCATCGTCGTCTCCAACGACACCTCCAAGGGCACCGCCTCCTTCGAGGGCAATGTTCTGACCTACACCGTGAAGGATGCCGAGGCCTCCGAGGTCGCCGACACCATCGTCGTCAAGGTGAACGACGGCGAAGCTGATTCCGCGACCATCGAGGTCACGGTTCTGTACTGCGAGAATCCCGTTCCGGAAATCACCAGCATCGTTTTCAGCACCGACGACATTCCTGAAGTCGACGAGGCCGGACTGCCTGTGAAATTCACCGCCGAGGTCATCGCCACCGACAAGGCCGCCGGCAACATCCCCGCCGCAGTCGGTGATCTGACCGTGGAGACCGAGGCCGGCCTGACTGCCGAGGTCATCGCCACCGAAGGCGACGCCACCAGGAAGACCTACACCGTCGAGTTTACCACCGCCGGCTATGGCACTGTCGAGCATCCCGATGCCGCCAATGAAATCGGCATTCTTTTCAAGGTCATTGACGACGAAAGCAAGTCCTATGGCACTGCGGTGGATTCCGTGGTGGTCGTCGACAAGGATTGTCTGCCCTCCGCCCCCACGGTAGTCAACCGGTTCCCCGAATTTGCCTTCCATGGTGATTCTCTGATTGCCGAGGGCGCAGGCGCCATTGACGAAGACGGCGACACCGTTTCCTATACCTACGCCTGGGCTTGCAGCATCGATGGTGGCGCGAGCTACATCGACCTTAACGAGACCGGTAACACTCTGTCCGGCGACAATGTCATCAAGAAGGGCTATATGGTGAAGGTAACCGCAGTTGCGACCACCGAGCCCTATGGCGACGGAAATATCGTTGTTTCCGAAGGAAGCAGCGAGGGCATCTGGACCATCGGCAACACCGCTCCTTACTTCACCAAACTGGGCGACCAGGAGGCGGAAGACGCCGAGGATGATCTGGAGTTCACCTGGGTGATGGACGAGGATTCCGACGAAGTCTCCATCAATGCCCTGGCTCTCGATGTGGATGCCGAGGACGGCGTTGACTCCCTGACCTACGCAGTCTCCGAACTGGACGAGGAGATCGGAACCCTGGCCATCGATGCCGCCACCGGCGCCATTACCTTCAAGCCCGCGGCCGATTTCAGCACTGCCGCCCTGCAAGAATTGCCTTCCTTCGAGGTCACTGTCACCGACGAATCCGCAGCCGGCGCCACCAATACCGCCAAGGTCTACCTGCAGATCAACGAGGTCAACGACAAGCCTGTGATCCTCGCCGAAGACGAATATGTCCAGCCTGATGATCTGGGCGCCGACATGAGCGTTGACTTCGATGTCGTCATGGGCCCCGCAAGCGAAGAAGGCCAGGAACTCACCGCAGCCGCCCTGGTCAGCATTGATGACCCGGATCAGATTCTGGAAGCCGATTCCGTTTCCGTTGAGATTCCTGCTTACAGCGCGCAGTGTGTGACGCTGAACTACACCGTCAAGGAAGACGCGGCTTTCGGCAAGAGCGCCAAGGTCACCTTCACGGTCACGGACAATGGCACTCCTGCCATGACCAGCGATGCCGCCACCGTCACCATCTTTGTCGGCGCGACTCCCTGGTATCCCATCATCTCCTTCGATTGCGCGGATCCGGAAGGCCATGCCGACGGCCACACCTTCCACTTGGAGGCCAGCGATGGTTCCGTCTATGACCTGACTGTCAAGGGCGAGCGTACCGAGCTGCATCCCGGCGACTATGCCGCTGCCGGTCATCCCGGATATGTGGATGGCGTCACGGTCAATGCCACCGTCTTCGTCTGGACCATGGATGAAGGTACTACGGATATTCTCTGCGCAGAGAAGGAAATCGTGGTTACCGAGTATGGTCTGCCCTACGAGCCCGGTCTTGCCGATGGATCGGAAGAGGACGAGCTGGTCGCCGACGAGAACGGCTGGTTCACTCTGCCCGCCATCACCGCCCCCATGGCCAAGAGCTACACCATTGCCGTCAAAGACAACGAGGGAAAGGTCGTCAAGGAAATCGGTCCTGTGGACTTCGAGGCTGACGCGGACGGCATGATCCTGCCCAACATCGAAGGTCTGGCACTCCAGTTGACGGAAGAAGGAAACTACGTCGTTTCCATCCAGGGCTTCAACCCCAATGGCGAAGGCGAGCAGGCCGATGTCGTCAAGGTGGAAGTCCCCCAGAGCAGCGAAAAGGAACTGAAGTGGAGCGCAGGCGACTTCCTGCCCGCCAATGGTTCCGTCCTGACCAACGGCGCCGTGAAGTTTAGCTGGCCCGTCGCCGCTGCCGCCGACAGCTACACGGTGAAGATCTTCGATGCCTACGGCTATGTCGTGGCTGAAAAGTCCAACATCTCCGCCACCAACGCCACCTTCGACCTGACAATCAGCGAAGTTCCTGAGACCTACTCCTGGACGGTGACCGCCGTTGCCGGCAGCAAGAAACTGGCCAGCGATGCTCTGAACTTCACTCTGGCCAAGACCACCAGCACGGTCATCGTGACGAAAGTGACAGAAGGCAGGGGTGACACCATCGTCATCGCCTACGAGGGCATCCTCGAGGAAGGCATGGAGGTCGCGTACGACTACCAGTACTTCTCCATTGAGGAGATGGCATGGCACAACGGCTTCCAGGCCGTGGGCGAAGTCACCGCCGATGGCATCAACGTGACCATCGACGGCGTGGATACCGCCGCCGGTGACTACGTTGTCCTGCGTCTCAGCCAGAATGGCCAGCAGGTTGGCGACTGGATCGCCTACCAGATTCAGTAAGCGGCAGAGGAACGTCGCTGCCGCCAACGGAAGCCTGGGCACTTCTTTCCCGAGGTGCCCAGGCGGAAGATTTTCATTCAACAAAATTTGAGGAGAGTAAAACAATGAAGAAATTTTTCCTTCTTTTCTGCTCCGCGCTGCTGACTCTTGGTGCATTTGCCGAAGAGGCGTGCAATGCTTGCACGGACGACCAGCCCGCTTTCGAGGAAGAGTCCTTTGAAAGCGACTGGACAGTGAGCGTGGGTGTTTCCTATCGCAACTTCAAGAATCCCAGGTTCCACGGTACCAAGACCCCGGGCTTCACGGACTATGTTCTGGACGAAGACAGGGGCGAGTTTGTCGAACCCACCCAGGCGAACCTTCAGTCCGCTTTGAATGCCCGCCGCAATAGCACGGCTGGCGGTGTCTACCGTCTGACTTTCGGTTCCTTCGAAGGCGCCTCTTCCAGCGGAAAAGGTTCCTATGGCAAGGGCGAGAAGATGGCTCCTGCCATTGGACTTTCCAAGAATGTCTGGGTGAAGGATGCTCTTGACCTGGATCTGGTCATCGGCTTCCAGGCCTTTGAACTGGATTCCGCAGCTCACTTCGGTGGCAAAGGCGCGAAGCTTGATACATACGACTACTATGTTTACGCTGGCAACAGCTTTGTCGTAAACAACCTGAAGATGGACGCCTCTGCAAAGCGGATTCCCGCTGTCAATGCCATGGGCAAGGCGAAGATGGACATGAATCTTTATGTCCTGGATCTGGGGCTCTCCCTGGGAAGCAACTTTGACAATGGCGCTCGCGTCTTTGTCGCCGCCGGTCCCACGCTTACCCTGACGGATCTCAATTCCAGCGCATACGCCGGCGCCTCTCATCGTCATGACGATTCCACCGATCTGACCCTGGGCTGCTATGCCGCCGCCGGTGCGGACTTCTGGTTCACAGAGGCCGTTGGCCTTGCCGCCGAACTCCGCTATGATCTGGCTTTCGGCCAGGTGAAGACCCGTTTCGTCAAGCAGAATCTGGATGGCTTTGGCGGCCAGCTGAAGCTGAAGTACCGCTTCTAGTCCTTTCTGTGGACGACTGTTGAAAAAGGGCTGTTGCATGACTTCCGTGGAAGTTGGCAACAGCCCCTTTTTTTTCTAGAAAATCTAGAAATTCAAGAAGCTCTGGACAAGACGCGGCGAGGAGACGCCGCGCACAGGACGCTAGAAGCCCAGGAAACTGTCCGGGGCTTTGTTCCCAAGGATTTTCCATGAAGCATATTTTCCTTTTTGTTTTGTCGTTTTGCGCTATTCTGGCTGCTGCGGACCGCTTGGCGACAGGTGTTGTCTCTGTGCAGCAAGTCCTGGATGATGGCCGTGTGGCGATGATTGCGCCGGGGGAAGGGAAGGAGGCTCCTTTTCTGGCCGGATATCTTGCGTCGTCTTCTGGAGAGAAGACACTGTTGTTCGCCTGCGAGCCGGAGCCGAATTTCTTCAATTTCTCCTGGGAGGCGAAGAGCATTTGCGGGACGCATGACGGAAAATACTTCTGGTGCATTAGCCGGGACCAAATCGGAACAGAACTCTATCAGGACAAATTGCATTGTCGGGGAGAGAGCGGCCTCAAGGCGAAGCAGTTTGGGGGAAGGAAAATTTTTATCAGTTCCTTGGAAGAGGGGATGGCATACGTGCTGGCGTATCAGCAAGGCAAAGTGCAATGGGGGTGGCTTCAGGGGATGTCCTTTACCGCAACGCAGGAGATGTCGTTGCCCGGCGATACGGGATTGCTGCCGGCAGTTTCCGCGGATTGCGGGATTCTCTACTATCTGCGGGAAGACGCTGAGCATACGGTGACGTTGTGCAGAGTGGACACGTACTCTTCTGAAGTCGTTGATTTGGAAAATCTCGGCGAGCGGACGGAACTCGGCGTCTATGCGGGAGAGTATCTGAAGGACCTCCAGGCGGTTTCCTGTTCGGCGGATGGCTCGGTGGCGGCATTCCATTTTGTGGACGGCATGCGCGGGTTGCAGTTGCGCCTGGGAAGTTTGCGCGGGGACGGCGTTTTTGTGGCGCAGACGGTTACAACGGATGGCGGAAGCCAGCCGCGGCTTGCCGGCAATGGCCGTTTCCTGGTTTATTCGGCCAATGGTGCGCTATGGCGCTATGACAGCCATTCGCAAAATCGACAGCGCGTATCGGAAGGAGAAAACGGTGCTTCCCAGGGAGCGGTGCTTTCTCCGAGTGGATGCTGGTGCGCGTGGGTGGATGACGCAGGAACACTTTGGCGGGAACGCTTCAACGCCTGGATTGCGCTGGACTCTCGGAATCTTCGGGTGCCTTGCGCCTCCAAGGACATTGATTTCGGACTGAGAATGCACGGGGCTTCTGCGGAAAATACCATTTTATGGAACTGCGTAGGGGGCATGGAGTTCCCCGGAAGATTCTTCTGCCAGGCGACTGGGGAGGAAATTCCGCCCAATGTCCCTTGCTCCGGGGAATCTTTGCCTTGGATGGTAGAGACGGAAGAGCAATGCGGCAAGTGGAAACTGCGTTTTGTCCTGGACAATGGCGATGTCGAGGAGATGGAGGTGCTTGTCTCCGATTTCTCCTGCATGACGCCATGGCTTTCCAAGGAGCTGGTAACGGAGGACTTTTTCTACAGGAGTCTGCATTTCCCGACGGAGAATGCAGTGGACATGCTGACGAATGCGCCGCTGCTGGTCATCGATGACAAGCGCAATTCCGTGGATGGCTATCTCTGTGATTTTACTGCGGAAAGGTATTCCCGGAACCTGGCGGATGTCGGGGCGGACGATCTTGTCGTTTCCCTGGACGGGGTGACCTATCGGGTACGGAAGGCAACTGGCACTCTTCTTCGCGACGAAGAGGTATTGCTGGCGGACGGGGTTTCAACGGAGGAGGCACCTGGGCTTTCGCGAAATGGCCGGCTGGCGGTAATCCGGAATGGCGCATTGCTGTATTCCGACGATCGTGGCGAGACGTTCACACAGATTGCGGCGGATGCGAAAAATCCGAGACTCTCGGTTGACGGGATGGTTCTGGCATGGGTTTCCCGGAATGCGCTCCATGTCCGGTCAGGGGAGAAGGCGGCGATACGCACGCTGCGGGAGGGAGTGTCGGCTTTGTGCGGGATGACGCAGAATGGCGAATATTTCCTCTTCCGGAATGCCGCAGACGGCAGCTATGCGAAGATTCGTTGCAACAAGAGCGGCTATGCGGAATTGAAGAACATCCCGAAAGATGCGTCCAATGTGCTTTTGTCTTCCAATGGCCGTCGTGTGCTTTTCGAGGCAAAGGAAGACGACAAAGACAAGACGCGCGTCTATGTTCTGGATTGGAAGGAAGGTGGCGACGCGGAGGCGGTCTGCCTGATGCCCAAGGCAATCCAAGGCGCAAGGGAAGCCGCCCTCGGTGGCTCCGGGCGGTATGCGGCATTCAGCACATACGCCGATATGGAAATGGAAGGCACGCAATTGGCGGAAAACGGCCAGTGCAATCTCTATCTTTGGACGGATCATGCCTGGAAGAACCTTGCGCCGGTCATCATCAACACCCAGTTGGCGGAAGTGCTGGAGGATTCCACGGATACGAATCTGCGCCTTTCCACGACGGATGGCGATGATGACGCCACGGTGGTGACCATCGCGGAAGCGCCCCGGCACGGCACGGCGTATCTCCTGCCGCCGGACCAGACCTCCTTTGTCTATCGGCTCTATTATACGCCGGAGAAGGATTTCTGCGGCGAGGATACGATCGGGGTGTGTCTTTCGGATGGCTGCAAGGCAATTACAAGAACGCTGTCAATTCCCGTGAGGAACGTGAACGACCCGCCGGAATGGGATTCGGCCATGCCGACGGCCGTGACGCTTCCGGTCGGCGAGGTGCTTCAGGTGCCGTTGCTGGCGCATGATGTTGACTTGGACAATCCTGCACCGGATTCGCTGGAATACTCTCTGGCCGCTCCTGCGCCGGAATGGTGTGCCGTGTCTTCGGCAGAAAACCGTGGAACGCTTCAGCTGTCCCCTGGCTGGGAGCAGTTTGGAACGCAGATGGTGACGGTCCATGTCTCTGACGGACTGGTTTCCGTGCCTTGGACAATTCAGGTGACGGTGGTGGAACCGCCTGCAGTGGAAATCTCCGCAGCGCTGTTGCTGGATTCCTCCCGGGCTCCTCTGGACCCGAAGAGTGGTGCGGAGCGCCTGCAGGCGTATGTCGCAGGCTGCTGGGAGGAATTGGTGGAAGGCGAATGGCAGTTGCTATCTTTGCCTGCCGAGGCGGATGTTGCCGCGCTTTGCAGGCTATTGGGAACAATGGAGATTGTCGTCTGCAACCGGGAGGAAGGCTATCGGTTCCGCGCGGACGGCGTGCTTCCCGCAGGCGAGGGCTTCTGGGTGAGACCGCGACAGACGCCAGAGGGAACATTGATGTTGCAACCTGCAACAAGTGCCGACGGCATGCGTTTCCGCGGCCCCGTCTGGCAGGAGAAGACGCCGGAAGAGAGTCGGCAGGAGGTCCTTGGGAACGCCTGGCGATACACGGACGCCTGGCAGGTCGGCAGGGCGTATTTTCAGCCGCCTGCCGGAAAGTAGGTGCAGGGCGATCGGCAAGAGGATATTGCCCTCGGCGATGCCCGCCGAAGGACTTTGTTTTGCTCTCCGTCTTTCCTTTCGTTTGCTTTGACAGTTTTGTTTGTTTTGCTTTCCGCCATTCTCATTTTGCCTGTTTTTCCCTCCGTCTTTTTCTTTTGGGCCTATACATTATGAAAAATGCCCGTTTCGGGTTTGTCCAACATACGACTCAGAGAAATAACAATGCTGAAAATTTGTTCTCCTTTTCATGGTGCTGTCCTGACCTGCCGTGACGGCGTGGTGGCTGACGGCAAACTGATGATCCAGGTCCAGGGGACCGCGCAGCTGGGCGCTGTGGTGAAAGTCAATGGCGTCGAGGCTGTGCGCAATGGCGAGCTCTTCACTGCGCCGGTGGCCATTTCCCAGTTCCGTACGCCCATTGTGGCGGAGATGGAGTCGGGGACTGGCAAGGTGACCCATGCCATCGAGGTGGTTTGGGACAAGAACTCCTTCAAGAGATACCGCTTTTCCATTGACGACAATGTCTTCTTCCTGCGCAACCTGATGCAGGAGAAGCCCAAGTGCATCAACGACAACCTCTATCTGAAGCAGCTGAAGAAACTGCATGACGAGTTTGGCGTGAAATTCACGCTGAATCTCTTCTACGAGACCCCGGAGAAGGACTTCAATCTTTCCATGATGTCTCCGGAGTGGAAGGAGCAGTTCCAGGAGAATGCCGAGTGGATGCGCCTGACCTGGCACGCCCATAACGAGTTCCCGGATCGTCCCTATCAGTATGCCACGGCCGAGCAGTTCGAGAAGGACTTCGAGCAGATCCACGAGGAAGTCCTGCGTTTCGCCGGCGAGAAGTGCTGGATTCCCCCCAGCATCGTCCACTGGTGCGAGTTCCCGCCCGAACTCTTCCCGTTGCTTTACAAGAAGGGCGCCCGTACGCTCAGCGGCTACTTCATCAAGGGCGGCGAACGCTATGACATCTCCTACGAGATGGACAAGGAGCGCTGCGCCTACTTGGAGACGCACGACGCCCTGATGGACTTCGCCAGCGGAATCTGCCTGAGCCGGGTGGACATCATCTTCAACAATACGCCGGTGGAGCAGGTGATTCCTACCTTGAAGCGCAGCGTGGAGGATCCTGCCAACGCGGAATACATCGACCTGCTGACCCACGAGCAGTATTTCTGGCCCTTCTACTTCAACTTCCGTCCAGACCACTACGAGCGCATTGCCACGGGGCTGAAGTATCTGAACGAAAATGGCTACAAGCCCATCTGGCAGCACGAGGGCTTCCGCGGCGCTCCGGAGTTCAACGCCTGATTTTCCTGAATACCTGTTCGGAAGGGATGTCCTGAACCACGAATGAACCCGAATGGAACACCAATGGCGTCCAAGCACGCTGCCCCTCGGCAGCGTCGCCGGGCTGGACGGACAAATGGATGATTGGTGTTCATTGGTGGTTCAGCAATTCCGTTCTGCCCCCCCTGGACCTTCCAGCGAAATACAATAGGGCACGCGGAACATCTTTGGCCGGATGTTCAGCGTGCTTTTTCTATGCCCAGAGTTTTCTGTTTCTTTCTGTTTGCCATCATGAGTCTCTTGAATGCTCAAAATACGGCTCCTCTTTCCGATGCCGCCAAGATGAAGTCCGAGGAAATGAACCAGAACGCCGCGTCTTTCCTGGCGAAGCGTTCCGACAAGGGCGATTTCACGATTCTCATCTACGGCAATTCCATTACCCTTCACGAACCTGCGCCGCAGATTGGCTGGAACAACAGCTGGGGCATGGCGGCAAGTGCGCCGGAAAAGGACTACGCCCATCTGGTTATTGCTGGCATGGAGGCCTTCCGGAAGCAGAAGCCGGTCTTCCGCGTCCGCAATCTCTATCTTCTGGAACGAAACTACCGGGAATACGACGTGGAGGCAAATCTGAAGGAGGACATTGCCCTCGGGCCTGACTACGTTGTCATTGCCTTGGGGGAGAATGTCCCCGTCTTCGCCGATGCGGAAGACGAGAAGGCCTATCGGGACAAGCTGGTCGTACTGGCGAAGGCTTTCCAGCAGTCGGAGAAGAAGCCTGTCATCGTCTTCCGGTCGCCGTTCTGGAACAATCCGCTCAAGTCCCGCCTGACGAAAGAGGCCGCCGATATGTGCGGCGCACGCTTCGTCGAAGCTGGAAAACTGGGAGACGACGATGCCAACAAGGCCATCGGGCTTTTTGAACACCAAGGCGTGGCGGGCCACCCCGGCGATTTGGGAATGAAGCGGCTGGCGGAGATGATTCTCGCTGTCTTGCAGGAAAAGTAGGGAATGATATATCTTTAAGTTGCCTGCATGGCCAGACTCGACATTTTTCCGAGGCTAAGCCTCGGACACAGGACAAGTCTGCGTCGTCAATCAATAACGGTGACTTAAGAATATGATTTCCTTTTTTTAGATTGGAATCTCCCGAAGAACGTGGCGGGAATTACATTATTTGCATGATTTCCCCTGTGTTCATCGTAGTCCCTTGTTTTCGCGAGGACCCCGCCGTGGTTCGGAGAAGTATCGCTCCTTTGCTGGCGGCCGGATATCGTGTCGTGCTGGTGGACGACGGGTCGCCGGAACCGCTTTTCCTACCGGATTTGCCCGTGGTGATTCTGCGCCATCCCATCAACCGCGGGCAGGGCGCGGCCTTGCAGACGGGCGGTGACTATGCGTTGCGCCAGGGCGCGGCTGCCGTGGTGCATTTCGATGCGGATGGTCAGCATGACGCGGCGGTGATTCCCCGGGCCTTGGAGATGCTGTCAGCGGGGCAGGCCGAGGTCGTGCTGGGGTCGCGTTTTCTGCGGGAGGAGGACTGGCTGGCAATCCCCGCCGGTCGCCGGCGTCTCCTGCGTTGTGCGCGTTGGGTGAATGGCGTTCTTACGGGGATGTGGCTGACTGACGCGCACAACGGCTTTCGCGTCCTTTCCCGGAAGGCGCTGGAGGCGATTTGCCTGAAGGAGGACCGCATGGCCCACGCCAGCGAGATTCTCTCGCAGATTCGCCGTGCGGGGCTTCGCTGGAAGGAGATTCCGACGCATATCGCCTATACGGAATATTCCGTTGGCAAGGGACAGCGCCTGGGGGGCGCCTTTGAGATTCTGACGGATCTTCTGATGGGGCGTTGGCTATGAACGGCGTTCCTCTTTCTCAACTGGAAGTCGTGGCCATTGATTTCGAGACCACGGGGAGTGCGCCTGGCGTCCTCAATGTCCCGTGGCAGATTGGGCTGGTGGTGATTTCCCATGGGCAGGTGGACATGGCGCGTTCCTTCTGTTCCTATCTCCATGTCTCCCGGGACCACGCCTTCAATCCCTATACGCCCGGACGCTGGGCGCAGCTCCGCCAGATTTTGGATGAGTCTCCGACCTTGCCCGAACTTTGGCCACAGCTTCGCGAGTTCCTGGCAGGCCGTCCGTTGGTCGCCCATCATGCGCCGACGGAACGGACGCTTCTGGCGCAGGAGTTCCCAATGCAGGCTTTCGGTCCTTGGATCGACACCTTGGCCGTCGCCCGGCAGGCCTATCCGGCTCAGCGGGATTTCAAGCTTGAGAACTTGATTCCCAAACTGGGCATGGGGGCGATTCAGCAGGAACGCTGTCCGGGGCTGGCGCCCCATGACGCATTCTACGATGCCGTGGCCTGCGCCACCTTGTTGGAAACGGTGCTGGCTGCGCCTGGCTGGCACGAACTTACTCTAGAACAATTTTCCTCATTAGCATGACGAGCCTTTTGCAAAAGTCGCTTCGGTCACTTTTCGCTCTTTCGGGACATTTTGCTCCAAGTGCTTCGCGTCGTTACGGGCTACGCCTTGTCGCACTTGAAGCGGACTGCCTCCGAAATCCCTGAAAAGTGCCTTCGAATGGACTTTTGCAAAAAACTCATAACGATTTCACAATGTCCGATTCCATTCTTTTCAGCAATGATTTTCCGGCCGCTCCCGCCAGGCTGTTTCTGGTGGGCATTGGCGGCATCGGCATGAGCGGTCTGGCGCAGTTTCTGCAGCATCAGGGCTACGAGGTTGCAGGCAGCGACCGCGGCATTGGGGAGCCCGCCCGCGCCGCGCTCTTCGATGCTTTGCGTGCGCAGGGAATCCGCCTCTATCCCCAGGACGGCTCTGGTCCTCGGGAGTTCCGCCCCGATGGCTTTGTCTTCACCACGGCCATTGAGCCGGGCAATCCGGATCAGCTGGCTGCGCCCGAGACGCCGGTTTTTCATCGGGCGTTCGTGCTTTCGCGGCTGTGCCGCCAGTGTGGCGGGAAGCTGATCGGCGTGGCGGGAACGTGCGGCAAGACGTCGGTCACGGGATGGATCGGCTCCGCGCTGGTGGCGCTTGGGCGTTCCGTGGTGCTGATCAACGGCGGTTATCTGCCGGAGTTCGAGACGGCGGAGAATCCCGGGAACTTCTATGCTGCGCGAGAGGGCCGGCCTGTGGAGTTCGTCGTGGCGGAAATCGATGAAAGCGATCATTCCATCAGCGAGTTTTCGCCCGACTTCGGACTGGTGCTGAATGTGGGTGACGACCACTATGGCACGGAAGAACTGGAACGAGTCTTCCGGGCGTTTCTGGAACGTTGCCGGCAGGCGGCTGTCTATCCGGAAAGCAATCCTGCCCTGGGGACGGCTGTGTCGGATAAGTTGGTGGCCTACGATTGCCAGGCGAACGGCTATCGGCCATTGCCGACAGGAATGCGTTTCACGAGCGTGGATGGCGTGGAAATCCCAAGCACGCAGTCTGGTGTGCACAGTGCTTGGAATGGCGCTGCCGTCTATCAGATTCTTCGGCTGGCCCTGCCTCGGGAGGCACCTGCGAAAATTGCATCCGCCATGGGCGCTTTCCGTGGCGTACGGCAGCGTTTCGAGGTGGTTTCCGCACCAGGGGCGGCAGTCGCGGTCGTCAATGACTACGCGCACAACCCGGAGAAGATCGCGGCTGCCATCCGTACGGGGCGCGAGCGCTTTGGATCGCCGTTGGGAATCGTCTTCCAGCCTCATGGATTCGGTGCGTTGCGCTTCATGGAGGAGACTCTGGGCGAGCAGCTGGCCGGCGCTTTGGAGGTGGCGGATCGCTTCATGATGCTCCCGGTCTATTACGCGGGCGGGACGGTGAATTTCTCCCCGACTTCCGATGAGGTGGCGGCGCGTTTTGCACAGCGCGGATTGCCCGTGGCGGCCATTGCAGACCGGCGGAGCGCCGAGGAGATCCTGCGGAAGGGCGGTTTCAAGGCATGGCTCGTCATTGGTGCACGGGATGCCTCCCTGCGTAGCTGGAGCCAGGAACTGGCGAAATAGAATGCGAAATGCAGAACTACGAATGAACACGAAGGGAATTGGTGTTCATTCGTGTGTATTCGTGGTTCTAAATTCATGACTATGGAAAACGATTTTGCGCAATTGGATTTTGACCGTCGAGAGCGTCGTGGCGCACCGGAGACCATCTTCTGCCAGGGGAAGAGCAACTCGCAACTTCTGGAGATTGTCCGACGGTTCCATGCGTCCGGCGAGGACGCCTTCGGCACACGCGCTTCTGCCGACCAGGCGGAGGTCTTGAAGGCGGAGTTTCCGGAAATCCAGTACGATGCCTTGTCCCGGACGATTCTGCTTCCCGGACGGACGGAGCGCCCTAGGAGTGTGTTTGGTCCTGTGGCCGTATGCTGTGCGGGAACTGCGGACACGCCAGTCGCCGAGGAGGCGGCGAAGACGGCGGAGTTCCTGGGGTGCCATGTGGGGCGTTTCTACGACATCGGCATTGCCGCGTTGCATCGCGTCGTGTCGGCGCTGCCGAAATTGCGCGAGGCGAAGGCGGTGATTTGCTGCGCGGGCATGGAAGGCGCACTGCCCAGCGTGGTCGCCGGGCTGATCGGTGCGCCGGTCATCGCTGTGCCGACCAGCGTGGGATATGGTGCATCTTTCCAGGGATTGACGGCGCTGCTTTCCATGCTGAATTCCTGTGCGGAAGGCGTGGCTGTGGTGAACATTGACAATGGTTTCGGCGCGGGATACATGGCTTTCCAGATTGTGCGGCCGCGGTGAGTGGGATGGGAGAGAGGAGCAATGGGCAAGAAACTTCTTTATCTTGAATGTGCAACCGGCATTGCCGGAGATATGATGGTGGCGTCCTTGGTGGGATGCGGCGCTTCGCCTGCGAAAATCCAACAGGCGCTGGATTCTTTGAAACTTCCGGAAATGTCCGTGGAGTTTGGGAAGACCATCAGCCATGGGATGGCAGCGGATACCTTCCGGGTGCACTGCGGTTGTCCAGAACATGAACATGAACATGAACATGAACACAACCATGAGCATGAGCATGAGCATGAAC
>JAKSPB010000010.1 GCA_024405215.1 Lentisphaeria bacterium | reverse complement strand
AAATGCCTTTCCGCAGCTACGCTGAAAGTACGTGTCAATGGCCAGAAGTCGGAAATCATGGCGGCCGAAGGCGAGGGTCCTGTGGATGCTTTGGACAGCTGCCTGCGGAAAGCGCTGGTTACGTTCTTTCCCCAAATCAAGGATATGCGCCTGCGAGACTTCAAGGTCCGTATCATCGATGGAAAGATCGGCACCGCTGCGCACACGCGTGTCCTGATTGATTCCACGGACGGACGGACGGAGTGGGGCACGGTGGGACTATCCGAAAATATCATTGAAGCGGCCTGGCAGGCGCTGCAGGATTCCGTGGTTTACTTCCTGAATAACCGGAAGCCGTAGCGCCAGGGCGGCTTTCCTGACGGCTTGCGCAGCCAAGGCAAGCAAGACGGATGGCAAAACAACCCCAAAATACCGCAAAATACCTAAAAGTGCCTTCGGTGATTTCGCCGAAGGCTTTTTTGCACTTGCCGTCGGAAGGCGGCTATGCCCGCTGGTCGGCGATCAGTCGCAGATAGTATCCTGCTCCGCAGCTCCAGGCATGGCAGTCGCTGTTCATCAGGCAATCGCCGTAGCTGGAGAACATGGGATTTTCCGGGACAAAGACCTCCGGGAAGGTGTCCAGTTTGCGTTTCAGCATACCGCCCCAGTAGTCGCGGATGATCTTCCGGACGTCGGCGGTTTTTCCCAGCATCCATCCGGCCTCCAGGACGCTGCACCACAGATAGGGCGTATGCGGACGCAGCGCATCAGGGGATTTCAGCGTCTTGCTCCAGACCTGGCGGGCTGCGTCGCCTTTGACGACTTCGCCTAGCAGGAACCACACCTGCGTGGCCCAGGAGAGCTGGCGGTTTTTGTCATCAGCGCGGAAGAGACCCGTTTCCTTGTCGAAGCAACGCTGGAAGAGCAGCTTTGACAGTTTTTCAGCTTCTTCGACCAGTTCCGGATGAGGCAGCCCCAGGCATTCGCCTAGCTCGGCGGCGCGGCGCAGGGAGAAGAGGTAGAGGCCCAAGGACGGCGTCTCTTTGTAGAGCTCGGCGTCGTGGTCGATGAAAAGCCAGCTGTAGGAACCGGGGATGATCATTCCCTTGTCGTCAATCAGCTTGCGGAAGAGTTCAATCTGGCGCAAGGCGACGGGATAGAGTTCCTTGCAGAACTTTGCATTCTGGGAAAAACGGTAGTGTTCCAGAAGCATGGGGCCCAGCAGCAGGGCGTAGGTCTGGACCATGCAGCTTGCGGCAAAGCCATGGGAAAGAGCGTATGCCGCGCCGGGGATTTCGCCTTTTTCATTGCAGGAACCGGCCAGGATATACAGGCAGTGTTCCACCAGGTCAAAATTGCGGTAGGTGACGCCGTTCACCAATGCCTGGACACGCAGGTCGCCCAGCCAGAGACGGCGGTCGCGCTTGGGGCCGTCCTCGAAGAGTCCCTGCATGCATTCGTGAAGAGTCCAGGCGGAACATTTGTCAATGGCGATCTCCTGGGCGGTCAGGCCGCTGCCTGCGGAAATCGGCGTGTATCTGCTGTCTTCGGCTGAGCTCTGGGCGAGGGCAGTGACGGATTTGATGTGGATGTCGAAGTTCGGAGCGCCCAGGCGCAGTTTCACGTAGCGGAAAGCATAGCGGCGCGAGAAGCGGATCACAGGCTGGAACTCGTCCAGTACCAATGCGCCGTCCTGAAGCCAGCTACGGTCCAGATGGCCGTGATAGGTCTCGAAGTCCGTGGCCAGTTCGTAGGGAGTTTCCGCGAATTTGAAGTCGATGCGGAGCGGCGAATCGTTCAGCGAGGAAATCTCCCACTGAATCTCGATGGTTCCCGTCACGTGGCGTCCGAAGTCAAAGATCCAGGTCTTGGGCCAGTGGTAGGGCTTCTGGAATTCCTGCAGGCCACCGGGGATTCGTTCCGTCTTCACGCCCTGCCAGGCTTTGGCGTCAGCTTTCGTGCGAATCAGCGCAACGGGCTCCACTCTCGTCTCGTGAATCACGGGACGGGTTTTCTCTGCCTTCTTCAGCCACTGACTCTGCTTGGTGCCGTAAAATGAATTCATAAAAAAAGTCTGGAGAATTGGTCGTAAGGGGATTACAAGTGCACTCTACGTAAAATAACACTTGCTGCGAGAATGGCGACAGAGTTTTTGAGGAAAAAATGTTGTTTTCAGAACATTGGGAGAGAATATGGCCTTTTGTTTCATGCCATACTTGAAAAAAAACCCATGACGACTACAGTACGACCAAAAACTTGAGCAATATCAAAAAAAGAGGTGGATAAGATGATTATCAAGCGCGATGGATATTTGCAACAATTAGTTGATAGTATTGGAAACGGGATGATAAAAGTGGTCACGGGGGTGCGTCGTTGTGGAAAATCTTTTCTTCTCATGGAGCTTTTCCATGATTTTCTGCTTTCTCGTGGCGTTTCTTCCGAGCATATTCTTGAAGTGGCATTGGACGATTTGAGCAACAAGGTTTTGCGCAATCCCACGGCCATGCTGGACTTTGTCAAATCACAGATCAAGGACAATCAGCCATATTATCTTTTTCTGGATGAAGTTCAGCTACTAACTGATTTTGAGGAGGTTCTTAACAGTTTTCTTCATATCAGGAATCTTGATATTTATGTCACGGGAAGCAATTCTCGTTTTCTGTCCTCTGATGTCATCACTGAATTTCGCGGACGCGGAGATGAAATCCGGATTCACCCCCTGTGTTTCCGAGAATTTATGGCTGCATATTCAGGAAGCGAGGAGGAAGCGTGGGAAGAATATGTTCTTTATGGCGGAATGCCAGCCATTTTTTCCCTTCCAACAGCGGCAAAGAAGAGTGAGTACCTTAAGCATCTTTTTCGCAATGTCTATATTTCAGATATTCGTGACAGGCATCGTATTCGGAATGAAAGTGAATTGGAGGAATTAGTTGATATTCTTTGCTCCTCGGTCGGTTCCTTGGTGAATCCCCTGAAGTTGTCTCATACATTTCAGAGCATCAAGAACAGGAATATTCAGCCGAAGACCTTGCGGACCTACATGAAATATATGGAAGAGGCTTTCCTGATGACTTCATGCAAACGATACGATGTCAAGGGCAAGCACCACATCAATACTCCTGTGAAGTATTATTTTGAGGACATAGGCATTCGGAATGCCTGGCTTGGCTTTCGGCAAATGGAGACTAGTCACTTGATGGAAAATATCATATACAATGAATTAAAAGTGCGTGGTTGCGAAGTTGATGTAGGGATTGTGAACATAAATACCCGCGATGCCGATGGAAAACATGTTCGTAAGCAACTGGAGGTGGACTTTGTCGCAAATTTAGGGAACAAGCGTTATTATCTGCAATCGGCCTATGCTATGCCGACATTTGCCAAGAAGGAGCAGGAAGAACGTTCGTTGTTGAATATCCCTGATGCCTTTAGAAAAATCATTGTTTCAGGCGATAATTTTGGACCGCACTTGAACGAGCATGGCATCCTTTCCGTAGGAATTCGAAAGTTCCTTTTGGATCCGAACAGCCTTGATTGGTGATTTCTTGTTTTTGTAAATCTTGTTATAGAGAAAGATGAATTCAAGGAGATAGACCATGAATCTGAATGATTTGAATTTGAAGAATCTGCGCACGGGAATGGAGTTGTGCGAGATTCCCGTGCATCGTCGCGAGCGTTTGGAACGGACGCTGGAGACGCGTCTGGCGGAGATTGCGGAAGTCATGGCAAGTGCGGAGGAATCCTGCCGCCGTGACGGCCATGTTCCGGTTCCGGTGCCGCAGGGGCTGTCGGAAGAGGAGCTGTCGCTGGTGGAGACCTGTGTTTACTGCCTGTTGGCGGAACCCTCATGGGCGTATTTCCAGCAGAAAGGCTATACCAAAGAACACTGGCTGGAGAATATGCCGGACTTGAACGGCCATGCCCATGACGGCGCGGACGGCAGCTACTGGCTGGATACCGCAAAGCGCTCCTTCAGCTGGCATTGTTCCATCCTCGCCGCCGACGTGATTCAGCTGGGGCGCCTCCAGTTCCAGAAGATCAACAGCCCCTATGACTTCCCCGGCCTGGGAATCCAGGAGGGCGAATTGCTTATGAACATCCATATCCCCGCCTTGGGACCGCTGGACATCGATGCTTGCCGGGAGTCCCTGCGACGCGCCGAGGAGCTTTTCGTGCCCATGTTCGGCGAGTTCAAGGCTTTCTTCTGCCATTCGTGGCTGCTGAATCCCGTCTATCGCCGGTATCTCCCGCCCACTTCCAATATCATTCGCTTCCAGAATCTTGGGACTGTGATTCCCTTCCACAACAGCCAGGACCGGGATGCCCTGTACCGGGCCTTCTTGAACTATCACGAGGATCCCTTCACCTCCAAGCCCCGCAGCGCGATGCAGCGTGCGGTCCAGCAGATGATCCTTCGGGGCGAGAGCCTCTCCGCCGCCTGTATGCTGATCATGCGGTAGCGTGAAGTTTTCCTCTCGGCATGGCTTTGCCGGGAGGCTTGTCTTTCCTGTTTTCGTCAAGGGCATCCATGCAGATTCTTTTCAAGAACGACTTCATCTACAACCTTCTTCGGGAACGCATCAAGAACGGCACCTATCCGGTGGGATACAAGTTCCCTCCTGAATTGGAGTTCGCGAAGGAACTGAAGGTTGGCAAGGTTACGCTTCGTGCCGCCCTGGCGCGTCTGGAGCACGAGAAGATCGTCGTGCGGATGCGGAGCCGAGGCACTTTTGTGGCGAATGCCGAATCGCCCTTCGGCGTGCGGAAACTGGCGGTGATCCTGGACGAACTTACGCCCGGAAGTCCGATGCTCTATCTGACGAACCTTCTCCAGAAGGCGGCGGAAAAGCGCGGAATCGTTCTCGAGCACATCGACAAGTTCATTTGCGAGAACCTTCCCGCAAAGCAGCTGAAGGCGATGTTCAAGGAAAAGCAGATCGAGGGTGTGTTGCTCAACAACTCCTATTTCACGGGAAACGAGCTTTTGGTCAAGCAGTTGCGCGCCTTGAAGCTGCCGGTCGTCCTGCCGCAGGGGGAAATTGGAGACGCCGTGCATACGGGCTTCGCTTCGGTGACTGTCGACAGATGCAAGGCTTTCGGAGACACTTTGGAATATGCTCTCTCAAAATCCTTCCGCAATATCGCCGTGCTGGGCTATTACATGAATGGAAACCATGCCCGCGGCTATTCCAGCCAGGACATTCAGCGCATCTGCGGGAAAAGCCTGCACTCCCTGGCGTATCTCCCCTACGACCTGGATAAGATCAACAGTTATCTCAAGGAGCACTGGGACAACCAGAAGAAGCATCCGGACGTCTTCGTGTGCTTCTCCGACCTGATGGCGATCCTGCTGCTTTTCGCCTTGGAAAAGAAGCGTATTCTTGTTCCCAAGGATGTGTCCGTGATTGGCTACAGCGGCTTCAGCTGTGATTTTCAATTGGGTCTGACTCTCACCGGAATCAAATACCGCTATCGGGAGATGGTGGAAAAGGCCCTGGAGCTGATGGAGCATCACACCGACTGGTATTCTCCAAACCATGAGTACGTGGCTCCCGAAATCACGATGCCCTGTGATTTCATCGAGGGGGACAGCGTCCGCAAATAGCCTGGGCAAGGGATTGCGGCTGCGTATGTTCTTCCGGCAATCTTACTTCAGGGCGAATACGTCGCGCCAGTTTTTGCCGAGTTTTTGCAAATCCTCCCGGGGAATGGGGCAGGTCCCCGGTGCTTCCGTGAAGGACATCAGGAATCGGTCCGTATAGAAGAGACAGGGCGTGCCCAGCTTCCAGCTGTTCAGGGTGTAGTCCATCCATTTTTCATAGTAGGAGTGGATCCAGTTGTCCGCATCCACTTCGTGCATGGGGAGGGCTGCCTTTGCCAATGCGGCGCGCTGGGACATCAGGGCGAAGACATCGGTGTCCGCTTCAATCCGGCAGGTGTCATGGAGACGCATCATGTCGAAGGTATCGGCAAAATAGGGATGGACGGTGCTGCTGTTGATCAGCGCATCGGGCTTCACGGACTTTGCCGCGTCGTAGATGGTCTTCTGGAGGTCATGGAGCAATTCGCAGCCCCACTTTCCGTTGGAGCACGTCGCCTTTTCGTGCTCTCCTTTCAACAATTTCAGGGGTTCGTCCCAATGTTCGCGTCCCTGTGCAAAACGTTCACAGGGAGTCTGCTGTAGCATGTCCAGCTTGAATCCGTCCGCATCGAATCCCTCCGGGGAGACGAGCGTCCGCACCTGCTGCGCCACAAAGGCGAGGTATTCTTCGTTTCCGGCATCCGCCCAGAAGCGTTCCGGTTCTTCCAGCCGTGAAAAAACATCCTTTCCGGAAAGGGGATTCCATTTCTGCATCGTGGCGCCTGGGCGTGCTTTGATGCACCATTTGTCGGGGAGTCCTCCCGTGAACCACAATCCCAGCCACAGGAGTACCTTGTGCCCTTTTGCGTGCTGCCTGGCGATGAAGTCTTTCAGATCCGGCCACCGTCCCGGATAGGGCTTGGTCCAGACGCCTCCGGGAGCCCATCCGCAGTCGATGACGAGAGTCTTCCAGGGAACTTCCGCTTCGTCCAGCAGGTCAAGCTGATGTTGGATGACCCATTCGGATTCCAGCAGCATGTGCTGTGCTTCGCCGCCGGGTTTTCCGGCCAGATGGAAGGCGCTGGCGATGCAGCTTCCGGCTGCGCAGTAGATGGGCAGTTTCCACCAGTCGTAGCTTTTTCTGGGGTGCGATGCCTGGGGGTATGCGTGGGCGAGGCCCCGTTCCAGGAGCGCCATTTCGCTCTCTTCGGGTTGCGCCTCCGTCATTTCCAGCCAGATGTGCTCCTTCTCCAGGGTGGGATCGGAATGGCCTTCCAGTTCGACCTTTACCTTTACGCCGGTTGCCTCCGCCAGATATTCCACCGTGGCGAAGAGGTGATGGCCGGCATCGGCCGCAACCGTGAGAAGGACCCTCTCGCCGTTTTCTCCCCGGATGGCCACGGCGAATGGCGGCGGGGAGAAGCGTGATGCGGATTCCTGCATCACGAAGGTGGTTCCCTGGGTCACAAGATGGGGCAGGCCATAATAGCCTGTGAAATTGGTGACGGAGGGAGAACTGTTCCAGATTGCCTGGGGGGAGAGGCCAAGTTCCTTGGCGCTCATCTCCCAGACCAGGTCGCCTTGATGATCCGGAGTTCCGTGGAAGACGTTCTGAATCATGGTTTCGGTGAGCCGGAAGATAGACTATTTCTGCAATGCGGCCAGGCGGCGCAGCAGGGCGGTTCGCCATTCGTGGGTTCTTTCCACATCATCGGCCTTCATCAGGTTCTGCAGATTCTGGGGATCGATGAGTTTTCCCAGCTCCTTGTCCGCCGATTGCTTCTGCACTTCGCTGGCTTCCAGGAGCAGATGGAGGTCCTCCACCGCTTCCCGGTATGCCTCCATGCGCGGGCATACGATTGGCCCATCGGTTCCGTGATAGAACATGAAGGAATGCCAGGAGTTCTTTTCCACGGAGGAGAACCATTCGTTCTGACGCCAGGAGTTGAAGCCCCATTGGCTTACGAAATCACTTCCCATCAGGTATGTGCGGATTCCCCGGAAGCGGCAGTATGTCTGCATGTTCTGCAAGGGCAGGTTCACGGAACACAGGTAGGGCATGAACCGCTTGCCGCAAGTCTGGTAGAACTTCAGTTCCTCTTTGCCGGAGGCTCTGTCGGTGAGGCGGGGTTCCCAGGGGACGAAGAGGTCCATGAACTCGGCGAAACGCGGAAGCTGCTCCTGGTCGAACCAGGTGGCGAGCGTCCCGAAGATCTGGAATTCGGGAACCACTTCCTTCATGAAGAGGCCTGCCGCCGCATACTCGTCGTAGTGTTCCGGGCGGACCTCGTCGCAGATTCCCACATAGAAGCGGTCGAAGGGGATCTGGTGCTTGCGCAGATAGGCCGCCCAGTTGCGCAGATAACGTCCGTAGAGTTCCCGGAACTCCGGATCGGCGATGGTCATTTCCTTGCCGGTCTTGGCCATCATGTCCCGGAAGGGCCAGTAGGTCCCGTAGCTGTAGAACCACTTCCATCCATTGGCCAGGAGCCAATCTTCGTCCATGGAATAATCTTCCAGATTATCCGAGACCACGACTTTTCCCGTTGCCTCGTCATAGTAGGCGGCTTTGTTTTCCACGGGGACGCCAATGATGACATGGGTCATGTGGTGTTCCCGCCAGACCTTGTAGTATTCGTCCCGCTTCCCCTCGGCATAGCTGAAGAGGTACGGTCCGAAGCCGAAAGATTCCGCCCGGAGGGTTTCCGGCAGGGCGTAGTCCAGCACCTCCACCGTCAGATGGAACTTCTTGCGGACATCCCGCGTGGTGGTGGGGACGCATTCCAGATTCCACTGGTAGGTCCCCGGCGGCAGCTGGGTCTTGACATCCAGCCATAGCATCTTGGTCTCGTAGCAGGGAATTGTGACGGTTCCGGCTTCATTGAGTCTGGAGATGGCATCGAAGAGGGGCTGTCCCAGGGGATCCAGGCGGGGGATCGCCTCCTTGATCTCAAGGAGTTCGCGGAAGGGAGTTCCGTTGTCCAGAAGGAAATCCGGTTCCAGCCGGAAGGTCAGGGCCTTGTCGGAGAGATTGGTGATGAACAGTCCCATGGCCTCCTGGTCATTGCGGGCGACGGTCATGGTGACATCCGCGCAGTCCATCGCCTTTTCGGGCATGGAGGTGGTGTATTTTTTCCGGTATGGATTATCGTGCCAGACAATGTAGGGAGTGTCTGCGGAGAGGGGCTTGTGGGCTTCCGCATACCGTTCGGTCAAAGTCTGTTCGTCGCCAATGCCCAGGATGGCGTATTTGGCAGGGTCGTTGTAGCCTGGATAGACGGAGGTCACTTCGCCGGTGGGGGTGCCTTCGCGGCCCGCATTGAAAAGCACATAGCCGCCCTGGTCGAGTTTCACGCCCAGTTCCGCAGGATCCAGGGAGAAGTCGCATTCCCAATGGTCGGGATAGGTGCGGGTGGCTACCTGGGCGTTGGAGTTCCACAAGGAATTGCCTCCGCGGGCGTCATAGAGCGCGCCGGAGGAATTCACGAGGAAGAGATGGTTTACCGGCTGCTGGCCGTCCGGGGCGAACATGATGGATACCGCGTCGTCGCTCCAGATGTTCTCGTCGCGGTTGAGGAATTTGTTGACCACCTTGTCCGCATCGGGAGCCTGGCAGCGGAAGTGGACGTTGATTCCGTGTTCGTCTCCGAAGACCTGGACTTCCGTGGCCAGCCGGACGGGTTTGCCTTCCTTGTGATTCGCGCAGGAGAGTTTCGGAGCGGAGGCGGCATCGGCGACCAGGGGCAATGCGGGGAGGGCGGGGACAGCCGCCTTGTCTCCGTTTTTCCCTAGAAGTTTTGCCACGTTCTGCGCGGCCACTTCCGTGTCGGTGAGGATCTTCAGCTCCCCGTAGGCATATTTGATCAGGTTCTCAAAAAGATGATGCTGTCTGGCGCGGACCGGAGAAAAGCAGAAACAGAAGATGACAGTTCCTTTTTCTTCCACGGCCTGGCGGAATCCCATGATTGTGGGTTCTCCTTCGGCGGTCTGGAAGAAGGTCTCCAGGCCGGGTGCCTTCCAGTCCTTGAAATAGCGGATGCTGGTCAGGACTTCATTGGGGTCTTTTCCGGCTTTGGTGAAATCATACGGATCGTTCAGGAAAGCCGCCTTGCTTTCCAGGACAGGCTGGCTGTCCTGGGGGAAATCCTTGATGACCGGATGGGGGAAGTCGCCGATGTTTCCGGCGCCGGGGAATTCCATCCCGCGTTCCCGGAAAAATGCGCGGGTCCGGGCCAGGGGCTCTTTCAGGTTGGTCCAGGAATTCGCGCCGAAATAGATGACGCCGTTCCGGCGCAGTAGTTCATGAAGGCTCTTGCGGATTCCCTCGTTGCCGAACCATTCCTCCAGGCTGGCGGCGGGCATGATATCGCTGAAGACCACCATCATGGAGTTGTCAATGGCCTCGCAGGCACGGATATGGGTCTGGTCCACCAGCTTCTCGTCAAAACCAAACCGGACTTCCATCAGTCCCAGTTTCTGGGTTTCCAGCTTCACGTCGCCAACCAGGGTGATGCGGTCAAAGGCGAAGAAGGACAGGCTCCACATCAGAAGAGAGCCCAGAAGGATATGCCGCAGGGAAGTCATTTTCATACCTTATGAATAGCAAAAATCTTTTGCGCTTCCGGAACAGTCGAGGCCGTTCCGGGGGAAAATCTCCTGCGGAAATTCTCCATGCTATAAGGAAGGATGAATTTCCGCAGGAAAGAGTTCAACAACTAGTTCCGCTTTTCGTAAGCGGCGGGGTTGACGTCATTCCAACCGAGATTTTCGGCCTTGATCTTCTCGTAGACGGCCTTGCTGGGATCAGGCGCGTTGTTGGTCACGGGGATGTTGTTGACGCTCAGGGCGAGGGCATGGCCGTCAAGATAACCCAGGCTGCACTCTTTTCCGTGCCAGATGTAAAGCTGGTAGTCGTAGGGGGCGGTGGAGTAGCGGGGGTAGAAGTAGTGGTTCTGGTACTCACGGGCCTTGTTGCTGGTATCGCCGGACCAGATGGCGGCCGAGGGATTCGCCAGGCTGGTCAGACGACGGCCCTTTACAACGGTGACTTCATTCCAGGTCTTGGAGTAGTCATAGTTGACGGCCAGGTTGACGCCGAGGCACATGTCATAGGAGAAGGCAAAATCCATGTCGCTTCCGTGAGGGCCGGCGGGGCACATGAAGAGCTTTCCCTTCTGGGCATAGCCAAGTTTGTCCAGCATATACCACCAGGCGCCGCCGCGGCCGCGCTCGTCGAATTCCCATCCCCATTTCACGGAGGGAGCCTCAAGGAAGGTCATCTGGGCAGGCAGGATGAAGTCGTCGTAGTCATTCGAGTACATGATTGAGGCCAGAATAATCTGCTTGTGGTTGCTGACGCAGGTGATGGTACGGGCCTTTTCGCGGGCCTTGGAAAGCGCGGGAAGAAGCATGGAGGCCAGGATCGCGATGATGGCGATCACCACGAGCAATTCAATCAAAGTGAAGGAAGAACGCTTCATTGTTTTCTCCTTTGGGTTGTTGGTGTTAGGAAGGAATTGGACTGCGAGGCAATCCAAGGTTGCGTATGTGGAATCCGTGGAAAAAGGCATGGGAGCGGCTGATAGGGCCACGGAACTTGGATACAATGGTTTCCACACGTTTGATACTATATACTCCCTTTTTCTTAATTCCATTTGATACTATGATTTTTTCGGAAATTCTTGTCTTGGCAGCTTGCCCTAGGCGAGAGAACCATAACGTACGGGAAAAGAGAAGCGGGACAAGAAGTCAAGTCAACGGAGTTGCGGCACATACCCATTTGCGCTGTCCCGTCGGGACGATGACGCCTCTGCGGGACTACGCAGATGAATGCTTGGTGTTCCGTGGTTTCCGCATGGTGTCGTTCCTGCGGGGAGGTGCGAAAAATAGGAATGACATACTTATGTTGCCTGCGTGTTCCGATGCTGCGTTCTCCCGAGGCTTGCGCCCCGGGCACAGGAAAAGTCCGTATCGTCAAGCAATAACGGCATCCTATGTATATAGTTCCCTTTGGTTTACTGCCGTCCCAAAATTTAATGGTAACGTTTTTGGGGGAGATGAAAGTTTTTAGAGGACTTACAGACTTGAGGATTTTCGGTTTTTGAGGCAAGGTCACGCGACGATTTGAAATTGATTTCGCATCATGAGGCAAGAAATGTCTTGTTCTCATAGGAGATTGATTTTTTTGTTAAAAATTTAACGAAAAAATGCGCTGCGCTAAAAGTGACTTGAAAATTAGAAGAAATAAATTATATTAATGGATTTACGATAGTGGCAAGTCATGATGCCACCGTCTCCTTGAGTTTCTCGCATGTAAACCTGATATGGCTTTGACTTCCGCCGGCGTCTGAATCGGTTGATGACGACGGAGGGACGCCACGGCTGGCAGTGGTCGTCCGGCTTCTTTCTCGGGAAAGAAGCAAAAAACAGGGGTGTGCCAACATGTACGGGGCGCAGGTCTCCCGTTGGGACTAACGGGTCTGTGCTTGAGGACGGAATGTCGCACAAGGAAGGCGGTGTCGTGTTCTGACGGGCGATGTCCTGATTTTGACCATGGGCATCGGCAATTCCGTTTCTTGCATGGAATAGGTGTTGCCGGCCATCGGGAACTTTCTTCCATTTCATCTGGTCTTACGCCGGATGGCCGAAAACAATTTGTTTGAAAAACACACTGCCTGAATCATTTCAGGCAGCTTTCCAATGTGAGTTGTACTTCATAAGGGCACAAAAAAATGAAAAGAAATAATCATCAAAAAAGGAAATTCTCCGTTTTTGGGCTCATCGGCATTTTGCTGATGTTCATCGGCAGTTTGCCTGCAATGGCCGACGGGTCGACGGAGTACTCTCATCTGACCGTCAATTTCAAACTTCAAAACGGTTCGGAAATCACCACCGCATATACAGGCGATTTCGAAGCCCAGAAGGCGTATCCGGCAGTAACCATCGCCATCCCGCGCTTCCCGACCTACTCGGGATATATGCCCAGTCTGCCTGTCAAGCCGACGGCTGAAGGACTGATATTCGATTTTTCGGCGGCCGACTACAAGTTCACCTACAGCTTCGATGGCACGCAGAAGGCAGGGGACATCGTGGTCGACATCGTGTTCGTGCCTATCCTCCAAGTCTACAAGGCGGAATACTACCATCAGTCGCTTGTTGACAACACGCAATTCGAGAAAGTCGCCACCGAGACCTTCTCCGGCATGACCGGCTCCGCCGTGGACCCCGAGGCCATCGTCAACAGGCATAGCGCCGTAGCCGCCGGCTTCACGATGCGCGATTTCAACGCAATGACCATCGCCGCCGACGGCTCGACGGTCGTCAAGGTCTTCTACGACCGCAACTACTATTTGCTCTCCTTCGACACCGCGGGCGCCGTCGAATCCACGGCATCGCAGTATCTGCCCTTCGACGCCGAGATCGGCACCGTATCGACGCCGAGGAAGCCTGGCTATACCTTCGCGGGATGGTCGCCAGCCGTCCCGTCCAACATGCCCGCCGCAAACACCATCTGCACCGCCCAGTGGACGCTGACCGCCCCGAACGCCAACGTCTCCATCGTCGTCTGGGGCGAGAACGCCAACGACGCCAACTACGCCTACCTGACCACCAGCATCGTCTCAGCTCCCGTCGATTCCACATACACCATCGATCCGTCGACGCTTACCATCTACGCCTGCGGAAAGCAGGAGCATAAGCATACGGATGAATGTTTAAATTGCTCTCACGTCCACGACGTGACATGCTATGGAGCCACCAGCACAACACAACAAACCGTAAACAGCACATATGTAAGCAATTTTACAAATCTTGAAGGTTCGCTTGCTTCCGGAAGCATTTACAGAAGAAGTAGTGATTATTGGCTATATTATGATGGAAAATGGTATAAATCCAGTAGTGATAATGTCTCTGGCAATTATAGAGTGCGCCAAAGGTTTTCAGGCACCTACCATTACGTCTATAACGCCAAAAACACCTGCAGCCATATCCATACCGCAGCATGCTATTCCTGCGGTATGACCGAACACACCCACAGCGACGACTGCAAGCTTAACACCAGTCTTTATAACATTAACACTGGCAAAACAGAGACCAGCGTTGTGGTGAAGGCCGACGGCACCTCCGTGCTGAATGTCTTCTATGACAGAAATACATTCACCATTACGATGAAGTATGCGTCAACTTCTCAAGAACCATCGCAGGAATCCGCTTATACAAAAACATCAACCATAACTGCCAAATGGGATGAAAACATTTCCTCCAGATGGAGCGACATAACCCAGCTGGCTAAGAATGCGAAATGGTCAAGAAGCGTTAGGGGTGGTTCTCCATACACGGGTTTACTTCAGATCATGCCCAAGGAAAACAGAACGTACTACATGGCTCAGACTGGCGGAAATACGTACACTGGCAGCTATTACATCGAATGCCTGGACCAAACTGCTACGGGGGCCAATATAATAACCTACGAAGGTGTCAAATACGAACTTCTTGCTGCTGTTCCAATCCAGAAGACATCCAGCGTCACCATGACCGATGAAGACAAGATTGACATTGATGGCTTTGCTTACTACCATGGCTATACAAACAGAGGCAACTGGGGTGGTGCGCAGCTCAAGTACAAGCGCAACAGCTACAATCTGGTTCTGAACAACGGCAAGGAAAACGTGTCAACGGAAAGCCTTAAGTTCGAGATGCCGCTGAATACTGCCAGCTCCCTGTCAACGGCTCCCTCGCTTCCCGACACCATTCCCTCCGCCTATCTTTTCGACGGCTGGTCGCTGTCTCCCGATGGCGGTTCGGCGCCGCTTGATCTCAGCACAATCACGATGCCCGCGTCGAGTTTGATCCTCTACGCCCGCTGGAAGGCTCCGGAATGCAATGTCCTCGCCTATACATCGGACGCCGAGAGTTCCTCCTATTTCCAGGGCGTGACGATTTACGGCAACAAGATTTACGGCCTTGCCACCCCGACCAAGGAAAACCACGAGTTCCTCGGCTGGTTCTACACGGACGACACCGGCGCCGCGCGTGCATTCGACCCCGACACGATGTATGTCACCGAAGACATGCATCTCCATGCCAAATGGCGCAATCTGGCCACGGCGGAATACACGATCTATTTCATCGAAATCGAAGAAGACTCTGCCAAGACGCTCGCCGATCCCCAGACGGGCACCGCCACGGTCGACACCAGCTTCATTGTCACGCCGAAGCAGATTAGCGGATACTTCCCGACAGTCGCCGACAAGAGCATCACGATGACCGAGGGCGGCGACAATTCCGCCACCTTCGAGTACATCAAAGTCAGCAATGTCCCGTATATGGTCAAGTACGTGGATGCGGCGACGGGCACCGAAATCTTCACCGCCAAGACCGTGGATGTAAATCCCCTGGATGTCGTGACGGAGAAATACGTCCATGTTGACAACTACATCGTCAGGGAGGCGTACAAGACGCGCTATATGGTCGTCTCCAACAATACGCCGCAGCCGGCGGAAAACGTCATTGTCTTCGAATACGACTACAATCCCAACGACATCCTGGTCACGGTCGAATACTACGTCAATACGGACCTGAATGGCACTGTGGAGGGTATGGAAAAATACCGTCTGGACAGCTATACGCAGAAGCAGATGAAGTACGAAGCGGGTCAGACCGTTGAAATCACCCCGCTGACCATCGAAAACTTCTCTCTGAATACGGAGATTAGCTCGCCGACTACACAGGCAATGCCTTCGCCCAAGGCGGATATGGCGTTCTTGCTCTATTACGATCCCGTTACCGTGACCGTCACCTATTACGACGGCGTCAACCAGGGCGTCCTGCAGCGGAACAAAGTGCTGCCCGGCTCCGGGACCCCCGCGTACGTCAGCGCAACTCCATCGCATCCTGAAGAGCCTGACAATTACGTCTTCAATGGCTGGGACAAGGAAATCGCCGCGACGGTGAATGAAGACACCGACTACTACGCCCAGTGGGCCGGCGTCTTCCACGTCCACCACTGCACGGGCGACAAGCCGAACGCCGAAAAGGACGTCAAGGAGAAGATCAGATTGGATGCCGTTGGAGAAAACATTTTCGACATCACCGCGCCGCTGGTCCCCGCAGGCGGCAAGGCGCTCTACAACGGCATCTCCAGCGGCTGCCTCTACGGCGGCCTTTGGAGCGACGCGACTGGTTCCGCCTTGCGCGAGGACGTCTGCGGCGTGGAGCTTCAGCCTAAGACTGGCGACCACTACTACGTGCGCGAGATCAGCGACGGCTATCTGACGCCGAGGACGCTGACGGTCCGCATCAAGGGCGTCTACTCCTGCGCGCTTGTCTCCGCCATCGACGATCCTGCCAACTACATCGGCTTCGGCTTCGACGCCGAGGCGGTGTCCTGGACTTCCACCACCGCCTTCGAGAAGCTCGTGGTCAAATACGCGGACCCGAAGAAGGCGGACAGCGAATACACGGCCGACGACGTCTTCAAGGGGCTTTCCGGCAAGATGATCTGCAACGACGCTCCCGAGGGCGAAGGGGAGCAGAAGCTTTCGTTCACCCCCTTCTACGCGACGAAGGACAGCGTGAAGGTCTTCGGCAAGAAGACCCGCTCGCTCGCCTATTCCAGCTCTGCCAGTTCCACCGTTGCGGATTCGGACAGCGGTCTTCCCTGCGTGAAGTACGCGGCGAAGATGGGCGACTATGCCGCCGACGATGACGACGAGACGATGCGCCTCTCCATGATCCTCGCGCCCTCCTTCGTCCTGGGCGGCGGAGACGAGGGGACTTCGGTCAACGTCACGATCAACATCGGCGACCTTTGCACGACGGTGCCGGTGCCGTCCGGCGCCGACCTCTCCGACGGCGTCACCAACCCGTCGGTCGAAGGCTGCGTCTTCGCGGGATGGTTCCGCGACGAGGCGTGCACCCGTCCCGCCAGCCTCTCCTGCGTCGCCGAAGACATGGAAATCTACGCGGGCTTCCTGGGCGGCGGCTACCTGAAGGTCGCCGAACTCCCCGCCGCGAACGGCTCCGACGCCGTCCGCGTCCGCCTGGTCTCGGCGGTCGACACGGTCCTGGCGTCCGAATGCGGCTTCGTCGTCACGGACGTGAACGGCACGCGTGAAATCCAGGCCTCCGACTTCTACGGCAGCGTCGACGGCTACACGGCCGAGGAGCTCTTCGGGGACACCGACGGCTTCGCGTCCCTGATGTGCCTCGACCTCGTCCTCGCGGGCGTCGAAGGCGAAGGCGGGGTGACCGTGACTCCCTATTGGAAGCCGCTCTGCGGCGCGCGGGTCCTCGGCGAGGCGAAGCGCGTCATGGTCAATGGCAAGTAATGGAAGGGAGGTGCTGTCAAATGGAAAAGACAATGGAATACGAAGAGCCGAAGCTGGTTGAACTCGCCGCCCTGCCGATGCGGGGCGAAGGCGGCACGTGGGAAAACGCCTCCACCGCAGAATTTACGGCGTCCTACGACGGGGACGACGCGGAACACGAGATCGTGGAGTTCTAGCGGCGGACGACAAAGCCAATGCCTGAAGAGATCGACAAAGGAGGCCGTCGCCGCCATCGAACATATCGGCGACTGCCTCCTTTGTCTCAAGCGTCAGGTGTGACATGGCGACTTTCCTTGGGGGGGGAGGAGCCGTTTCCCGAATGCAATCCCTTTTTCTCCCCGGGGGGAGAGAAGGGACGGCTTATCCATAACTTTGCCTTTCTCAACATAAAGGCAAGCCGCGTCCCGAGATATGCAAAACGCACTCCCGCGCCTGTGAATTTATTGCATCCGGCACGCGCTTAGACGTGCGCGTTTGGAATTGTTTTTCCCCGTTGTGGATGCACATTGTAATCAACTTCGGCTAAATGGCGAATGTGATTGAAAATTAAAAAATATGTTTTATATTAAACGGTTTACAAAGACAATAACTTTTCATTGTTGCTCTTCCGTCGTCTTGTTTGAACGTGTCTTGAATGGTTTTGCCTTCCGCCGGCATCTGAACCGGCTGGCGGCTGTGTAACGGACGCTGCTGCCGGCAGGATCATGTCGGCGCTTTCGGGAAAAAGGAAAAGGGAAAATACATACTTAAGTTGCCTGCGTGTTCTGACGCTGCGTTTTCCCGAGGCTTGCGCCTCGGGCACAGGACAAGCCCGTATCGTCAATCAATAACGGCAACTTTGGTATATCGTTCCCTTTCATTTGGGTATTGACGTGCCCGTTTCGCACAAAGAGGGCGTGGCTTGAATCTGCCCATGGACATCGGCAATTCCATTTTCTGCCTGAAATATGGATTGCCGGCCATCGGGGACTTCTTCCATTTCATCTGGCTTCAGGACGGATGGCCGGAAATGCTTTGGCTGGGGAAATCCTTTTTTTGAATCTGCCCGGCCATTGTCAAATTTGAACTTCATCAATCCAAAACTCACTAATTCAAAAAGAAAATAGGCGCTAAAATGAACAAAATACTACAAAAAATTGTTCCTTTGCTTTCCTTCTGCCTTCTTACTGCCCTTGCAGTGAGCAACTTGAATGCGGCAGAAAACATCTTCTCCCTCACAATCAATCAGCAGCAGCCAGGCGGCACCGCCGTCACGCAGTTGTACGCGGGCGAGTTCATGCCTGGAAAACATTACCAGAAGACCATTGCCCTTCCCCCGCACGCCGGCTACAAGGCAGTTCTGGATCCGAATCCCACCACGGAGACCTGCATTATCACCCTCAACGGCGAGACTTCCGTCTCCTATGAGATTCTGGACACGCAGACGGGAGGGGAATCCGTGACTGCGCTGGTCACGTACACGCCAGTCGAAGTCCCGTACGCGATCAATTACTACCAGCAGAACGTTGGCGACAACGACTACTCCTTGGCAGGAGGCGCTTCCAGAATCCTCTACGGCCAGACTGGTTCGCCCGTGGATGTGAACGCAATCCTTGACGACGCCCATGACTACGAGGGCTTCACGCGCCGTCCGCTGTCGTTCGACATCAACAACCCCACCCTCATCGCGGGAGACGGCAGCACTGTCATCAACATCTATTATGACCGGAACTACTATATCCTTTCCTTCGCGCCCGCAGGCGCCATCGATTGCCCCAACGCATTGTTTATGCGCTATGGAACTCCCATCGATTTTGACAGCATCGACGAGCCAGTACGCCCCGGCTACGATTTCACTGGATGGTTATGGGAACCCGAAGGCACGAATGAGACGACGATGCCAGCGTACAATGTCCTCTGCACCGCACAGTGGACGCGCACGACAGACATCGGCAAAGTCCGCTATATCATCTGGGGCGAAACAAACGATGACGTCAAAGATGAACAAGGCAATTCTGTCATAACATACGAATATCTTGACACCATCCCCAGGAGTTATGACATAACCATGACTCCATACGCTTCATATCAAGACATTACAGCCAGCGACTTGACTTTCCCGAATCACGAGGGATACACGATTGTCAGCGGTGACACCGATGTCGAAATCCTGGTGGATGGCAGCACAATCGTCAATGTCTATTGCACACTAAATTCCTACCATCTCATTCTGCTTGACCGAAACGAATCCACACATCTTCTAGACGTGTACGGAAAGTGGGGGCAGAACATTATGAATGAATGGATTGCCGCAACCCAAAAAACAGGCAACTCCAAATGGGCTACAAAAAGTTTAGGCCCCAATGACGACTATCCTTGGACTTTCTTGGCAATCTATATGCCACTTGGCGATTTAACATTCTACATGGGAGACAATGGAGGAACTCAAATAGAGATCAACTATTACAAAGAGAATGGCTCTGGCGGTTATGACCTAATCACGACAATGCCGGCTAAAACGAAAGGATTCACGCTGAACGCAGCTAACCATCCGGACTTTGAAGGATTCAAATTTACAAAAGCCACCCTGGGGAATGGCACGGAAGTCAAAGATGGCGAATATTACTTCGATCCCAAGAAAAGCAGCGGCACCGTGTTGAATTTCTACTACAACACCGCGACCTTCAAATTGCAGTTCTACAATGGCGGAGATATCGTTAAGGAATACAATCCAGTTAAATACCAGACCGTTCTTTCCGAAACGGCTCCAGAAATGGTGGACTATGTTCCCGGTCATCCTGCGGATGTTCCTTCCAGCTATATGTTCGCGGGCTGGACGCTGGATCCCGAAACGCTGGGAGAGTTGATTGACCTGTCGGAATACACGATGCCAGACAAGAATCTCGCCCTCTACGCCAAATGGATTCCGCCAGTCTACAACATCACCGCCTACCAGACATCGACTCTGCAAAATCTTGTTTACAGCGACCAGATCACTTGGGGCGACAGCATCGTCGACGAGCTTCCCACGCCGGATTCCCCCGAAATGCAGGAGGGAATGGAAGGATACAACTTCGTCAACTGGTTCTACAAGGACAAAAATGGCGTGGAATACGTCTTTGACGCCACCCAGATGGTCGTGAAGAGCGATCTGGTCCTCTATGGCAAGTGGCAAACCGACACCTACGTGAATTACGAAGTGCGCTTTGAGGACGCTGCCGGCAATACGCTGGCCGAACCCGTTCAGGATATTGCACTTGGCGGCAGCAACATCACTGTTGTCGCAAAATCCATTCCGACGTGGTTCCCCAGTGTTCATAGCACATCGCTCTTCATCGACCTTGACGAAACCAAGAACGTTTACACATTCATCTACCGGCAGCCGCCAGTCGTTCCGTACACTGTCCGCTACCTGGATCGTAAGAACAATGAGCCTTTGCGCAATGACAAGATCGTCAATGACAACACAAAGGATGTCGTCACGGAGCGTTTCGAGCCCATCGTGAAATACGTGGTGGACGAGCCGTTCAAGATGCTCTACCTCGTCGCCACAAGCGACAACCCGTCGGCGGATGAGAACGTCCTCGTCTTCTACTACGACCGCAATGATACGCAGGTGGCCGTCACGGCGGACTGCTTCGTCAACCAGGATCTCAGCGGCAATCCCGCCAACGCAAATTACGTTCTGGTGCCGACGCTGTCCAGAGCGGAGTATGTCCTCTTCAATCCCGATGAGACGACCACATACACGCTGGGGGACATTCCCGCCATCGAGCATTACACGCTGAACAGTTCGAAGAGCACCTCCGCGACGCAGACGCTTACGGAGGTCGGCATCGCCTACGAGCTCTACTACGAGCCAACTGTCTTCACCGTCACCTATTCGACTGGCGTCGACGGTTGCGAGCCCTGGCAGATCACGCGCGTCCTCGAAGGCGATTCCACGCCCAGCTACGATGGCGATACGACTTATCCTGTCACGGAGTTGCAGGATGACTACATCTTCTCCGGCTTTGACAAGGAAATCGCGACCAAGGTCACGGAAAACACAACCTATACGGCGCAATGGGACGGCATCTTCCACGTCCACCACTGCACCGCGGATGGTAGCGACGTCCCGCAGGAGGACATACGCATCAGCCAGCTGGACGGCAATGACTTTGACATCACCGCTAAATTGTTCGGCGTCGACGGCAAGGAGATTTACAATGGCATTCCGTCCGGCTATCTCTACGGCGGCCTTTGGAGCGACGCGACTGGTTCCGCCTTGCGCGAGGACGTCTGCGGCGTGGAGCTTCAGCCTAAGACTGGCGACCACTACTACGTGCGCGAGATCAGCGACGGCTATCTGACGCCGAGGACGCTGACGGTCCGCATCAAGGGCGTCTACTCCTGCGCGCTTGTCTCCGCCATCGACGATCCTGCCAACTACATCGGCTTCGGCTTCGACGCCGAGGCGGTGTCCTGGACTTCCACCACCGCCTTCGAGAAGCTCGTGGTCAAATACGCGGACCCGAAGAAGGCGGACAGCGAATACACGGCCGACGACGTCTTCAAGGGGCTTTCCGGCAAGATGATCTGCAACGACGCTCCCGAGGGCGAAGGGGAGCAGAAGCTTTCGTTCACCCCCTTCTACGCGACGAAGGACAGCGTGAAGGTCTTCGGCAAGAAGACCCGCTCGCTCGCCTATTCCAGCTCTGCCAGTTCCACCGTTGCGGATTCGGACAGCGGTCTTCCCTGCGTGAAGTACGCGGCGAAGATGGGCGACTATGCCGCCGACGATGACGACGAGACGATGCGCCTCTCCATGATCCTCGCGCCCTCCTTCGTCCTGGGCGGCGGAGACGAGGGGACTTCGGTCAACGTCACGATCAACATCGGCGACCTTTGCACGACGGTGCCGGTGCCGTCCGGCGCCGACCTCTCCGACGGCGTCACCAACCCGTCGGTCGAAGGCTGCGTCTTCGCGGGATGGTTCCGCGACGAGGCGTGCACCCGTCCCGCCAGCCTCTCCTGCGTCGCCGAAGACATGGAAATCTACGCGGGCTTCCTGGGCGGCGGCTACCTGAAGGTCGCCGAACTCCCCGCCGCGAACGGCTCCGACGCCGTCCGCGTCCGCCTGGTCTCGGCGGTCGACACGGTCCTGGCGTCCGAATGCGGCTTCGTCGTCACGGACGTGAACGGCACGCGTGAAATCCAGGCCTCCGACTTCTACGGCAGCGTCGACGGCTACACGGCCGAGGAGCTCTTCGGGGACACCGACGGCTTCGCGTCCCTGATGTGCCTCGACCTCGTCCTCGCGGGCGTCGAAGGCGAAGGCGGGGTGACCGTGACTCCCTATTGGAAGCCGCTCTGCGGCGCGCGGGTCCTCGGCGAGGCGAAGCGCGTCATGGTCAATGGCAAGTAATGGAAGGGAGGTGCTGTCAAATGGAAAAGACAATGGAATACGAAGAGCCGAAGCTGGTTGAACTCGCCGCCCTGCCGATGCGGGGCGAAGGCGGCACGTGGGAAAACGCCTCCACCGCAGAATTTACGGCGTCCTACGACGGGGACGACGCGGAACACGAGATCGTGGAGTTCTAGCGGCGGACGACAAAGCCAATGCCTGAAGAGATCGACTTGAAGGCGGCAGGGCGCTTCCGGAAAGCGTCGCCCTGCATTGTCGGGAGGTCGGGATCTATTTCAGGCATTGGCCGGGCATGACGATCGCGACGGCATCCGCGTGGACGTCATTACGGACGACACACGCCGCTGGGGAGAAAAGCATCCGGCGGCGTGCACCCGGGCAACGCCATGGCAGGGGAGAATGTCGTGAAGGCTGGCGGGATGCCGTCGGCCATTGGGAAGAGCGCTCCCGTGTGGCTTCTCGACAACAAAGGCGACGAAGAGACGTCGGAATTGGGGTGCGGCGTGAGGAAGAAGTTCTCCTTGGGGGAAGGACGGATGTCGGGGGCAATCGTCTGGACTGAAGCGATGCGCTATAAAATCAATACCGATTATATTAGGCTCGATGTCGACAATGAGACGCTGTTGGTCAAGTTCGACCGTAGATTTGACGGAATCCCGAAGGCGAGCGCGAGGAATCCCTATGGGAATATGTTTGCCGAGGGGATGGATGCCAATGCAATGCTCGCACGCATGAAGGAGTTTTGCAAATCGGAGGAACCGGTCTCCGAAATTGGGCTGAACAACTTTCCGGAATCTCTTGAGTCCATCGGCGCCATAAGCCGAAACGGAACAATCTAAAAAAGGAATTTGCCATATATGAACGATTTTGACGACATGCAATCGAGATCGAGCGTGAGAGCGATCGAACAGCTTCCGGATTTGTATCTTTATACAGGGAAGGAATGGGAGGACGGGATCATCGTGTCCAATGAAAAGGGCGTCTATACCTCCGCCTATTCGCTGACGACCGACGATACGCTGTTCATTTCGTATGCCGTGGTGAATTACGATGCAGGAGCCGCAGGCAGCTTTGCGGGAATGCTCTTCGTGGACGGCGTGGCGGCATATTCGCTTGAATGCAACAACGGACTGACTTACCGGCAGGGCGTCATCGCAAGAGACGTCTATCTCGGCAGCCTTTCGAAAGGCAGGCACATACTGACCGTGAAGAGCGACTATTACGATACGGTCAAGGAATCGAATGAGAAGAACAACGATTATTCCGTGATCATAACGGTGACGCAGGGCGAAACCAAACCTGGCACCTATCTGCTGGATACGCACTGGGACCAGCGCGGAAACGGACTTTCTGCGTACGCCTTCAGTAAATTCGTGCCGGACGACATGAGGGTCGGATGCTCCAATACCGCCGTCGCCCAGCTCCTCTACTATTGGGTGGAGCAAGGCTATGGCCTTCAGTTGCAGGTGTCCAATGAAGATTGGATGTATAGGATCACGAACGGCAGAAAGGAGATTATCGACACCACCAACATGCAGGAGCGCTGCGGAGTAAGTCTGGAGGGCCTGAACGAAATCATCGAAACCATAACCTGCGATGCGCCGGACTGGGACGAGGACGACGATATCGCCGGCTTGTCGCTGGCCTCCATGTTCATCCTCAATAGCGAAATCGGCGACGAGGCCACGAGTACCAAATCGTTCGCCGAAGAGAAGTTGCTGGATCGCGCGGATTTCCATTTCGAGCGACACACGTACTCTGGCTCCACAGAGATTCCATGGGAGCGCATCCAGGCGGACATAGCTCTCGGACAGCCTGTCTTTGCAGGCATGAAGTCCATCATGCATACGTTGCTTATCGATGGATACAATGCTGAAACCGACCAGTACCATCTGAATTTCGGGTGGGGGTTCGAGGGCTATAAGAGCGACAAGAAATACAAGGATTTCGAGGCCGGCACCGGATGGTATTCACCGGAGGAAATCAACGTCCTCGACATCGTGTACCTCTTGCTTGACATCCATCCGAACTACGAGATAGACGATCCGACGAAGAAGGCCATCGCGGTGGTGGACTGGTCGGACAAGATTACGCCGGAGATGGTCGTCGACAACGGATTCTACGTCACGATTGCCACCCCCATGGAAATGCTTTCGCTTACAGTTGCCCAGGAAGGCGTCAATGTCTTCATGTCTGCGCGGAATGCCACGCTCACCAGCGAATGCATGGACGGAACGCCTGTGTTGCAGAATCAGAAGCTTCTGGCGACATTTGAAACGGACGACGGGCCGCTTCTCCTGCAGGGAAAGGAGAACGGACTGGCGGACCTCTTCCTCGCCAGGCCATGCGGCACATGGGATAATCAATACTTCGCCATCCATGCCGGCGGCGCCAATGGATGGAAAGGCACGGACGAGATCGCCTGCCTCAATGGCAAAAACAAAATCTGCGACATCTTCGAGGGAACGGGCAATTCCGCCATCCTGCGCCTTACGGACGATGCCTGCGGAGATGCGCTCTTCGCCGACGACATCTTCTCCGCGTCATGCGACAATCTCGGCGGCACGCAATCCAGGCTGGACAATCTGCATGAAATCATCGCCGGCGCAGGAAATGACATCGTGGACATGACCAGCGCCAGATTTAGCGTCCAGACCGCCGATATCGTCATTCACGGCAATGACGGCGACGACATCATCTGGGGCGGCCCGAATCGGAATATGCTCTTCGGCGATGCGGGAAACGACCGCCTGGTCGGAGGCCCGGACAACGACGTGCTTGTCGGAGGCGTAGGAGACGACTCGATGGCTGGGCAGGGCGGCGACGACATTTTCTGCTTCTGCGACAATTGGGGCAACGATTGCATCAGCCAGACGCCCGAGGGCAGGGTCACCCTCTGGTTCGCCACAGGAAGCCTGGAGAACTGGGATGCCTCAAGCCTGACATACTCGGCGGATGGCAATTCCGTCCGCGTCGACGGAGTCTCCAGCGACATGGTGGCCTTGAACTTCGGCGATGACGGCTCGGAGCTTTATGGAAAACTGAAGGCGTCCGGCGCATTCTCAAACGGCATGCTGGCATAGAATTCCGTCAAAGGAGCGTGCAGCTTCATGGGGTTGAGATTTCATAAGGAATGTTTTATTGTCGCCTGTCGTCTGTAACACCTGGAAATTATTCCGACGACAGGTTTTTTTTTGAAGTTTTTTCCCCGGCCTGCGACCGCGTATAGGCACTATGTAAGGAAGCAGACCGGGAAAAAGGCTCAAAAAAAGGGAATTACATACTTAAGTTGCCTGCGTGTTCTGATGCTGCGTTTTCCCGAGGCTTGCACCTCGGGCACAGGACAAGTCCGCATCGTCAAGGTATATAGTTTCCCCAAAAAAGCGGGGCTTAGATGTCGCAGACTACTAGGGAAATGCAGTTTCCCGTTGGGTCAGATATTGCAGTCCGGAAATTCGCTTGCGAAATTTTGCTCTCGAAAGCCTTTCAATATGTCGTCCAATGTATGTTGACGCATCTGTTCGCGTATCCCTTCATTTAGTTCGTTCCAAATCCCGTGGGCAGGACATAGGGACTGACGCCCGCATTTGGCCGGAAAACGAACGCAGTCCACAACGGAAATGGGACCTTCCATCGTCTCGATGATTTCCAAAAGCGTGATTTCCGATGGCTTCTTGGCAAGAAAAAAACCGCCTGTGACACCACGCATTGACCGAATCAGCTGGCCACGACGTAAATCCAGTACGAGGCGGCTGATGTATTTTTCCGAAATCTGTTGGGAAACGGCTATGTCACGAATCATCCGAGGTTTCTCTGGATCGTGAAGTGCCAAGTCAATCAGAATTCGTAAACCGTATCGGCCCTTTGTTGAAATTTTCATTTGCTATTCCCTAGTGTTTGAAGTGATGCAATTTTCTTGAAATATACCACGATTTACCTGAATATCAATAAGATGTTGACAAAAGATAATAAAAATGGTAGAGTTTTGGCTTGAAGTCTCGGAAAGGCATGATATCTTATGTCCAGATACACAACTAGATTAGTAGTGTATAAGCGTCCAAAGGCAGCAGGAGGTATGCGACGATGGGAATTGCGAATACAGTCTTAGAGAGAATCGGTGGAACCCCGTTGGTTAGGATTAACCGTTTGAACGATGGGAGTGGTGAAGTCTTGGTCAAGGTTGAGTCTTTCAACCCTGGCAGTTCGGTAAAGGACAGGATTGCCTTTGCGATGATAGACGCCGCGCGGCGAGAGGGGAAGCTCACACCTGGCGCGACCATCATTGAGCCGACGAGTGGCAATACTGGTATAGGCTTGGCTTTGGTTGCAGCCGTCTATGGTTACCATTTGATTTTGACCATGCCGGAAACCATGAGCATTGAGCGTCGGAAACTCGCTGCCGCCTATGGTGCGAAGATTGTTTTGACAGAAGGTTCGAAAGGGATGAAAGGTGCGATTGAGAAAGCTTTTGAGTTGCAGGCGTCCATTCCCGGATCGTTTATTCCGCAGCAGTTTGAGAATCCAGCGAATCCCTTGTACCATAAGACCCATACTGGTCCTGAGATTTGGTCGGACACGGAGGGCAAGATAGACGCTTTTGTCGCGGGAGTTGGCACAGGTGGCACTTTGACCGGTGTGGCGGAATATCTGAAGGCACAGAATCCATCGGTAAAGATATATGCAGTTGAGCCTGATACGAGTCCGGTTCTTTCTGGAGGCAGTCCTGGTCCGCATAAGATTCAGGGAATTGGCGCGGGTTTTGTGCCCAAGGTCTTGAATCGGGATATCATTTCCGAGGTGATTCCTGTTTCTTCCGAGAATGCTGGCCGGACTGCCCGGGAAGCCGCAAGGCAGGAAGGTCTCCTGATTGGAATTTCTTCTGGCGCGGCGTTGTATGCGGCATTGGAACTTGCGAAGAAACCGGAATTCGCGGGCAAGCGCATCGTTGCCTTGCTTCCCGATACAGGCGAGCGCTATCTGTCGACTTGGTTATTCAGCGAATAAGGAATAAATGACATGACAAAGAAAACCTTCCATATCGAGACACTAGCAATTCATTCAGGACAGGAGTTCCCTGATCCGGCAACGAATGCTCGTGCTGTTCCTGTTTATCGAACAACTGCCTATAACTTCCGCGATTCACAACATGGAGCGGACCTCTTTGCCTTGAAAGAACCAGGCAACATCTATGCGAGGTTGATGAATCCGACCAACGATGTTCTGGAAAAAAGACTTGCCGTTTTGGATGGCGGTGCCGCCGCACTGACATTTGCCAGTGGGACTGCTGCCATCTATTTTGCCATAACCAATGTGGCAAAAAACGGTGATGAAATCGTGTCTGCGCCCAATTTGTATGGCGGGACCTTTACGCAGTTCGATGCAATTCTCCCCAACAACGGTATCCAAGTTCGTTTCGCCCCGCTGAATGACTTTGTGGCCACGGAAGCGCAAATCAATGAGAGGACCCGCGCAATCTACATTGAGAGTGTGGGGAATCCCTCCTTGGATATTGCTGACATTGAGGGCTATGCCGCCGTGGCCAGAAAACATCGTCTTCCCTTGATTGTGGATGCCACTTTTACGCCTCCGACCTTGTTGCGTCCGATTGAACACGGCGCGAATATCGTGATTCACTCGTTGTCAAAGTGGATTGGCGGACATGGAACGGGAATCGGGGGAGTGGTGATTGATGCCGGAAATTTTGACTGGACTGACAAAAAGTTCTCTCTTTACAATGAGCCGGACCGCGGGTATCACGGATTGCGTTTTGCCCATGATCTAGGAGAACTCAACCACCTTGCCTTTATTCTGCGATTGCGCACGGTTGGACTTCGGAATCAAGGAGCCACCCTTTCACCGGATTCCGCGTGGATGTTCCTGCTGGGGACGGAATCGTTGCCCCTTCGTATGGCGAAGCACAGCGAAAACGCGTTGAACGTTGCGAAGTTCCTTGCTAGACATCCGAAGGTGGAATGGGTGAGATATCCAGGTCTGAATGGCGGGACATTGGCTGACAAATACCTTCCCAATGGGGCGGGTGGAATGGTGGTCTTCGGGGTCAAGGGCGGTTCGGAGACTGCCCGGCGTCTTGTGGACTCCGTTGAACTCTTCAGCATTCTCGCCAACGTCGGAGATGCGAAGAGCCTCATTATCCATCCTGCCAGCACTACGCATTCGCAATTGTCCGATGAAGATTTGCGCAAAGGCGGCATCGCTCCCGAATTGATTCGACTTTCCATTGGCTTGGAACACATCGATGACATCATCGGGGCATTGGATGATGCTTTGAATCGAATTTGATTCTTATGGATATTGCTCGGGAAATCAGAAGGCTGAAAGTTGAGCGCAAGGCACTCGTCCTTGCGCACAACTATACGCGTCCGGAAATCCAGGATATTGCGGATTTTACGGGAGATTCCTTGGAACTCTCCCGTAAAGCCGCCGAGTGTCATGCACCGGTCATTGTCTTTTGCGGTGTGCGCTTCATGGCGGAAACCGCGAAAATACTTTCTCCTGAGGCGATAGTCCTTCATCCAAATCCGCGCTCGGGGTGTCCAATGGCAGATATGGCCTCTCGGGAAGAAATTGCGTCGTATCGGAAAGATCATCCTGATACACTGATCGTTGCGTACGTGAACACGACTGCCGCGGCTAAGACGGAAGTCGATATTTGTTGCACAAGTGGCAATGCGGAAAAAGTGCTTGAAAGCATTCCCGAAGAAAAGAAGGTCTTGTTTCTGCCTGACGCCAATTTGGGGGCGAATCTGAATCGGAGACTAGACCGCAAGATGGCTCTTTGGCCAGGATGGTGTCCTACGCACAACAAAATCCTCCCGGAGCATATCTTGGAAGCAAAGGCAAAACACCCGGAGGCGTTTGTGCTGGTTCATCCCGAATGCACTCCAAAGGTCGTTGACCTTGCTGACCAGGCGCTTTCCACCGGGGGGATGCTGAGTTTTGTCCGAAATTCCAAGAATCGTGAATTCATTATCGGGACGGAGTGCGGGATTTTGCACCGGATGTGCAAGGAAAATCCTGGAAAAGCCTTTTATCCGCTGGAACCTGCTGTGATTTGTCCCAATATGAAGTGTATAACCATTGAGGATGTCTTTCTTGCGCTACGCGATTTATCCCCGGAAATCAAATTGGATGAATCATTGCGCCTCAGGGCTAGGGAACCGATTGGACGAATGCTGGAGGTTTTGCCGTGATTGTCGCAGTCGGTCTGTCTGGCGGCGTGGATTCCGCGGTAACTGCTGCGTTGCTAAAGGAACAGGGGCATGCCGTGGTTGGCGTCACGATGAAACTCTGGCAGGAAGGGCGATATCGTGGAGGTTGCAAGGATGCCTGCTTTGGCCCAGGGGAAGCAGAGGATATCGCCAGGTCGGAGAGACTATGTCGCCAACTTTCGATTCCTTATCATGTTTTCGATGTCTCGGATGAATATGAGAAAATTGTCCTGGGCTATTTTCGGGGTGAATATCTTTCCGGCAGGACGCCGAATCCGTGCGTGCGATGCAACGCATTCATGAAATTTGGTGTATTGCCGCATTTGGCCTGCAAGTCGGGAATACGTTTTGATAACTTTGCGACAGGGCACTATGTCAGGATTCAGAAGGAAAACGGAATCTGTCGGTTGTTCCGCGGACTCGATGCTGCAAAGGACCAGTCATATTTCCTTTACCGACTGAAGCAGGACCAGTTGAAGAATCTACTCTTTCCTCTTGGAACATATCAGAAGACGGAAGTACGGAAACTTGCCGTGAAATTCGGTTTGGAGGTCCAGGACAAGCCCGACAGCCAGGATTTCTACAGCGGAGAATATGCGGAACTACTGAATACGTCTGCACGTCCAGGAAAAATAGTCGATGTGTCAGGAAAAATGCTAGGTAGCCACCAGGGATTTTGGAACTATACTGTCGGACAACGCAAGGGGTTGGGGATTTCTGCAGGGGAGCCCTTGTATGTGCTTGAGGTAAATGCATGTCGGAACGAGGTGGTTGTGGGGAAGAAAGAGCATACGATTCAGCACGAATTGCTGTTGGACGACGTTTCGTGGATTTCCGAAGAACCAGACGGGCCAGTTCTGGCAAAGATTCGTTCTGTTTCAAAACTTTATCCGGCAGTCTATCAAGATCGAAAGTTGTTTTTCCCTGATGGCGTTTTTGCCGTCGCACGTGGGCAGTCCGCAGTGCTATACCGTGGCGAGGAACTGCTTGGGGGCGGCATCGTCAAGGAAGCAAAATAACGAACTGGCGGGAAAAAGGGAATTACATACTTAAGTTGCCTGCGTGTTTTGATGCTGCGTTTTCCCGAGGCTTGCGCTTCGGGCACAAGACTAGTCCGCATCGTCAAGCAATAACGGCAAGCTATGTAATAGTTTCCTAAAAATAGTTTTTTTGCTTATAGGCAAAAAAATAAGGCAGTCGCGATTTTGTCGTAACTGCCTTATTCTGAAGTGGTGGTGGGTCATGGATTCGGACCATGGAAAGCAAAGCTAGCAGATTTACAGTCTGCCCCCGTTGACCGCTTGGGTAACCCACCGGGTTATTTTTTTGCGTTGGCATACTTGCCTGGCGCGGGACGTACAATAATCCGATTACGGAGATTTGCAAATGAATCCGACGTATTTTTTAGAAAAAAGCCGTTTTTTGGCAAAAGTCCATTTGAAGGCATTTTCGGAGAGCTCAGAGGCCGTTCGTTCTGTATGGAGTCGTTTCTGCATGGCCTTCTTGTTTTAGGTCATTTCGTGGAACTGTTCAGAAGGAATGCCTTGAACCACGAAGGGACATGAATGGACGCCTATGTCGTCCAGGCTGGCGGTCCTTCTGCGTCACCAGCCTGAATGGACAAGGGGGAGATTGGTGTTCACTGGTGTGGATAGGTGGTCCTGCAATTCCGTTCCGAACAATAACCGTCCCGTTTTCAGTAGTTTTCCAGAATTTCCGGGAGGGCGTAAAGAAGACGGTCAATATCGTCAAGGGTGTTTTCCGGGGCGAAGCTGATGCGGATGGCGGAGCGTGCCAGGTCGTCGGCGATGCCTTTTGCGCGGAGGAGTGCGCTGGTGTCACCGGATTCCGCAGTGCAGGCGCTGCCGGTTCCCACGAGAATTTGATGTTCTGCTGCCAACAGACGTGCCACAAGGGCGCCCTGGTAGCCCGGAATGGCGAAATAGAGGATATACGGCGAGGCGTCTTCCGGAGAGAAGATCGGCCAGGAGCCGTTCCCGATACGTTGCAGGCCTTCGCGCAGGCGGGCATTCAGGACGGTGACGTGCGTCAGGGCGGCCGTGGCATTCTCGCAGGCCTCTTCGGCGGCTGCGGCGAAGAGGAGGCAACTGGCAGTGTCCAGGGTCCCGCTGAGGAGGCCATCCTGCTGTCCACCACCGGTAAGCAGTGGCTTCAAGCGGAGGTCCCGTCGATAGAGAAGACAGGCGCCAGTCGCGGGGCCGCCGAGGTTTCGGCTGGAGAGGACCAGCAGGTCGATATGGGCTTCTTCCCAAGGGATGGGATGCTTGCCGAAGGCTTGGCAGGCGTCCACTAATAGGGAGGTATTGGGGGGAAGGGCTTTCCTGTCTCCATTCCAGATGAGGCCGGTTTCGTTGTTGACCAGGGACAGGGCGACGAGGCGTGTCTTCGGGGGAAGGGGCGAGGGAACGGCGCCGGTGTTGTCCAAAAGAAAGCCGTGTTGCGGGCAGGCGAGGACGCTGGCGGTTTCGGTGAGGGCGTGGTGTCCGCCAAGATCCACGGCGAGGAGATCGTCAAGGGAATCGAAGGGGAATCCGCGCAGGGCGAGATTCAGGGCCTCGGTGCCATTGGCGCACCAGACGAGTGCGGTGTCGGTTTCCGATGCGCCGACGAGGCGCAGGATGGTGCGCTTTGCGAGATTCAACGCCCGACGGGATTCTTCCGCATAGCAGGTGAGGCCATGGGGGTTGTAGGGATAGTGTCGGATAAGTTCCGCATATTGCTTCCCATACCTTTCCTTTGTGGCATGCCCGGCCGCTTGATCCAGGTTGATGGGCTTGGGCAAAAGGGTGGATAATTTGCCGAGGTAGGAGGGCATTGCGCGGGACGGAGGGACGCTTCTACTGACGTGGGACGTGGGACGTGGGACGTGGGACGTGGGACGTGGGACGTGGGACGTGGGACGCTTTGACCGACGCTGGACGCTCCTGGCAGGGCTACTGAGGGACGTTATGCCAGTCCTTGTCTTTCCATGCGTTCTCCGAGGGCCAGGAGGGTCTGGATATCTTCCAGATCCAAGGATCCATCGGGCATCAGGGCGGTGTTGAGCATGAGGTTCGCGTTTTCGCCATGGGCGGCCTTGAGGACCTTCCAGGTATCGTCGGCCTTGATGTGCTTTCCTGCGATTTCCGGACGGAAGCCGCGGTCGTCGTCACCGGAGAGGCAACGCCAGATTTCCACGGGCTGGGTGGCGTTCTGCGCCAGGAATCCCTCCTTGGCATCCAGTTTTGTGGCGCTGAAGAAGTCTTCATGGCCATTGCATCCCTCCTGGAAGGAGATGAGTGCGTTTGGCTGGAGGAAATGGATCATCTGATAGATGTCCGCCATGTCGAATGCGGGATTCCTGCCGGCCTGGTTCTTAAGGCCGGTGAAGCGGATTCCCGCGATGGGGCCATAGCTGATCAGCAGTTCGTGGAGCTGGCTTTTGGCGAATTCGGCGTATTCCGTCTGGGGCATGAGGCCCTGGGCGATGCCGTCGGGATAGCGGTTTTGGTTTTCGGCGAAGGGATACTCCAGGAAGAGTCCGATGCCGTGATATTCGCAGGTGGAGGCGAGTTCGCCCACCAAGTCCCGCTGTGCAGCGCTGTTGATGGAATTGAAAGAGGACTCCGCCGTGTTGTAGAGGCAGAATCCATCGGGCAGGACGGCGGGGAAGGAGAGATAGCGCGCCCCCGCCGCGATGGTCATTTCCACGATGTCGATGGCATCGAAATGCTCGCAGCGGAAGCGCTTCGGCAGTTCCTGATATTGCTCCGCGGTCAGTACGCCTTTGGGCGATTCACCCTTTCCGAGGAGTGCGGAGAGCCCGAAATGCAGGGAGATTCCCAGGTGCGCGGCGGTGAACCACTCCAGCGCCGCGTCCATGGGATTTTCCCGATAGGTCTCCGCCTGATCGAAAAGGTAGGTCGGGACGCCGTCGGGCATCCCTTCGTCATTGTAGTTGACCGTCAGTGCCATAGAGGAGTGCTAGATGAACTGGGGCATGGGGAATTCAGCGGCCAGGGCCTTGACTTCCTTGTGGACTTGCTCGTAGACTTCCTCGTTGCCGAGATTTTCCACGACGCGAGTGATGAAGTCGGCGATCTTCACCATTTCGGGTTCCTTCATGCCGCGGGTGGTGACGGCGGCGGTGCCGATGCGGACGCCGCTGGTGACGGCAGGCTTGGCAGGATCGAAGGGGATCATGTTCTTGTTGGCGGTGATGCCGACCTTGTCCAGCGCATCGGCGGTATCTCTGCCGGTGACACCTTTCGGGCGGAGGTCAACCAGCATGCAGTGGTTGTCGGTGCCGCCGGAGACGATGCGGAAGCCGCGTTTGGCCAGTTCATCGGCCAGGGTCTTGCAGTTCTTGACGACCTGTGCGCCGTAGGCCTTGAACTCGGGGCTCATGGCTTCTTTGAGGCAGACGGCCTTGGCGGCGATGACATGCTCCAGAGGACCGCCCTGGATGCCGGGGAAGACGGCGGAGTTGATCTGCTTGATGTATTTCTCCTTGCAGAGGATGAGTCCGCCACGTGGGCCGCGGAGGGTCTTGTGGGTGGTGGTGGTCACTACGTCGCAGTAGGGCACGGGGCTGGGATGGGCGCCGGCGGCGACCAGGCCCGCGATGTGGGCCATGTCCACCATCAGAAGGCATCCGACCTTGTCGGCGATCTGACGCAGACGGGGGAAGTCGATGATGCGGGGATAGGCGGAGGCGCCGGCCAGGATCAGCTTGGGCTTGATTTCCATGGCGGTCTTTTCCAGCTCGTCGTAGTTGATGGTCTCGGTCTTGGGATCCACGCCGTAGCCGACGAAGTTGTAGGTCCTGCCGCTGAAGTTGATCTTGTAGCCGTGGGAAAGGTGGCCGCCTGCATCCAGGCTCATGCCCAGGACGGTGTCGCCGGGCTGCAGCAGGGCGAAGTAGACTTCCTGGTTGGCCTGGCTTCCGGAGTGGGGCTGCACGTTGGCGGCTTCGGCGCCGAAGAGGGCCTTTGCGCGCTCAATGGCCAGAGTCTCGATCTGGTCCACGTTGACGCAGCCGTTGTAGTAGCGCTTGCCCGGAAGGCCTTCGGCGTATTTGTTGGTCAGGATGGAACCTTGGGCTGCGCGGACGGCGGGACTGGTGAAGTTCTCGCTGGCGATGAGCTCCAGGCCTTCGGACTGGCGGGCGGCTTCGTTGTCGATCATGGCGGCCAATTCGGGATCCGCCGTGCGCAGGGCGGCGATCTCGTCGTAGGTGCCGCATTCCAGCTTGGTCAGGCGGCGCACATGGCGCGGGTCATTGGAGAAGGGGGTGCCGAGCCAGGTCTTGACAATCTCGAAGAGCTCGTCGTCGGTCAGGTTGTCGCCGCCTGTCACCAGGATGTTGCTGTTGTTGTGGTTGCGGCTGACCTGGGCGCAGGAGGGCTTGGTGGCCAGGGCTGCGCGGAGGCCGTGGAAGCGGTTGGCGATGATGGACATTCCGATGCCGCTGCGGCAGACGAGGATGCCGGCGTCAATTTGCTTGTCGCGGAGGGCGATGCACAGAGGGGCGGCGAAATCCGGATAGTCATCGGCGGGGTCTAGAGCGAAGGGGCCGAAGTCCACGGGGACGTAGCCTTGTTCCTTCAGAAAATTGGCGATGAGGTTCTTCTTTGCAAAGCCGCCGTGATCAGAAGCGAGACCGATTTTCAGGGCGCCGGATTTTGCCCGCCAGTCAGAGAACATAGGAGTGGTTCCTTAAAAAGAGGGGAATGTATGGGGGAGAAAAACAACAGAAAAATCAGCGGGGCAATTCATCAATCACCCCCTAGCCTTCCTGCAATTTTGCCATGACTTGCTGGAGGTCTTGCCAGACCAGGCGCTTCTGGGCGACGAAGTCCTGTGGAAAGGCTTCGAAGCGGAGAAGATAGGCAGGATGGAAAGTGGGCATGACGGGGATGCCGTCCAGTTCGCGCCAGATGCCTCTGGCGCGGGTGATTCCGCCTTTGCCGAAGAGGCCTTCCAGGGCGATGTTCCCCAGCAGGACAATGACTTTCGGGCGGACCAGGGCGATCTGGCGCCGCAGGTAGCCTACGCAGGCGCGCTGTTCGTCCGGAAAGGGGTTGCGGTTGCGGGGCGGACGGCACTTGACCACGTTGGCGATGTAGACCGCCTTGGCGGGGTCGGAACTTGTGCGGTCGCGTCCCATGGCCTTGATCATGGCGGTCAGGAGCTGTCCCGCTCGTCCGACGAAGGGCTTTCCCTGGGCATCTTCATCTGCGCCGGGGCCTTCGCCGATGAACATCAGGGGCGCGGCGCGGCATCCGTCCTCAATGACCACGTTGGTGCGTGTGGAGGCGAGACGGCAGCAGGCGCAGTGTAGGCAGCAATCCTGGAGCTGTTCCCAGGAGGCGCAGGTCATGTCCGGCGCGGGCGGGAAGGGCCCGTCCTGCGGCGGCCGGCTGGTCCAGCGGTTGAGAACCATGCGCTGCTGCGCCGCCGGTTGCGCGGTCCGCGCAGGCGCGTCTGCGACGGGCGCAGGCGTTGTCGCCTGCGCGAAGCGTGTGGTTGCGGTCTGCCGTTCTGCCTGGGGGGGCATGGCGACAGGCGCGTCTGCAATCTGGCGCGGCTGGGGGCGCCGGCCCAGCACTTGGCGGTTCGCGTCAGACAACTCGGCCGTCATCTGTCCGCGTTGCTGGCGCAGGCGGATGATTCGGATGAGTTCTTCGGCAACCGTCATGGGGAGGAAGATGGTTACAGCGTGACAACGACTTTGCGGTCGCCTTCGGTGATTTCGCCGATGCGGTTGGCCAGGAAGCCGGCGTTGCGGATGATGGAGAGGCCTTCGTCTGCGCGGTCGGCGGGCACGAACCAGACCATGCCCACGCCCATGTTGAAGACGCGGTACATCTCGTAGGGGTCAATGTCGCCGGCCTTCTGGATCAGGCGGAAAATCGGGGGGACATTCTGGATCTTGGAGGCGTCGAAGCGGACGCCGGTCCCTTCGGGCAGGATGCGGGGGACGTTGTCGTAGAGGCCGCCGCCCGTGATGTGGGCGATGCCGTCCAGGGGGAAGTCGGCGTCCAGCGCGGCCTTGACGGCCTTCCAGAAGCACTGGTGGGGTTCGATGAGGGCTTCGCCGATGCTTTTGCCTTCCAATTCGGCGGGACGGTCGTCGACCTTGTATCCGGCCTTCTCGAAGAGGACCTTGCGGGCCAGGGAGAAGCCGTTGGTCTGGAGTCCCTTGGAGGTGATGCCGAGGGCGGCGTAGCCGGGCTTGAGCTTTTCGCCGGTGATGATCTTGTCCTCTTCCACGATGCCGGTGATGCATCCCACCAGGTCGAAGTCATTGCCGTACATTCCGGGCATCTCCGCGGATTCGCCGCCGATGAGGCAGACGCCTTCCGCCTTGCAGGCGTCGGCGCAACCGGAGAGCACGTCTTCGTAGAGGGGGCTGCGCATCTTGCCGATGCCGATGTAGTCCATGAAGTAGACCGGCGTGGCGCCTTGGACGGCGATGTCGTTGATGCAGTGGTTCACGATATCGTGGCCCACGGTGTCGTATTTCTGCATCATGTTGGCGATCATCAGCTTGGTGCCGACGCCGTCCACGGAAACGACCATGACGGGGTGCTTCCACTTGGCCAGGTCGATGCGGTAGAGGCCGCCGAAGCCGCCGATGGGGGCCAGCACCTGGGGAGTGCGGGTGGCGGAGATGCGTCCTTTGACGTTCTTCAGCAGCTGGGTTGCCAGATCGATGTCCACGCCGGCGGCCTTGTAGGCCTCGCTTTTGCCTTCCATTTTGCTCATTGCAGTCGTAAAAAAGAGGTGTTTGACAAGAAATTACGGATTCTTTATTAATATAGTCTTTCGCCGCTACTCTGGACGTTGACAGAATACGACAGATGCGGACTTTTCGTGTGATGGCTCAACTACTTAAGCAGCGTTTCGAAAGTCTCGACGAGAGTCCGAATGCTGACGTTTTCGCGTACGGGGATGACCTCGCTTTGGAAGGAGCGGAGCCTAGGCGCCTGCTTCAGGAGTCCGATGATGTGCGGCCAGTCCACGGTTCCGGTTCCGGGGAGGCGGTGGAAGTCAAAGAGTCCGTTGTTGTCGTGGAGGTGGCAGTTTACGACATGCGGCAGGAGATGTTCCAGCATCTGTGGATCGTAGGGGACTGGCTTTTCGTTGAAGTCGTCGAAGGCGCCGAAATACTCGATGGGAGCGGAGTTTTTTCCTTCCTGCGGCGCCTTCATCAGGTTGGCGTGTCCTGCGTCATAGCAGATACCGAGATTTTCGGATTGGAAGAAGTCAATGATGGCCAGGAGTTTGTCGGTGGTGTTGGTGGGGGCCCAGATGTTTTCGATGCAGATGACTATCTTCAGTTGTTCGGCGAGGGGGAGCAGTTCTTCCAGGGCGCGTTTGATGTTCTCGTCGCATTCCTGGATGGTGTGTCCCTGGTTTCTGGTGGCCAGCAAGGCGTTTCCCACGTGGATGGTGATGGTGTTTACTCCGAAGTCCGCCGCGATGTGCATGGCCACCTTTTTCCGGGCGATCATGGTGGGGCGCATGGCCGTATCCACCAGGTCCAGGTCGTCATTCCAGTTATTGAATGGCGCGTGCGCGTCCACGAAGTCCAGTCCGGTATCGGCCAGGTTCTTGCGAAGTTTTTGTACGAGATCAGTATCGAACATGATCTGGCGGATCAGGGTGTCCGTGAGGACAAGATGCCCTGCGCCGTTTCTGGCGAACTCCTGCATGATGTACGGGCGGGTCTTGTCGTCGGTGTGTTCAAAGTCGAAAAGGTAGGTAGTGGGTTGCATGGCGTGGATGAAAGGCAGAGGATTTGGGATTGAGAATGAGGGAAATTCCAGAGACAATTCTGTAAAATACTTCTTTTCTTTTGGTTCGGATGGATTTTTGTGGAATAGTATATCCTAAATGTTTCCTGCCTACTCGGACTTGGTATTTTTCGGAGGCTTTCGCTTCGGGCACAGGACAAGCGCTTTTCGTCAATTCCCAAAGGCGACTCAAGCACATCGTTCCCGTTTTCCGTTCGGAATTGTTGCGTCTGGCGTGTTTTGCGATTGCCACGGTCGTCAGTCTTTTCGGAATGCCCGGGGGGATTTTCCGAAGTATCGCCGGAACTCGGTGGAGAAGTGCAGGGGATTTTCGTATCCGCAGAGGAAGGCGATTTCGTTGATGCGGAAATTTTCCATGCGGGCCAGGAGTTCCTTTGCGCGTGTCATCCGCTTGGAAATCAGGTATTGGTACGCCGTGGTCTGCATGTGTTTCCGGAACAGGTCATTCAGGCCCTGGACGGAGATGTGGAAGCGCTGGGCGACGGCGTTGATGCGGATTTTGTCGGAAAGATGTGCGTCCAGATAGCTGATAATCTCCACCAGCAGTGGCGGCAGGGCGTTGTGGGAGTGGTATTTCCCCAGGATGCAGAGAAATTCAAAGAGGAGGGCGGCGATGTATTCAGAAGCACTGCCGTCCTTCAATGCCGTTTTCAGGCTTTCAAAGTAGGAGAGAATCACCTGGGGATTGGCGAAGGGGATGTTGAGAAAGCCGTCCAGGTGGTAGAATTTCAGGAGGGTGTGGAAGAGCGTGCCGTCGATGAGCATGCCATATCTTTCGCAATGGCCGCTGGAGGGAAGGTATAGGATCGCGTTGTCGCCGTCCTGGGGGAGGATGACCATTTCGCCGGCTTCCGCCAGGAATGCCTTCTTTCCGCTGCGGAAGTAGCAGGATCCGCTGATGATGTAGTCGAAGGTGACGGGCAGTTGATGGAGACGATGCTGGTAGTAGATGTGATTCGAGGTATAGGAATGGCAGAAGAGGTTGACGAACAGGGCAGGATCATAGCTGAGGCCATACCGTTCGTATTGCTGTAGGATCGAGATGTTTTCCCAGACGACGGCGCGTCCTGTCTGGAACAGGAAGGGTGATTCCTCCCGGTCGAAGAGTTTGAGGTCATCCAGTGGTTTCATGATTCTATTCTTTGATTTTACAAATGTTTTATGTTGCTTTAAGAATGTTAATATAGCCGAAAAATAATAGGATATCTAGAGAATAGGTTAAATTCTGTCAATGTCAGAGAAAATGAAATTCCAAATGTTTCATCTATTCTGAACAAATTGAAAAGAAGAGCCACGTTGGCACCAGGCGTGACCTTTTTCCCCCGCAGAGGATGGTGCGTCGGTTCTTTTTCGTTCCAAGCCGTCGGAAGCCTTTCCGCTTCCTGACAGAAATTCCTAACCAACCAAGAGACACAACCATGAAGAAATCCTTCACTCTGATTGAACTTCTCGTCGTGATCGCCATCATCGCCATCCTGGCCAGCATGCTTCTGCCCGCCCTTTCCAAGGCGCGTAACAAGGCACGTACCATTTCCTGCGTCAATAACCAGAAGCAGTTCGACTTGTCTTTCCAACTCTACGCACTTGATTACGACGGTTACATCATGACTTGCGCCAATACTGCGAATGCCGGCACCGCATATTTCGGCCCCAAGGCGGTTTTGAGCACAAACCAGATATACAAGAGCTGGGTCGGCGAGGCCACCAAAGGAAAATTCAGTCTCGGTTACCTGGAAGACAAGCTGATGACCTGCCCTCTCACGGTTTCGGACACAAAGCAGAACTGGGCATACGCAACTCCCCAGGGTTGCTATCTCAACAGCAACCAGCGTACTTTCTGCGCGTTGCCAGACGCATTGGTTGGCACCAGCACCAAGGACTACCTGTTCCGTTTCGACAATAGCAAACTTGCGGCGAGCCGTTGTTTTGTGATTACGGATTCCTGCTATGGTCCTAACGTCAGTTTCGCCAGTTCCGGCATTAGCAACAGCTACGATGTTGGTGATTACCGCATTGCTCCCTCCGATCCCGCTTCCGGCGAACGTCCCACGGCTCGTCACGACCGCAAGATCAACATGGCTTTCTGGGACGGCCACGTCGAGACCACAGAACCTGCGAAGGCGGCGGAAATCTTCTCCAAGGGCTGCCAATCCGCAGTTACATACGTTGAAGTGGACCGCGTCTGGGTCTCCTTTGCAACCCCTGATTACGCAGAAATGAACTAATCGGGAAAACTTTCAGGGCTCTTTGTAAAAGGTTCTTCGGTTGATTTTCTGCAAAGAATGACGGCCGGGCTGTGGCAAAATCTCCATGGGAGGTGATGCCACAGCCTTTTCTCTTTAAATAGGGAAGGTTCCACCCCCTCCCTCCACCCAGTTAAACATATTGGTCTGGAAAACTCCCGCCATTGATGGGATGCACTGTTGCCATTAATGGGAGGCACTATCAACAGAAGTTATGGATTCCCAGAGATTTTCATGACTTTCAAAAAGCCACGAAATTCCCGCCTTCCGTCATCCGCGCATTTTCCATATTCAGAGAGCCGCGATTTTTACCCGTCAATCTTCGGTTGTATCCTCTCAAACAGCATTGCGGGAAGGAGCTGTTCCGTTGCCTGTGCTGATACGTGGTGTTGGTGGTCCTGGCGTTGCATTCAAGGGAAAAGAGTATATTATCCTTGGTGGCAGAAAAAATATCATATTTCATGGAGCAAGACATGACGACCAGAAAGACAATTGCACCGGATCTCTCTTCCTTCGAGCAGCTTCGCACTTCGGACAAACTCTACGTGGACAAGACGGAGTACATCTGGGAGCTGGTGCAGTCCGCGCCTGCGGAGTACTTCCTTTCCCGTCCGCGCCGTTTCGGCAAGTCCCTGACGCTGACCACGCTGAAGGCGGTCTTCGAGGGGAAGAAGGAGCTTTTCGATGGTCTGGCCATTTATGACAAGCCATACGATTGGAAGGCCTATCCCGTCATCCACCTGGATATGAACGGATGGGACTTCGGCACCCCTGCGGAGTTGCGCCAAAGCCTCTGCCATATCGTCCGCAGTGCAGCCAGGGTGCACCGTGTCACCCTGGAGGGGGAAAACGCCACGGCGCTCTTGCAGGATCTCATCTCCATTCTTGCCGAACGCGCACCCGTTGTCGTGCTGATTGACGAATATGACAAGCCGATCCTGAACAATGTGGAAAAGGAGAACGTCCGGGAGTTCCTCGGCATTCTGAAGTCCTTCTATTCGGTCATCAAGAGTCGCGCGAACGGCATCCGCTTCGCCTTCATCACGGGCGTCAGCAAGTTCTGCCACGTCTCCCTTTTCTCGGACCTGAACAACCTGCAGGACCTCACCATGGACGCGCGCTTCGCCACCATGCAGGGCTACACGCAGAAGGAGCTGGAGGAGAATTTCGCCCCCTGGCTGGAGGAAATCGAGGCGCGGCTGGAGCTCTCCCACGACGCCTTCCTGGCGAAGGTCAAGGAATGGTACGACGGCTTCCGCTTCCACAGCTCGGCCGAAACGGTCTACAATCCCGTCTCCATCGCCAAGTTCCTTATCCATCGCGGGGAGTTCAACAACTACTGGTTCTCCACGGGGACGCCCAGCTTCCTGCTGAAGCTGGTCATGGGCAGGGACTTCAGTTTCGGAAAGACCCTTTCCCAGCTTGTGCCGCAGATTGCCTTCGAGGCCTTCGAACTCGACAGGATCGAGCCGCTTCCGCTGCTGCTCCAGACGGGATACCTCACCATCCGCTCGGCGGAGCAGAAGCGCGGGCAGACCTGCTTCCGCCTGGACTTCCCCAACCTGGAGGTGGGCGAGTCCTTCACCACGTACCTGCTGAACGCCTACATCGGCAGAAGCCGCCAGGAGGCGCCGGACTTCCGAGACAGGCTGGCGGATGCGCTGGAGGCCTGCGACCTTCCCGCACTGCAGCGGGTCCTGGAGGCCGTCTGCGCCGGCATCGGATACGACGTGCACCACAAGAGCGAAGCCAACTTCCAGAACATCTTCTACACCATCTTCCGGATGCTGGGATACATCATCCACGCGGAGGCCCGGACCAGCGACGGCCGCATCGACGCAGCCGTGGAGGTCCCCGGGGCCGTCTATGTCTTCGAGTTCAAGCTGAATGGCGATACCAGCGCCCTGGCGCAGATCTACGAAAAGACGTATTACCAGTCCTGGCTGGCCACGGAGAAGCGCATCTTCCTGGTGGGCTGCAGCTTCTCCGCCGAAACGGGGCGCATCGCCTCCTGGCAGGCGGAGGAATATCATTCTTGAATGACCATGCTTGAGAAAGATCTTTCAAAAGAACCATTTTTCGTCAACGACGCATCGTTCTACAAGTCTCTTTTCCTGTTGGCGATACCGATTGTTCTGCAGAATATCATCACTTTCGGCGTGATCTTTGCCGACAATCTGATGGTGGGGCGTCTGGGCGATGATGCGATCTCCGGACTCTACATGGGGACGTTGCTGAACACGGTCCTTCAGATTGTGGTCTTCGGCATGGAAAGCGCGGCGCTGATTCTTTCCGCGCAGTATTGGGGACGGCATGACTGCGAGCGCATCAAGGAGGTGGTCTCCATCGGAATGCGCCTGACATTGGGCGGCACGGCGCTGCTGGCTCTTGCCGTGATGCTTTTTCCGCGAAGCATCATTGCCTTTCTGACGCCTCATCCGGGAATCATCGAGGCCGGAGCGTCCTATTTGCAGTGGGTGGGCATTTCCTACCTCTTCTTCTCCATGTCGGAGATTCTCATTGTCGCCATGCGCTCTGTGGAGATTGTCCGTATCGGGCTCATCAATTCCATGGTGGCCTTTGTGGTGAACGTCCTGCTGAACTATCTGCTGATTTTCGGCAAATGCGGCCTGCCCGCGTTGGGCGTGAGGGGGGCCGCACTGGCCACCGTGGCGTCACGCGTCATTGAGTTTTCCATCGTGCTTTATTTCGTTTTGAAGGTGGATAAGAATCTCCGCCTGCGTCTTGGAGATTTCCTGCGCTGGAACAAAGAAATCTTCCACGATTTCGTGAAATACGGTACGCCAGTGCTGCTGGGGCAGGTGGTCTGGGCCTTCAACAACGTCTGGCAAAATTGGACAATCGGGCACTTGGACGCGGCGGCCAGCACCGCAGCAAGCATTACCGGAATGTTCGACCGCTTCCTTTGGATGGGCACCTGGGGCGTGGCGGCCGCTACCGCGATCCTGGTGGGAAAGGCCATCGGAGCAGAGCAATTCGGTCGCGTCAAGCAGATGGCCAGGACCATGCAGACCATCTTCTTCGGCATCGGACTTCTGAGTGCGTTGACGGTTCTCTGTGGATGCGACAGCTTTCTCTCCTTCTACGAGTTGTCTCCTGACGCCATTGCCATGGCGCGGCAATTCATGATGGTGCTTGCCGTCATCATCGTCGGCAGATGCTATCAGGCGCCATCCCTCTATGGACTGGTCAAGGCGGGCGGCGATACCGCATTCGTCTTCAAAAACGATTCTTTCTGGGTTTTCTGCTGGATCATTCCCATTTCCTTCCTCGCGCTGCATTTCCATGCCGCGCCATGGATGGTTTTCGCCGCGCTGCTCTCCGATCAGATCACGAAGTGCTTTGTGGCTGTAGTTAAAATCAATAGCTACAACTGGATGCGTAATCTTACGAGAAAGTAGGAGGTTTGTGATGGGGGGGATTGTCTTTTTTTATGGATTTTTATCTAAAAACTACAGAGTGTCGGGTGGAGCCCCTTGTTTTGTGGGGAAAGTCTTGAGTTTTATCTTTTTTTTGCTTATACTATGAACGACAGCCAAAAAAGACGCTGCGTTTGTAGTTTCCTTATCTATCATCAAAACATTCTGGAGAAAACATGAAAAAATCATTTACCCTGATTGAACTGCTGGTCGTGATCGCGATCATCGCGATCCTGGCCTCCATGCTTCTTCCCGCCCTTTCCAAGGCCCGCAACAAGGCCCGTGACATCAGCTGCGTCAACAACCTGAAGCAGATCATGCTGGGCGCCCTGCTGTACACCAACGACTGCGACGACTTCCTGCCTCCCGTCAGCTATGCAAGCAATTGGAAGGAACAGAGCGTCTGGAACCAGGCTGCAGGTGTGGACGTCTTCAACTGGATCACGGTGAACCCCATGCTTCCCGGCGCCCCCATGAACTGGCAGAAATATCTGGAGAAGGAGCCCGGCGCGGATGCCGAGGACCATGCCAACGGCAATGACAGCTGGCACAAGCTCTTCCTCTGCCCGTCCGGCGGCTCTGGCGCCAACCGCGTCCGCGGCAACATCAACTACCACATCAATGACTGCGCCGGTCAGTGTGGTGGTGTGCAGGCTATGTCCGGAGCCTGGCGCGCGACTGCCGTCTGGCACCGTATCAGCAGCATCACCCTGCCTTCCCTCTTTGTCAATTATCTGGACGGCGTGAATGATCTCTGGAAGAATGCCCTCGCCTTGGATGCCGACAACCTGAAAGGCAGTGCCCGCGCCCTGGTGTGCTATCCCCATGACATGCACGTCAACATGTCCTTTGGCGATGGCCACGTGGAAAACGCCCGCTCCACCAAGTCCATCTGGGTCAACAATGGCAAGAGCGGCTATCCCATCGTGGACGACTACTACTGGTTCCCCGGCTACAACGGCTGGGGCGGCGAAAAGCGCTAGCCTGAACGGCTCCTGCTGAACGCGGACCCGGGGCTGCTGCAATTCCTCCATTGAGGTTGCGGCAGCCCTTTTCTGGTTTCTAGACTCCCAGACTCCTAGTCTTCTGGTTTTCTAGGCAAAAAGAAGGAAACTATATACCGAAGTAGAGAGTAGAGTAGTTGCCGTTATTGAGCGACGATACGGGCTTGGCCTGCGCCCGAGGCGCAAGCCTCGGGAAAACGCGGCATCAGAACACGCAGGCAACATACGCATGCTATTTCCCCCAAAAAAAGGAAACTATATACATAGGTTGCCGTTATTGCTTGGCGATACGGGCTTGACCTGCGCCCGAGGCGCAAGCCTCGGGAAAACGCGGCATCAGAACACGCAGGCAACATACGCATGCTATTTCCCCCCAAAAAAAAGGCTGCCGTCTTGCCTCAGGTCGAGGAAGCGGCAGCCTTGTATTATGCAGGAATAGCTTTAGAAGGACTGGGAGAAGTCGCTGCTGTTACCGGCATTGGCGGCGACGGTCTTCTTGGGATAGCGGCTGGTGGCGATGAGCTCTTCCAGCTTGGCGGCGTAGATGCTGGAGTCCAGGGGCAGTTCCACGGCCTTCTTGAGGAAGCCGGAGAGCATCATGGCGTTGGACAGTTCCAGGCCGCGGATGCCTTCTTCCATGGGAGCCTTCAGGGCCGCGCCGTTCTGGATGGCATCGATTACGTTGGCGACCACGCGCATGTGCTGGGGGAGGCCTTCGTTGTCGGAAGCGAAGTGGATTTCGCAATCCCAGGTCTCGGGGGGCTGGAACCCGGACTTGGCGGTCTTGATATGCTCGCTGGTGGCCATGGCATGGCGCTTGTAGCAGAGCTTGTTGTTCTCAAAGACGATGCGGCCGTGTTCGCCGGCGATTTCCAGACGGTTGGTTCCGGGGGCTTCGCCAGTGGTGGTGATGAAGTTCCCGGTGGCGCCGTTGGGGTATTCCAGATAGGCGTTGACTTCGTCCTCGACTTCGATGTCGTGGTACTTGCCCAGGAAGATGTGTGCGTCAACCAGTTTCGGCATGCCGAAGAACCACTGCATCAGGTCCAGCTGGTGAGGGCACTGGTTGGTCAGGACGCCGCCGCCTTCGCCGCGCCATGAGGCACGCCAGTCGCCGGAATCGTAGTACTGCTGGGTGCGATACCAGTCGGTGATGATCCAGTTCACGCGGCGGATTTCGCCCAGGTCGCCGGAATCGATCAGGTTCTTGATCTTGACGTGGGCGTCACGGGTGCGCTGGTTCAGCATGATGCCCTTTACCAGGTCGGGATGCTTCGCGCATTCCGCCAAGAGGATTTCCGCATCGGCCTTGTGGACGCACAGGGGCTTCTCCACGATGACGTGCTTGCCGGCGTTCATGGCGTCGATGGACAGCTTTGCGTGCTGGAAGTGGGGGACTTCCACCATGACCAGGTCCATGTCGCCCTTCGCGAAGAACTCCTCGTCCGTCGTGAACTTCTGGACGGAGTTCTGCAACTGGGCCGGCAGCCGGTCGAAGGCCTTGGGATTCAGGTCGCAGACGGCGGTGACCTTGGCGTTCGGCAGATTCTTGGTGATGCTGGCGGCGTGGTCGGAACCCATGTTGCCAATACCGACGATACCAATTTTAACAGGATTCATTTGGGTTTCCCTTGTTGTTGTTGTTGGGGTGGGTGAAAAACAGACTGCTTGCGAAAAGCAGACTTCTTGCACAAAAGTAATTTAGGGTAAGGTATTCCCTTTTAGGAGTACTGCCCGATGGATTCCCGAAAAAAGCAATTTTTATCAACCTTTCGCAACTTTTCGTCAAGATTGCCCATGGAGCGGCACGGCGCGTTGCAATTGCTTCAGAGGAGTGATATTTTTCCCAAATGCGGGTGGTACAACGGATAGGCCTTATATTACGGCGATTTTCCTCTGATTGTTTTTTTCGTCGGGCGTATGCCCTAGTTTAAGTTAGATTGGATTAAGGAGATCCCATGATCACTCTGAATGATCTGAAGAATGCCGAGCTGAAGGGTTGGCTCCAGGGCTGGATTGATCTGTGCAAGCCCGCACAGGTTGAGTTCTGCGATGGTTCCCAGAAGCATTATGACGCGCTGTGCGACCTGATGGTCAAGACCGGTACCTTCATCAAGATGAAGTACCCCGAGAACTCCTACCTGGCCCGCTCCGACAAGAGCGATGTCGCCCGTGTCGAGGAGCGCACTTTCATCTGCGCCAAGGACGAGGCCGGCGCCGGTGTCACCAACCACTGGAAGGCCCCTGCCGAGATGAAGGCCGAGTTCCAGCAGATCTTCGACGGCTGCATGGCCGGTCGTACCATGTATGTCATCCCCTTCTCCATGGGCAACCCCGAGTCCCCTCTGGCGAAGTACGGCATTGAAATCACTGATTCCGCCTACGTCGTGGTCAACATGATGATCATGACCCGCGTCAGCGAGATCATCCTGCAGCGTGTTGACGCCGGCCGCGAGTACATCCACGCCGTGCACTCCAATGGCGCTCCTCTGGCCGATGGCCAGGCCGACGTTCCGTGGCCCTGCGCCCCCGTTGAGAAGAAGTACATCACCCAGTTCCCCGACACCCGCGAAATCATCTCCTTCGGTTCCGGTTACGGTGGCAACGCTCTGCTGGGCAAGAAGTGCTTCGCCCTGCGTATCGCTTCCGTCCTGGCCCGCGAAGAGGGCTGGATGGCCGAGCACATGCTGATCCTGAAGCTGACCAACCCCCAGGGCGAGGTCAAGTATGTCACCGGCGCCTTCCCCAGCGCTTGCGGCAAGACCAACCTGGCCATGCTGACCCCCACCCTGCCCGGCTGGAAGGTCGAGACCATCGGCGACGACATCGCCTGGATGCGCTTCAACGAGAAGGACGGCATGCTCCATGCCATCAATCCCGAGGCTGGTTTCTTCGGCGTCGCCCCCGGCACCTCCATGAAGTCCAACCCCAACGCCATGAAGACCATCAATGGCGGTAACACCATCTTCACCAACGTGGCCCTCACCGAGGACTACAGCTACTGGTGGGAAGACGGCGATGTGAAGGATCCCGGCACCGTGGTCGACTGGCTGCGCCGCCCCTGGAACAAGGCTTGGAACCCCGCCGGCCCTGCCGCTCACAAGAACTCCCGCTTCACCACTCCTGCCAAGCAGTGCCCCGTCATCGCTCCCGAGTGGGAAGATCCCGAAGGCGTGCCAATCTCCGCCATCCTCTTCGGCGGCCGCCGCAAGACTGTCGTTCCGCTGGTGAACGAGTCCCGCAGCTGGGAGCACGGTGTCTTCATGGGCGCCACCATGTCCTCTGAGATGACCGCCGCCACCCTGGGTGGTGCTGGCCAGCTCCGTTTCGACCCCATGGCCATGCTGCCCTTCATCGGCTACAACGTCACCGACTATCTGCAGCACTGGCTGGAGATCGGCAAGCACGCCGGTGCCAAGTTGCCCAAGATCTACTACGTGAACTGGTTCCGCCGTGGCGCGGACGGTCACTTCCTGTGGCCCGGCTACGGTGACAACAGCCGCGTCCTGAAGTGGATCTTCGAGCGTTGCGACGGCAAGGTCGGCTGCAACGAGACCGCCATCGGCAACCTGCCCAAGAAGGAAGACCTGGATCTCTCCGGTCTGAATGTCTCCGCCGAGGATCTGGAAGTCCTGACCTCCGTTGACAACGAAGGCTGGAAGGCCACTCTGCCTCAGTTCGAGGATTGGCTGAACAAGCTGGACAAGTACGCTGCCCAGGGTCATCCTCTCCCCGCCGAGATCCGCGATCAGCTGGCTCAGCTGAAGGCCCGTCTCGGCTAGTCGCCTGACCGGTCGGCATAGCTGACAACGCAAAGGCCGGTCTGCAGGATTCACAATCCCGCAGGCCGGCTTTTTCTGTTTTTCCTTTTTATTTTTAACCATGAACCTGAATTATCTGGAAGGCAAGAAACTCTGCGTGGTCTTCGTAAAGGTCCTGGATTCCTCTCTCGGGAAGGTCCAGTGCCGGGCGCTGCGCGGACGGGCATCCATCAACCAGGGGCATCTGGATGTGATGACGGCAAAGGGCGCCATCTTCACGGTTCCTTCCTCCGCCTATCCTACGGTTGCGCCCAATGACGGCACAAAGCTGCTGGGCGACGCGGACTATTTCTGCCTGGTGAAGGTGGATCCGAATATTGATATTGAACACGGTGGCGACAGTCACCACCACGAGCACGGCGACGGCTGCTCTTGCGGCCACCACCACGAGCACGGCGACGGTTGCTCTTGTGGGCGCCATCATGACGACGATGACATTTTCCCTGTAATCTACTAACTTTTTCCTGCCATGAAATACCTCTTTCGTGATACTCCTGATTTTCGTTCCCGTCTCGTTGAAATGCTGAAGCGGGATGCCTTCACCAACGATGTGGAAACGGCGGTCGCCGCCATCATTGACGACGTCCGCGCCCGGGGCGACCAGGCCCTCTGCGAATACGCCGCAAAGTTCGACCGCACGACTTTGACGCCGGACCGTTTCCTGGTGACCGAGGACGAAATCGCCGCCGCCATTGCTACGGTCCCCGCCGAGGACAAGGCCGCCATCGACATGGCCGTGGCGCACATCCAGGATTTCTACAGCCATACCTTGCCCAAGAACTGGAGCTACTCTCCTCGGCCCGGCGTGACTTTGGGTGAGCAGTTCCATCCTCTGGACAGCGTGGGATGCTACATTCCCGGCGGCACCGCGCCGCTCGTCTCCACCGTGTGCCATACGGTGGCCATCGCAAAGACCGCCGGCGTGAAGCAGATTGTGGTCTGCACGCCTCCGGGCGGCGAGAAGGGCATCCATCCCGCGTTGCTCTACGCCTGCAAGGCGGCCGGCGCCACGGCTGTCTATCGCCTGGGCGGCGTCTACGGCGTCGCGGCCATGGCCTACGGTACTGCCACGGTCCCTGCCGTGCAGAAGATCTGCGGCCCCGGCAACGCCTTTGTGGCGGCGGCCAAGCGCCGTCTCTACGGAACGGTTGCGCTGGATCTGGTGGCAGGACCTTCCGAGATTCTGGTATTGGCGGACAAGAGCGCCAATCCCGCATACGTGGCGGCGGATGTGCTTTCCCAGGCCGAACACGGTTCCGGGCGCGAGCAGGCTGTCCTGGTTGCCACGGACAAGGCGTTCCTGCAGGGCGTGGCGTCGGAGATCGAGCGCCAGGCAGCGCTACTGAAGCGCCAGGCCTGTGTGCAACAGGTGCTGGAGAATGGCGTTTTCCTGATTGAGGCGAAGGATCTGGACGAGGCGGCGGAAATCGCCAGCCTCTACGCTCCCGAACATCTGGAACTCCTGGTGGAGGATCCTGAGGCACTGGCTCCCAAGATCACCGCGGCCGGCGCCATCTTCATGGGACTCTATACGCCAGAACCCGTGGGCGACTACGTAGCCGGCCCCAGCCATGTGCTGCCTACCGGCGGCACGGCCAAGTTCTTCAATGGCCTTACGGGTGAAGCCTTCTTCCGCCGCACCAGCCTGCTTCACTACAACCGGGAGGCGCTTCTGGCCGAACAGCCCGCCATCGCCCGCCTGACCGCGGCCGAAGGCCTGGACGCCCACGGCGCCTCCGCCGCCATCCGGAAGTGACACGCGTGCTCAAACGGAGGCCGAGGCGTATCTGCCAACGTGCAAAATTCTTGTTTTATCCAGTCGGCGGGACAAAAATGGAAGTTTTTTATCCAATCGACAGGATAAAAACAAGATGGCCTTTTTAGGGGGGGGGAGGATGCGGCAAGGGGGGCGTCTTGAATAGATATCACAAAAAAGAAAATTCGTGCCAAATATTCAGCAATAATTTATGGCACGAAAAGCATAAAAAATGGATTTCGGTGAATTGACATCATCGTTCCTTTTGCCGATTTGCTCGGATTGCCTGCCAAAGCGTCTTCTGACCATTAAATTATAAGAGCTTGCCTGTTTAAAATCCTATAATTGCCATTTTCATCATCATGACTTTCCAGTTTCAGAACGATTTGCGTTCCTTCCTGGCGAAGGAGCTGAATGCCGAAATCCCCGAGCTGTCCGTGGAGCTGTGCCCGGAGGGCTTTGACGGCGATGTGACCGTCTCCTGCTTCCCGCTGGCCAAGGCCCTCCGCACCAATCCCATGGCCCTGGCCGCAAAAGCCGGCGCTTTCCTGGCCAGCCACGCGGACATCGCCAAATGCGATGTGGCGAAGGCTTTCCTGAACATCACCTTGAAGCCCGCCGCGCTGATGCGGGACACCGTGGCCGCCGGCATCCTGGGGAACGCGCAGCTTCCCGAGGCGGAACGTCGCAAGATCCTCATTGAGTTCAGTGCGCCCAACACCAACAAGCCCCAGCACCTGGGGCACGTGCGCAACAACACCATCGGCATGTCCACGGCGGCCATTCTGAAGCGCGCCGGCCATACGGTCACCCAGGTGAATCTGGTGAACGACCGCGGCATCCACATCTGCAAGTCCATGATCGCCTACCAGCGCTTTGGCGAGGGCTGCACGCCGGAGAGCACGGGCAAGAAGGGCGACCACCTGGTGGGCGATTTCTATGTCCAATATAACAAGGAGCTGAAACGGCAGATCCTGGAACTCAAGGCCGCGCAGCCCGAGCTGGCCAACGAAGAGGACGAGGCGCTCTTCCTGAAGACGGAAATCGGCCAGGCCACCGCGAAGATGCTTCAGGACTGGGAGGCCGCCGATCCCGCCGTCCGCGCCCTGTGGGAGAAGATGAACTCCTGGGTTTTCGCGGGCTTCAACCAAACCTACGAGCGCATGGGAATCCACTTCGACAAACTCTACTTGGAGAGCCAGACCTACAAGCTGGGAAAAGACATCATCCAGCAGGGACTGGAGAAGGGCGTCTTCGAACGCCGGGCGGACGGCGCGGTCATCATCGACTTCCATGATCCCTCCCTGGGCACCAAGGTGGTCCTCCGCAGCGATGGCACCAGCGTCTATATCACCCAGGATATCGGCACCACTCTCCTCAAGCAGGAGAATTTCGGTCCAGACCAGCAGATTTGGGTGGTTGGCGACGAGCAGATCTATCACTTCAAGGTCCTTTTCAGCATCCTGAAGGCCCTGGGATATACCTGGGCCGACCGTCTTACCCACATGGCATACGGAATGGTCAACCTGCCCAGCGGCAAGATGAAGTCCCGCGAAGGCACCGTGGTGGACGCCGACGATCTCTTTGACGAAATGGCCGAGCTGGCCAGGAAGGCTACGCTGGAACGCGTTCCCGAAGGTCAGGAGCCACCAGCCGACCTGGACGAACGCGCGGCCATCATCAGCATGGCGGCCTTGAAGTTCATGCTTCTGAAGGTCAATCCCCGCACCACCATCACCTTCGATCCCAACGCCGCCATCAAGTTCGAGGGCGATACTGGTCCCTACGTGCTCTACGCCTACGCGCGTCTGTCCTCCATGCTTCGCCAGCCTGGTGTGGCGGAGCTGGTGGGTGCCAAGGTGGATTGGGCGGCGCTTTCCGAGGCCGCAGAGAAGCGGCTTGCGTTGCGTTGCAGCAAGTATCCCGATGCGCTGGCCAAGGCCGCTCGCGAGCTGGATTCCTCCGCGCTGGCCAGCTATCTGCTGGATTTGGCGAAGGACTTCAGCAGCTTCTATAACAAGTGCTCCGTGAAGAACGCCGAGGATCCCGCCGTCAAGGCCGCCCGTGTGGCGCTCTGCGGCGTTGTCCGGGATATCATCGGCGATGGTCTCCATACGCTGACCATCGATACCTTGGAGTCCATGTAGGAATCCTCCCCAAAAAGCAGGGCTGTTGCATAACCTCTGCCTGAGGTGGCAACAGTCATTTTTGGGGGAATTACATACTTAAGTTTCCTGCGTGTTCCGATGCCGCGTTTTCCCGAGGTCTTCGCCTCGTGCACAGGACAAGTACTGTATCGCCAATGATTTCTGGCGACTTAGGTATATGGTTCCCTTTTTTTATGGGGGAATGAAATTCTGCCAGGCATGGGGAAAGTCCGGTGATTTCCCAAGGCTTGCGCTTCGTGCAAAGGACAAGGCCCCTTTCTAGTTTACTTCTTGTCCTCTTCCTGGGGGAAGTCCACAATGCTGTCCGGGGAGGTCTTGCAGGCATTGCGGTAGTTTCCCGGAGTCCAGCCGGTGTATTTCCGGAAGATGCGGGAGAAGTAGAATTGATTGGCGAATCCGCAGGCTGCGGCGATTTCCGCCTGCGTGGCGTCTTTTTCGCGGAGCATCTTCTTGGCCAGCTTTACGCGTTGGTGGATCAGGAAGTTCTGCGGGGTCTGTCCGAAGTTCCATTGGAAGCGTCGCAGGAAGGTATTGACGCTCATGCAGGCCTCCGTCGCCAGTTCCTGGTTGGTGTAGTTTCGCTCCGGATGCTGTGACATTTTCTTCCAGATGTTTAGCAGGTCGTTTCCTTCCAGCTTGTTGGTGTTCTGGGATTTCTTTGGGAGAGGGACCAGGGAGAGTGCGTAGGAGACGACAGAGGTCAGCAACAGGCTGAACTTGTAGTCCATGGGGGCATTCTTCTCAAACTTCTCCCGGATTTCCTGAAGCATGAGGTCGGCCAGATCGCTTTGCGGCAACGCATGATAGAAATTTCGGCAGCCTGTGAAGGAACCGGCGATCTGGAAGTGCATCCAGAAGAGTCCGACGCGGATGGGGTTTTCCTCGGAGTAGAGAGTGGAATCCGGGGAGATCAGATAGATTCTATGGGGAAGCAGGGCGAAGTATTTTCCCTGGTTCCAGAGGGGGATGATGTTGGAGCCGAAAGAATAGTAGAGTCTCCAGAAAGGCGCCTTCTCCCGGCGCAGACGCACTTTGCTGATTCCTTCGAAGTATGCCGCCTGTAGGATTTCCAGGGTGGCGTGCTCCGAGGGAATGGCGATGTTCTGCGGGGGAAGATAGGGAAAACAGGTCTTCATGCGTTCTCAGCTGCTTGTTTGGCTGCGGCGTGTCGGGCCGCGGCGCGTTCCCGCTGGCGCATCTTGCGCACCAGGAGCTTGGCGGGAACGATCATGGCCTTGTGGTTCTTGTCGGCGACGACGGCGATCTGGCCGAGCTTGGCCTTGCGTTCCAGTTCCTCTCGGACGGCCTCCCGGAGGCATTCCAGGCACTTCTGGCCGAAGTCGTCGTCATCCAGGTTGACGGAAGAACTTTCCTGAAGGGCGGTGTTTCCTCGATATGGTTCAGAAGCTTCCTGGAAAAGATGATTCGATTGTGCCCGCGACATTGTCGCCATGTCCTTCAAGGTTTTGTAAAGTTGAGTGCCAATGATGCTTTCTATGCCGTTGCGATAGGAGAAAATCAGCCTGGGGCTGTTTTCGGAGTTGTCGTGGCGGTATGTCTGGTCACAGAGTTCTGCGTAGAGGAAGAGATTTTCCAGGCTGCGCGGATAGCGTCGGCGGATGTCCTCCAGGGGGATATTATGTCCTCCCTGGACGACACGCTGCTGGACCCGGTGGGCGGAGAAATCGCTGTCGGGAACCCAGAGATAATGCAGGACGACTTGCCAGCCCTGCTGTTGCCACTGGGGAATCTGCGGCAGGTAGCTTTTCCGGAGAGAGTCGTCTCAAAGGCGAAGGGCTTTTTCTGACGGAGTTTTCCTCCAGCTGTTGCAAGAAGAGCCTGGCGGCCAGGCGGTTTTCCGCTGCGATATCCAGCGGGGAGAGCCCCCGGGCGATTTCGTCAGGCGTTGAGGAATGTCCGCGAGTCTACCATTTGGGGCAGGAAGCGCATGGCGAAGGTGGTCTTTCCTACGCCATTGGGCCCTGCGATGATGTGGCAGACCTGCGTGGACATTCCAGTTGGCGGAAGCGATTTAGATGCCCAGCACCTGGCGCATGTCGTATTTGCCGGGCTGTGCTGCGGCGATGAACTTGACGGCCCGGATGGCGCCTTTGGCGAAGGTCTGGCGGCTGGAGGCCTTGTGGGTCAGCTCAATGCGCTCGCCGTTGGTGGCGAAAATGACCGTGTGGTCGCCTACGACGTCGCCGCCGCGCAGGGAGTGCATGCCGATTTCGTTCCTGGTGCGCGCCCCCACCAGTCCTTGTCGGCCGTGTCGTGTGTCCGTGTCGTAGGAGAGGCCGCGGGCCTTGGACAGGATCTGCCCAAGCTTTTCGGCGGTGCCGGAAGGGGCGTCCTTCTTCTGGTTGTGATGCATTTCCACGACCTCGATGTCGTATGCCTCGCCCAGGAGCGGCGCGACTTGCTCGCAGAGGGCGAAGAGCAGGTTGACGCCGACGGACATATTGGGAGACTGGACGATGCGGGCGCCGTTCTGCGCTAGTTTCTCCAGCAACGCCAGGTCGTCATGGGAGAGTCCCGTGGAACCGATGACCATGGCGACGCCCTTTGCCGCGACCTTGGGAGCCAGTTCGCGAGTGACGGCCGCGAAAGTGAAATCGATGATGCAGTCGGCGTCCTTGAGCGCTTCCTCGAAATCCGCGGTAATCTTGACGCCGCAGGCATCCAGTCCGGCCAGCTGGCCGGCGTCTGCGCCCAGGAAGGGGCACTGTGGATTCTCCAGGGCTCCCGTGAGCTGGAGTTCGGGGGTGGCGAGGACTTCTGCGACCAGCATACGGCCCATGCGGCCGGCGGCGCCGTTGATGACAGTCTTGATCATGGTTACATGTTCTCCTGGGGAGTGGTGGTTTCGGCCTTGTCGGCGGGATCGACCGTCTCCGTGCCGTAGATGTCGTAGTCGTAGAGCCTGTAATGACGATTTTCGTCACGCTGCCATTGAGGCAGCACATCCGCGTAGTCGCCTTCCTTTTCGCCTTCATAGACGGGCCATTGGGCACCTTCCGCGAAGAATTTCAGCGCGGCCTGGATGTTGGGGTCGATCTTGTCTGCGGCTGCCATGCCATCGGCGTTGTTGATGGCGATGAAGTCATGCCGGGAGAGTCTGCTGCGGATGTCCGGACGGATGCCACGGCCCTGGATGGGGGTGCGCAGCTTGGTGTAGTATTTCGCCACGGTGAATTTGACGGCGTGTCCGCCGCCCAGATCCATGACGTCCTGGACCAGGGCTTTTCCGAAGGTGCGTTCGCCGATGAAGACGGCGCGGTGGTAGTCGCGCAGGCTGCTGATGGTGATTTCCGCTGCGGAGGCGGTGCCCCTGTTGCCCAGGACGGCGATGGGGATGGTATCCGGGAAGTGGTATGGGGTCCCGCGGGTGCTGTAGGAGGTCTGGTTCTTGGGATCCCGGCCTTCCAGCGTGGCCACCAGGGAGTTTGGCGGCAGGAGGAAGTTGAGGATTCCGACGCAGACATCCACTCGTCCGCCTGGATTGTTTCGCAGGTCGATGACCAGGCTGTCGATGCCCTCGTCCTCCAGCGTCTGCAAGGCTTTCTCGAACTGCTTCGCGGTGGGCTCGGCGAACCATTCCACTCGGAGATAGCCGGTCTTGGTGCCCTCGATGACGTGGATGTCGTTGATGCTGGGATTTTCGATCTTCATGCGCTTCAGCGTGATTTCCAGCGGTTCGGGTTCCTCGGGGCGCTTGATGGTGAGGGTGACGGCGCTGCCAGGCTCGCCGCGGAGCTTGCGGATGACCTCGTCGGTGCTCTTGCCGGTCTGGTCCTCGCCGTCAATGGCGATGATCTGGTCGCCGGAGAGTATGCCTGCCTGGGCGGCGGGAGTGCCCTTCATGGGGGAACTGACGGTCAGGTAGCTATCGCGCATCTGGACCTGGACGCCGATGCCGCCGAAGGAGTCCTGCTCCTGTTCCTGGAAGTCCTTGAATTCAGAGGGCGTCATATATTCGCTGAAGGGATCCAGGGAATAGACCATGCCCTTGATGGCATTGTTGAAAAGGTCGTCGATTTTGATATCTTCTGCGTCAACGTAGTTGGCGCGGACTTGCTGGAAAACCTCCATGAAGAGTTCCAGCTTTTCCATGACCTCCTTGCTGTCCTTCGGCGTTTCCTTGCAATAGACGCGATAACCGAAGGCGGCATTGCCGATCAGCAATGCGGCGACAATGACGTAGAGGAGATTTTTCATAGGGGATAAGGGAAGGGGATAGTTGTCCGACCCGTTGGATAACTAGCTTTGACGCGGGACGCGCCGATTGACGTGGGACGCGCCGATTGACGCGGGGCGTCCTGCCCAGTGCCCGGAGCCTGCGCTCCGGGGCTGGGAGGTCGGGAGATGGCGCCTTAGGCGCGGATCAAGGTGAAGAGTTTCGCGGGGAGATCCGCGATGGCGATGCGCTCCTGCTGCATGGTGTCGCGGTTGCGGACGGTGACAGCGTGGTCGTTCTCGGAGTCGAAGTCGTAGGTCACGCAGAAAGGCGTGCCGATTTCGTCCTGGCGGCGATAGCGCTTGCCGATGGAGCCGGTGTCATCGTAATCGGTGCGGATGTCGTTGGCGCGGAGAACGGCCTGGAGCTCCTTGGCGGGACCCTCCAGCTTCTTGGAGAGCGGCAGGACGGCCGCCTGGACGGGGGCGACGAGGGCCGGCAGGTGGAGGACCACGCGGATGTCTTCATCCTTGTCGGTCTTCTTGGTGGCGGCGGTGTCTTCCTCGTAGGCGTTGCAGAGGAGCATTAGGCAGATGCGATCCAGACCGCAGGAAGTCTCGACGACGGTGGGGAAGTGGGTCGTCTTGGTCTCGGCGTCGAAGACGGAGCAGGCGGCGTTTTCGCCGGAGAACTTTGCGTGCTGGGACATATCCCAAGTGCCGCGGTGGTGGATGCCTTCGATTTCATCCCATCCGAAGGGGAAGAGGAACTCGATGTCGACGGCCTGCTTGGCGTAGTGCGCCAGCTTGTCGTGCCAGTGCCAGCGGAGCTTGTTTTCGGGGATGCGCAGGACCTTGGTGTAGAAATTCCAGCGCTCTTTGCGCCAGTATTCGAACCAGTCGAGGGAGCCGTCGTCCTCGCAGAAGAATTCCATCTCCATCTGCATGAATTCGCGGGAGCGGAAGGTGAAATTGCGGGGATTGATCTCGTTGCGGAAGGCCTTTCCGGTCTGGGCGATGCCGAAGGGCAGGGCCTTGCGGGTGGCGATGCGGATGGTGTTGAAGTCCACGAAGATAGGCTGGCAGGTCTCGGCGCGGAGATAGGCTTTGTGGTCCTCGTCGAAGACCGGGCCCACGAAAGTCTTCATCATCAGGTTGAACTCGCGGGGCTCGGTCATGTTGTGGCTGCCGCAGGCAGGGCAGACGCCGGGCTCGGGGAGCTGGTCGTAGCGCCAGCGCTTCTTGCAGTCCTTGCAGTCGGTCATCAGGTCGGAGAAGTGGTCCACGTGGCCGGAGGCCCGCCAGACTTCAGGATGGCAGATGATGGTGGAGTCCAGACCCACCACGTTGTCGCGGTCTTCGACCATGTACTTCCACCAGGCACGCTCGACGGAGCGCTTCAGGGGGGCGCCATTGGGGCCGTAGTCCCAGAAGCCGTTGAAGCCGCCATAGATCTCCGAACTCTGGAAGATCATTCCCCGGCGCTTGCACAGGGAGGTCAGCTTGTTCATGAATTCAGTGGAATTGACCGCGGTCGCCGCGGCGTTTTCTTCGTTGGCCATAATCGTGTGTTTCCTTATTTCAGGGTGGGGGGGATAAAAGACAAAAAGGAGAGGGAATGGAAAAAGTCCATTTGAAGGCGCTGTCCAGGGATTTCGGAGGCAGTTCGCTTCCAGTGCGCCAAGGCGTAGACCGCTACGACGCGAAGCATCCTCCTTCGTCATGGCTGCGGAGGACAGGCTTGGAGAAAAATGCCCTGAAATCGCGGAAAGCGTCCAAGGCGACTTTTGCGAATTCCTCGAGATTTTCGTTAGGCGAGGACGCGTCCCCAGCCGGGATAGCCGTTCCAGGGGCAGTTGGAGGCCTTTGAGAAGGCCGGCTGCGGCAGAAGCCAGTCGCCTTCGGGCTCGATGACGATGGTTTCCGGGGGGAGAGGGATGCCCAGGACTTTGGCAGGGCCGGTGGTCAGGCGCTCGATCAAGGCATCCAGCGTCATGAGGCCGCTATGGACCAGGACGCGGTTGCAGACGGAGAAGGCAGCCTCCAGGCCGATGATGCCGTTGGGCGCTTCGTCGAAAGGCTTGGCTTTTTCTTCTGCGGAATGAGGCGCGTGGTCAGTGGCGATGACGCTGATGATGCCGCTGGCCACCGCGGACAGTAGCGCCTGCCGGTCGGCTTCCTCGCGGAGCGGCGGCGCCATCTTTGCGCTGGTGCCCCAGCGGGCGACGGCTTCCTGGGTGAGCGCCAGATGATGCGGCGTGGCTTCCCCGGAGACCGGCAGCCCGCTGGAAAGCGCGGCGCCCAGGAGTTCCACCGCTTCTCTGGCAGAGAGGTGTTGAAGGTGGAAACGGGCGCCTGTTTCGCGGCAAATTTCCAGATCACGCTCTACCATGGCGATTTCGCCGCGGCGGGTGGACGGGCCGTCTTCGCAGTGGTCGATGAGCGGCAGGCCTGCTTCGGCCGCCCGGTAGGCGACTTCCCGCATGACGCCTGCGTCCTGCGTGGTGGAGCCATCGTCGGAGAGGGCGATGACGCCCGCTTCTTTGAGCGCCTGGGCATCCGTAGGTTCCTTCCCTGCCCGTTCTTTTGTCATGCAGGCGCATTGGATGACGCGGCAGGCGGCATTCTTTTCCAGAAGCTCCTGGACCATTTTAAAGCGCTTCGGCGTATCCACGGGGGGCGTGGTGTTCGGCATGGCTACGACAGTCCGGAAGCCGCCGGCGACGGCAGCGCGGGTCTCGTGCGCGATGTCTCCCTTGTGGGTCTGGCCTGGCTCCCGGAGATGGACATGCAAATCTATGAATGCAGGAACAGTCAACATTTGATTCGTGCGAACATCACATTCCCGTCAGCGCCACGCCCAGCATGGGCAGAAGCTTCGTGGCGATAGTGAAGTAGATGAGAAGCGTAAAGAGGTCAACCATTGTGGTAAGCATGGGACTGGCCATCAGGGCTGGATCAAGATGGGCAAGCCGTGCCGCCATAGGCATGGAACTTCCCAGCGTCTTGGCAACCATCACCGTGAAGAACAGCGTCAGATTGACCACGAGATTCACTTGCCATGTCGCTTGGTTGAACGCCATGATTCGCAGGAAATTGACGGTTCCAAGAATGGATGCGCACACGAAGCCTACGCGCAGTTCCTTCCAGATGACCTTTCGCCAGTCGTGCAAAGTGACCTCGCCGACCGCGAGACCACGCACCATTAGCGTGGAAGCCTGACTTCCTGAGTTGCCGCCCGTGTCCATCAGCATCGGGATGAATGCGGTCAAGGCAATCATGCCTTCCAGCAATTTGTTGAAGCGCGTAATGACACTCGCCGTTATGGTCGCCGAAACCATGAGCACCATTAGCCAGATGATGCGATTCTTCGACAGTTCCCAGACGCTGGAATCCAGATAGCCCTTTTCCGCGTGCTGCATACCGGCGATGCGCTCCAGGTCCTCCGTCTGCTCGTCTTCGATGACGTCCATGATATCGTCGACGGTGATGATGCCGACGATTCGTTGTTCCATGTCCAGCACGGGCATGGCAATCAGGTCGTATTTCTTGAAGTCCTGGGCAATCTGCTCCTGGTCTTCCAGCGTGGTGGCGGAGACGAAGTCCGTACTCATGATGTCGCGGATCAGCGTCTCGTCCTTGTTGGTCAGGATTTCCCGGAGGGAGACGATGCCGGTCAGGTGGGTGGACTGGTCCGTGACGTAGCAGGTATAGATGGTCTCCTTCTCGATGCCGCTGCTTCGGACGTAGGCGATGGCTTCCTTGCAAGTCTGTGTCTCATAGAGACGGACGAACTCCACGGTCATCAGGCTGCCTGCGGAGTTGTCGGGATACTTCAGGAACGTATTGATCAGCTTGCGGGTGTCGGGGTCCGCTTTGGCCAGGATGTTCCGGACCATGTCGCTGGGCAGTTCGTCCAGGAAGTCGACCGCATCGTCCAAGGACATGTCCTCGACCAGATGCTGCGCCTCTTCCGTGGAGAGCTGACGCGCGATGGTCTGGTGGTCGTTTTCATCCAGATAGGCGAAGACTTCCGCGGCCAGTTCCTTGGACATGAGCCGGAATACCCGGATCATGTCGGTGGTATCCAATTCTCCCATTTCGTTCGCGATATCCACAGGATTCATCTCCTGCAATTCGCGCTGGACGATAGAGAAGTTATTGGTTTTCAAGAGTTCTTCAAGCTTGCCCATAGGCTTTCATTCCGAAAAACAGGCAGGACACAATCGGTTTGAGAGACGCCTATCGGATACCGGGGATTAGGCTGAGCATCCAGAGTGCCAAGGCGATCAGGAAAAGCACCGCCGTTCCCAGAAAACAGTATTTGATCAGCAGGTTGTTGTTCTTGAGGGTCTTGAAGTTCTTCTCGCGTTTGGCGATTTCCTCCGGGGAGCGAACCAAGATGGCGCGTTTCGTCACCGTATCAACCCACTCGATCTCCACGGGGAATCCGGCCATGGTGAAGGTGTCGCCGGATTTCAGTATGGCGCTTTCCTGGGTGATGGATTCGCCATTGACGTCCAAGTCCAGCATGGAGTTCGTCTGCCTCAATTCCGCCTCGTTGCCATGGACGACGATGTTGCAATGGAAGCGGGAGACATTTCCTTCGCGGATTGTCACGTAGTTGTCGTGGGAGGCGCCGATGCTGTTGACGCCTTCCCAGAGGAACGCCCGCTGGATCTGGCCGTTCCGGTCCGTCCAGGCCAGGCGGAAGTGGGATGGGACGCCCTTGTCGCCGAAGGTGAAGAAGAGCTGTCCGAAGCGGACGACGATTCCGTCGTAGAGGTCTGCGGACTTGACCTTGTGTCCATTGAGGATGATGCCGGCCCGGGAGTCGTTGTCATAGATGCCCCACTGCTTGGTCATGCTCTCCTGGACATAGAAGTGCTGGCGCGAGATGTTGCTGTCGGCGACGGCCTTCAGAGAGACATCGCACTGCGACGAGCGTCCGAAGAAGATCTTGGCGAATGGGAGGAACGCATCGGTACTGCATTGTGACAGTTCTTTCCCTGTAGCATCGTAGACTCGGCAGACTGGCATGGCTCTCTCCTCGTTGGGCAGGGTGAAAGGTTGAATCAGGCGTTCAATTCGGCAAGTGCCTGGCGGATTTCCTCCTGGAGTTTCTCCACAAGTCCCTGCAGGGGGAGCATCTGGGAGTTCTTGCCCCAGTCGCGGTGCTTGAACTCCACTTCGCCAGTGGCCAGGGTCTTGGGGGAAATGACCACGCGCAACGGGATGCCCATGAGGTCGGCGTCGGCGAAGGCGCTTCCCGCCTTCTCGCCCCGGTCGTCCAGCAGGACTTCCACACCGGCCTTCCGCAGGTCGGCGTAGAGGGTCTCGCAGGCGTTCTTGACGGCTTCCTCGGAGTACTTGAGGCCGATGATGTGCACCTGGTAGGGGGCGATGGACATGGGCCAGATGGGGCCGTAGTCGTCATGGCACTGTTCCACGATGGCGGCGACGGAGCGGCCGACGCCGATTCCGTAGCAGCCCATGATCATGGGCTTGGCCTTTCCGTCCATGTCCAGATAGTTGCATTCCATGGGCTTGGAGTACTTTGTGCCCAACTGGAAGATGTTTCCGATCTCGATGCCGTGGAGCAGCTTCAGGGGCGCGCCATCCACAGGGGAGGGATCGCCGTCGCGTACGCAGGCGATGTCGGCCACGATCACGCGTTCCTTGTCGGCCACGTCACGGTCGTAGTTGAAGTTCTTCAGGTGGAACTGCTCTTCGTTGGCACCGGCCACCAGGTTGTTGGAGTGGACGACGGAGGGGTCCACGACCACGCGGATCTGGCTGAAGTCCAGGCCATACAGGGAGGCGAAGCCGGGAACTGCGCCCACGGAGCGGATCAGCTCGTCGTCGGCGAAGGCCAGGTTGGAGTCCTTCACCACCTTGGCCAGTTTGGTTTCGTTGACCTCCAGGTCGCCGCGGATGTTGACGAAGACCAGCTTGCCCTGGGAGTCCTTGTAGAAGACTGCCTTGCAGGTGTGCGCGGCATCGACGCCCAGGAATTCCGCCACTTCGGCGATGGTCTTGGCGTGGGGCGTGGCCACCTTCTCGATGGGGGCGGGCTCTTCGGGAGTGTAGGTCAGGTTGGCGCAGGCGACTTCCCGGTTCGCCTGGTAGTTGCCGTTGGGGGAGACGAAGAGGGTGTCCTCGCCGCAGTCGGCAATCGCCATGAACTCGTCGGAACGGTTCCCGCCGAAGATTCCGGAGTCTGCCTGGATGCTGATGAAGTTCTTGAAGCCGATGCGCTTGAAGATGCGTGTGTAGGCCTGATGGCAGATGACGTAGTAGCGCTCCAGGTCTTCCTGGGTGGTGTGGAAGCTGTACGCGTCTTTCATGGTGAATTCGCGGGTGCGGATCAGACCGGCGCGGGGACGGGCCTCGTCGCGGTACTTGGTCTGGATCTGGTAGACCATCAACGGGAGCTGCTTGTAGCTGCTCACGTTGGCGCGGACGGCGTGGACGCAGGCCTCTTCGTGGGTCATGCCCAGCATCATGTCCTTGCCGTTGCGGTCCTTGAAGCGCAGAAGCTCGGCGCCCACGCTTTCCCAGCGCCCGCTTTGCTGCCAGAGCTCGGCGGTCAGCGCCACGGGCATCAGGAGCTCCTGTCCGCCGATGGCGTCCATTTCTTCGCGGATGATCTGCTCGATTTTCTGCGTGATGCGGTAGCCCAGGGGGAGCAGGGTGAAGATGCCGGCGGAGACGGGCAGGCAGTAGCCGCCGCGTGCCAGGAATTTATGGCTAATAGTCTGGGCGTCGCGGGGGGCTTCCCGAAGGCGCTGGCCGATCATCTGAGAGAGTCTCATGGTAACAGAAAATCCGTGGAAAGGTTGGAAAGACAAAGGTGGTCGTTTCGTGGACGGCAAAGGGCTGCGGATGCCACGACGACGGATAAAGTAAAATATATCTTCTGAAAAGAACTCCGAACTTCATGGAATACGGCAAAAGGCGATTAAATTACGGAAACTTCATCTTTATGCGTCTATTTTTTTCGAATCGTCTCATGAAGGAGTTGACTGACATGAAAAAAATCGCGTTCTTCGTTCTGGTCGCCGTGTTGGCGATGCCCATCTTCACTTCCTGCGAAAAGCAGGACAAGCCCATTACCGACGGCGTGAGCGAGACCCTTGACTATGGCGTCACTCTCGGCAAGACCCTCAACAAGGCCAAGCAGCAGATCCCTCAGATGAACGCCCAGCATAACAAGGAGCTGGACGACGCCCTGAAGGACATGTAGTTCGAGTCGTCCGTAGAGATCACCGCAAAAGTCGTTTCGGTCGTTTTTCGCGCTTCCCGGCCATTTTGCTCCATGCTTGCCCTTCGTGACCTTGGCAACGGGGGATGCTTCGTGCCGTAGATGGCTGCGTCTTGTCGCAATTGAAGGAAACTGTCTCGGAAATCCCTGAAAAGCGCCTTCAAATGGACTTTTGCAATGATTTCCGTAAATTCTTTTTTCCCCCCAGAAATCCCACACAAAAAAAGGAAAAGTCATGAAAACTACTGCTCTGCGCCTGTATGGCGTGAACGACCTCCGTCTGGAATCCTTCGATCTGCCTGAGTGCGGTGATGACGGCATTATCGCCGAGGTGGTCTGCGACTCCATCTGCATGTCCACTTTCAAGGCAGCCGAACAGGGTCCCGCCCACAAGCGCGTGCCCAACGACTGCGCCACCAACCCCGTCATCGTGGGGCATGAATTCTGCGGCATCATCCGCCAGGTCGGCAAGAAGTGGCAGGACAAGTTCCAGCCCGGCGAGCGCTTCGGCATCCAGCCCGCGCTGAACTACAAGGGCTCCCTGGACGCCCCCGGATATTCCTTCCAGACCATCGGCGGCGACTCCACCCTGATTCGCATCCCCTCTTGCGTCATGGAAATGGACTGCCTGCTGAAATACACCGGCGATGCATTCTTCATGGCTTCCCTCTCCGAGCCCATGAGCTGCCTGATCGGCGCCTGCCATGCACAGTATCGTCTGGAGCACGCCGGATATTACGAGCATACCATGGGTGTGAAGAAGGGCGGCAAGTGCGCCTGCCTGGCTTCCGCCGGCCCCATGGGCCTGGGTCTTGTGGACTATCTGGTCCATGGCCCCATGAAGCCCGCTCTGGTGGTGGTCACCGATATCGACCAGGCCCGCCTGGCTCGCGCCGCTTCCGTGCTGACCGTCGAGGATGCCGCGAAGAATGGCGTGAAACTGGTCTTCCAGAATACCGCCGCCCCCACCGCAGTGGCCGATCTGATGGCCCTGACCGACGGAACCGGCTATGACGATGTCTTCGTGCTGGCTCCCGTGGCTCCCGTGGTCGAGCAGGGCGACGCGATTCTCGGTCGCGGCGGCTGCCTGAACTTCTTCGCCGGCCCCATGGATCCCAAGTTCTCCGCCAAGTTCAACTTCTACAACGTCCACTATGCCGGCACCCACATCGTGGGCACCAGCGGTGGCAACACCGATGACATTCGCGAAGCCCTTGACCTGATGAGCAAGGGCATCCTGAATCCTTCCATGATGATCACCCACGTGGGCGGTCTGACCGCCACCAAGGACGCCGTCTTGAACCTGCCCAACATCAAGGGCGGCAAGAAGCTGATCTACACCCACCAGGACTTCCCGCTGACCGCCATCGCCGACTTCGCCGAGAAGGGCAAGACCGATCCCGTCTTCGCCGAACTCGACGCCGCCTGCAAGCGCCACAACGGTCTTTGGAACCTGGAAGCCGAGAAGATCGTACTGGAGAAGATGCCCAAGCTGGCGTAGTTCGCTAGAACACGAATGAAAAAGGGCGGACGGGAAAATTCCTGTCCGCCTTTTGCGTTTCTTGCCATGCGATATTTTCTGGACGGCGAAATGGCCGCCTTCGGCGGGAGGGCAAAATAGGCAGGATAGTTTTGGTATAGTGGATAGATGGTGAATCCCAGGGGGCAGGCGCCCGCGCGTCCTTGCTGGTTGTCTCGGCGCTTGCGCTCCGGGGGCAGGACGAACGTCCCACGTCGGTCGAAGCGCCCCTCGTCCCCCGTCTCGCGTCGGTCGAAGCGCCTCCCGGGAGGTTCAGCCCAGGAGCTTCATGGCGTCCTGCATGAGTTTTCCACGCCAGCCTTGGGTCAAACGACCGGAATCGGGCTTGCCTTGCAGACGGCAGGCTGCGGAATGCTCCGCGTCATGCCGGGAACCCACCATGGCGGGGTCAATGCCGCGTTCCTGGGCGCGTTTCTGGATGAGCCCCTGGATGCGCTTGACCATGGCGTTTAGCTTTTCCCGGGGAAGGAAGACCTCTTTCTGCTGCTGCGGTTCTGCCGGGGGATTGGCGATCACGGCGAGGAGTTCCTCCGCGATGGGACGGATGCGCTTGGGCCAGCAGTCCGGCATGAGGAAGAGTTGTTCCTTGCTGGCGGGCGCTTCGTAGGCACACCAGAGGAGCTGTTCGTCGGAGAGAAGGCGTGGGCGGGCCAGATTCCTTTCTCTCGCAGTGGCTTCGCGCCAGATGGCCAGGGCGATGGCCCGGCGACGCGCCGCTGCGTTGGTGAGGCGGCGAATCGCTCCCAGGCGCTTCCAGGCGTCCTCCAGGTGAGGCAGCCGATAGGCTTCCGCCTGGCAGTAGAGAGTGTCCATCTCTTCCTGGACCCAGGCCAGGTTCCCGTTTGCTTCCAGCTTCCGCTGGAAGAATTCCGCTAATTCCGGCAGGAGGACCACGTCGTCTGCCGCGTATTCCAGCTGCTTGGGGGTCAGCGGACGAATTGTCCAGTCGCTGCGGGTCTCCGACTTGGCCAGGGAGATGTTCAGGTGTCCTTCAATGACCGCTTTCAGGCTTTGCGTGCTTGGTTCCCCGCAAAATCCTGCCGCAATTTGCACATCGAAGATATGGTTTGGCAGGATCCCGCCGCAGGCCCGGCAGAGGATGGGCAGGTCATTTCCGGCGCTGAAGCAGATTTTCCGGCGCGAGGCGTCTGTCAGGATTTCTGCCAGGGGCGACCAGTCGGTGATGGCCAATGCGTCCACCAGTGCCGCGTGCTCCCGGTCCAGCCCGATTTGCAGGAGGGCGAAAACGGGGAAATAGGTCTTGGTCCACGCGAACTCCGTGTCCAAGGCCACGGGCTGTCCTGCGGGAATGCCCTGGCAGAACTCCTTGAAACTCTGGTTGTCGTCAATCCAGGGATGCATGAACTAGGGGAGGGCGGGATAGAGGATGTCGCAGGTGGAGCTTTCCCGCATTCCGGCATTGCGTTTGCGGAAGTCGGCGATGTTGGGGCCGGCCAGATGCGCGTCCAGCGCTTCCTTGGAGGTCCAGGTCTCCACCATGGTGACAACGGGCTTGCGGGTGCCGTCCGCCGTCCAGTCCAGGCAGGGTTCATACTGGATGCAGCCGGGTTCCTGGCGGACTTTCGGAACGATGTCTGATAGAATTGCCAGATAGGCATCCATGCATTCGGGCTTGATGACGGCGCGGGCGTTGACGTGAATCATTGGTGACTCCTTATGGTTGAAAATCGGGAATAAAATTAATATAGCATGGGGAAAATGGTATTGGTGGGAATCATCTCGGGGAAGCGTTGCCGCCCGGGGGGGGATGCAATTCTTTGTGGGAAAAGCGAAAAGAGGCGTTTGCCCTGGAATTTCAGGTTACATTAAGGGAGGGGTAGTTGCAAAAGTTCATTTAAAGGCACTTTTCAGGGATTTTGGGAGACAGTTTGCTTCAGGTTCGTCAAGTTGTAGTCGCTACGACGGTAGAAACTTTGAGCGAGATGCCCCAAAGGCGCAAAAGGTGGTCAAGTCGATTTTTGCACTTACCTCGGTTGTTTCACGGTTGCGGAACCGCAGCCAAAATTGAAAGACAAACTCTCAGGAGAGTAAACAATGGCTAGCCGTATCATTTTGAACGAGACGTCCTACTTTGGCAAGGGCGCGATTCAAGAAATCGCAAATGAGATCAAATCCCGTGGATGCAAGAAGGTCATGCTTTGCACTGACCCCGACCTGCTGAAGTTCGGCGTGGCCACTAAAGTGACTGATGTGCTGGACAAAGCCGGCATCGCCTATAAGGTCTATAGCGGCATCAAGGCCAATCCCACCATCGGCAACGTCCAGGAAGGCGTGGCCTTTTGCAAGGCCGAGGCGGCGGATGTCCTGGTCGCGGTAGGCGGTGGCAGCGCCATCGACACCTCCAAAGCCATTGGCATCATCATGACCAATCCCGAGTTCGCCGATGTTCGCAGCCTGGAAGGCGTGGCTCCTACCAAGAAGCCCTCTCTGCCTATCATCGCCGTTTCCACCACCAGCGGCACGGCGGCCGAAGTCACCATCAACTACGTCATCACCGATGTGGAGAAGCATCGCAAGTTCGTTTGCGTGGATCCCCACGACATCCCCGTGGTCTCCATCATCGATCCTGACATGGTCATGTCCATGCCCAAGGGACTCTGCGCCGCTACCGGCATGGATGCCTTGACCCACGCCATCGAGGGCTACATCACCAAGGCTGCCTGGGATCTGACCGACATGCTCCACATCACCGCCATCAAGATGATCGCGAAATATCTGCGTGACTCCGTCAACAAGGACGCCACTGCCCGCGAAAAGATGGCCATCGCCCAGTATATCGCCGGCATGGGCTTCTCCAACGTCGGCCTGGGCATTGTCCACTCCATGGCACACCCGCTCTCCGCTGTCTATGACACGCCGCACGGTGTCGCCTGCGCGGCCATTCTGCCCACCGTCCTGGAGTACAATGCTCCCGCCACCGGCGAGAAGTACAAGGACATCGCCATCGCCATGGGCGTCCAGGGCGTGGAGAAGATGAGCCAGGACGAATATCGCAAGGCTTGCGTGGACGCTGTCCGCCAGCTGGGCAAGGACGTAGGCATCCCGCAGCATCTGTCTGAGGTGGGCGTCAAGGAGGCCGATATCGACTTCCTGGCGGATTCCGCCATGGCCGACGCCTGCACTCCCGGAAATCCGAAGGATCCTTCCAAGGCGGATATCGTTGCCCTCTACAAGCAGATGCTCTAAGCGATAGAGGAATGACGAGGGGGGGATGGTGGTTAGTTTGTGTATCGTTGGCTGGCTATAGAATCTTGTAACTATCCTGCCCTATCGCTATACACAAACTATCCCCACTATACACAAAACTATCTATCCTATTAGAACTCAGATATCTCCGATGTCCAGCTGGCAGACACGCATGACCTCGGATTCGGTGGTCAGGCCCTTCTGGACTTTCAGCGTGCCATCCTCGCGCAGGGAACGCATGCCGTTCTTCTTGGCGATCTGATTGATGACGGAAGTATCCTGGCGGGAGTTGATGGCAGCGCGGAGTTCGTCGTTGATGACCATCAATTCGAAGATGGCGATACGTCCGCGGTATCCGGAACCCATGCAATTACGGCAGCGCTTTCCTCTGGGTTCTTCCGGCGTGGGTTCGCCGAGCCAGCCTTTTCCGTGGCATTCCGGGCAGATGCGTCTCACCAGTCGTTGCGAGGCGACGGCCAGCAATGCGGAGGAGATGAGGAATCCCTCCACGCCCATTTCAATCAGTCGGGAGATGGCGCCCGCGGCGTCATTGGTGTGCAGGGTGGAGAGCACCAGGTGACCGGTCAGAGACGCGTGGATGGCGATTTCGGCGGTCTCGCGGTCACGGATTTCACCGACCAGCACCACATCGGGGTCCTGACGCACGATGGCGCGCAGGCCGCTGGCGAAGGTCAGGCCGATGTTAGCCCGGACCTGGATCTGCTGTAGACCCTCCAGCTGGTATTCCACAGGATCTTCGATGGTGATGATCTTGCGGAAATCCGCGTTCAGCTGCTTCATGATGCAGTAGAGCGTAGTGGTCTTGCCGCTTCCTGTGGGGCCTACGATGAGGATCATGCCGTGAGGCATGTTGTAGAGCTGGCTTAGCTGCGACATGGTATCGGGCAGCAGGCCCACCTTGTCCAGTTCGAAGACCGACGAGTCCTTCTGCAAGAGTCGCAGGACGATGGATTCGCCGTGCATGGTGGGGATGGTGGAGACACGGACGTCAATGGAGTTCATGCCGCCGCCAGTCAGTTCGATACGGCCGTCCTGCGGCAGGCGGCGCTCGGCGATGTTCATGCCGCTGAGCAGCTTGATACGGGAGGAAATGGCGGGGAACTGGCTGATGGGCGGACGGAAGACCGTCTTGAGCAGACCATCGATGCGGAAGCGGATCTGCACATCCTTTTCGTTGGGTTCCACGTGGATATCGCTGGTGCCGGTTTCCTGGGCGCGGGTGAAGATGTCGTTGACCAGGCGGACGATAGGCGCCTCTTTTGCCAGATCCCGCAGCGCCTGTTCGGAGTCGCCGTCCAGTCCGGCAAGGCCGTCGTCGGGGCGGTCGTAGACCGATGAAAGGAAACGGTCGATGTAAGACCGCCGGGCGAGGATGAACTCGACTTCGGTTTCATAGAGATTGCGCCAAGTCTGGGCCAAATGTCCTGCGTTGTAGGGGGCGGAAAGCGCCAGGATGGTCTTGTCGGCGGTCCAGAGGATCGGGAGGCAGGACTCTGCGTTCAGGAAGTCGTAGGTGACGTCCGGATAGAAAGGCACATCGCGGGATTCCTGTTCATCCAACGCCGGGATCCCGGAGGCCTGCGCATAGATGCGGAGCAGGCTCTGGTCGTCCAGCTTCCCGTCATCCACGAGCGCCTGGTCCAGCAGCGCGGTTCCCAGCTGGAGGGTGGCGGGGTCGGCGATTTTCAGATGCCGTGAGACGAGGTCCCGGATTTTGTCCGCCAGGGGCTTTCCCTGAAGGTAGGAGAAGGTGTGGTTTTCAGCCATGGTTCATCCCTGGTGCCGTTAATACCGTTCGTCGTCTTCGTGCTTGGCGATTTCCTCAAGGGAGGCCTTGTATCTGCGGATGAGCTCTTCCTGGAAGTTGTCGTTGTCAATGACATTGACCGTGACCAGGATGACCAGCTCGGTGCGGACATTCTGCCGTCTGTCAAAACCGAAGATGGCGCCCAGGTAGGGGATGTCCCGCAGGAAGGGGATTCCCGCCTTGGTGATGCTCTCGGTATTCTTGATCATGCCGCCCAGCAGAAGGGTGGAGTTGTCGTTGACGGTCATGACGGTGGAGACGATCTTCTTGTTGAAATTGGGGGCGGTGACGTTGTTGGTGTTGGTGGAACTGGCGGCGACGTCGGAGACTTCCTGCTCGATGTTCAGGCGGACTTCGTTTCCGGCCGTGATATTGGGCGTAACGGTCATGATGACACCGATGTCCTTGTATTCGTAGTTGGTGGAAGTGTTTCCGCTGGAACTGGTGTAGCTGGTGGACTGCGAGGGGACGGAGATCTGTTCGCCAGCCTGGAGTTTCGCCTCGACACCGGAGGCGACGACGATCTGGGGTTCGGAGAGGATCTTCGTCTTTCCTTCGCCGGCAATGGCACGGATCATGGCCAGGGGATCATTGGCGCGCTGGATGATGAGGCCCAGGCCGCTGGAATCCCATTTGCTGATGGCGTCGGAGACAGTTCCGCCGATTTCCTTGAAGGTTGTGGCTGCGCCCGCGCCGGCAATGCCGCCGGAGGCCAGCCAGTCCTGATGTGAGAGAATATGGGAGGCCGCGTATGTCACGCCGAACTCTGTGGACTTGTCCAAGGTAATGTCGGCGATGATGGCTTTGATGGAGACCTGTCTGGGAGCCACGTCGTGGCGTTCTAGGAAGGCCTTGATGAGGGTCCAGGTGCGGGGCGTGGTCTTTACGGTCAAGCGGTTGCTCTCCTTGTCGGCGAAGACGGTGACCGGTGTTTCGAAGACGGAGGTCGTCAGCTGGTTCTCCTGGTTCTCCTGGCCAGTCCGGCGGGTGTTGTTATTGTTTCGGGTAGAGGTGGTGTTCCGGCCGTTGTTGGAACTGCTGGAAGAGCTGTTGAGGCTGTTGGCGGAGTTGTTCCGGGAACTGCTGGAGGAACGAGAACTGGAGCTGTTGGACTCCGTGGTGCTGCTGATGGTGGTGGTGGTGTTGAAGAAGGCGTCCAGGGATTCCGTCAGGCGTTCCGCGGTGTTGTGCACGCCATTGTAGAAGAAGATCTCCTCTTTGTCCATCAGGTCGCTGCGATCCAGTGCCTTGACCCACTTCCCGACCTCTTCCACGACTTCGGGAAGGGCGGCGGAGACCACAATGCATCCCACGCGGGGCAGGGCGACGACCTTGATGGCGCCGCCGGAGGTGCCGGCTGCCGTGGAGACGGGGAAGCCCAGGATGGGCAGCAAGGTGTTCAGTTCTTCGGCGACGGTGGCGGCATCCACTTCGCGGCACTGGAAGGTGTTGCAGGGCCACGCGCGTTCGCCGCGGTTGTCCAGGCGTTCAATGAGTTCCCGGAGCTTGTCGATGTTTGCAGGGGCTTCGACGATGACCAGGGTATTGGAGTCCACCAGGTCTGTGGCGGTGGCGCCTTCCGTCATGAAGGGTTTGATCAGCGTGGCGATTTCGGCGCTCTTCTTGTAGCGGATGGGCACGAAATCCACCACCACGTTGGGCTGGCCGTCATGGGCGAAAAGCCTGCGCTCCTGAGGCATTTTCTCAAAGGGCAGGATGTGGATGAAGCCGGTGTTCATGGAGGCGTAGGCGCCGGAGAGCCACAGGATGTGCTCGAAGGTCGCCCAGGCCTCCTTGGCGGTCATGGTGGTGTCCACGGAGAGGGTGACGGCGCCTTTGACTGCGGGGTCAACGAGGTAGCTGAAGTTCAGCAGTTCTGGATTGGCGAAGGAGGCCACCACTTCGGAGAGGTCGGCGGCATTGAAGGCCAGCACGACGTTGACTTCGGTCTCGGGATTCGGCAGGCCCTTGATCAGGTTGTCGGGATAGGGCGAAGTGATTTCCGCGTCAGAAGGACGGTTGGAGGTGCGGCTGGGGAGGGTCACGTTGCGGGTCATGGCGTTGGACTGCTCCTGCAATTCGTCGTCCACGTGCAACGGGTCTGTCTTCAGCTGCGCCACGACATGGCTGACGGTGTTGTGGGAAAAGGGGAGGGGCCTGGGTTCGCCGGTGGCCAGGTTCTCGTTGGCCGCATTGTGGGCACAGGAAGTGCCCAGCAACAGGGCGGCAGTGCCTAGGAACTGGAAGAGAATTCTGAGGTTTCTGGACATCTTGGTGTCTGGGGGCTTAGGTTGATTTTACAGAAAAGGGTTTGTGCGGCTCAACTTCTGCAGGCGAAAGAGCTATGCGCTAGCGCATGGGAGGACGGCGCTGCCCGCCATTGTTGTTTCCAGTGTTCCCGGAATTGTCAAAGGTACGTTGACTTGCACGATTCTCGATGTTTTGACGAATCTGTCTGTTGCGCTGGTCGTTGTTGACGTTGTTTCCGTTGTTGCTGCCGTCGCGCTGCTGCCACTGCTGGCCGCCGCGCTGCTGCCACTGCTGGCTGCCGCGCTGCTGCCACTGCTGGCCGCCGCGCTG
>JAKSPB010000001.1 GCA_024405215.1 Lentisphaeria bacterium | reverse complement strand
CTCCGGCGATGTCAATGCCATCAAAAGCGCTGCCGGAAAAGCGAATCACAGCGCCTGCGGCCGGCTGCTTGACATCCAAGGCAATCGCCTCGGCGCGTGTTCGCAGGACAAGGCCGTTGCGGTAGTCTGTCTGTCCGTCCAAGCCGGAAAAACTCAACAGCTGGCCTTTGCCCCAGATGTGCGAAAAATCTATCACGATGCTATCTCCCAAAGAAACGCTTCAACTCCACAGGGATTTCTCCCTGCCAAAAACATACTTTATTAAATGGAAAAATGTTTGCAATCCTTAAAGTTATATATTATGTTCGTAATCCTATCAATATTGGTCGCTATTATTTCAGTTCTTTCCGTAAAACATCCGTCTATTTGTCATAGTCCCTTGGCGACACCCCGTATTTTCTTTTGAACTCGCTGGCAAAATACTGTGACGTGGAGAACCCGGTCATCTGGGCGATTTCCTTGATGGAATAGAGTTTCGCCTTCAGGAGCGTGCAGGCACGGGAGAGTCTCAAATCAGAGATGTACCTGCTTGGCCTGACTTTCAGGTGCCGTTCAAAGAGCCTGAAAAGCGTGGGCTGGCTGATTCCGCAGTTTTTTGCCAATTCAGGAATGGCAAGATTTTCATTCAGATGAGTCAGGATGTACTTCGTGACGGCAATCAGGGAGGACGGCAGGGTCTTCAGATGATGGTTCGCCTCCAGTTCCAACAGCATGCGGTAGGCCAGCATGGAGATGTCGCGATAGCTGTCCTGGGTGTTCTTAAGACAGATGTCGTACGCCTGCAAGAAGATGTCCAGGATTCTGGTTCCATCGGCGATGGTGACGACATCCACATCCTTCAACCCCAGCAGGACAAGCATGTTGTTCAGAGACGGCCCGGAAAGAATCATGGTCCGCTTCTTGGCATACTCGCATTGGCAGGTGATTTCAGACTCTTCGTTCAGATGAATCAGAAAGGCCTGTCCCGGCGTGCAAACATATTTCTTTCCATGCTGGCGGAAAAGAAATTCTCCCTCCAGGACATATTCCACGGAAAAGACATCGGAATTGACCCGGTGGCGATGGCATCCCGCAATCCATTCGTCCTCCCCCGTGAACTCCATCTGCACGGGAAAGTCAATGGCGGGCTGTACCGAAGAAGCATCCCCGTTTTCCGGCAGATGCTGAAGGCATTGCTGATGATTCGCCGGCTTGAAGGTAAAATGATGCAGCGGATACTTGCCTACATTGTATCCGAAGAGCTTGACGTCTTCCTTGTCGTAGCAGATGTAAGTCCTTTGCATAGCGAGGCGCGTCTCAAGCCCTGCGAACTTCAGCAAACTGCGGTTCCGTTCCCGCCCAGGGGCATTCTTCAAAGAGGTCCGCACCTTGGAACGCTTCCGTGAAGTAACGCTCGATATCCTTGACGGCGTATTGCTTTCGCCCCTCCAGCCGCGAATAGAACTCCGGCGCAAGGCATCGGACGGGCGTGCTTCTGTGCATGGCCTCGATGCAGCAGGCATGGGGGAACGCCATGGCGGGAGTATAGACGAAACGGTTCGGGTCGTGGATCCGCGCCAGCACGTCCCGGAACATTCCCGAATGGGGTTTCACGGCATATCCGGAAGCGATGACTCCGTTGATTTCGCCATTGTAATACGCATCCTCCGCATGGATCTGCCATTGACCGCTCAGCTGCCAGTCGAAGGAGCCCCTTTCCGCCTCCACGACGATATGCGGATCCCGGTTTTCCACGCAGGCGTGGCTGAGGAAGAGCCGGATGCTGGCCTCCTCCTCGGTCTTCAAGGTGATGGCGCAGGAATCGAAGGTCTCGATCTCCGGACGTGCGCGGAACATCGCCGCGGAAACCGTCTTGGGGAACGCCGTCTCCTCCTGCCTCTTTCCCGACAGGAAGAGCGAGATGTTCAGATAATGGGCGAAGGCGTTGGAGGCAGGAGAATCATAGACGGGATTGCCTGCGGCATCGCGGAGCCTGGCCACCCAGCTGTTCCGCGAGTAATATTCGTCATTTCGCGGCCAGAAGCCCAGCACGGAAATGCGCCTGGGGCGCCCCAGACGGCCATTCAGCATCAGCTCCTTGGCGAAATGGAATTCCGGCGCATACCCATGCTGGAAGCCGACCGCAATGAAAAGTCCCGACTGCCGAGCCTGCTTCTCCAGCTCCAGGAAGGCAAGGCCCTCCTGTACGCAACCGCACAACGGCTTTTCCACCAAAACATTGCAGCCATGCTCAATCGCCATGCGCGACAGGGGATAATGCGAAGGAATCCCCGTGGGAATGGTCACCAGATCCAGGCCGTGTTCCGCGGCGAACATCTCTTCCGACGTGCGGTAGATCCGCACCCCGAGCCCTTTCAGCTTCTTGACTTCCTCCGGGACTTCTTCCTGATTGATCACCACGGCTGCCGAAAGGCGCAGGAGGCCCTTTTCTGCCATGGGAAGGAGATACCGAAGATGTTCCTGGGCGTATCCACAAATGCCGATGATGGCGACGTTGATCATTTGATTGATTCCTCAAGTGTTAGAGTCTTTTGCAAAAGGCTCATGGGAAAGAAATGTTTTTTCCGGTATCGGCGGCCTCTCGGGCCAGCAGGACGGCGCGGGTCAAGGCAAAAGTCTCCTCCGCCGTCACAAGGCACTCCGATTTTCCTTCAAGCTCCTGGACGAAATCGCTGAAAAGTTTCCGGGGACAGGGAGGCGGGGTGATCGTCCGCTCGCCGGAGCCGTCAATCAGCCTCACCACGCCGTCCGCCACTTCGATGACGCCGTTGTTTCCCGCCAGGCGGATCCTGTCGTCGCCATGGGTCGGCGCCGTAGCCGGACGCAGGATGTCGATGGATGCCTGCGCAAAGGCGCCGTTGCTCAATTTCATCTGGCAGAGAGCGGCGATCTCCATGTCGCCGTTTCCGCCATTCTCCGCGGAAGAGTGCATGGCGGAGACGGAGACGATATCCGCCTGGGAGAAGCAGAGGAACCAGACGAAGGCATGGCTTCCCACCCAGGGAATCGTCCCGCCGTAGGTGGCGCGTTCGCCGTAGAAGGCCGGGCGCGTCCCCAGCTTGTAGGATTTGCGTGTGCTGATGAGCCGGATGGCGCCGATGGCGCCGGAACGCACCAGCGTCCAGGCATGGTAGAAGGCTGCGTCATAGCGGAGCCCAACCATGGAGATGATCTTCGCGTTGCTTTTCCTCCAGGCCGCTTCCACGGCGTCCAGATCCTCCAGCGTCAACGCGATGGGCTTCTCGCAGAAGACATGGATGCCCCGTTCCAAGGCGGCGATGCACATCTTCGCATGATCCTCGAATGGACCGTCCACGGAGACGATGTCCGGCTTCTCCACATCCAGCATCTTCTGCCAGTCGTCATACCAGGCTGGCGAGAAATTGGCTCTTGCGGCGAAGGCATTGAGATTGTCCCTCGAGTCGCCCTGGCGGCCAGTCGTCATGGCAGCCAGATTGACTTCCGGGAGAAAGGGCAGACTTTCAAAGACATACCAGACATGTCCACGGCTGCCAATCAAACAGAGTTTCATGGGATTTTCCGTTTCGCCTTACTTTGACGGGAAGGGGATTTTCTGCAGGGAAAACACCTGGGGAATGCCCTCGACCTGGAAACTGAGGTCATTGCCGAAGCCCACGATCAGCGTCCAGCATTCGTCGGTCTTCTGTTCCCTGGCCGAGGCGGTCATGCGTGCAGAGGGATCGTCGCTGATGTCAAACTGGCACCATGGGAGGCGCGTGCCTCCCAGGTTCTCCCCCCAGACATCGCTGGCAAGGGAACCGTCCGGCCGGAGCAACACCGCATGGAAGCGTCCAGAATGCACGGCGGTTACTGTAACGGAGAATTCCTCGGTTTCAGCCGGGACCGTCAGGAAATAGCGGGAAATATTGGCGTTCCCGACGATATTTCCCTCGCCGATCTCCGCATAGACGGCGTAGCCGTCATTAGGCAGGACACTCCAGATGCCCGTCAGGTCATCGGACACCAGGACGGTGATTTCGTCCCCCGCCTTTCCGGCAACGGGCACTTCCTCCTCTCTTCTGATTTCCGACGTGCCGTAGCTCCTTCTGAAGATTTCCCTGCCGTCCGGAGAAGAAACAACGACCTCGCATTCAGGCTTCGGATTCGGACGGCTTCCATGCCGCAGACGCAGCAGCTTCAAGGTCGCGTTCTCCTTCTGCAGGATGACGCGGAAGGACTTCAATTCCGGCCCGCGTATCCGGAACTGAGGCTGCTTTCTGCAGTCCAGCATGGCATTGATTTCCTCAAGGCTGTAATGGTAGGGCTTTACCTCGGGGTGTTTTTTCTGATACTCCATCATCGCCTGCATCAGATTCGAACTCAAGCTCAAATCAATGGAAATCTTGTTGTTATGCGGATTGACGCCCGTAAACGAAGAGGAGAGCATGATGTTCCTGCACTGATCGAAAATCTCATCGTCATCGGCCAGCAACCCGCCAAGCATCATCCCGGATGAGGCCAGAAGGTTGTCGTCGTTGCGGAGTTTCGTGCATGGACGCCCGTCGAACTGGGCGGAATAAGGCCAGGCGAACTGGTCGCTGTCAAAGGCCCGGGAAAGCCACTTGGCGCCGCTGACGATGCTCCTGGCAATCCGGGGATCGCCATTCTGCGCATAGACTGCCGCCAGGCCTTCCAGTAGGACGTTGATGAGGAACGGGCAATTGCCGTAGGTCTCCTCGCGCTTGTAGAAGCCGGCATGGTCGCCCGGAAGCAGATGGGGCCAGGCGCCGCCCTCGGCGAATTTCTGTTCGCCAAGGGCAATTTCGGTGACGCGCAACGCGGCGTCCAGATATCGCTGTTCGCCGGTCAGCGCATAGAAGGGCATGAGGGCTTTCAACAGCCACCCGGCGGAACGCTCGTGAGTCCCCAGGCGCTTGAACATGGGCGCGGCATAGCGCGTGAGGTGTTCCCCCATGGCCAAAGCGGTGTCCAGGACATTGGCATCTCCCTCGAACAGCCAGCTTTCGATCATGCCTTCGCTCCAGGTATGGCCGGCATTTCCCCAGTTGTTGTCGTTCAGGAAATAGCTCCAAGTGGCATCCGTGTTTCTTTTCGCCCCCGTATGGCCGATGGAATGCTGGCACTGCGTGCCGAGATAGAGCTGGTCGGGATAGGCGTGGATGATATCCACATCCGCCTGGTGCCGCGCGGCGATTCTCGCCCAGCGATAGCACTCCCGGTCCCTCGTCCGCAGGAAGAGCATGCCGAGGCCGTGGGCGAAATCATATTCGTTGTTCGTCCAGTTGATTCCGCGCTCGCCATAGAAGTCCCCGTAGTTGAGAAAGCCGTATTCCCGCTGCTTTTCCTTGATTTTCATATGTTCTCGGAAGGCGCTCAGGGCATTGCGGTTCCATTCCGCGAAGGTGGCGTCGCCCTGGGGCAGGACTCCGGGGAAGAGCCGGTTTTCAGAGAGATAATCCTGTGAGATGCAGGGAATGACCTTTCGCGCGGACATCACTGCCGCAGAGGAAGAACCGCTGAAGTCAATCGTCACCTTTTCCGTGAAGCGAATGCCCCACTTGAAACGGTATTTCCCTTCGCAGAACGGAAATTGCAGATAGAACGGCAGGTCGGTTCCGAAAGTCCTGGATGGCAATTCCGGAAGGAGTTCGAAAGCCATGCCCTGTTCGGAAAGACTGAAGGCCTTGGGATAGCGCTGCCAGGCGTCGTGCAACCGGAAAGCGACGGTGCCTTGCTGGCAGAGAAGCCGCCCCGTGCCGCTGATGCGCTGCTTCTGCTCCACGCAGCCGACGGAGAGAATCTCGTCGGTTTGCTGGAAGATCCGCCCCTTCTGGCCAACCGCAAATCCGTCCATGGTCAATTGTTCAGGTACGGAGGCGGGCACAAAGGAGAACCCCAGGGAAGTAATGTCGGTGAACTCGTGTGCCAGTTCGCAATTGCCATAGGAGATTTCCATCTCCACCACAGGAGACCCGGCCTGGAAAAAAAGCCGTGCGGAATACTTCCCGATGTGCGCCTCGCCCCAGTCGCCCTCCACAAGAAGCGTCGCGTTCTGCGGGCCATTTTCGGTGATTTCCACCAGCGACGGCACAGCAGAGGCACTGCCAAACCTCTCGCCGCCTTCGTTGACTGCGCAAATGCCTTCCGGAGCAAAGGAACCAACGGCCTTTCCCTGGCAGATGACTTGTTCCAGCAGGCGGAATGCCGTCTTGGAGATGTCTGCCTGAAGCACACCCGTGTCAACATGGATTTGCTCCGCACTTTCCGTGAGCATTCGGGGATGTTCTGCGATGGGATCCTGGACCCCGCTGCCGAACTCCACAAAATACTCCGTGCGCTCATTGCCCGCAAGAGGCGCACGGAATTGCAAAAGAACCCACCGGACGGATCGGTCCGGCCAGAGCGCCGTTATGCTTTTTTGGCTGGGAACCGGTTCCTTTGAGGCTGAGAGCACACGGACATTCTCCAAGTTGCGGATGGCGCCTTCGGGAAAGGGAAAACCGAAACGGATTTGCGCCTCCCGCGCCACGCCATCCTCCTCCAGAAGTTCCACGGGAACGGCTGTGGCCGGATAGTCGGAAGGCTGTCCATCCTGCGCGGAGAAGAAGTGCGCACGGGGAATCGGCTCGCTGGAGTCGAAGGCAAGGGCCTCCCTGCCGATGTCGTCATAGGAAAGCCCCTTGTCGGAAAGAGGCAGATACTGCACCTGCGGTGAATAGTACCGATAGTATTCCACCGGATACTTCGCTGGCCCCGTCGCCTTGTAAGGAATCTGCCCGTCCAGCCGCACCGCGCCAGACAGTATGATCCCAAAAACAAACGCAGTGATTGCAAGCATCTTCCCTTGGACTTTTGCAAAAGACTCCTCGGTCATTTTTAGTTCCCTCCGTATGTTTTCAGGCCCCCAACCATCATTTCAGCATCATGCGCCCGGTCTTTGCCATGAACCGGATGGTCACACGGACGCCCTCGGTCACTGACAAAGTCTGTTCTCCGATGACATATTGCGCACATTCCACGTAGTTCCGGCCTTCGGACGCATCCTCGAAATTCAACTTCCTGCTGGAAGGCTGAAGCGTCCAGGCGACGATGGCGTTGCCCTCGCGGGTCTCAAAACCTGGATTGGCAATGATGGTCCCCAAGGCCTGGAAGTCATCGTATCCAATCCAGCGGATCGCGTCTTTGGGAGTTTCCACACCCCTGAGGCGCAAACGCACCGTGCCGCTTTTCGAGGGGACAAAGCTGAACTCAAACGACCGCCATTCATCCTGGAGATTCTCCCGCCCGCGGAATTGCAGGTAGCATTTCTCATGGGCGGGATTCTCCTTGGCAACCCATTCGGGATACTCCGGCGGATAGAAAGCGGAGCATACAGTGGTATCCTGGAGCATGACCTTTTCGTCTCTGCCATCGATGTCAACGATGCACCGGGAAGGCCAGACGTTCAATTCCGCGTCATGCCAGGCCTTCCTCGCAATATCCATCTGCGCCTCGGAGAAGCCAAAGGCCTTCAAGAGCCCTTCAGCCATCATCTTATTCCCGGCCAGCTTCATGTGAATGCCATCCCAGGTAAAGAGAAGGCCTTTTCCGCCAGCCTGCCGGTAGGCGGCGACTTCGCTCCGCATGACAGTGTTCAGGTCGGCCAGGGGAAGACCACGCTCCTGGGCAATCTCCCGCAGCCATGCATTGTAGGCAAGAGCACGGTTGTTCCGCTCCAGGGAGGCATCCTCGCCGCACATGGTGGCCGTCATGACCATAACACGGATATTGTTCGCAAGACATCCGTCCAAGATTGCCGTGATGTTCTTCTGGTATTCCTCCAAGGAAATCCCAGGCTTGTGGATCACGTCGTTGACACCGCAGCTCAGGCTCATCCAGGTCGGATGCTGCGAGAGGACGGATTCCTCCAGACGCGCAAGCATTGCGTTGGACTTGCCCCCGGAACGCCCGGCCGGAATGGCCTTGATGTCCAGCCCATTCGCCTTGAAGGCGATTTCGCAGAGGTGGATATACCCCAGATCCACACGCCAGCCGTGCTCGGTGATGGAGTCGCCAAGGAACGCAATGGAGTCGCCATTCTGCAAAAGCACGGCGGAGGCGGTCATGGCAAAGCAAAGCATCAAAAGGAAAACTTTTTTCATTGACTTGTCCTTTCAAAAGAAGGCTTGTGCGGGAAACGGCAAGGATACAAAGGGAAAATGTCGGCGGCGACACCCTCGTCCGAAAGGATTCCGCAAACCTTCCCCATGAAGCTCTTGTAAAAATCCCTTTGAAGGCACTTTTCAGGGATTCAGAAGACGGCCTGCTTCAAGTGCGCCAAGGCATGGTCCACTACAACGTGGCATATCTCGCCGTAACTTTGCAAAGGCAGAAGAATCCTCCTGCGCCAAGGCTACGGAGGACAGGCTTGGAACTAAATGTCCCGGAAGGGCGAAAATGCCCAAAGTGACTTTTGCAAAAACTCAAATGTTGAATACTATATCATCAAATCATATTGCAACTCTATAGAGCTGCAGAATAATGTATACTATCCTATCAAACATGTATATCCTCCAGGGCATATGTGGCAGGACCTGCATACAGAACGTTGCCGTTATTGCTTGACGATACGGACTTGCCCTGTGCACGAAGCGCAAACCTCGGGAAACCGCGGCATCAGAACACGCAGGCAACTTAAGAATGCAATTCCCAAATAGAATATTATCTTATTCGTACTATCCGTCTGGTTCCCGAGTTCGTCGAATCCTGCATTTTACAGAAACGCGTCAGTTTTTTCTGGAAGCAGCGTCTCTGCATGGGGTTCAGGATTTCCTTCGCAAGTTCCGGAAACCACCACAACACATCACCAACAATCCCTTCCTATCATGAATAGTCGTTTCTGCAACATTCTATGCGGCGTTCTTTTGCTCGCAGGCATCATTTTGAACGCCACCCCCGCCGAAGACATGCTCTCTGCCGCGGCGAAAACCGAGGAAGGCCTTGTCGCCATGGCAGACAACGCCAAGAACACCCCCGCAGCCGACGCCAAGAAAAAGCCCATTCTCGCACCGGTCGCCTACGAGGCGATGATTCTCGCCTACGCTGACGTGGAGGTCAATCCCAAGGAGCAGTATTCCTTCAAGTCGAACTACGTCACAAAGGCGATGAACGCCATCTCCAAGAAATACCAGATGCCATCCATGGACGAATTCCTCCCCCGTCTTCTCGAGCATGAGAATGCGAAGGTCCGTGCGAAGGCCTTGTCCCTGATGCCCACCTTCCTGACTGGCATCAGCAACAAGAACTCCGCGCTGTGCCAGAAGATCATGGACACGGAAAAGGACCCCATCGTCCTCGGCGTCCTGATCCAGAAGTTACGCAACGAAGGCAACAAGAACCCCGGAATCGCAAGGTTCCTGGTCTCGCAGCTCGACAGCGCCGATGCGGAAATCCGCTACATGGCGACCATTCACTGTGCTTCCACCTGGAACAACAAGGTCCAGGCGCTGGTGGACAAATACGTCGACATGATCCTCAATGAAAAGGACGCAAAAGTCCGCAGCGCGGTGTGCCGCTACGCGGCCCGCGTCGGCAACGAAGCGGTTCTCGCCCCCTACGAGAAGATACTCGCCGACAAGGACCAGGCGAAATTCCACAAGGACGCTCTGGAGGGCGTCGTCATTCTCTGGTGGAATTTCCCGCTCTTCGCCTTCAATTCCCAGAAGGCATACGAGCTCACCGTGAAATACCTGAAGGAACTTCCAAGATCGAAGGAGCTCCCCGCCATGCCGATCCTGCAGGCGCTCTCCATGAAAGCCCAGGACAAGACCATGGAGAAGTGGCGCGAGAAGTCTCCGTGGTTCAAGCCCGAGGAAATCCAGCCCCTGCTGGTACCCTACGTGACTGACAACACCCTGCGTCTCACCGAGCGCACCAAAGCAATCAAGGCTCTCTGGAACATGGGTTATACAGCCGAACAGCTCGCCGCGCTTGTGGCCGAATGCGAGGCCACCGGCACAGAAAAGCCCTCCGACCTCAAGCAGTTGGACAAAACCCTGAAAGACCTGAAGTAGCATTCGCCCTCATACGGCAATGCCAAAAATCCCCGGTCGGCCATTTGGCAACCGGGGATTTTTTCATGGTCCAAGTTCAGGAAATGGGCTGGCGTTCCTCATGTCCGGATTCTCCAGGCTGTAGTCGCCGTCATTATCCGTGGCGGACTTGACCTGAGCGCCGCATATCTTAAGAATCGAAGCCAACCGTAGTCGGAAGCAAATTCGGTTCCGGAGTTCCCTAGAACGCGCCCGGAAGAGGAATGGGAACGAAACGAGCGCTATCGGCGGCCATTGGCGTTGTCTTTCTGATTTATCAGATCGTCAAAGCGGTCGTAGCTAGCGACAGGAGCGACAAACTGTATTTCGCCATCTTGAATCAATGCGTGGAAGTGTTCTCTTCCGCAGTCGATCTTGGCCTTTTGCTGAGGAGGCAGTTCGCCATAGAGGTCGGTGCCCTTGGTCTCCACGACAAAGTATAGCCGTTCCTGTCCTTCCTTTTCCACCACGATGGCCCAGTCGGGATTGTAGGTTCCCAGCGGCGTGGGAATTTTGAACCAATCCGGCAGCTTGGCGAAGACCTTCACGTCCTGGTTGGCGTCCAGCTTCTCCGCGAACTCCCGTTCGACGTCGGAATCATAGACCGTGTATTCGTAGATTCCGCTGTGGGGTGTCATGATCATGTTCTGGTTCAGGTATCCTTGCAGTTCGTTGCTTTCAAAGAGCTCCTGCGCCCAGATCTCGTCGGCGATCTTCTGGTATTTGATTCCCTTCGTGAGGAAGGTTCCCATGACGTTCTTGATGATGGCGACGGCGCCGTCGATGAACATCTGCGGATTCTTCTTGAAGTCGTTCAGCCTGCCGGATTTGACCAGCATATCCGCCAGGGTCTTCCGGGTCAGATTGGTCTCGTTCTGCAGGTGGCTGATGACATCCGGAATGGCGAAGTCGTCGAAGGTGAAGGGCTGGGTCTGGTTCTTCTCGTCCGTGATGGTCACGCCGCCCTGGGTCACATTGACCTTACCTCTGCCGAAGATGTATTTGGGGTATGTCACGACCAGCTTTGCCTCGTCCTTGAGCTGGCTGACGCATTCCGCCAGGAGTTCCTCCGGCTTGAAGTCCACGCGGTAGGTGGTCTTGTATTTGATCTTGTCCCACAGCTCCTTGAACTCCGGCGAGAGGAAGCGCTCCTTGTTCAGGGAGATGGGGTGTGCCTTGTCTTTGTCCTTGATGTTCAGGCTGCCGCAGATCTTCTTCAGCACCGCCGAGATCAGATTCGCGTGCTTTGCGACTTCGGCGGGATAGGTGATGGTGCCGTCTCGGAGCTCTTTCTTCAAGTCTTCCTGCACGATGCCGGATGCCGAAATCAACCGCCGTGCCTTCAAGTCCTCGAAAATCAACTTGGATTTTTCCAGTCCGAGATATTCCGGCTGGCCATTTTCATTGACAATGGAGATGTTGGCGAAGGTGTGCTCCTCTACCAGGCCGAACTTGATTTCCTCCTCTTCCTCGATTTCGTGCTGGAGGTTTGTGGCGAAATCCTGGAAAGATTCGTTGGCCATGACGGTCAGGGTGTTCACCTCGAAGCCCGGTACGCGTTCGCCCTGCTGGTTGACGCAGATGCGCAGCCCGCGTCCGATCATCTGGCGTCGGCGCATGTCGCTGGCAATCTCGTTCAACGTGCATATCTGGAAGACATTGGGATTGTCCCAGCCTTCTTTCAACGCGGAATGGGAGAAGATGAATTTCACGGGAGAGTCGAAGGAGAGCAAGAGCGTCTTGTTCTTCATGATCAGCTGATATCCGCGCTCCGCATTGTCCTTCTCCGCCTGCGTGGATTCGGAGGTATCGACTTCGCGGCCCTTCTTGTCGATGGAGAAATAGCCGTCGTGCACCTTCGCGGGAAGGGTCTCGATGTCCACGTCGTGGAAGAGGGGGTCGTATTTAGGCTTGCGGATCTGTTTCGCGTATTCCTCCTCGAACCATCTGGCGTATTTTCCCTTCTGGGCATTTCCGTCTGCATCGTATTCCCGGTAGTTGGCAACGCGGTCGATGAAGAAGAGGCTCAGGACCTTGATGCCGAGATGCTTCAGCTGCAACTCACGGTCCAGATGCTCCTCGATGGTCTTGCGGATTTGCAGGCGCTTGATGGCGTCGTCGTCCGTTCCGCCGAGGACCTGGTTGATTCGGAGTGGCTCCGTCTGGTTCAGGAAGAGGATGTATTCATTGTCCTCCTTGCAGCTGATGTCGTCAATTTGGTATCCATCGTAGATGCTGCGCTTGCCGGACTTCTGGAAGAGGGTGTCGCCCGCTTCCACCTTGACGGTCTTGCGGACCACCGCGCCCCTGACCAGGGCATCCAGCTCCACCTTGGCGGAAACCCTGCCGCCCTGGTTGCTGGTGGAGACCAGCCGCACATACGGCTTGTTGTGGCTGTGCTCCACGCCGATGCCGGCCACCACGATCTGCTTGACCAGCTTCTGCTCGTATGCGTCCACGGAATCCAGCTTGTACATCATGCAGAAGCGGTCCTTCTTGCGATGGGTTGCGGAATAGCGCAACGTGCACAACGGATTCAGATAGGCCAGTGCCTCCTTCGCCTTGTCCGTGTTGTCCACGCTCTGGGGTTCGTCGATGACGACCACGGGATGGCAGGAGGCGATGAAGTCGATGGGGCGGCCCAGCATCTTGTCGTGATAGCGGTGGATGATGTTCGCCTTGCTTTCCTTCTTCGGATCGACCGCCACCTTGCGGAAGGCGTCGATGTTGATGACCATGATCTGGATGCTGCTGGAGACGGCGAAGTTCCGCACCTGGTTCAGCTTTTCGGAATCGTAGATGAAATAGTCGAAGGGGATGTTGTTGTATTGAGCCTTGAAGTGGCTGCTCATCAGGTCCAGCGATGTCTTGACGCCCTCCTTGATGGCGATGCTGGGGACTACGATGATGAACTTCGTCCAGCCGTAGAGTTTGTTCAATTCGAAGATGGTCCGCAGATAGACGTATGTCTTGCCCGTGCCCGTCTCCATCCAGATGCTGAAATTCATGGTCTTCGTCATCGCCTCCGGAGACTGCGCCAGCCCGTTCCTCAGCTGGATGGCGTGGACGTTCTCCAGGATCTCCTCCGGAAGAAGCGCCAGGCTATTGGCGTAGCCCATGGAATCGCCTGCGAAATTCAGCTCCTCCGGCAGTCTGCGGACAGTGAAGTTGCTCTGGCAGACTTTCTGTCCTGCGAAGATGTCTGTTATCGCATGGATGGCCTCCTGCTGAAAGCCTAGGTTGGACTCAAATTTCAGTTCTTTCATTTTAAAACCTCCCAAACGCCGTTGCGCTTTCCGTTCTTGCGGGCCAGAAGGCCTTTCTCCTGCAACGTTTTGGTCAATGTCTTGACGGTGCGCTCGGACTTCCCGATTTTCTCCGCGATCATCTTCTGGGTGGCAGTGGGGACTTCTGCGAGATATTCCAGGACTGCCGTTTCCTCCAAAGTGCAGGAATTGCACTTTGGAATTGCACTTTGAGACTGCTGCGACTCCTGCCAGAGAATATGGCAGAACCGTTTTTTCAATTCATTGGTTCCCTTGAATATCAGATTCTCGAAGAATCGTTCCAGATAAACCGTGGATGCGGAGATGTGCTGTTCGTAGTTGCGGTAGTTTGCTCTGACAAGCGCATTCCGGAAATACCAGGAATGCTCTTGAAATGGTTCGTTGCTGATATAAAAGAACTGGCGCAGATAGAGGATCGTAAATACCGCTGTCGTTCTGGTATTGCCCTCTCGGAATGGATGAATCTGCCACAATCCGGAAATGAATTTGCAGATATGTTTCACGGTTTCCTGGGGAGACAGACCGCTGTAGGAAAACTGCCGCTCCTGCGAAAAGTCGTATTCCAGTGTTTCCTGCAACAAGTCTGCAGGCGCGTAGATGACGCTTTCGCCGTCAAGCACCCATTCCTTTTTGGAGATGTTGGCGGTTCGGTATTGACCTGCGTGGGAGAAGACGCCGGAAAAGAGCTTCCTGTGAAGCCTTGCATACTCTTCCGGAATGAAGGAAAAGGCATTTTCCGCCAAAACGGCCATGATTCTGGTGGCTACAATATCGGCTTCGTCAGTCCGCTCGGCTGCCAGTTTCCGACCTTCTTCTGTCCGGTAGTAGTCTGTGATCCGCTTCTGCGCAGTGGCGAGGTCCAGAGTCCCTTCAATGTGCTGCTTGGCGGTGTCCAGAAGATAGGGGGAATTTTTCAGGCGGTCCACATCCTGCAGCCCGATGGCAATCTGCCAGTTCTCCGCCCGTGCCTTCCGGCTTCCTTCTCCTTGGACAATGTATTCGTCAAAATGGGTCATTTCACATCTCCATTTCTCTGTTAAATCGTCCGGACGGACTTTTCCTCGAAGCCTGCCTGCTTCAGGATCTGGAGGACGTTGGTCTTGGAGACGTCGTCGAAGCCGTTGTCCCGGAAGACCACCTGCATGGGGACGATGGGGGCGTATTCGTCCCGCAGCTTTACAATCTCGTCGCCAATGGCCTGGGGAATCTTGGTGTCCAGGCAGATGGCCAATGCGCCTGCACCGATGACGTAGATGGTGTTCTCGCCGAATTTCCGCTCTTCCATGGGCAAGGTCAACGGCAGATTGCATTTCAGGAGGATTTCGTAGAGCAGATCCTGTGTGGAACGGTCGGCAAGCACGTTGTTCACCGCCGCATACAGATCCTCCTGCAAGGTATCCGCCTTCGGGTTCCAGGGCAGGATGTTGCTGGTGTCCAGCTTGAAAACCTTGAAGCCCATGTCCCAGGAGAACTTAGAACTTAGCGCTGAGAGTTTAGCGCTGAGAGTTTAGAGTTCAGCGTGGAGAGTTGAGTTTTGAATTGAGAGTCACTATCAGGGAAGAGGTCATCCTGCTGATTTCGCACAATAGATTCAAGCTTAACGCGATATCCGAGTCGCTTAAGTAATTCAAGTGAACACAGATCAACAATTGTGTTTCCAGCTCCGCACGTGATCCCCGTGCCATTTTCAAAAACTGGATGAACTCCTTTATTCCCCGCGCCTGTCCTTCCGCGATATTGGAGGGAATCGACACTGCCGCCCGCCGCATCTGATCCGACAATGCGTATGTCTCCTCCCTGGGCAATTTCTTCACAAGCCGATAAATTTCCACAACAACCGCCATAGATTTCTTCCAGACTTCCAGTTTCTGATAATTCTCCTGCATTTTCACCTCCATGGTTCTTATCAGGCACCAACCGCTCCAAAAGACCTTCTTTTGCAAAACTCTCTAAACCGAGTTCTTTCACTATACTCTCGACTCTAAGTTCCAAGATCTTCCTCCCGGCACGGCGGATGCGTTCCTTGCCGATTTCGCAGATGTTCTTGTAGCCGGCCTTCGCCGCCTCCGTCCCCTCTTCGCAGACTTCCGGCAGCTGGACCATGATGAACTTGCGGTTGCCGCCGTCTTCCGCATTCAGTTGCATCACTGCGTGGGCGGTGGTCGCAGAACCGGAGAAAAAGTCTAGAATGATATCATCTTTACTGACAGATAATTGTAATGTTCTTTTAATTAACTCAACTGGTTTTGGAAAATCAAAAAACTTTCTATCGTCAAATAATGCCTTTAACTCTCTCGCTGCACTTTGATTATGTCCAACTTCATCGCTTAGCCAAAGGGTGTTAGGGGTTTGTCCATCTTGAACATCTGATAGAAAACGTTTTTTCGGGGGAAAGCATTTCCGTCATTGCCAAACCATATTTGATTGTCGGCAACGAGTGCTTTCAAATTTGCTTCCGAATAAACCCAATGCTTATCTTGGGGAACATCAAACTGTTTTCCTGTTTTAGGACTCGTAATAATAAAGTGCCCAGTTGTTCTTTCGCCACTTGCGACAAGATCGCCAGATTGCCATGGACCTCGTGGATCGTTATCTTGATTTTTATATCGGGAGTTCATTTCATCCGTTCTAGGCAGAAGTTTAACACCTACCATAGATAAATTTTTCGTATAAATTAACAAATATTCATGATTGTCAGAATAATATTTTGCATCATTTTTTGTGCTATGGATTTTTTGCCATACAACTTGCGCCACAAAATTTTCCTCTCCGAAAACTTCATTGCAGAGTTTTTTGAGATTATCCTGTTCGGAATCATCAATGGAAATAAAAATGACCCCGTCATCTGCCAGCAGATTTCTTGCAAGGATCAGCCGAGGATACATCATATTGAGCCAGTCGGTGTGATAGCGTCCGGAGGTTTCGGGATTGGCGCGGGTGGCGGCGCCTGATCCGTCGGTCTGCCCAGTGAGAGACTTGTAGTTGGCAAGGGAATCCTTGAAGTTATCGGGATAGACGAAGTCATGGCCCGTGTTGTACGGCGCGGTCGATGTAGATCATCTTGACGCGCTTGTGGTATGCGCCCTGGAGGAGTTTCAGGACTTCCAGGTTGTCGCCCTCGATATAGAGGTTCTCGCTGTCGAACTTGCCGGGCGTGCCGTCCTTGCCGGAACTCTCCGCCACATAAGGCCGCAGTGTGCCCATGGAAGGGACGCGGGCGTAGGCACGGGCCTCCTCCTTGCCGTTCCAGGTGAACTTATAATAAGTCTGCCGCTTCTCGATTTCCTCCCCCAGCAGGGCTTTCAGCACCTCGAAGTCAATCTTGCCTTCGGTGACCGCCTCAGGAAAGAGCGCCTTCAGCTGCGCCACGTTCTCCGCCACCAGGTTCATTGATTTACCTGTCATCTTTTCCATCTGTCTTTCGTCTGTTAGTTGTTTTCATAGCCGTCCCATAACGACAGCATAGGAAGGCTTTTAAAGAGCCCCGCGGAGCGGGGCGAGTGAAGGGTAACCGCAGGTCGAGCGAAGCGAGGCCTGCGGCAGGCACCCATCTCTTCCTGGAGCCCTGCGGAGCAGGGCGAGTGAATCTCCCATACCTCAATCCGCAAGATCTCGTTCATCAAAATTCACTCCTATTCGTTCTGCGATCATCTTGATTTCATCGGCAAATGATTGTTTTTGGTGATGTTCCCGCTGGTTGGCAATATATTCAAGACTCCTTGAAAATCATCCGCACGGCAGCTGAAAGCGGCATAGCTTCTGCCCCAGCTCTCGAAATCCCGAAAACATTCCTTGCCTTTCAGCCCCAGGCTGCTGGCAGACTTGAAATCGCGGACGAAGTCGGAAAATGCCATGGTCGGTGGCAGCTCAATGCCCAGATGAACATGCTCTTCCATGCCATTGATCAGATGGACGAATGCCCCCTTCTCCTTTGCCACTGTAGCCAGATAGGCATAAAGAATCTCTGAATGTTCTAAATCCAGAGTCCTTCTGCTGGCTTTCGTGCGGAGGATCAGATGGTAGAAAAATCGTGTGTAACTCATGGCACTTTTAGCTAATTATGATTCACTCGCCCTGCTCCGCAGGGCTCTGGGGATTTTGGGGTACGCACCGCAGGCCTCGCTTCGCTCGACCTGCGGTTATCCTTCACTCGCCTTGCTCCGCAAGGCTCTGGAGGTAGTCGAGCAACCAATCACGATATTCTTGATTCAATGACAACGATTCCATGTTTTCTCCTCAATCTAGGATCTTCTTCTGGAACATTGTTTGACTCTCAAAGATCCCTCCAGCTGCGCTTCAACTGCGCAACGTTCTCCACCACCAAGTCCATTGATTTACCTGTCATCTTTTCCATGCTTTCGTGTATGTTGGGGTAAAATGTGTTTTCTATGAGTTTTTCCGGTCAGGATTCCAATTGGCCAACGAGTTCGTGACGATGCTGGACAAGCCGCCTTGCTTTCAAATTCAGCTCCACCTGACGGGAGAGTTCACTTTCCTGCCTGGCCCGGGCTTTCAGCGAGGCGAGCTCATTGTCTATTACGTGCAATTCCTCCAGAATCTTTCGCCGTTCTTCTTCCTTGAGACGAGAAGATGGCTCCTTTCCCGTATAATCCGAGACATTCAGGACTTCCAATAGCTCAGTATAATGCCGATGGAGTGCCGCAAATGTGCTGGCACGTGTTTCCGCGTAGTCTGCCTTCACGAAAGAATCCTCCAGCTGACTTGCGGTATGCCATTCGGTATAGACGACGCGCTCCAGGACATTCTGCTCCTTTCCGTCCCGGCTGTAACGTTTTTCCGCCATGGAGAACATCACCGAATCGCCGTCATGCAGGACTACGATCAGCGGATGCGGCATGGCGCGATGGCAGAGCTCCGCAATCCGCCGGGTCTTTCCCGGCTTCTTGAGGAAGACGTCAACCTGCACCAGGCAGGTGTAGTCGTGTTCCGCGTCGGAAGAGGGCGTGAGCATGACGCCGTGGTTTTCGTCCAGGACGTAGGAACAGACGATTTCCTCGATCTCCTTGCTGAAAATGCGACGGTCTGCCGCCGTCAGCGCTCCATTCGCATCAAAAAGCGCCTTGGCAATCCGCTGACACACGGAGCAGGCTTCGGGGAAATTAACGCAAGACCAGACAGGAAGGCGCACAATGGAAAAATCGGCATCATGGCCATGGTTGACGGAGGGCTGGCAGGCCACCGACGCCGTAGAATCGGAAACTCATGGAGGAGAAGAAATGTCCGAAGCGTCCGGCGGCAGTTTTTCCAGATATTTCCGGACCGTGCGGCGGTCCAATCCGGCGGCGGCTGCCGTCCGCGCCAGATTTCCCTCGCGTTCATAGAGCGCCTGGAGGTACTGCCTCATGACTTCCTCCGCTGTCAAACGGCAATCCCGAAAATACTCTCCGGAGCTCCCTTCGCCGGCCTTTCCGGAACCAATGGCGCTGGACGGCGCGTAGCTTCCCCGGATCAGCAAATTCCGCAGGCACTGCTCCAGTTCGCGCACATTTCCCGGCCAGGGATATTTCAGCCCCAGATTTTTCCGTATCCAATCGCAGGCTTCGTCGGCGAAAGATACGGCCTCCGAATCATCCTGCAAGATACGCAAGGAGAGCACCTTGACGAACCGGTAGAGTTCCTCGTCTCCGCCATTCAGCATACAGCGCAACGGAACCGTCTCGATGGCATCGGCGCAGAGCCGATAGAAGAGATCGGAGCGGAAATTGCCCTTCTGACACTCCTTGACCAAATTGCGGTTCGTCGCAGCCAGAAGCTTCCCCTGGAAGGCCCGGGGAGCGATATCGCCCAGCCGCTGGAAGCTGCGGCTCTGCAGGACGCGCAGTAGCTTGATCTGCATCTCCAGGGATGTCTCGCCGATTTCGTCCAGAAAGATGGAATCGCATGGCGTGCAGATCTCCAGATATCCGGCATGATCCGCCACCGCACCCGTATAGGCGCCACGGATATGCCCGAAGAGCTCCGACTCAATGATGCTCTGCGGCATGGCGGAGAGCTGGAGCGCCTTGAAGCTGGACTGGTTGTCCTGCACGAACTCTCCTCTTGCCTCATCGAAGGGGATATACTGCGACAACCCGATGGCACGAGCCACCAGCTCCTTTCCCGTTCCGGACTCCCCCGTGATCAGCGTGGTGATCTGATTCATGCGATCAAAGAGAAGGCGGTGATAGCGGGCGATGTCATGGGTGAAAATCGACTGCCAGATCTTCGCGCGAAGCCGCGCCGCCTCTTCTGAACCACCCGCGATATCCCCGAAGACGGCGTGGAAAGCCCTGCAGATCTGATGGAAGACGGCAAAGGTCTTCCCGCAGGAGAACTGGCTCTCAAAACGTCCCGGCATTCCCTGGAGGCGATTCTGGAAATCCACCCGGAACTCCGGGAAAAAAGGCACGCGCGTCGTCGTCATTCCCTGCTTCAGACTATCGGTCAACTGCGGAAAATATCGATCGTAGAGACAGTATATGCTGAATTCGTCATACGCCTGAAAGACTTCGCGGGAAATCTCCACCCTGCCACGCCGAAGACGTTCCTCCAGACGCGCAGAGAGCCATACGCACAGCTCGCGGATCTTCGCCACGTTGGGGTTCGAGGGTTTTCCGCCATTGGCGTTGTGCCAGACCGCCAGGTCGACGACGGCATCCTTTCCCAGAATCTCCCGCTCGCAGTCCAGACGCTCCGACGTGAAGGGATTCAGATAATTCAGGCTGCCAATTTGCCGCGCCAGACGCAGTTCTTCCGATGTCATGAATGGTTCCATGGAAAAAAAGATACCACATATACATAAAATGTCAAGCATGATGGCATAAAATGCACAATATCTCCCCCGGAAAAAGATTTTCCCAGGTCCCCGCCTCTTGGCACGGCAAATGCTTTTTGTGTTTTCCGTCATCGACAGTTTTCAAGCGAATTTTCCGTTCTTTTCCACCCCAACCAAGGAGGTCATTCATGAACAAGAAATCCATCCTTCTGCTTTTCTGTCTCTCCGCCGCCATCCTGCTTCACGCAGCAGGCACCCTGGTTCCCGCCTCTTCCGGCCTTTCCCCTGCGGAAATCGTCAGCCATGACGTGGAAGTCACCATCAACAACGGCTTCGCCCGCACGGAAGTCACCCAGCAGTTCCGCAACATAAACGCTTCCGTCATGGAGGCCACCTACAGTTTTCCGGTTCCCAAGTCCGCCAGCCTCTCCGAATGCCAGGTCATGATTGGAGAAAAGAGCATGACCGGCGAAGTCATTCCGAAAGACGAGGCGCACAAGGTCTATGAAGAAGAGAAGTCCGCCGGCCACAACGCGGCCATCGCCGACAAGGACGGCTACCAGGACTTCACCTTCAATATCGCCAACATCCAGCCGCAGGAAATCGCAACGATCTCCTTTGTCTACTATCAGCCGCTCCCGCTTGACACGGAGACCTGCCGCTACGTCTATCCCCTGGAAGAAGGCAACACCAAAGACACGGCGGCAGAATCCTTCTGGACCCGGAACAGCAAGCCCACAGGACACACCAGCATCCGCGTGAAACTGCGTTCCGCCTGGCCCCTCGCCGCCTGGCGCGCACCATACGGACAGGCAACCGCCACCACCGAAGACCTGGCCAACGGCGAAGCCGACCTCGCCTTCGAATTATCCGATGGTCTGACCCGCGACTTCGTCTTCTATTACACGCTGGTTGAAAATCTTCCCGGACGGCTGGAAGTCGTCCCCTACAAGGAATCGGAAAAGGACGGCTACTTCATGATGGTGCTGACGCCCGGCGTGGACCTGCAGCCCATCACCCAGGGTTCCGACTACATCTTCGTCCTGGATGTTTCCGGAAGCATGTGGGGTTCGAAGCTCGCCACCCTCGCCAACGGCGTCAAGCAGACCATCGGCAAGATGAACTCCAAGGACCGTTTCCGCATCGTCACCTTTGAAAGCAGCGCACACGACCTGACCAACGGCTATCTGGCCGCAACTCCGGAAAACATCAGCCGAGCCACGGAACTCCTTGACCGGCTCGCCCCCGGCGGAAGCACGAATCTCTATGCCGGACTCTACATGGCCCTCTCCAAGCTGGACGACGACCGGGTTTCCAGTCTGGTGATCGTCACGGACGGCGTCACCAACACCGGCGAAATCGCCCCGGCGAAATTCGCCGCCCTGATGCACAAGCATGACATCCGCGTCTTCGGTTTCCTCATGGGCAACAACAGCAACTGGCCCCTGATGCGGACCATCTGCAACGCCTCCGGCGGCTTCTACGATGCCGTCTCCAACGATGACGACATCATCGGAAAGATCCTCCTGGCAAAGAGCAAGATCACCTACCAGGCCATGCACGACGTGAAAATCGAGATCGACGGCATCAAGACCTACGACGTCACCAACCAGGCAATCAAGAAGCTCTACCGCGGCCAGCAGCTGGTCCTCTTCGGACGGTATCAAGGCGACGGCAAGGCGACCGTGAAGATGAAGACCCGCATCAGCGGCGAAGACAAGGAATACAAGTGCAGCATGGTCTTCCCGAAGGAGGACGGTGACAATCCCGAGCTGGAACGGATGTGGGCGCTGGCGCAGCTGGAAATGCACGAGGACCTCTACAACAGCGGCGCGGAGGCCGAGAGCGAGCACAAGGACATCCAGCGCAACATCGGCGTCCAATACCAGATTGTCACCGACGAGACATCCATGATCGTCCTGGACGACGACACCCACGCCAAGCACAACATTGACCGCCGGAACCAGTCCCGCACGGCACGCGAACACGCCGCGCAATCCACCCGGAACGCCGCCCCCGTCAAGAGCTACCGCGTTGACACACCCGACCCAAGCTGCCAGTCCCAGCCCGCACAGGAGACTTCCTCCTACACGCAAAGCACCCCGGAACAACATCACAGCCATTCCTCCCCCATGTTCCACTTCTCCGCCCCGAGTCTCGGCGGTGGCGGCGGCGCCATGAGCCCGTGGACGGTCGTCACCATGTTCGCCCTGCTCCTGGGAGCAGCCGGCATCGGCAACCACAAGCGAAAGTAAAGCCATCACCCGATGAAATCGCATAACGCGGACATCATCATGCCGATTCTGGCAGCCTCGGTTCTGGCAAGCACCACGCCGGGGCTGCCAGCCCTTCTGGCGCTGCGCACCACCGCCCCCTGGCCGATGCTTCTTCTCGGCTTCTTCACCGGGCATCTGGTTCACTGGACCTTCGAGCATTTCTTCTACGACGCTCTTTGCTTCGCCGTCATGGCCTCCCGCATCCCCAGAAGACAGCTCCTGGCGGCGCTTCCCGTCTCCGCCCTCGCGGTTTCCCTTACCGTCATCCTATTCCATCCGGAGCTGCCCTCCTACGGCGGCCTGTCCGGCATCGGATGCTGTCTCTTCATCTTATTCGCCTGGAATCTCTTCCAGCATATCAAGCCATTGGCGTATCTAGCCCTCGCGGGAATCCTGCTGAAGACCATCGCGGAATGCACATGCGGCAGGACCTTCTTCGCCACGACCGGCTTCATCCCCGTCCACGCCGCGCATTTCGCCGGAGCCTTCACGGGCATCGCCCTGCTCTTCTTGGGGAAAACATTCTCTTCCCCAAGAGGATAGGTTCCTTTGGCGGAACCACGCAGGATGCCCTTGTCTTGGAAGTCAGATACCACCGGCATGCTGGTGGTATCCGAATAATCCAAATTTTCCCAGAAAATGTTGTCTGGATTTCCCACGTTTTCCCAGAGACGGTTATTTTATGCAGGTTTCTTTTCATTCTTATTTTCCAATCTACCTAGGAGAACGAAATGCCTCTCGCCAATCAATTTCAAATCCTACCCGCCGGTTCCCTCGCCCTTAAGGGCGAGCTCGGCAAAGCCATTGACCTCTGCACCGCGAATTTCCTGAAGCGCGTCAACTGGAAAGGACTGGTGGAGCCCTTCCGCAACCGCTACGAGACCATCTCCTGGCGCAGCGAATTCTGGGGGAAAATGATCCGCGGCGCCATCCTCATCGCCTATGCCACACAGGACGAAGAGCTCAAGGCCATCCTCAAGGAGACCGTCTATGACATCATCTCCACCCAGGACGCCGATGGCTGCATCAGCACAGTCGCCCGGGAAAAGCAGCCCGGAACCTGGGACATGTGGGGCCGCAAATACGTCCTCCACGGTCTGGCCCGCTACTGCCAGTATATCGAGATGGACCCCGTGGTGATCGACGCCTGCCGCAAGCAGGTGGATTTCATGATCCGCCAAATGGGCGAAGGCGGCCCCCTCCATCCCCTCACCACCGGATATCATGAAGGCCTGGCCACCTGCTCCGCCATCGACGCCATCGTCCGGGTCTACCGCATCACCCAAGACAAGAAGTACCTGGACTTCGCCAAATACATCGCGAAGACGGGCTGCTCCGGCAAGGGCGACATCTTCCAGGGCGTGCTGGACGGCAAGAATCCCGCAGAACTGGGAAATGGCAAGGCATACGAAATGACCAGCTGCTTCCAGGGCCTTGCGGAACTCTGCCTGGAAGACGACTCCTTCCCCAAGGCATACGAGATCCTCACCCGCTACTACGCCGGCATCCGCGACCGCGAAATCCTGTGCACGGGCGTGGCCGGCGGCAAGGACCGCTGGGGAGAATACTGGTTCGACATGGCATTCAAGCAGAACATCGACGACCTGGAGGCCACTGGCGCCATGGGCGAGACCTGCATCACCACCACCTGGCTGCACTACCTGGAGCGCATTCTCCAGCTGACCGGCGACGCGAAGGTCTTCGACCAGTGCGAACTCTCCTTCTACAACGCACTGCTGGGCGGCATGACCCTTGACGGCACGAACTTCACCCACCGCAATCCCACACCGCTCTGCGGCCCCGCCTGCAAAATCGCGGCAGCGGACCAGATGCTCATCGGCTTCAACAACCCCTTCCACGGCATGGACTGCTGCCGGGCGCAGGGCCCCGAAGGACTCGCCATGGCAACCGTGCTGGGCGTCATGGTCAAGGACGGCGCACCCGTCTTCAACCTCTATGAAGACATGGAAGTCCGCCTGGACGGCGTCAAATACACCGTCACCGGCGGCTGGCCCTTCTTCGGCAACAAAGTCCAGATCGCCCTGGCGATGGACGCGCCCCGCAAAATGGCGCTCCGCTTCCGCGTTCCCGAACGCGAAAGCGGCAAGGGCTTCCTGGCAGTCAACGGCGAGGAAATCCCGGCGACGCCCGGCACATATTTGGCCGTGGAACGCGAATGGAAGGACGGCGATGTCGTCAGCATCGTCTTCGACCACGCCCTCCGCAAGCGCATCCTGCCCACCACGCCCAACAGTTTCTGCTACATGCAGGGCCCCGTTGTCCTGGCCGACGACACCCGCCTGAACTCCTACCACGGCGACACCACCAGCTACCGCATCGCCTTCCTCAACGGCGAGCGTTATCTCTGCGACTACGCTTCCGCCGGAAACGAGTTCATGGACCTGCATCACTTCCAGGTCGTATTCTAAAAAATTCGAGGGAGCCTTTTGTAAAAGTCCATTTTAAGGCACTTTTGCAAAAGGCTCTTTTGCAAAAGGCTCTTAAGCATATCGTTCCCCCAAAAAAATAGTGGGACTTGCAATGGCAAGAAGCGGCTTCGTGATGTATTGTATAGGCGGTACTGACTCAATTTGAAAAAACGCCACCGCCATTCTACGGGAGCCATCACAATGAAACAGAGAACGCGCTTCATCGTTGCAGGTCTATTCCTTTTGCTTGTTTCATGCCTATCGGTCTCTTGCCGGAAATCTCCTGAGGAGCCTGCCCCCGGAGCAACCTTGACAGCGGAAGAAGAGGCGGCCATGAACCGTCTGGCTCTCTTTGATGCGAAAAGGGAGGAACTCCAGAAGGAATGCGCCACACTGTCAGAACGTTCCCAGGCCAAGGAAATCGCCATGCTCGCCGTGTATGATGCGGATGGCGACGGCAAGCTGAGTTCCTCGGAGAATGAGCAATTCATGGAGGATTATCGTTTGAAGCGCACGCTGCTCGTCCAGAAGCGCATTTCGTGGCCCGAGAGAAAGCCTTCGGAGGAAACGGAGGCCAAGCCACAGGACACCAAGAGTTTTTTGTCGGAATTGGGTTCCTTGAAGGGCGGCTCGCGGGAATTCATCATGAAGAAAGTGCGCAAATTATATGAAGAGGAGAAGGAGAGGGTAAGAAAGGCATGGCATGCAAGGCCATCGCGGAAAGGCGACAGCCATATCCCCAGGGAATTCTATGACAGCTCCGCGAAATTCCAGTGCGATTTGGGCCGGGATTCCCAAGGATATAACGCAGGACTGCTTTATTTTAAATTTTCTTCCCCGACACCGGAAATCTTCTCCCGAAAAGGCCTCAAAGAGTCGGTAAATATAAACGACAAGGGCATCACTGTCTATCTTGACGAATGGAAAGGCGAGAAACGTCTCGCCAAATGGAACCGTGAAAAAGAATATTACGAGTTCCTGCAAAAGGACGAAGACGCCTCGTACTTCGAAATGCCCCCTGTCAGTGGCGAAACGGAGGGTGCTTGCCTCAGGCGCATCTATGCCGTGCAATGCGTCATTGACCTGGTGGACATAGACTATGGCTATGAAATCCGATACTATTATCCGGAATTCGAACTTCCCGCAGAGGACGCTTCCACGCTCCCGCCGCTCACAGGAGAGCCATTCCGCATCTGGCGCATTCGAAATCCGTCGGAAGATCCCGACAAACTGGACGTCATCGAAGTGACCTCCATGGTCAAAGGCAGGGACCCCATCGTGGACACGATGGAATATTCCCCCGAGACCAAAGGCTGGACGCACAGGCAAGGCTCTGGCAGCAACGCCTCAAGCAATGCGGTGGGCAGAAAACTCCTGCCCAATGGCGACATCCTGCGCTTCCGGGAATACCGGGATGCGGAGAAGGAAGTGGTGAAGTATTCGGAAAACGTCTGCCACGTCTTTCCCTGGGACGAGGAAATCCTGGAAGAGCGCGTCGGCAAGGAAAAGCCGCGTGTAAAACAATATTCATACTATGACGATGAAGCCGATGAAAGCCCGAACTATGGGCAGAAAAAGGAGGAAGTGGAATGGGACGGCGCCTGGAAACGATATACGTACGCTGCGGAAAACGCCATAGCCACCGAAGCGACGCCTTGGCTTGATTCCCCGCGTGGTGCTCCGGACGACCAATGCCGTGTGGTGGAAACCATCCGCGAGGGGAATTTCAGGACGGAAATCGAAAGGATCCAGGGCATTGAAGTCTCGCGGACCTATTCCTTCAATCATACAGAAGCCGGGCAATGCCTGAGCGGTTACATCCGGACCAGTGTCCCCGGAGCGGCAATTGACGATCCTTCCAACGAAGCCTACTGGAGCTGTTCCTTGGAGGGCTGGGATACCCCGTTCGACGAAGAGGAAATCTACAGCTGCCAAACCGATGGGCGGGGACTGCTGAGAAGCTTTGTCCAGAACAGCGACGGCACATGGACGGTAACCACGGAGCGGGGCGTCCTGGGGGCCACGGGCATCCTCTCCGGACAACGAACAATAGAAAAACGCACCGCCGACGACGAGCTCCTTTCCAGCACGGTCATTGACATCGAGAGCGGCCTGACCATATCCAGCCAAAGCTACGAACGAGACATCTTCGGACGGCCTTTGGTGACCCGTCATGAAGATGACACGACGGAAACCTACGTTCAAGGCACTGTCTCAACCATCTCCCATACCTCCCGGGAAGGCATCACCGAGACGAAAGAATACGACAGCAAAGGCAGAATCGCTTCCCGCACGATCGGCGACCTGACCACGAACTATACCTACAACGCCATCGGGCGCACTCTCGCGGAGAGCCTTACGGCAAGCCTCATGGCGTCCGTCAAACCGCAGGATGCGTCCGCCCAAACACAGACCACCCGTTACGAATACAACGAATACGGTGAAAAAACCGCGGAGATTTCCCCCACGGGAGAACGCACGGAATACCGTACGGAGATCATTGACGGACACCGCACGGAAACAACCGTCTATCCCGACGGAAGCACGGCAGTGACGACCTACCATTTGGATGGAACCATCGCCTCCGTCTCCGGCACGGCCGTTTCCCCCGTGTCGTATTTCCGAACGGTAAACTCCGATGGCACCATGACCACGCGAACGGTCTACGGCGAAGGCGAGTGGGTGGAAAGCACCCAGGACCTCCTGGGCAGAACCATCAAGACAGCCTATCCCGACGGAACCTATTCCGCCACCACATACGACGCCCAGAGCCGCATCCTGTCGTCCACTGCTCCCACGGGATGCGTCACCCTCTACCAATACGATGACCCGACCTACGGCGACATTACCGCCATTGACATGGACGGCGACGGGAAGATCGGCCTCGTCGGCCCCGACATCGTAGAGGCGAAGAAGACGGACTATGTTGAAATGGAAGGCCAGGTCATGCTTCGCACCCGCAACTGGCGCTGGCTGGATGCGTCCTCCGGCACCCCGGCCTTGGTGTCCCAGAGCCTGCAATCCAGAAACAACAGGCTCAACATCCATGAGGAAGACGGTATCCAGACCCGCGTGGAAACGACCCTTCGCGGCAATGGCATCGTCGAGGAAAAGACAATCGCCGACGGCAAGGCCCCCGTTCTCTCCACCTTCCGCAACCACCGTCCCGTCAGCCGGGCCTCCGAAAGCCAGGGCGTCACCACATACGAATACGATGCCTTCGAAAATCCGATCGGAAGAACCATCGCGGCCAATGGCGTCATGACGCAATTCCGTGAAATCACCGACAGCAGCCAGCATACGGTCTCCCAGGAAATCAAGATTGGCGAAGAAAGCCGTATCACGCGCCGAACCGTCAATCTCAGTGACAGCCAAGAAGAGGTGACCTTCCCCGACGGCGCTGTATGCCAAAGCACATTCAATGCCCAAGGAAAAACGATTCTGGAATGCGGGGATACGCACCGCGTGGCATACGAATACGATGCCCAAGGACGCACGACCGCCATGACTTCCTGGCGGAATCCAGAAGGGACCGGAAACGGTGACAGGAGTGCCTTCGCCTACAACGAGAGAGGCCAGATCATCCGCCAGACATACGCGGATGGAAGCCATGAGGAATATTCCTACGATGCCAACGGCAATCTCGTCACCAAGACATCTCCTCGCGGCATCGTCACGACATATTCCTACGACAACGCAGGGCGCAGGACCACAGTCTCCTTCTCCGACGGAACCCCGTCGATCTCCTGCACTTACGACCGCGGAGGACGGCTGGCCTCCGTGACGGATGCCGCAGGGACACGCAGCTTCTCCTACGATGCAGCGGGGAATCGCCTCTCGGAAACCCAACCCCATCTTCCTGGCCTCACAATCACCCTGGGCTATGACAGACTGCATCGCCGCACTGCGTTCACACTCGCAAAGGCGGAGACGGTCCTCCTCCACAACGACTACTCCTATGACGCCTTCGGACGCCTCAAGGAAATCGTCTCGGGGCAGAACCGCCTGGAATTCCTGCATAGGCAGCACGGAAACGCCCTGGCGGGCATCAGGTGGTTCCGGAATGACACCGAAATCGCAAAGGCAGAACGCTCCTTCGATGTCTGGGACAATGTAGCGCGAATTGCCTTCTGGGGCCCCACGGGTGAACTCTCTTCCCTGAGTTATGCCTACGACCTACGCGACAGGCGCACGCGCATCCATCTCCCCGACGGCACCGCCTGGTCATACGAATACGACCGCCTGGGACAATTGACCGCAGCCGCCCGCTTCAGCGCCGAAGGCAAGCCCATTCCCGGCGAGGCCTTCCGTTTTGAATACGATGGCGCGGGCAATCGCACACTCTCCGAGGATGGCGCCTCCGAAAATCTCCGGCGCTATTCCACCAACGCGCTGAATCTCTATACGGCGATAGACAAAGGTTCCGCCGGCAATCTCTCCTACGATGCCGACGGGAACTTGCTTGCATACGATGGCTGGACATACGTCTGGAATGCCCAGAACCGCCTCGTCTCCGCCACCAAGGGAACGCTCCGCCTGGAATTCGCATACGATTACCTGGGCCGTCGCTTCGAAAAGAAGGTCTTCCAGGAGGAAACCCTGGTCAAGCACATCCTCTATGCCTATGACAACGACAACCTGGTCGCCGAATTCAACGCCAGCAACGGCAATGCACTGGAAAATAGCTATCTCACCTCCGGAACGCCAATCCTGCGGAACAACAGCGAATTCCTCGTATCCGACGCCAGCCAGAACATCGTCGCCATCATGAACGACAAGGGCGTCGTCACCGACACGTACCTCTACGCGCCTTTCGGCACCTGCACCCACAACGGCACTTCCACAAATCCCTTCCGCTTCAAAACCCTGTTCCAGGACGACGAAACGGGGCTCTGTTACGCCTTCTCGCAATACTACAGTCCGGCCATCGGCAGGGGCATTGGCAACAAGGGACCGGCTGCCGAACAATACTGCGGAGAATTTTAAGGAAATTCTTTGTTCCCCCCAAAAGGCCGTTTGACGGCGGAGGTCTTTAGGAGTTGTTCCTCCCTAATACTCCTAATACAGCTCCGCCTGCCGGCGCGGCCTGCGGAATTTTCTGTTAAAAACGCGATACTTGATTTCAAATCGTTGCTCAGTTGTTAAAGACAATTCTTTTTTGCGGGACAGAATGGAAATAAGGAAGATATATTTATATGAGTCAATGGCGCTTGTATTATGTTCGTATGCGGATTACACTTTTTTTACCTTCTAGCAAATCTGACAAACAAAATAGGATATGCCTGCCATGCCCTTGCTGTTCAATTCATAGTTTATTTGACGATAAATGCAGTTATGCATATAAAATATAAGTGCAACTTGGCAATCTTGATGATTACTAGTATATTAGCTTTCGTAATCAACTGCTTGATTTGGACTTTTAGTGAAATTTTCTTTCTTATGTATATTACGTTTTCTTCAAAAAACCTTGCCCGTCTGATTTCAATCATCTCGTCTGGCGTCAAAATGGGGAGTGACCACAAAAAGACATTCATCCCTTTTTGCGTTTTTGCAGTGCTGTATTCGGCGCTGTTTTTGTGTGGATGTGTGATTTTGTCCGCGACGCCAGTGGAATTGCATGTTAAAATAACAAATAACACTACAGACACAATTGCCATAGCCAGCGATGCGGAGCTTGTCAAGTTATCCACTGGTAAAACAATGGAAAAGATTCACTGGCAATATACGGCAATTATTACTTCAGAAGGCTATTCCAAAGAAATAGACCTTTTTCACAATCTCCCTAATGATATTCTTAAGGAAAAATGCTTTCATTGTTTCCAGTTAAAAGAAACCATAACATACTCATTCGATGTTGAGGAAGATGGAATTTCATATAGGACACGGAATGGGGAAAAGTTATATAAAACACATCAGCCGATTAATTATGATGAAATATTGTTCGTTCGTGGAGATGCCGAAGAGAATGATTTTATCAACTTGAAAATCAAAAATAAAAGTGCCACTCCAATAAAACTGACGTCGATTTCCCCGCTTGATCCTTCAGGCAATCCTTCCTCTGACTTTCTTATCCTAAATGACATTTTCCAGCCAACTGTTTTGTCGTCAGAAGCAGAATATGTCATGATTATTCCAGCAAGAAAAATACTATCGGATATAATCAATTTTAAAATTGAAACAAATTATTTGCAACAACCTGCATTACAATGTAAAATCGTCAAACCAACATCCCCGTCCGGCCCCAATCATCACCCGTGATCCCTTGTCCCTAACCACCGCAACTCGCAGGACTTGCCATGGCGAGAAGCGGATTCGAGGATATTGTATGGTGATGCCCCCAATTGATATATTTTGCGGGCGGTTGACTTTCAGGCCTGATATTTGATTATCCGAAAATATCGCTGTGAGTTCCTGTGTTGGTCAGCACAAGAATTAACTTTTGGTTGTTACGACGATAGACGAGCAACCAATCGGGTTCAATATGGCATTCCCAGCATCCGGAGTAGTCGCCGACGAGCAGGTGGTTGCGGTTGACCTCCGGCAATTCCTCGCCATTGGCAAGTTTTTTGACTACTGCCAGCAGTTTTTCAATGTCTTTGCCCCATCGGATACAGAGTTTAACATTCTGCTTGAATTCTTTGGTTCGCCGAATTTCGTATGTCATGAGAGCAGATCCATGCGAAGTTCGTCGATGGAATGGAAGGTCTCTGCATTGTCATCGTTTTCAAGGGCCATGGCTTCTCGAATAGCTGCCAGAGTGCGCTTATTGGGAAGCGCATTCATGGTAATAGAGAAAGGAATTGCCTGGTTTCTGATTGCTTGCTTCAGAAACAACGTTATTGCAGTTGTCATGTTCATTCCAAAGGCTTCGAACAATGCCTCTGCATTCTGTTTTACCTCGGCATCCAGGCGAACACTCAAATTGACTGTGTTTGCTACCATGGTTGTATCTCCTGTTTGTGTGGATAATGACCATAATATATATCTAAAATCAATGCGTGACAAGTGCAATAGCAATGCACTGTATAGATTCTAGAGCCTTTTTGCAAAAGTCCATTCGAAGGCACTTTTCAGGGATTTCGGAGGCTGTCTGCTTCAAGTGCGCCAAGGCGTAGTCCACTACGACGCGACATGTCCCGCCGTAGCTTCGCGAAGGCGGAAGCACTCGGAACAAAATGCCCCGAAAGCGCGAAAAGTGTCCAAAGCGACTTTTGCAAAGGCTCTCTAGCTTTTATTGCTTCTGAAAACGCTCCAGAATTCTGGTAATGCCAGAAAACATCCTTGCGCATCCTACGGCATGAAGAGGGCGAAGGAAGCCGTCTTGGGCAGTACGAGATTTCCGTCACGCACTGCGCCCTCGCCTGCCACGCACCGCCAACCGGCCGTCCCGGGCATCGCCAGCGCCTCCGTCTTGGCATTTCGCTCCCTCAGCAGCAGCGCGATGCGCGGCGTGCCGTCGGAATTTCGGGAGACAAAGCCTGTCAGTGCGCTGCCGTCGGGTCGAGCGCCAATGGGGAAGATCTCGCCGCCGAAGATTGCGTCGTTGTATTTCCGATGCAAGGAGATGACCTCCTTCATTCTGCGGCGGTCGTCCTCCGGAATGGATGACGGCGAGAACCAGAGCAGCGGATTGGCGAAAAGCGCTATGGCCCCCCAGTATTCCCAAGGATAGCTCCGGGGATCCGTTTCGCCCTTTGCCTGATAGAACTTTTCGTTGACATCCCAAGGCGACGGAACTTCCACCTGCAGAGTTTGCGGACGGACAAAGTGGCACAGATCCCAGAGATTCCGCAGGGTGCGCTCCGGGTGATATCCCACCCCGAAGCTGTGGCAGACGTAGCGGTTCTCCACGAAAAGCAAACCGTATTCCAAGAAGCGGAAGAACCCTCCGCGCTGATCGGCCGTGATATCCAGGTTGAAGACCACGTCGCAGTTGGATTCCCGGCGGACATCGCGCAAAAGCGTCTCGAAGTTCTCCTCGCACTCCCGGGTCGGGAAGGACGCGTTGTCCACCTTGAAAAGACGGAAGCCATATTTGCGATAGAAATCCAGAACGATGTCCGCGAACTGCCGGTGGTCCCGATAGGCCACGTTTGTGCTGGGGGCAATCCAAAGCGCCAGCTCGATACCCTTCTTCCGCGCCAGCTCCCAGAGCGGCGCAAAGCTGTCGCAGCCTACCTTCTCCTGATTGATGGACCAATACCAGGCGATATCCGGCCGCTGGTTCCGCACGACGTAGTTCCCCAGGGATCCGCCGGCCTGCCATTCGTCGTCAATCTGATAGACTTCGCCGCCGCATTGGGGCGCAGCCTGGATTTCGTCACGGAGAAACAGGGGATTGAGACGTTTCGGAAAGGCCCCGCAGCCCCATGCGTTACACACGATGCGACGATGCTGGGCGGAGTGGTCGAAGCGTGTGCGAAGATAGTCCTTGAGCACAAAATCCCGTTCCTGTGCATCATGATAGAGCAGCACGGCATTCCGATAGGAAAGAAGCATGCGGTTCGCGGAGATATCCGACGGAGAGAGCCCCCAGCACAGCGACCGGATGTCCCCCGCCTTGTCCAGGCAGAAGTCACAAGAAACGAACTCCCGACGTTCGGAAGTCGGCGGCGCCTCTTGCAGCAGGATGACGCCTGCGCCGTCCTGCGCCTCGCAGTAGAGGAGGTTCCCCTGGAACTCCGTCTGTCCAGTCTCGGCGGCATGTTCCCGGACGTGCTGATCCTGGACATCGGTGTGCCCAACGAACTCCACGCTCCTCGTGATCCGGAAGCCTTTTGCGGGATGAAGCACATCCATCAGCGGATCCCGGCGGCGACGGACGTAAGGCGCATAATCGTCCTCCAGGCGATGGCGCGGCGTGTAGTAGAGATTCGCGAGAACTGCCGTGGCGATGCCATTTCGCAGGCCATACGCGGGGAGTTCCGGATAGAGGAAGAACTCCCGCTGGTAGCGCGTCTTGCTCTCCGTTTCATAGAGGACCACGGTAAGATGCAGATGAGGCGCTTCCAGAAAATCGTTCTCCCGGACTTCCGCCTGAACATCCTCCAAAGAATGCCGCAGATCCTTGAGTTCCAAGGAACTGCCATAGCACTCGAAATCATTGCAGGCGGCACTGGCCTCCGCAAAGAGACGCCCCTCGCCATCACAGAGCGAAGTCGTCCTCAGCAATCCGTCGCCAAGGTCGAAGACGCGCTGGAACTTGCCGTTCCCCACCCGCAGCTGCCGTTCGTCCCATTCGGCAAAGACATCCTTCCAAACAACCTTTCCGGATTTCATTTTCTCTCCTATCCTACCTTAAAATCGCAACTCCACGCAGGTATATGGCGGAATGGACAGCTTTCCGTCGGAGGCAATCCGGATTCCCGTGAGGCTATTGCGATAAACGCTGTTGATCATGACGACCTCCGCCTCCGACACGCTGACACCCTGGAGATCCAGTTCCGCATCCATTTTCCTGTCGCTGACATTGGCCAGCAGAAGCACACGTCTGCGGTCATTCCCCGCCGCGCAGACATAGACGTCGGGATCGTCGGACGCGGACTGCATCTCGTTTTTCAGCTGATACGCGTCATGGAACATCTTGAAGACAAAGTATGCCAGATACGGCTCCCACGTATCGGGATTGAACATCCCGCCGTAGCCGGAGAAGCCCAGCCGCGCATCGTAGTAGTTCAGCATCTTCGTATCTTCCTTCTGCATGGCCAGCATCATGCCGAAGACCTGCGCCGCCGCGTAATCGGAGCCGCGGCGCTTCGCCTCGAAGCAGGTGTTCCACTCGTCAAGGAAATCCGGGACATCCGCCAGGCCATGCTTTTTCAGCAATCGACGGCAGTATCTCGCCATCTCCACCGTGTCCTTCAGGTCCGCATAGCTGTGCCAAGAGAAGAAATCCAGTGGCACATTCTCGTCGTGGACGAATTGCAGGAAGCGGTGCGCGAACTCCAGATAGCCCTCGCGCTGCGTCTGCGGCGCACGCCCCAGGCCATTTGCCTCCAGGTCTTTCCGATACTCCCAGAAGCCGCAGGCACCGTATCCGCCCACTTGGATTTCGTCGCCGAAACACGCCTTCAGGTGCCGTGCCGCCGTGGCGTAGAAATCGAAGAACTGCTCCGGCGTCCCCTTCCACATTCCGGAAAGTTTCACATCGTAGCAGCCGTCATCGGGTTCGTTCCAGATTTCCCAATATTTGATGCCGAACTGGAAACCATTGGCCCATCCATGGTTGTAATGGCGGATGATATGTTCGCAGATGCGCGCCCACTTTGCGAAATCCTTCGGCGGATCAATGCGCAGAGGCTTCAGATAGAAGCAGTTCTCGATGGTCACGCCAAGACGGAAGAAGGGCTCCACATGATGCGCAATCATCTTTGTCAGGAAGGCGTCCGTGAAGGCGAAGTCATAGGAAGCAGGATCCTCCACGTCCGCCTCGAAATTTCGGAAGATATTCGGAATGTCCACGTAGGCATTCGCCCCCTGCGGCCCCTGTACATCATGCAACCGGGAATACGGAATGCCCGCCTCCGTCAGATAGTGCATCATGAAGTCGTTCAGCTGCACCATGGGAGGCTGCCCCACGCCATGCATGGGCTTCATCACGCCTATCGGCTGGTTGAAATCCGCGGAAATCTTCATGGCGTTCTATTCAGCAACATTCAGCGTCAAATCAATTGTCTCCCCTGCCGCGCCTTCCACGTAGAAACAGGCGCACAGGAGGCCCGCGATGGGCGAGAAGGCCCGGTCCCCACGGGAAGTGCGCAAGAGCGCAAGCGGTTTCGAGGCGGTGATGCGGATTGTGCCTTCTGGACGGCGAATGACAGCCTCTTTCTCCTGGAGCACAACCTGGTCGGTCATGGCCGCCACCACGGGCAGCACGTAACGGAAGGCATTCTCCGACGAGGCGGAAATCGTCAACCCACTGGCCTTGAGACCATACCGCAGGCAGAAAGGCGCACTGACCGGCAGTGCGGGAATGTCCTTCGTCAGATGCCCTTTCGCAGTGTATTCCAAGGCATCCGGCAGGACATTGGCCTCGACGGTTACCCGACCGTCCGCCGTGCTGGAAAATTCGTTCTGGTCCTCGATGCGCGGAGTCATGCAAAGGACCTTCTGCTCATGATACAGGTCCTGCATGTTCACTCGCTCCACACAGCCATAGCGCGACATGGTCGCCGCGCAGACCACGCCAAGCTTCCGATGCCAGAGCATGGCGAGGCTTCCGCCGCCGACAAACGTCCCGGGGACCCTAGTAAAGGAATCGTTGGCGGAGAAAGACGCCCGCCAGGGGCCAAAAGCGGCCAGACGGGTGTCCAGGGAGCGGATGGTCCTGACGCCCCGGGCGGTTTCCCGGGGCAGCGGCGCCTCCGGCAGATTGTCCGGAAGATTGGCGCAAAGAACCATGGCCAATGCTTTTGCGTGGATAAACGTATGATGAATGCACGGCGCCTCGCCGGCCTCTGCATACATCAATCCGCCGTAGAGGAGGCCTTCGGAAGAGGTGCATCGCGCGTAAAGTTCCAGCGTAACGCGCAAAGCCCGCGCCATGACGGGATTCTTGACGGCGTATGCGGCATAGAGAGGCAGGGCGCCATCCGAAGTGCGACTCCCATAGTAGGTCCACTTGGCGGAGCGGCATCCCATGGAATTGTCGATCCCGCCATCGGGCAGCACGAACTCCAGATGCGCCAGCGCAGAACGTTCCACGAGAAGCTTCATCCGTTCGTCGCCGGAACGCTCCGCGTATTCGCAGAGATTCGGCAGCGATTCCTCCAGGTTGTATCCCAGATCCACCGGCTGGCACCCACGCTGCGTAGGCGTATCCCAGGAATGCCCTTCTCCCGACAGCATCCCGTCCTCCAGGAAATGGTCATAGAGCGTCTTGGCCTTCGCCTGTGCGGACTGGCGATACTCTTCTTTTTCCAAGAGCTTCCAGGCCAGCATCATGGCCAGACAATACGATGCCGGATAGTTGACCACGGCGCCCCGGTCGCTTTCGTGGAAATAGCCATAAAGATATTCGCTCTGACGCTGGAAAATCCGCTGCCATTTCGTCCGCAATTCCGCAGGAAGGAACTGTCCGAAATACTCCAGCGTATGGCCCAAGGCGATCTGCGCGAAGACCGTGATGGCAGACCAGGCTTCCTTGTAATCGTTGCGGTACCCCTGGTCCGGACGAAGCATGGTGCATTCCAGCCAGTCCAGGGCCAGGCAGGCGGCTTCCAGATAGCGCGATTCGCCCGTGATGCGCCAAAGACAGGTCATGGGCAGGACCATGTCGCCGATACGGCCATGCTGGGCGCCGCAGGCAGGACACAGAAGCGCCCCGCGCACACGAGGATCCGCATGTTTTTGTACCTGGTAGGCAATCAGCGCGTCGCACCAGCGCTGCAGCAACGAAAAAGCGGTAGCATTAAAAGAAACAGCTGACATGAAAACCACCAACGAAGGGGAAAAAGTTCTCGGATTGTTACGATTCAGAACGGAATTGCAGAACTGCCAAAATACACCAATGGACATCAATCATCACCTTGTCCATTCAGGTTGGCGACGCTGCCGAAACGTCAGTTTCCCTTTTTCGTCCGGCGGAAAAACCAAGAGTCTTTCCGCCGGACGAAAGAAAGAAAACGCCGGTCCTTCGTGGACCGCCAACCTGGACGCCGTTCGTGTTCATTCGTGGTTCAAGGCGTCTTTCCTGAACAGGTATTGCTATAAGGAAATCAACTAACATAGCCTCAAATGTCCTCCCCGAGGGAACCCAGCAAGCAAAAGGAAAAGCAAGTTTTTTCCGTAAAAGTTATAGAAATATTTAAAAATCAACAGCTTTTACAGATAATTCACCTATTCTGCAACGGGATTTTTCAAGAGAAATCGGAACTTCCCGGATTCAGGTAGTATACCTTGCGAAACGCCGCTTCCACCATTACGTCCTGCCTAATTTCCCACGCCAAGCGAGGCGCCGCGGTGGCCCAGGCAGAAGGAGGTGAAATCGCGGACGAACTGTTTGTTGGCTGTTGGCAGATAGATGAAATCCACGGGACGTCTCATCTGTCCTTCGGCAAACGCGGCCATTTTCAGCACGCCTGCCTTGCATTCGTTCTCCACGGCAAGACTGGAGAAAATGCCGATGCCCTGCCCAGCCTGAACCAGTTGTTTCGCCACCTCCGACGAAGACGCTTCAACCACCTGTTCGTCCTCCGGAAACGGCAAATGGCGCTCCTGGAGAAAATGCCGGAAAACCCTGAAGACGCAACCGCCGAAGCCGTCCAGGACAATTTTCCGTCCGGAGCGGATGTATTCTTCCAGAGAGAAAATTCCAGTCCGCAAGACGCCTGGCGCATAGACGGGAAAGAGGCGGTCCAGACAATATGGAATCGACAGCAGATATTGCCGATCGTAAGGTTCGTCGGTCAGAACCAGCTCCAATTCTCCCGCGGACAGCTGTGGCAGCAGAACCGCCAGGGAATTCACCTTCAATTGCAGCGAGACGTTGGGATTTTCCCGCGAAAACGCCGTGTTCATTCCAATCAGCAGGTAAGAACCCGCGGTCAGAGTTCCGCCGACGGAATAGTTCTGCAAATGCTTTTCCGCATTCCGCAGTTTTCGCAGAATGTCCTTTTCCACCTCAAAAAGATGCTCGCACTCATCCAGCAGCACCTGTCCCGCATTGGTCAGCTCCATGGTGCGGCCATTCCGACGAAAGAGCGGCAAACGCAACCTGCGCTCCAGTTTGGCCAGTTGCTGAGTTACGTTGGACTGCGTCATGCCAAGCAGCGCGCCAGCCTCGGTGAAGTTCCTGACCCGCGCGGCAGTCCGAAATATTCTTATGGATTGTTCAATCATCTTGCCGTCTCCCGATTCTCCGCATAATATAACTTATGCTTATCATTTCATAAACAATTATAATTTTTATTTCTGGCACGCGCCTCTTATAGTATGTCAGTTTACAAAAAAACGGCATTGCAGACGGAAGACGACCATGATGCATCCATTGATAGAAAACGCATACAAAGTCCTGCGCGGCGAAGCACTCTCCAAGGAAGAAGCCTTGACGTTGAGCCGTGAAATCAACGGCGGCGACCTGCTGGATTTGCTCTCCCTGGCCCATAAAGTCCAGCAGAAATACGCGCCGGGCGTGCACAGCTGCTCCATCATCAATGCAAAGTCGGGCAAATGCAGCGAAGACTGCCGGTTCTGCGCCCAAAGCGGCTGCCATTCGACCGACATCGCCACCTATCCGCTTCTCTCACCGCAAGAGGCGCTGGCGGCGGCGCGGAAAGTCTACGATGCTGGAATTCGGACATTCGGATATGTGACCAGCGGACGCGGCTGGCAGAGGCCCGACCACGATTTCATGACAATTCTTGAGACGCTTGACCTTATCCACGCGGAATTGCCGGACATGTATCTCTGCGTTTCCCTTGGCATCCTCTCGGAAGAATGTGTGAGACTGCTTTCCGCGCACCATGCACGGCGCTACAACATGAACCTGCAAACGGCGCCGGCTGCGTATAGTTCACTTGTTGCCTCCTCCCACGCGGTAGAAGAGAAAATAGAAACCATACGCCTGATGAAAAAGTACGGCATAGCAAACTGCACGGGAGGAATCTTCGGGCTGGGCGAGAGCTGGAAGGAACGCATTGACCTGGCCTTTGCGGTGCGGGAACTGGATGTGGAAGGCGCGCCGCTGAACATTCTGCTGGCAATTCCAGGGACGCCGCTGGAAGGGCAAAAACCGCTGGCTCCCGCAGAGGCAGCAAAGTCATTTGCCCTCTTCCGCCTGATCAATCCGATGAAAATGCTGAAATTCTGCGCGGGGCGGGAGACGGTGATGAAGGATTTTCAGGGCTTGCTGATGCTATCCGGACTCAACGGACTGATGACCGGCGGCTACCTCACGACACGCGGACGGGATATCGCCGCCGACCAGGAGTTTTCACGCCAATTATCGGATTTTTAGGAGACGCCATGGGCGATACATATTTTATCAGCGGAATCGACACCGGAGTCGGCAAAAGCGTGGCCACGGGAATGATGGCGCGCCACCTGCAGTTGGCAGGCAGGCGGGTCATCACCGTAAAACTGGTTCAAACCGGATGCCACGGCTATTCGGAAGATCTGGACCTGCACCGGCGGCTCATGGGAATTCCGCCGCTTCCAGAAGACGAAAGCCGCCTGACCGCACCGCAGATTTTCGATTATCCGGCTTCGCCTCATCTGGCCGCCGCCCTGGAGGGGAAAACTGTCGACCTAAAGGCCATCAGCCGCGCCGTCGAAACAGTGGAAAAACTCTACGACGCGACCTTGGTTGAAGGCGCCGGCGGGCTGGCTGTACCGCTCACTGAAAATTGCCTGACCATCGACTATGTTCAGCAGCGTCGTTGGCCTGTCATTCTGGTAACTTCCGGGAAGCTGGGAGCAATCAACCATACGATTTTGTCGCTGGAGGCCTTGGCCCGACGTCACATGGCGCTGGCTGGCGTCGTCTACAACTATTCAGAAGACGCTGCACCGCCGATAGATGCCGACTCGCCCCACATTATGCAAAACAGCATGAAGAAAAACGGTTTTGACGCCCCGTTCGTCTCCATGGGACGCGTGAAGATTGAAAATCCGCCGACCGTCGACTTTTCAGCAATATTCAGAGAGATTGGCAAATGAACACAAAAGGCTTTTCCATTGACCGCGAGCACATCTGGCATCCCTACGCCTCCATGCACAACCCGCCGCCAGTCTGCGATGTCCACCACACAGACGGAACCCATATCGTTCTGCAAAACGGCCAGCGCCTGATTGACGGCATTTCTTCCTGGTGGTGCGCCTCCTTCGGCTACCAGCGGCAGGAAATTGTGGAAGCCATCCGCGAACAGGCAGCCGAAATGGCACATGTCATGTTCGGGGGACTGACCCACGAGCCGGCGCAACAGTGTGCAGAGGCGCTCCTGGCATTGCTTCCAGACAGTCTCCGACACATTTTCTATGCGGATTCCGGATCCATCGCAGTGGAATGTGCGATGAAAATGGCATTGCAATATCAGATTTCCCAGGGCAAAACCACCCGCACGCGCATCGTGGCCCTGCGCGGGGGCTATCACGGCGACACCATCGGCGCCATGTCGGTCAGTGATCCATGCGGCATGCACCAAATTTTCAGTGGCGTGCTGCCACGACAATTCTTTGTCGAACAACCCAGTTGCCGCTTTGACGCGCCATGGGATGAAAAGTCCTTTGCGCCAATGGCGGAAATGCTGCATAGCCACAGCCAGGAAATCGCGGCTGTCATCCTGGAACCGATTTTCCAGGGAGCCAACGGAATGTGGTTCTATCACCCGCAATATCTGCGCAACCTGCGAAAAACCTGCAATGACTTGGGAATCGTCCTGATCTTTGACGAAATTGCCACCGGCTTCTGGCGGACAGGACGGCTGTTCGCCATGGAATACGCAAATGTCGTGCCGGATATTCTCTGCCTGGGGAAGACGCTGACCGGCGGGAACATCACCTTTGCCTGCGCCATCGCCTCCACCCAAATTGCCGAGCCCATACCGACATTGCTCCACGGTCCGACGTATATGGCCAATCCCCTGGCCTGCGCCGCCGCTTGCGCTTCCCTGAAAATCCTGCAATCCGCAGACTGGGGAAAGGAAGTGGCGCGCATTGAAGCAAAATTGCGGCAAACCCTGGCTCCCTGCCGTCAATGCCCAAACGTGGCAGACGTGCGAATCCTGGGGGCGGTCGGGGTCTTGGATGTGCGCCATCTTCCCACTGCAGAGACGCTCCAAAAAATTGTGCTGAAAACCGGAGTCTGGCTGCGTCCGGAGGAACATTTCATCTACACCATGCCGCCATTCATAACTAGGGACGACGAACTGGAGCGCATTGCCCGCGCAATGGAGATGCTGGCCTATGCATGAACCTGAACCGCTTTATTCCCTGAAAATGCGCGCAAGCCGGCAGGAACGCCATATTTCCGGAGCCGAAAAGATTCTCCCCGCCTCTCTGCTTCCCAGTTTTCTTGACGCGTTGCTGAAACGGGCAATGCACCATGCCAACGGAGAACCAGACTTCATCAATTTCAAGGTGGAAAAACTGGCGGAAGAAAAAATAATCCATCTGAAAGCCCTGCCTGTCAGTTCCGTCATTGCCGAAACCCCATCAGACGGCCTGCGGAAAATGCGGGACATTCTTGAAAGCATGGGAATCCGGCGGTCCGCTGAAATTGTCCAACGACTGCAATCACTGCGCGGCATGCGGGGCGCCATGCTTCTGGACGCCGACAGCCTGGAAGACTATTCACCAGACCAGGAACGCGGAGTGCGCGCCACACGCATGGACAGCGATACGCCAAATTGCACTGCCGGAAAGAACCATTTCGCAGAGGCGCTTGTGCTGGCCACCAAGGTCGCGAATGCCCCGGGAATTATTGCAGAATTATGTATTTCCGACGATCCAGATTACGTCACCGGGTATATCGCCGCGCGGTCCATCGGCTATGTGCGCATTTCCCCACTGAAAACACATGGCAATCCTGCCGGTGGACGCATATTTCTCTACCGGGGACGGCAGCAGGATGTTCATAAGACAATCGACTTCCTCGAAAGCGTCCCAGCCATCATTAGCGCATGAAAAGTGCAAACTATGACAGACCTGAAATCAGCCAAGGAATCACGCATCTGCGACACCCTTGCCCGCCTCAAGCAAGAGCACCTGCTTCGTCAGGAAATTTGCCTGGAGTCTCCCGCCGATTCCCATGTCATTCTCGAAGGCAAGGAATATCTGCAATTCGCCTCCAACAACTATCTGGGGCTGGCCGGGAATCCACGGCTGGTTGAAGCCGCCGGCAAAGCCCTGGCGCGTTATGGCGTCGGCAGCTGCGGTTCGCGCCTGACCACCGGGACCCAGACTCCCCACAGGGAACTGGAACGCGCCCTGGCCAATTTCAAGGGCACCGAAGCCGCTGTGCTGTTCAATACTGGCTATGCGGCAAATTCCGGAATCATTCCGGCATTATGCGGCAAAGGCGATGTGATTTTCAGCGACGAGCTCAATCACGCCAGCATCATTGACGGCTGTCGGCTCAGCGGCGCAATAACCGTCGTTTACCGTCATAACGACATGAAAGACCTGGAAGCCAAGGTACGGGAATTCCACGGGGGCAACAGAATGGTTGTCTCCGATGCAGTATTCAGCATGGACGGCGATGTCCTCCGCTTGCCGGAAATGCTGGACATAGCCGAAAAATACGGACTGTTTTCCATGATTGACGAGGCCCATTCCACTGGCGTCCTGGGCAAGACTGGACATGGAATCCTGGAACATTTCGGAATCAGCAAATTCCCTGATTTGCTAATGGGGACACTGAGCAAGGCCCTGGGCGCGGAAGGCGGCTACGTCTGCTGTTCAAATATCATGTCCGATTTTCTCCGCAACAAATGCCGGAGCTACATATTCTCCACCGCATTGCCGGCAGCGACAGCCGCTGCCGCCCGGGAAGCGCTTGCCATCATTGAAAGCGAGCCAAAACGCATTGAAAAACTGCAGGACAATATTGCCTTTTTTCTCCAGGAACTTGGTCGACACGGCATCCGCCCTTCCACCGCTTCGGCCATTTTTCCAATCATCATTGGCGACAGCCAGAAAGCAGTGGACATCGGAAAAAAACTGAAGCACGAGGGATTCCTGATTTCCGCCATTCGCCACCCCAGCGTTCCACAGAATGCCGCGCGTCTCCGCATCACCCTGATGGCAACCCATGCCCGGCCTGAAATATCCCAGCTGGCAAACGCATTGGCGAAAAACGTGCGTAAATAAAAACTCCATAGGATTTAAACTTCACGGATTCAGGTTACATTATGCAAAAAATCTCCTGCAACCCTATTTCCCCGTCTTCCTATGAATCTCTTGCGTAAAATTCTATTTGCGTTCTCTTTTGGCGCGGCGCTTTTCCTTTCTGCCGCACCTGTTTATCTGGTGACCGGCAACAAGCTCCGTATTCGCGGCGTGGGCCTTGCCTCGCAACTGAAACTTGTCTTCGCCTCGGACATCCACTTGACGGAAGCCGACGAACGCGATGCCCAATACCAGGAGAACTACAAGCGCATGGCGCAATGCGTCGGCAATCCCGCCGGCTTGCTGAAGGTTCTGGAGACTGCGAAAAAGGCCGACATGCTCATTCTCGGCGGCGACATTCTGAGCTTCCCTTCGCTGGCCAACGTGGATTTCATCGCCAACGCCATGCAGGAACTCAAGACACCCTGGTATTTCCTTAACGGCAACCACGACTGGCACTTCGAGGACCTCCCGGAAACCGACGGCGACCGTCGGGCGGAATGGTCCGCAAACCGTCTTGCCCCTCTCTTCCAAGACCGAAATCCTCTCATGTGCTCCTGCGTTGTCAAAGGCGTGAAAATCATCATGCTGGACAACGGCACCGGCGAAATCCTCCCGGAGCAGCTGGACTTCTTCCGACAGGAAATCGCCGACGGCAAGCCCGCGCTACTCGCCCTGCACATCCCCCTGTTTGTCTCCGGACGCGGATTGGACTATGCCTGCGGACATCCCGACTGGACGCCCGGCGATCCTGCGAAAAAGCCCGCCTACAATCCCCAATGGGGCGGACACACGCATGCACAATCCACCCTGGAGTTCTGCCAGGCCGTCTGGGCAGCGCCGAACCTCATCGCCATTCTGGCGGGGCACACTCATGTGCCTGCCACGGACTACCAGAAGGGAAAACTCCAGATTGTCGCTCCGCTGGGAAGCCGCGGGGACTGCCTGGAAATCACCGTGCAGTAGATTTTCTTCCAATTTCTGACTCAACAGAGCCTTTTCAGCCTTCCATGAAAAAATCACTTCTCCTCTGCGCTATTTTCTGCCTGTCAGCACTTCTTTCCGCCGACGGAATCCGGCTGGCATCCCTCTGGACCGACCATGCCATCGTCCAACGGGACAAGCCCATCGTCGTCTGGGGCTGGTGCGACACACCCCGCACCGTTGTCACCGCCACGCTGGGCACCTCCAGCGCCTCCGGCGCCACCGCCTGGGACGGACGCTTTGAGCTGCGTCTTCCCGCCCTGCCTGCCGGCGGCCCCTACGAATTGACCGTGACCGCCGCCACCGGCGAAGAGTGCCGCCTCCAGGACATTTGGACCGGCGAGGTCTGGCTGGTCTCCGGACAGTCCAATGCGCAGTTCCCCCTCAAGGCCTTCGGCGTCAACGATCCGCTTGCCCAGACACCGCAGTATCTGGCGGAAGGCGGCGAAGATCCCCTGCTCCGCTGCTACACGGTTCCCAACGACGCCCTCTGCGCGCCTGGCTACACGACCACGCCAAACGTGAAATGGGAGCTTTCCAGCGCAAAGACGGCCCCCTATTTCACTGCCATCGGCGCCTGGTTCGCCCTGAATTTCCGAAAGCACTTCCCGGAAATCCCCATCGGCATTATCCACTCCTCCTGGGGCGGCACACCCATTACCGCCTGGTGCAGCCGGAGCATCCTGGCCAGCACTCCTGAAGGCCGCAAACTTCTGGAAGAAGAAGACCTTCTTGCCAGCGATCCCGCCACCTGGCAATACCTCCCCCGGCAGATGCCACAGCCCATGGAGCCTTCCAGACTCATAGACGTCAGCTTTGAGAAATTAACTCAGCAGGACCGGGGAAACCAGGGCTTCGCCCTCGGATACGCGGCACCGGACTTCGATGACTCCGCCTGGAAGGAAATGACCATTCCGGGCTCCTGGATCAAGCAGAAGCTCTCGGATTTCGGCGCAATCTGGGTGCGACGCACCGTGGAAGTACCGGCCAGCTGGGCGGGACAGCCACTGGAAATCCATCTGGGCGGCGTGGACAAGCACGACGTCACCTACTTCAACGGCAAGGAAGTCGGCGCCACGGGAAAAGGATGGGATACCCAGTACTGGGACGTGCGACGCGCCTATCCCGTCGCCGCAGAACAGGCCAGGCCGGGGCAAAACACCATCGCCATCCGCGCCTTCTGCTTCTACTATGACGGGGCATTCACCGGCAAGCCAGACCAGTACTACCTGCTGAACAAGACCACCGGCGAGACGATCCCCCTGGCCGACACCACCTGGAAAGCCCAGGCGGAATACTCCTTCACCGTCAAAGAAATTCCCAAGGAACTCAAGGAAACCGTCAACTACCAGGCGCCCCATCGCCTCTTCGACAACAAGATCCGCCCGCTGATTCCCTACGGCATCCGCGGCGTCCTCTGGTATCAGGGTGAATCCGACTGCTACAACAACGCCCCGGACTTCTACCTGGCGCGCTTCTCCGCCATGATCCGCGAATGGCGCTACCTCTGGGCGCAGGGAGAGGACTTCCCCTTCTACTTCGTCCAGCTGGCCAATTTCCACAGCAAGCCAAACTACATGGCGAACTGGTTCAAGCTCCAGAACGCCCAGCGCCTGACCTACCTGCAAGTGCCCAATACAGGCTGCATCACCGCCAGCGACCTGGCCCTCAACGAACCTGACGACATCCATCCCCATGACAAGCGCACCTTCGGATACCGGCTCTTCCAGCTGGCTCTGGCCAATGTCTATGGCGCGAAAGAGGTCATCCCGCAAGGCCCCACAATGGACAGCCTCACGGCGGACGGCGCGACACTCCGCGTTCATTTCCTCTTCGGAGAAGGCCTGCACACGGACGCCGAAGGCCCCGTCAAGGGCTTTGACATCGCAGGAGAAGACGGCAATTACGTCCCCGCAACGGCGGAAATCCAAGCCGACGAAGTCATCCTCTCCGCCGAAGGCATTGCCAAGCCGGTCTCCTGCCGCTACAACGCCGTCACGGACATGCCGGAAGGGCATCTTCTCAACGCGGCGAACCTCCCTGCACTCTCTTTCTTCGACAGCCTGAAATAACTTTTACAACTTTTTTCGCAAAACTTATTTGCGAATTTAAAAATAACGATTATATAATGACAAACCGCGCTCGGAAGAGCGCAAAACACACCCCCCAAAAAAAGGAGTAACATCATGAAGAAAGCTCTTTTGATCGCCGCCGCAGTCGCCACCCTGGCTCTGGCCAGCTGCACCTCTCTGCGCACCCCCGCCGGCAAGAACAACGGCAAGATCTGGTACAACACCCTCTTCGGTATCTCCATCGAGAGCGCTGTTTACGGTGATGGCATCGTTGTCCAGCAGTAATCTTGCTGACACGCATCATCCAGGCCATTTAGCCTGAAGATTCCGGGAAGTCTTCTGAAAAGAAGGCTTCCCTTTTTTGTTTAAGCCCCCCTGCTCTATTTCCCCAGCCTTAGCAGAATATCTTCGCAAATATCTGTAATCCCAAGCTGATACCTTCTGCGGATATCCTCCACTTTTCCATGGGGAATCATCGTATTGGCAGGCCAGGCATAGACTAGCAAATCCCGATGTTTCCGGGAAAACAAGGCCTCTTGGAGGCATTGCGCCAGGCCGGCTGGTGTCGCATCGTCCAGGACGACTTGCGGAAAAGCGGCGAATTCCTGCGCCAGTTGACTGTCAAAGGGCAGCAAGAAACGCGGATTCACAATCTTCACGCGAAAATCCGCCTGCTTCTTCTCCAGCATCTCCGCCAACGCAAACGCCCGTTGCAATTCCTGTCCCGTCGCCCAAATGACAAGATTGTCTTCGGGCGATTGCCGCAAGACGGCGGCCCTTCCCCGCTGCAACGGCTCATCCGTTCCCGGAAGCCGCACGCACTTTCCCCGCGGATACGGAATGACAGTTGCTCCTTTTCGTGTGCAGGCGTAGGCAAGCATCACCTGCATTTCCCGGTCATCCGCCGGCGCCATGATGGTCAGATTCGGCATCTGCCGCAGGAAAGGCAGCGCATAGATTCCGTGATGGGTAGGGCCATCGGGCACAACGCCACTCCGATCCAAACAAAATACCACAGGCAAGTTGTTTAAGCAGATATCATGATATACATTGTCAAGGGCGCGTTGCAGGAATGTGGAATACAGGGCCACCACAGGACGCATCCCCTGCCGTGCCAGTCCAGAAGCAAAAGACACGGCATGTTCTTCCGCAATGCCCACGTCAAAACAACGCTGCGGGAACTGTTCGGCAAATTGCTTCGTTCCCGTGCCGCCCAGCATGGCGGCCGAAACCGCCACAATCTCTTTCCGCTCTTCCGCCAACGCACATAACGAACGTTCAAAGGCCTCGGAATAACTCATGCACGGAGCCTTTGCCAAGGGCAATCCCGTTTCCAAGTTGAACGCAGAAACGCTATGATTTTTCTCCGGCGCCTGCTCGGCGGGAGCATAGCCGCAACCCTTTTTCGTGACAATGTGCAGCAAAACAGGCTTGTCATTGGGCAGCCGCGACAGAAATCCGCAGAGTTCTTTCAGGTTGTTTCCATCCACTGGCCCAAAATACCGCAAGCCGAACTCCTGAAACAGAACGCCTTTGGGAAAAAGCATTCCCTTGAGACCATGTTCAATCCGCTGCAGGAGCGCCATGAAGAACCCATGTGTTTTCCTTCGGAGATGAGAACGCAGGCGATTATAGAATCTACCCGCAATGATGCGGTTCAGACATTTCCGCAAGGTCCCGCGACAAGGCGAAATCGCCATCTGGTTGTCGTTCAAGATGACCACAAGTCTCTTTCCCCAGCAGTCAAGGTTGTTGAATGCCTCCCAGACAATGCCGCACCCAAGAGAGCCATCGCCGATGACCGCTATGGCCCGTCCCGGCAGCGCCTGCAATTCCCGTGCCTTGGCGCATCCCAGCGCCTGGGATACCGCCACGCCCGCGTGTCCTGCATAAACCGGATCCGCCGAAGACTCCTCCGGATTGGGAAAGCCCGAGGCGCCGTCCAGATCACGCAGTCTGGCAAAGCTCTCCTGCCGTCCCGTCAGAAGCTTATGCGCGTATGCCTGGTGCCCGACATCAAAAAAGACCGCATCCTGCCCTTCCAGATCAAAATGGCGATGCAACGCCAGGCACAACTCCACGCATCCCAGGCTGGAAGCAAGATGTCCTCCCTGGCGGGCACATGTCTGCAGAATCTCCTGGCGCAACCGGCCGGCAATTTCCTGCAATTGACTCCAGTCGCACTTCTGCAATTCCTGATGGGAAGGATACTTTTCCAATACCATAGACTACAACAAAATCCAAAACAACAACGACCGTCTGCCCGGAAACCCTCTTAAGATAATGCCGAACTCGGTTTTTCCTGAAAAGCACCTAGGGAAATCGCAATTTTTCATCAAAATTTCCACGGAAAAAGCGTGGCGGGGCAAATTCCCTTTTGCGCACCGCAGGAAACGAATTACAGTAAGGGCATTGTCGTATCTTGATTTTGTTGAAGTCAGGTTTTCCACGCGACATTCCATTCATTCTCTAGACATAGGATTTTTTCACCATGAAGAAACTCGCTCTGCTCGTTCTGGCCGCTCTGCTCGCCGCTCCTCTCTTCACCAGCTGCAACAAGGAAAAGACCCCCGGCGAGAAGCTGGATGCCGCCATCGAGGCTACCGCCGACGCCGCCGAGGAAGCCAAGGAAGCTGCCGCCGACGCCGCCGATGACGCTGCCAAGAAGATTGATGGTCTTCTGAAGAAGTAGTCTTTCGGACATCTTCGTCCCTCAAGCCGCCTGTGAATTTCACAAGCGGCTTTTTTATTTTCAACAATGACATATTTGCAAACGCGACGGTATTTTCCCGCGTCACTGATATATTATCCCATCTCCTGCCCCCCAAGCAAAATTCTCCCCCATGCGACACATCTTTTCCCTAGCCATTCTTCTTCTGGAAGTCCTGCTCCAGGCAAAGCCGTTCCTCGGCATCTCCGAGGAAGTCCGCCAGAAAATGCTGGCAGATCCCGCAAAGGCACTCCTGATCAAGGACGCGGAAATCGCCATGCAGGACAAGGCGCTGAAGCCGCAGGACTTGAAGCCGAAAAGCGAGCGCTTCGCGGGGGGCGGGACACTGGTCATCTGCCATACCGTCGGCCGTGCCCTGGACAACTGGATGAAACGACTGGGCTGGGCATATCTCATCACCGGCGACCAGAAATATGCCCTGAAAGGCGTTGAACTGCTGACCAACATGGCTGCGCGGTTCCCCTTGGAACAGGAGTTCATGAGCGCGCCGGGAACCATGGCCGGCGGGCGCGGCGACATGCTCCACGGACTGGCGCTGGGATACGGCTTCTTCCGCGACTCCATGACGCCCCAGCAGCGCGCCGACGTGGCGCACTGCGCCCAGGAATACGTGGAGGACTTCCTGCGCGAGGCCGAGGACCCGAATGTCTGGTGGCATAATGTCCACAATTTCAACGGCGTCTGCGGCGGCGCAGCCGGTCTGGCCACCCTGGCCTTCGCGGAATACCCCGCCATTGGAAAACATCAGGACCATGTCAACCAAATCCTCAACCGCTACTTTTCTACCGGATTCGACTCCCAAGGCGCCTGCTACGAAGGCACGGATTACGCGGCATACGGGCTGGAACACGTGCTGCTCTACGCTTGGCTTCTGAAACAAAACAACGGTCCAGACCTCTTCCGACATCCCATGTTTGCGAAACTTCCACGCTTCTTCGCCGCGGAACTCTTGCCTGGTGAAAACGTGATGGACGCACGAAACGACACCTCCTACATCCGCACCGGCCTGGAATGCCTCTTCCTGGCCGCCTGCAACCAGGATCCTCTGGCAGCCTGGCTCTGGAATCTCTCCGGACAGCCCGGATATCCCGAAAAACACCTCCTGCCGGAACTTCCCGCCCCTGTCGCACCAAAGGACCTCCTGCCTCTTGACATCCGCTTCCCCGAACGAGGACTCTGCGTCTGGCGAACCGGCTGGGAAAAGGACGACGTGATGTTCTCCACCGAAGCCGGCGCATTCGTCCCCATCACCCACAACCAGGCCGACAAGGGACATTTTACCCTCTACGCATACGGAAAACGCTTCGCAATCGATCCCGGATACGCCAATGACCGCGCCTTCGCCGACAGCCGCGGACACACCTCCTCCCACAACTGCGTCCTCATAGACGGAAAGGGCCAGGCGCCCAGCGGCTGCGGAGACGGAACCAGCGGAGAAATCAAAAACTTCTTCAACGACGACTTCACCGGCTATGCCTTGGCGGACATCACCAAGGCATACCAGCGCAGCGACAAGGGAAACGAAATCGGCGCCGGCGTCCAGAAGGCCGTCCGACACCACCTCTTCGTCAAGCCATACGACGGCGCACCCGCCTACGCAGTTGTCTTCGATGACATGGAAATGCCTGATGACCAACTCCATGACTTCACCTGGCAGATGCTCACCTGGCCGGACATGGTCTTCGAAACACGCAAAAACGGCGCCATGGTCCAATCCCTGGACGGGCAACTCAACAAGAAATACATCGTCACCCCGAAAGACGCCCCCTTCGGCACGGCGGAATGGTCCTTCACCATCCCGGAAAGCGACGACTGGCGCATCGTCCTCGATGCAGCCGCATTGGGAGACTTGCAGTTCTCCAGCGATTCCTTCTACGTCCAGCTGGACGACCAGCCACGCTTTGAATGCCATCTGCCCACTACAAACGGATCCTGGCTATGCTTCCCCTTGTGCCGTGACCGCGAAAAGACGCCCGCCGTCTTCCCGCTCTCCGCAGGGAAGCACCGCATCCGCATCAGCACCCGCGAACCAGAGGCCGCGCTGCGCGCCATCATCTTCACTCGCCAGAAGGAAATCCCCAAACGGAAGAAAGAGCTCTTCCAGACGGCGGAAATCCTCCTTAAGCCAGAAGAGGCCGGCATTTTCGGGGGAATGACCTGCAAGCACTTCGACGCCGACAATCCTGCCCGGATGCTCGTCCACCTCTCCTCGGAAGAGCACATCAAGCCTGCCGTCGTGGACATCTATGCTCCCGCCGACGGACGACTCCCCCATGCCTTCGAACGACTCCGCTTCACCGTCAGGGGATACAACCCGCATTTCGTCGCCCTGCTCATCCCCCTCCCCGGTGACTTCCCCGAACCCAAGATCACGGAAACCTGGAAAGATTTCCGGCTGGTTCTGCAAATCCAGTGGCCCGCCCATACCGACACTATCAGCTGGAACGGCACCGCCAAGCCCACCATCAAGCACGAGTAACCGCCCCCCCCTGGGCTTTTCGGAGGCAACATTGACATCCATCTTGACCCCGAAAGAAGGCAGTTCGCTTTTTTACTGTTATATTAGGCATACTTCTGTTTTTTCCCGGCGTGGGAAGGCCTCCCGCCACCTCCGGCGCGACTTCTTCTCCGCCAACACACCATACGAATCAACATAGGATTCCCTAGATCATGAAAGTCATTCTGGCGTATTCCGGCGGACTGGACACCTCCTGCATCCTGACCTGGCTTCAGGAAAAATACAACGCCGAAGTCATCACCTACTGCGCAGACGTAGGGCAGGAAGAGGAGCTTGACGGCCTCCACGAGAAGGCAAAGGCCTGCGGCGCTGTCAAATCCTACGTGGAAGACCTGACCGAAGAATTCGCGAAGGACTACATCTTCCCCATGTTCCAGGCCAACGCCATCTACGAGAACATGTATCTGCTGGGCACCTCCATCGCCCGTCCGCTGATTTCGAAGCACCTGGTGGAAGTCGCCAAGAAGGAAGGCGCGGAATACATCTGCCATGGCGCCACCGGAAAGGGCAACGACCAGATCCGCTTCGAGCTGAACGCCTACGCGCTGAACCCCAACATCAAGTTCATCGCCCCCTGGCGCTCCTCCGACTGGACCTTCAAGTCCCGCACCGACCTGATCAACTACGCCAAGCAGCACAACATTCCGGTGAACGTCACCGCCAAGAAGCCCTACTCCATGGACCGCAACCTGCTGCACATCTCCTTCGAAGGCGGCGTGCTGGAGGATCCCTGGTGCGAATCCCCCGAAGAGTGCCACGTCCTCACCACCCCTGTGGAGAAGGCCCCCGACACCCCGGAATACATCACCATCTCCTTCGAGAAGGGCATCCCCGTGGCCATCAACGACCAGAAGCTCTCTCCCGCAAACCTGATGCGCGAGCTGAACCGCCTGGGCGGCAAGCACGGCATCGGCCGCATCGACATCGTCGAGACCCGCTTCACCGGCATGAAGGACCGCGGCGTCTACGAGACTCCCGGCGGGACCATCCTCTTCCACGCCCACCGCGCAATGGAGTCCATCACCATGGACCGCGAGGTCATGAGTCTGCGTGACTCCCTCATCGACAAGTACGCGAACATGATCTACAACGGCTTCTGGTTCGCCCCCGAGCGCGAGACCCTCCAGGCCCTCATCACCGACAGCCAGAAGAACGTCACCGGCGATGTCCGCTGCAAGCTCTACAAGGGCAACTGCTTCATCGTCGGACGTCGCTCCCCCTACACCCTCTACGATCCGCAAGTCGTCACCTTCGAGGCCGATGACGTGTACAACCAGCAGGATGCCACCGGCTTCATCAAACTGAACGCCCTGCGCCTGCGCATCAACGCAAACGCCAAGAAGCCCCAGGATTAACCTCTAGGCGACACGCCGCCGTCCGGATGATCCGTCAGGACGGCGGCTTTCCTCTTTTCCCCCAAAAAGGCAATTGCAAAGTCTTTTTAAAGGCTTTAAAGGCAGTTCCCATGGGGAAAACGCCCAAGGCGAATTTTTGCAATTCACCCATTCTATCCCCCTAAAAGAAATCGTCTTTTCAATTTCTATGGATAAATTTCGCATCGGAGTCATCGGTTTCGGCACCGTGGGTGCCGGCGTAGTGGAAACCATCCTCAAGAACGCCCCTCTGATGGCGCAGCGAACCGGCATGGAAATCCAGCTCACTCGCATCGCCGACCTGGACACCACCACCGACCGCGGCGTGAAAGTCCCCGAAGGCGTCCTTGGCCCCGATGCCATGGCGTTGATCAACTCCGATGAAGTGGACGCCGTTGTGGAACTGGTCGGCGGCACCACCATCGCCAAGAAGTTCGTCTGCGAGGCGCTGAAGCGCGGCAAACCCGTGGTCACCGCCAACAAGGCCCTCCTGGCCTATTGCGGAAAGGAACTCTTCGAGCTGGCCAAGGCCAACAACACGGAAATCTATTTCGAGGCATCTGTCGGCGGCGGCATCCCCTGCATCAAGGCCCTCCGCGAAGGCCTGGTGGCAAACCGTGTGTCCGAGATGTACGGCATCCTCAACGGAACCTGCAACTACATCCTCTCCCGCATGGAGAATGAGAAGGCGAACTTCTCCATGGTCCTAGAGGCTGCCCAGAAGGCCGGATACGCGGAGGCCAATCCCTCCACCGACGTGGACGGCTTCGACACCGCAAACAAGGCAGCCATCCTGGCCTCCCTCGCCTACGGGAAGTGGTTCACCTTGGATGACGTGACCGTCCGCGGAATCCGTGATGTCACCCTTACCGACATCGAATACGCCTCCGAACTGGGCTACCGCATCAAGCTCCTGGCCACCATCCGCAAGGTCGCCGACAAGCTCCAGCTCTGCGTGCAACCCTCCCTGGTCTCCAAGAACTCCCTCCTGGGCAATGTCTCCAGCGTCTTCAACGCACTCTGGGTCAAGGGAGACGTCGTCGGCTCCACCATGTACTACGGCCGCGGCGCAGGACGCGCCGCCACCTCCAGCGCCGTCGTCGCCGACCTGATGGACCTGGCGCTGAACCGCAAGCACGGCTGCGTGCGTCGCGTGGAGCCGTTCCCCGTCTATGACGAGGCGCTCCAGCTGGCCACCAAGAGCGAGATCAAGAGCCGTTTCTACGTCCGCTTCCAGGTAGCCGACAAGGCCGGCGTCCTGGCCCGCATCGCCGGCGTCTTCGGCGCCCATGACATTTCCATCGCCTCTGTAAGCCAGTGCGAAGACAAGGCCGCCAACGACACCATCCCCATGCTAATTCTCACGGAGAACGCCAGCCAATCCGCCATGGAGAGCGCCCTCAACGAGATCCGCCAGGATCCCGCCGTCGCACAGCCCCCCGTCTGCTTCGCCGTGGAAGATCTCAACGATTAAGGATTAAGGATACATCATGTTCAATCCCTTCAAAGACCTCCCAAAGGATTCCGGCAAACTGCACAGCAGCCCCATTATCCACCGCTATGAGAGAAATCCCATCCTTTCCGACAAGGATGTCCCATACGCCGCCTCCTTCGTCTTCAACGCAGGCGTAAACCTCTTCCGCGGGAAGTATGTCATCGCCCCGCGCGTGGACCTTTTTGACGAAGAGCGCCACACTCCCGCACTGGCCATCGGCACGGGCCTGGGCTGGAGCGACGACGGCATCCACTGGGAAATGGAACCCGAGCAAATCCGCGTCCACTACAAGGGAAAGATCCTTCCCTGGGTATGCGACGCGCGCCTGACGGTTCTGGAAGACGAACTCTACCTGACCTTCTGCTTCGAGAACCAGCATTCAGAACGCCCCGGCATCGCAAAATGGCGCGGCGCAGGAGTGGATTTCGACGCCGTCTGCATCGGAATCCCCCAGCAGCGCAACATGGTCCTCTATCCTGAGAAGATCAACGGGATGTACATGCGTCTGGAGCGCCCCTCCAACCAGTGGGGCGATCCCTTCCATATCTGGTACGCCAAATCCCCTGACATGAAGTACTGGGGTGAACAGGAACTCTTGCTGGGCTGCGAAGATGTCCCCTGGGCCAACAAGAAGATCGGTGCAGGCGCCCCCCCCATCAAGACCGACAAGGGATGGCTCCTCATCTTCCATGCCGTCGATGACAACCCCGACCGCGCTGTCACCGTCGCCGGCGGACGCACCTGGTCCAAGCGGTACACCTGCGGCGCCGCACTCTTTGACAAGGACGATCCCACCAAACTCATCGCCATCACCAAGGAGCCGCTCATCGCCGCCGAAGCCCCCTACGAGACCGGCTTCGAGGGCATCTGGGTGGAGGACACCATCTTCCCCTGCGGAGCGATCATTGACCAGAACGATCCGTCAACCCTGCGCATCTACTATGGCGCAGGCGACTACTGCACCTGCCTGGCCACCGCCAAACTGGAAGAGCTATGGAGCGTCATGACGCCGACCAAACGCAAGGCGCAATACGCCAACATTCCCTTCCGCATCGAAGAGTGGGACGGGCAATAGGTCTTCATAATCCAAGTTCAAAAATGAAAAACTGCATGGTCTGAAATCTTCAACAGTTTCGCTCCATGCAGTTTTTTTTCTGAATCCCCGCGCCTCCCCTTCCCGCGTCCCCCCCCCCCCCATGAAAACATTTCTCCACTGCCTGGGCGTTTTTCTTTCTCTTCTTCTTACCACAACATTCTGCAAAACCATGGCTAACGACTACAGCAATTTCAAAAACATCGACCCCAACATGGCCTTCCGCCCGGCCGACGGGAACGGCATCGCCTGGCATCTTCCATTCGAAGCCCCTATGCAGCTTAATGGCTTCGCGTGGTTCAACCAATATCACCTCTACCACCGCCTTCCCGAAGAGAAGCCCGAGGAAGTGACCCAGTATCCAGGCGGCAAGAAGCTGGTAGTCGCCGCGAAGGACTGCGGCGCCTTCCAGCTCTCCCCCCATACCGCAGGCGGGCAGATCCGCTTCCGCACCAACAGCAGCCAGTTCCAGATCAAAGGAACCATGCTCAACTGCGGCGGAATGGACCACATGGCCTTCACCGGCAGCGCGGGCTTTGACCTCTATCTGAACTGCAATGGCACCTGGAAATGCTTTGGCGTCACCCGCACCGACCACTACAAGCAGGACTTCTCCGCCACCATCGTCTCCGGAATCACCCGCGAAGTCCGCGATGTCATCATCAACTTCCCCCTCTACAACGGCGTCACCTCGCTGGCCATCGGCCTGGACGCGGACGCCGTCCTGGAAGCCCCGACGCCCTTCGTGGACGAACGCCCAGTCGTCTGGTACGGCACATCCATCCAGCAGGGCGGCTGCGCGTCCCGCCCCGGAATGTGCTCTTCCAACATCCTCTCCCGAATGCTGAATCGGGAAATCATCAACCTGGCCTTCTCCGGCAGCGGACGCGGCGAACCCGAAATCGCCAAGATGCTGGCCGACATCCCCAATCCGTCGCTGTACATCATTGACTACACCTGGAATACGGATCCAGAAGCCCTGAAGATCACCCTGCCCATGCTGCTGGACATCATCCGCGCGGCGCACCCCGACACCCCGTTGCTCCTCGTCACCCCAACGCCTGGCCTCCCCTCCATGGATGAAATCCCGGGAACTCGCGCGGAAGACATGGCCGCCGTCATGCTGGACGAAGCAAAGCGCAGAAACGACGCCGGCGACAAGAACGTCTATGCCTTCGACGCCTTCCATGACGCCCTCGGCGACGATTTCTGGGAGGGAACCGTGGACCTCGTCCACCTCACCGACCTGGGATTCTACCGCCTCTCCCAGGCCATGTATCCCGTCCTGAAGACCATCCTGAGGCAATAGTCTCCTGCCGAAAAGCCGAAAGGGAAAGACGCTACGGTCATGTCCTATGCCCGTGGCGCAAACCTCGGGAAAGGCAGACTCTGAACTTCAGTCGATTTCCCCTGCAAACAAAAAGGCTGCCGCAAAACCTTTTCAGGAATTGCGGCAGCCTTTTGCGTTCTAGCCTGTACCTTATTCCGCGGTGATCAGGTAGGCACCGTCCTCCGCAGGAGCATCCACGTGAATGACCTGCTCCTCGTGGACTCTGCCGGACAGCAGAAGCTTGGAGAGCGGATTCTCCAGACGGTGGATGACGACGCGCTTCAGCGGACGGGCGCCATAGATCGGATCATAGCCCTCTTTGGCCAGGGCTTTCACCGCCTCGGGCGTAATGGCCAGGTGCATCCGTAGATTCTCCAGACGGCTTCGCAGGGCCTTCAGCTGGAGTTCCACGATGCCGGCCAGATGCTCTTCCGACAGACGCTGGAAGACCACGATGTCGTCCAGACGGTTCAGGAACTCCGGACGGAAGTAGTTCTTCAGCAGCGCGACCACTTTCTCGCGGACCTGCGCCTGGTCGTCGTCCTTCGCCTCCACAATCTCCGTCGAACCGATGTTGCTGGTCAGGATGATGACCGTGTTCTTGAAGTCCACCACGCGGCCCTGAGAATCCGTCAGGCGGCCGTCGTCCAGCACCTGAAGAAGCAGGTTGAAGACATCCGGATGGGCCTTCTCGATCTCGTCGAAAAGCACCACGCTGTAGGGACGGCGCCGAACCGCCTCGGTCAGCTGGCCGCCTTCATCGTAGCCAACGTATCCCGGAGGAGCGCCGACCAGACGAGAGACATTGTGCTTCTCCATGTATTCGCTCATGTCGATGCGAATCAGCGCGCGCTCGTCGTCAAAGAGATTGGCGGCCAGGGTCTTCGCCAGTTCCGTCTTGCCCACGCCAGTCGGCCCCAGGAAGAGGAAACTGCCGATGGGGCGGTTGGGATCCTGGAGGCCAGCACGGGCGCGCTGGATGGCTTCGGAGACCGCCTCCACCGCCTCGTCCTGCCCGACTACGCGGCTATGCAGGATTTCCGGCAGCTTCAGAAGCTTCTCCCGTTCACCTTGCATCAGCTTGGCCACGGGGATGTGCGTCCAGCGGCTGATGATTTCGGCCACGTCGTTGTCGTTGACTTCCTCGCGGAGCAGACGGCCGCTTTCGGCGGGCGCCTTGGATTTCTCCTCCAGCTCCTTGCGTTGCGTTTCCAAGCCGGGGATGGTGCTGTAGCGGAGCTTGCCTGCCGCTTCAAGGTCGCCCTTGCGGATCGCATCGTCCAACTGGCGGTTCGCCAACTCCAGAGCCTCCTTCAACTTTCGCAGATTGCCAATGGCGTTTTTCTCCTGCTCCCAGCGCCCCTCCAGAGCGGCCGCCTTTTCACGGATCTCGGAAAGCTCGTTCTCCACACGGTTCAGGCGCTCCCGGGAGGCATCGTCAGTCTCCTTGAAAAGTCCGGAACGTTCGATCTCCAGCTGCGTGCGGCGACGGATCACCTCGTCCAATTCCGACGGACGGGAGTCGATTTCCGTGCGCAGCCGCGCAGCCGCCTCGTCCACAAGGTCGATGGCCTTGTCCGGCAGGAAGCGGTCGGTGATGTACCGGTCCGCCAGGACTGCCGCGGAGACCAGCGCGGAATCCCGGATGGTCACGCCATGATGCAGCTCGTAGCGCTCGCGAAGACCGCGAAGGATGGAGATCGTGTCTTCCACACTGGGCGGTTGCACGAGAACCGTCTGGAAGCGCCGTTCCAAGGCCGCGTCCTTCTCAATGTATTTGCGGTACTCGTTCAAGGTAGTGGCGCCGATGCAATGCAGTTCGCCGCGGGCCAGCATGGGCTTCAGGATGTTCCCTGCGTCCATGGCGCCGTCGCCTGCGCCTGCGCCGACCACCGTATGCAATTCGTCAATGAAGAGAATGACCTGCCCTTCGGACTTGGTGACCTCGTTCAGCACCGCCTTGAGGCGTTCCTCGAACTCGCCGCGATACTTGGCCCCCGCAACCAGTGCGCCCATGTCCAATGCAATCAACCTGCGGTTCTTCAGCCCCTCAGGAACATCGCCCTGGATGATGCGGATGGCCAGGCCTTCCACGATGGCGGTCTTGCCGACGCCGGGTTCGCCGATCAGCACCGGATTGTTCTTGGTGCGGCGGGAAAGAATCTGCACTACGCGGCGGATTTCATCGTCACGACCGATCACCGGATCCAGCTTGTTCTGGCGAGCAGCCTGCGTCAGATCACGGCCGTATTTGCTCAACGCCTCGTAGGTTGCTTCAGGATCCTCGCTGGTGACACGCTGGTTCCCGCGAACGTCCTTAATGGCATTCAACAGCGCCGGCTCTGTCACGCCCTGCGTAGAAAGAAGCTCCTTGGCGGAACCGCCAACGGACGCCAGCGCCAGAAACAAATGCTCCACGCTGATGAACTGGTCCTTGAAGTCCTCGCGGTACTTGTCGGCACGGGTCAGCGCGCTATTCATTTCATTCCCCAGATAGACCTGGACATTTTCGCCCGAAACCTGCGGAAGCCTAGACAGCGACTGTTCCACGGACGTCTTCAGAGCCTTGGCGTCAACACCCATGCGGCCCAGAATCGACTGCGCCAGCCCCCCCTCCTGCTCCAGCATTCCATACAGCAGGTGAATCCCCTGAAGCTCCTGATGATGGAATTTTGCGGCAGCCTGCTGGGCGGTGCTCAAAGCCTCACGGGATTTTACAGTGAATTGATCGAAGTTCATCATAACATTACCTCCTTGTTCTTGACAGAACCGATGTGCTCCCCCGAAGACAAGAAACTTGGAAAACTTCCCTATCCTTGAAAGAATCGCGTCGTCACGGCAGGAAAAGCAAGCACCATGCCAAAAATTTTCACTTTTCCCTTCCGCTCTTCCGTGACTTTTCTGGCACATCACGCGACACTTCTCCTGCCGCACGCGACAAATTGTCACACCCGTTCTACTTGAAAACTGAGGAAAAACGTTTATCTTTAGCAAAACCCCAAGCGGTTTAGGTTTATAAAGTAGTGGCCCGATAGCTCAGTTGGATAGAGCATCTGCCTTCTAAGCAGGGGGTCGCCAGTTCGATCCTGGCTCGGGCTACCACTTCTAACATCTTAAATGAAAGGCACTTTCGTTGATATGCGAAAGTGCCTTTTTCCGTTTAAGAATGTCTTTTTCACGCTTTTCACCCCTAGGTGTATATTTACCGAAACGGAACAAAAACGGAACAGCCCCAAAAAACAGCGGATCATGAAACTCTACAAGCGCGGAAAAATCTGGTATGCAAGGGAGGGAGAAACCAAACTCTCCACCGGAAAGACGGACTACGACGAAGCCATCGAGGTGGCCAGGAAGCTGATGGTGCCGGTGGCGCTGCGCTCCCAGGCGTCGCAGATGCTGGAGACGGCGAAGCGCCTGGCGAAGGACAATCCGGCGGGAACCTCCTGGCCTCAAAGGTAACCGCGTCCGTCCTGATGGACCTTGCCCTTTCCCGCTCCCCGCTGCTTTTCGGCGGGGCGATGGAAGAGGGCGATCTCTTTCATGCGCGCCGGATCCTTGCGTCACCGGTGGCGTCATGCGCCGAAATCCGGGATGCACTGGAGACCGCCTTCCGACCGCTGGAGATCATCGAGCCGATGGATCCCGCGCACACGGAACTCACGCACTCGTACGACACATTCTCCCCCGAATGGTTCGCCGACATCTATGCCGCCGTCTGCCGCGTCTCCCCAGCCGCCACCTGGGGGCAATACCTACACGACATCCCCTGGTGCACCGTCTGCCATCTGGTCGCTGCCGCCCACCGCGCGGCAGGCGGGAAGACCGCCCGCCCCGTGGACCTCAAGGCAGCGCTGGACAGGATCAACCAAAAACTCAGCGGAACATTGCAAGAAAAGTAATTTTCAGTAACCCTGCTAAAATCAATTCGACTGGAAGCATAACAAAAAGTGCGACAATTACCAGCGTCTCTCTTCCATCAACATATTGAAGTTTATCCTTCCCGTAATAATAGAAGAGAACATTTATCAAGACAGCAACAACAAAAAAAAGAAGAAAAGCGCCCATGGATAAAAAACTCTCCTTCATACTGACTGGAAAAACTCTAGATCTGGACAAATCAATCACCGTTTCTGCACAAAAAATCTCCGATTTTGGCAAGATGGCGATGAAAACATCCGAGAAAGCATCCGAATCTTTTGGTAATATAACTGTTTCCGCAGAAAAGACGGAAGGAAAACTAAAAAAACTATCCTCCAGCGCAAAGGATTGGATGAAGGCAGCATTCAGCGTGGAGGCAGTGAAAAAGTGCATTTCCGCCCTGTCGATTTTTGGGGGAAAACTAACGGAGATCAGCAGAAAAGCATCGGAGCTGGGAACTTCTGCAAGTTTTTTTCAAAAACTTGAAAAAGCTTCTGCATCTGCCAACGAGGAATTTTCAAAAGTCGAGGATGTCTTCAAGAACATTAATTCGGCAGTCAGGAAAGCGGCTTCCGGCGACAAGGAATACATTGCCTCGCTGAAAAGAATCGGCGTAAGCATCGACGATATCAGAACGATGCGTCCAGACGAGATCTTCCTTTATGTCTCATCCGCGATAAACAGACTTGGAAATACCGCCGAAGAGCAGCAGAACAAAATCGCGGTCTGCGGGGAATCCATACTGGCCGTGGGAAATTCTCTGGAAAAAATCAACGGCATCGGGAACGATGGTATTATTCCAGAGTCTGCCGTGGCCATCAAGGAGTCTTTCGAGAGCATCAAGAACTCCGCAATGGGAATTGCAGAGAAACTTGGAGTTTTCAAACTTCTTGAAAAGGCTGCAAGGCAGCTGGAAGAGGCCAACGCGGAAGCCAAGGCATTAAAAGACAAGTTCACGGGGAATGACAAGACGCCTTACAAAACCTGGAACGAGACGCAGGTTTCCGAAGAAAACAAAAAGGCGGCTGCGGAATATGATGATAAATACCGGAACAGCCAAAGGCAGTTGTGGATGTCCATTCCGGCCTCAGCAAGGCCGTTGACGCCCCCTGCCTTGCCCATCGACAAGGACGGCCTTACGCCAGGCCAGGCAAAATACAAATACGATCCCGTGACAAATCCGCACGGATTCAAAGCCTCGACGGATTCCGCACCTTTGACCAAAGAGGAACTTTCCGCCGCGAAGGCGAAACTTCGAAGCAAACGCGAAGAGGAGAAAAAGCAAGACGAAAAGCAGAAGGCCGTGATAGCCGAACAGGCGGCGAAGGATGCAGAGGAACGCCGCGTGAAGTTCGAGGAAGCCTTGGCCGAGGACCGCAAGACACCGTATCAAAAGAAGATTGAGGCCATCAATGCCGACTACGGAAAGAAGATGGCCGAGGCGACGGAGATCTACGGAAGCCAGGAGAAAATCCCGGAGAATGTCATGTCTCAGCTGAATTGGCAGAGACAGACGCAGCTTTCGGAAGCAACGGCATCCTTCCAAAATGCGCAGATGAAGAACCAGAGGATGTTCATGCGTCCGATTTACAACGCGCGTATAAACAACGCGCCACGCAATGTCGCAGGCGGCGGCATGGATATCCGCGCCATGGTGGAACAGCAGCGGCGCACGAACGAGCTGCTGGCCAAAGGGAACTACATCAAAGTGAGGAACTAGCCATGTCCATCACATACTTGCCAGACTGCGAGCCCTTCTCCGGTCCCGACGTAGTGCAGGCTCGGCCGGTCGTAGTCGGCGGAGGTGCCGGTGTAGAGGCCGGAAACGGAATACCGGACGTCCGGGTTATCCAGGCTGTAGTCGCCGTTGTTGCCCGTCGCGGACTTGACCTGGTTCGGATAGAAAGTTACAATCTGAGAGAAGTCGTCACCCCATCCAGTCTCTCCTTTTCGGAGATCATCGCGGCTTGCATAGACAAGTCCGTCGAATCCGTCCCTTTTTGCATCCTCTACAATTTCAGGGAACACACCTGCGCGCTCTATCGTGAATTTAGAGACGTATTTCGGATTTTCGATTCTGAGATAGCATGGCATGGAATGGCGAGCGTCGGACATGCCACCGGATTTGCCGTACCTTGCGTCTCCGGAAAAGAACGAGACGCCATTCCTGAATTCCGTGAACTCCGCGTTTGTCTTATGATAGACCACCAGCGGCTCCCCGTTCTTGTCCACGACCTTGCTGTTTCCGAACCACTTGCGGAAGTTATCGGAGTGGGTGACGGAAAGGCGCGTTTCCGGCGTTGTATTATCGCCGAGGTTCCTGTTTAGTAGGCGACTTGATTCGCTGACGCTGGCAGGAACCTTTTCTATTTGCGTCATGTCGTGGAAGACGTGCCCCTTGCCTGTTATTTTGACGCTTATCTTTCCGCGAAAAACATTGCCAGGTGAAAGTTCGAACTCGACGGAATAGTGGTCCCACCCGCCTTTGGCGTCCGGATGCCGTCCGTCGTCTTCCGTATGGTCCAGGAATGTCGCCGCCTTCATGAGCTCGTCAAGCTCCGTGGAGGCTCTTCCTTTCGCCTCTGCAATGTCATCGGAAATTCTCCTTGCCGAAGCAGGGTATGAATACTCTTCAGCGGTTCCCTTGTTTACATAGGCGTTGTCGGGCGAATCTCCTATCACTTTTCCCTTGAATCTGTCCAGGATAACACGCCTTGCCAGGTGAAGACACTCCCTAGGCGACAGCCCGTCGAAGATGTGCTGGTCAATGTCAACCTTGACGTATTTCCGTCCGTCATTCCTTGTCCCGACAGAATGCCTTCTTGCGCCTGCCGCCTCCCCTGCCGCGCCTCCCGGCCTTTCCATTCCGGCCAGGATCCTTCCGACCTCGCGGGAAAGCGCGTCGTATTTCCGGACGTACGGGTTGCTTGTTCCCCGCGTGAAGAACTCCCGGATCCTTTCCAGGAAATCCCTGACGGCCATGAGCACGCGCCTCCCGAGCCCCGCGCCACGAGCCTCAAGGGCGCGGGCGAATGACCTGACGAGGGACGGGTTCTCCATCGCCTCGCCGATCCTGTCGCAGACGAACTCCTCGGTCACGTCGGCAGTCTCGCGTCCCCCGTCTGTCCCGCCGTAGACCATCAGGGCGAAGGAAGGTGCGCGGCGATACCATCGCCGCGTGAAACCACGTATCGAATCCCAGCCCTCCTCCCCCAAAAAGCCAAAAAAAAGGCTGTTGCCGACATCTCCCATCGAGGTCTGGCAACAGCCTTCTATCGTACTAGGATTCCTTACTTGGAAACCTTGTTCTGGAAGACTTCCAGCTTGGTTTTCAAAGAATCGATAATCGCAATGAGATTAGCGGCCTGGTCCTTAAGCTGTACGCCCTTGTCGCCAAGGAGATCCAGAGGGGAAAGTCCCTTCAGCTTCTCCTGGAGGCCCGCCAGCAAGTCGGTCTTGCCGGCGATTTCCTTCAAAAGGGTCTCGACCTTGGCCTTCAGGCCAGCCAGATCCAGAGTCGCGGCCTCGGCCTGCGCTTCGGCAACGTCCTTCGCCTTTTCTTCACCGCTGCGGGCAGAGTTCATCAATTTTCCGAGGGTATCGAGAAAATCCATTGTTCTTTCTCCTAGTTCAGGCTATTTCAGCAAATGGAAAGCCTTCACCAGATCCGCAATCTGCGCGTCGCTGATGGGCTTCATGCCGCCCAGGGATTTGCAGGCGATGGTCGCCTTGGCAGAATATTCCGCGACTTCCAGACGGTCGAAGGCCTGGATCAGCGTGGAGCCCGTGGTCACCAGGCAATCGTTCTGGATGATGATGACCGGATAGCGGGGAGAGAGGACCTTCGTCACGGCCTTCACATCGTGGAAATGGGTTCCGAAGGGGAAAGTAGGAACCTCGCGCAGCAGGATGTAACTTTCCGGAATGACGCGTGGGTCGAACTTGGCATCGGTCACGGCGTAAGCCATGACGCAGGGCGGATTGGCCAGGATCACGGAGTTGATCTCAGGCTGCGCATCAAAGATGGACTTGATGAACCAGGTGCCACGGGAAACGTGCTTGCCGGCCTCGCGCTTGTGTCCGCTGACCAAGACCAGATCTTCGGGCTGGATGCCGCCGCGGTCCATTCCACGCTGGGTGACCAGGAAGGAGTCCTTGTCGATACGGCAGGCGAAAGTGCCTTCCGTGCTGGTGAAGAGCTGCTGGCGATAGGCGCGCTGGATCAGCAACGCCATCTTGTAGCGCAGTTCCATCTCCTCGCTGGAACGATGGGTGGGGACGAACTCCTGGAAGTCCTGGTTGCGGTCAATGGCGTGGAACTCCAGCTCGGTGTCCGTCAGATAGCGCGGCGTTCCGACCTGCATGGCGCCGGCGATGAGCCGTGCGCAGAAGTCCAGTGTCTCGAAGCGCTGGAAGGCCTGCAGAAGCGTTCCGCCTGCGCAGCAAGTGCCATGGTTCTCCAGAAGGATAGTACTATGGCCTTCCGCAAAAGCGCCGGAGACGCTGCGACCAAGAGCCTCGCTGCCGGGGACTTCGTAGGGTGCGCAGCCGACCGTTCCACAGATGGACTTGGCATTGGGGAAGACGGCGGTGTTGGGAATCTGGCCGGCCACGGAGAAGCTCACCAAGGTTGGCGGATGCGCGTGGACGATGGCCCGGACATCGGGACGCAGCTTGTAGATGTCATTGTGGAAGGGAAATTCACTGGAGGGCTTATGGGGGCCCAGGATGTCGCCTTTGGGGGTGACGCACATGATGTCCTCGCGGCGAAGATTGCCCTTGTCAATACCGGCTGGGCTAATCCAGATATTGCCGTCGGCATCCAGGATGGAGAGGTTTCCACCGCTGGTGGTAGTCAGGCCATATCCGTAGATCCGGCCCATCATATCCACGATTTGGTCGCGTGGATGAACAAAACTTGTGTTCTTCATTTTTTCTCCTAATTAAGTCTTTGCCGCCGAAATGCGGCAAAAGCAAATCTACTTTGCCTCCAATCCCCTGCGGAATGCCGCAAGGTTGATCTCCAGGAACTTCGGCTTCACGCAGCGGCGGATGGCCGCCTCCCAGATCTCCCGGGGAAGATGGCCGCCCTGTCCCGCCAACGCACCAAGCAGGACCACATTTGCCGCTTTCGGCGTGCCCAGCTCCTGGGCGATGGCAATGGCGTCCAGGTAGCACAACCGAGGGAAGAGCTTCTGCAAGGGCTCCTGGGGATCGGGATACTGCGCCTTTCCGCTGGAGACGGTGATGGGAATCACACGCTGGGTGGAAACCACCGCCACGCCTTCCGCCTTCAGATACTGATGGCAGCGGATGGCCTCAATGGCCTCCAAGGAAAGCAACGCATCCGCGCCGCCCAGTTCGATAAGCGGGCTGAAGACGCGTTTGCCGAAACGCACATTGGCCACCACGGAACCGCCGCGCTGGGCCATTCCATGGACCTCGTTGGTCTTGACGTCATAGCCAGCCAGAATGGCGGCTTGCGCGGTAATTTCGCTGGCCAGCAGGATCCCCTGCCCGCCCACGCCGCTCATCAGGATGCTGACAGTCTGGTCGTTCATTATCGGGCACCTCCTTCGGATTCCACAGGCGCGATAGCGCCGAAATGACACAGCTCCTGGCAGGATCCGCATCCCGCGCACATCAACGGATTGATGCGAATCACGCCATTGGCGCTTTCCAGCGCCGGGCAGCCGAGCTTCAGGCAGGAACGGCACTTCTTGCACTTCGCCGGATCTATGTTGCGAAGCGTTCCCACCGCCTGACGCTTCTTCAGCGGACAAGGTGCCCGTGAAATGACCAGCGACGGCTCGGGAGCCTCCAGTTCCTCCTTCAGCACATCAATGCACTCCTGGAGCTTGTAGGGATTCACCACACGGATCCGCTTCACGCCGCAGGCCTTGCCAAAATCGGCGATGGAAGCCTCGTAGGTCTCTTCCCCCATGAGCGTCCGCCCTGTTCCGGGATGATCCTGGTGCCCAGTCATGGCCGTGGTGCGGTTGTCCACGACGACCACCACGGAAGTCCCCTTGTTGTAGACCATGTCCGTCAGCCCCGTGATACCGCTGTGAAAGAAGGTGGAGTCCCCCACGACGCCCACGATCTTCTTCTGCTCGCCGGCCTTCTCCAGACCGTGGGCGACGGAGATTCCGCCCCCCATGCAGAGAATCACATCCGTGCGGGAAAGCGGGGGAAAGACCGCCAGGGAGTAGCAGCCGATATCGCCCGTAACCACCACGTCGAACTTGGTCAGGGCAAAGAAAAGTCCGCGGTGCGGGCACCCGGGGCAGAAGACGGGGGGGCGGGCGGGAAGCGTCTCCAGGGCATAGCGGGAGGCATTGACCGGCGCAGGCGTACCGTCCAGCTTCTGGCGGACGACGCGCAGTGCCTCCACGGAGAGTTCGCCGCAGACCGGCACCAGGTTGTGGCCGTCACAGGCAATGCCAAGCGCCTTCACATGCTCCTCCAGGAAATCGTCTAGCTCCTCCACCACCAGGACCTTCTTCACCTGAGAGGCGAATTTGCGGATCAGTTCGTCCGGGAAAGGATAGGCAAAGCCCAACTTCAGGACAGATGCACCGGGAAAGACCTCCTTCACATACTGGTAGGCGATGCTGCTGCAGATGATGCCCAGAGAGGGATCGCCCTCCTCAATGCGGTTCAAGGGCGACCGGGAAGCCACCTGGGACAGTTCCTCCACTTTCCTTTGGAGTTCCCGGCGCATGGGGCGGCCCCAGAGCGGCAGCGGGCAATGCCTGGAAGGTTCCTGGATGAAACCGCGAGCCATCGTGGATTCCACACGCGGGCATTCCTCCACCTGGCTGCGGGAATGGCTGACGCGTGTAGTGGAGCGCAGAATCACCGGCAGGCGGAACTTCTCGGAGAGCTCCAGGCCGTATTTCATGAACTCCTTTGCTTCCTGGGAATCCGATGGCTCCAGCACGGGTATGTGCGCCAGACGCGCATACTGCCGCGTATCCTGTTCGGTCTGGGAGGAATGCATTCCGGGATCATCCGCGACCACCAGCACAAGCCCGCCCTCGGTGCCGATATAGGCCAGGGTCATCAGGGGATCCGCAGCCACATTCAGTCCCACGCACTTCATAGTCACGATGGTCCGGGCGCCGCCAAGGCTGGCGCCCACAGCCGCTTCCATGGCGACCTTTTCGTTGGGAGACCACTCGCAATAGACACAGGGATCCGCATATTTCACAAGATTTTCCAGAATCTCCGTTGACGGAGTGCCTGGATAACCGAAGGCTGTGCGGACACCGCCTTCCCATGCGCCTCGCGCAATTGCCTCGTTGCCGGATAAAAGAAGCATGATTTTCACAATTGGGAATCCAAGATGTAATTTGCCAGAATATAATGCCGATTCCCTGAACTGGACAAGGGAATGCCATCATTCCTGCCCACGGCTCTCCTCCTGCGAACCAATCTTTCGGCAAAACAAAAAGGGCTGCTGCAAAAACGGCGGTTCTTGCAGCAGCCCGATAAAAAACGGGAAATCCGGTCAGGACAGATTATTCGATGCCCCAGTCGCTGTCACGTCCATAGTCGACCAGTCGGCCGTCCTCATGCCAGGGATTCCAGTACTTCCAGAAACCGGAAGCGGGATAGGCGCCCTGGCGTACGCCAACGGCCTCGGCGTGACCATCCAGCATGACCATATTGGCGCATTCGCTATGGCAGTAGTAGGTGGGATAGGAAGTGGCGGCCTGGGAGTAGTCCGGCCAATGCGCCCAGCCCTGGATGAAGCAGCTGAAGTCACTCTTGATGACATCGGGAGCCAGGGAGTCGGGAGCGGAATCGCCCGCCCAGCAGAGGGTGCTGGGATTGCCGGCTGCGGCGATAATGGCAGAGAGGTTGAAGGGCTTGTTGGAGTGCAGGTAGCTGATGCCAAAGGTTCCGTAGTTGATGCCGTAGGAGAACCCCTTGCGGGCGGTGTCGCGGTTGGTGTAGTAGTCGTCCACCTTGCTCACATTCAAATATTTTGCGGTATCGGAAGAGGTGGTAGGGCACTGCAACATCTTTCCGTCCACGCCGTAGTCCATGTGCATCATGAGCCAGGTCGGATAATACTTGTAGTCGCGGTAAGTGGCGTTCGAGTTTTGCGCGGCGGCGGAAGGAGGAATCAGGGCGCCCAGGCAGAAGTCGTCATTGTCCCCCATGTAGATGGTGGCGGAAAGTCCCAGCTGGTTCAGATGGCTGATGCAGCTGATGGCGCGGGCCTTTTCGCGGGCCTTGGACAACGCGGGCAGAAGCATGCTGGCCAGAATGGCGATGATCGCAATCACCACCAGCAATTCAATCAAGGTAAAGTTTTTCTTCATTTTTCCTCCTTTAGAATGAAAGGGCATGACATTTCCGCAAATTTCTTGCGGCCACAGAAAATTATAGCAACTTTTTCCCAAAAACACAAGGAATGCCAAATCTTTTTTTGCATTTTCGGGAAGAAATCACAAGATTTCTCCTCTTGAGTTCCCCGCGCATTCAGGTTCGGCATTTTCCGCGGCTTGCGCTCCGGGCACAGGACAAGCCCGTATCGTCAATCCATAACGGAAGCATAAGGATTGACATTATATTATGAAATACGTCGGCCGTTTCTACCGAAAACCAGTCCTTCCATTATATCTGTTTTCCAACTGATATTCCCCATTTTCCGTCAGGACGCATCATGAAAAAACTCCCTGTCATCTTCACGGCGGCATTTGTCAACGGCGTCGCCGCCAATGCCATCCAATACACGATGATCTTTTCTGCCAAGCAGGACTTTGCCACAGGAAGCGGCCATGTGGGTGCCTTGTGCGCCACATTGAACATCTTCTACGTGCTCTGCTGCATCCTCGGGCGAAAAGTGCTCTGCTCCCTGCCCGCGATCACCTGCCTGAAAATCTCCATTGCGGGGCTCTTCGCGGGCACGCTGGCCATGGCCTTGGCGCCCGCCATCTGGATGCTATATGTGGGAATCGCCATCATCGGCAGTGCGACGGCGTTCTACTGGCCGCCGCTGATGGGCTGGCTCAGCGAGGGCTACGAAGGAAAGAAACTGGCGAAAATCAGCGGCCTATACAACTTGTGCTGGAGTTCGGGATCCATTGTCAGCCCCATCATCGGAGGGTGGCTCTGCGACAAGAGTCCGTCGCTGGCCCTCTGGGCGATGCTTGCCACATACGTGGCGCTCTTCGTCTTCCTGGCGTCGGTATGCCCGAAGGCACGATCCGTCGCCCCGACCGCCCCCAAAACGGAAAACATCAGCGGCTACGCGACGACGCTCCGCTACCCTGCCTGGTTCGGGCTGGCGGCATGCTGGTTCTGCGTCACCTACATCAGCTTCATCTACCCGTATGCGGCCGAACAGCTCTACGGCTTTTCCCGAACCAAAATCGGCTTCATCATCTCCTTCCGGGTCGTGGCCATGACAATAGCGGTGGTTCTCATCGGATTCCTGTCCTTCTGGCAGTACAAGCTGAAGTGGCTTGTCATCTCCCACCTGCTCCTGGCAGGAACCATGATCGCCGTGGGACACCTCCAGAACGAAGTCCTGCTCTGCATCGCCATGGCGTTGGTCGGAGTGCTGACAGGCCTGGGCTATCTTTCCTCCCAGTTCCATGGAGTCGCCGGCAGCACCAACCGAACCCTGCGGATGTCCATCCATGAAAATGTCATCAGCGGCGGCTACATCTCCAGCGGATTCATCTGCGGCAGCCTCTACCAGCACACCTCCCTGGCGGCTGTCAGCACCGTCTGCGCGGGAATGGTCGGCCTGGCGCTCCTGGTTGACCTGACCTACTGGCTCTTCAGAAACAAACTCAAGGCCTGACGGATTCAAAGGAATGGAATCGATATACTTAAGAGCCTTAGGATCTTAAGTTTCCATTGGGATTCACGGCACGAACCTGTCCTGTGCCCGAGGCGCAAACCTCGGGGGAATTATCAAGCCTGAACACGCAGGGCACTCAAGTATATTATTCCCAAAGAAAATCCCTTCCGCAAGGCCCAGGCACCTCACGTTCCAGAGGCTCATGCCCAAGCCTCGTCATTTCATGGCCTGATAGACCTTTTCGCCCTCGACCCAGGTGGAAACCACTTTTGTCTTATGAATGTCCGTCACAGGGCATTGGAACACATCCTGGTCCGTAAGCACGAAATCCGCCCATTTTCCGACCATGATGCTTCCCCGTTCCATCTCCAGACCAAACTGCCAGGCGCCATTGATGGTCAGTGCCTGAAACACCTGCTCCCGGGTAACCAGTTCTTCTGTCTCGAAGACATCGGACAATTCTCCCGTGACAGAATCGACCATCCGACCGCCGACTGCGATTTCCATGATTGCGAAGGGATCCTGCCGTCTCCCAAACAAAAACTTCGCGGTTCCCTGCCCTATGACACCACCATTTTCTGAGAAAGCTCCACATCGCACATTCCCGCCACTCCGCGGTCAATATACAATCCGGCGCCTCCTACCATGAAAGTGCCGCCCTGGGCGCCTATCACCCGCTTTCCGTCAATGGCCAGAGAAATCCGTCCCTCTTCCGAAACGGCTTCCAGGTGCATCAGCTTGTTTTCCTCGTAGGCGAACGGGATTTCCGCCAGAACGGTCTCGCCGTAGTTGTTCCTCACAATCTGCAGCGCCGTCCGTGTAAACAGCAGGCCAATCCAGCGTTGCAATCCCTGGTAATGAAGCAGGATTCCCGCGCGGTCCGCTGCATGGATTTTAAAGTTGCAGGAAAATCGGGTATCTCCCTGGTTTCGGGTTCCCGTGACCAGGACACCGCCCTCGCTGTTCTTAACCCAGTAGCGCATGTCCTCCAAACGGTCGTTGGAGAAGCTGCCGCGGGTATTGTCCATGGAAGAAATCCACCCGAAATCGTCCGCCGACAGCGAAGCGGCACGGAACGCGCGCCGCCCACCGAAATGGATGCTGTCCACCAGGAGAGTGCCGTGACAAGGCGTTTCGCCATAGACCTCGATGCCCGGTCTCTCCGCCATGCCGTCCGTCTGCGGAATCCACTCAAAATCCATCTCGCCTTCTGGTGTGCAAGAAATCGCCTCCGAATAGAGAATGCCGTTTCCATGAAGAGCCAGATAAAGCCGGACCTTTGCAGGCGACGGCACCTGCATCCTCCCCTTGATGCGAATGGAAGTGCCACCGCCGATGACGGGAGTAGAGACAACGGCATAGGAGTTGGACTGGCTGTATGCCAGCAGGGTCTCCGCCATGCTTTTCTGCCCGATGCCACAGCGGAAGCGGTATTCAAGGCATCGTGTGCCTTCAAATCCCTCCGGCGCGGAGACATTCTTCAACAAGACATTGCCTTGTCCCGGGAAGCCGTTTTCCCGCGGCATGAATCCATGCAACGCCCCCGGCATTTCAAAATGGAACCAGGCGTTGTCCTTGGGCGCAGGCAGGGGTGGCCAACGCATGAGCTTCCTTCCCAGACCGGCGATTTTCCATGCGATGCGCAGGACATCGGTCACGGAATCCGTTCCGTCGGCCGTCGGCAAGTAAATCCGGTCGGCGAACGGCCCATGGAACGCATACCGGTCATTGAGATGCTCCAGCCCCGCCACAAGCGCAGAGACGGTCCCCACATTTCCCGCATTGCAGTCCGTATCCCATCCTGCCGTGGAAGCGATGCTGAGCGCTTTGAAGAAGTCCCTCTGGCCGTATGCCCATGCCATGACCATGACTGCGTGATTGGGAACGACGTGGCAGTTTCCGCCATAGGTATCGTACCCATATGTCTCCTTGATCCGAAGATAGGTGTCGTTCCAGTCCGGATATTCGGAGGCCCACTTTCGCACATCTCGGTGGACCTGGGCAATCAGCGAGGTCTCGGGAATGAATTTCACGGCGGCTGCCAAAAGCGCATCCATCTCCTTTTCCACGAAGGCCAGGCTAACCATGGCCGCCACCACCTGCGCGGCATAGACGGCCTCGCCGTCATGGGAGACTTCCGCCGCATGGCGCGCCAGCTCGACGGCCACTTCCGGCCTGCCGGGAGCCACCATGCCGAAGGCATCGATGAAAATCTGCGCGCCGATCTGCTCGGCCACTTCCCTGCCGTTCCGTTTCATGGAACCGGATTCCGGGGAAGGAACCCCGCTTTTGAGACGCAGGAACGCCGTGTGCTCCGTGGAATGGCTCATGCCTCCCCACCAGAGAATGGTCTTGTTCTCAATCAGGTAGTTCAGCCAAGTCTTGCCAAAGAAATCCGCCGGCGTATTCTCAAGCTCCCCGGAATCCGACAACGCACGGACAAAAGTGAAAGTCCCGGAAATATCGTCATCGCTGACAATCAGCGGAACATTCACGTCCTCATGGACATAACGTGTAATTTCACCCCATTTTTCCTGAATGCTCTCACGAGACCATCCCTCGAAAGGACGTCCCAAGTAGACGCCGACGACCTTCCCAAGAGCAGCAGTATAGACTTGTTTTTCGTAGTCCACCAGGGGTTCCATAAAACACCTCCAAGAGATATGACAGAAGCAAAGAAATGAATCAGACAGGACGAACGTAGGAATGTAATGATTCAACCTCGATTTATTCAAGAAAGAGACCAAAATCCAGCGATTCCTTCCCCCTTTTCCTGATGCCCTCCGCTCAACCGCCGAGATTCGAGAATTTGCCCAAATGCATAATCATGGCGTTTTTTTGTTATCAACTGCACTTCCCGACTATTTTGATTTTGCTTTTTTTTCTTATAATATTGGCAAGGCCAAAAGGAATGTCTGTTTTCTTTTTCCCAAGAAGCGCGAGTGCGCTTTTTTTCCAACCACCCCCAACCAACACCAAACAACCATGAAGAAATCCTTCACCTTGATTGAATTGCTGGTGGTCATCGCCATCATCGCGATCCTGGCCAGCATGCTCCTGCCCGCGCTGTCCAAAGCCCGCGAGAAGGCCCGCGCCATCAGCTGCATCAACAACCTGAAGCAGGTCGGCCTCGGCAACGTCCTCTACTCCACCGATTACGACGACTTCCTGCCCCCGAACTGCTACTCCGCCAGCACGGACGGCACCGGCGCCATGCCTTTGGGAAGAGGTCCGGACTTCTACCAGAATGTCAAGGACTGCTATGCCTGGTTCACCGTGAATCCCATCCTCCCCGGCAACCCCATGACTGGTGTGGAATGGTGCGAAAAGGACCCCGCCGGAAAGATTCCCAGCGACAAGGGCGCTGTCTCCACCGAAACCGACAAGGGTTCTTGGCACAAGATCCTGATGTGCCCCTCCTGCCCTCCCAACGAGCGCGTCTGCGGCAACATCGGCTACCAGTCCAACGCCGGCTTCAGCTACTGGAGACAATTCTACACCGCAGCTGACATGTTCGGTGTGAACGGCGCCATGAAGGCCTGCGGCTGGCACCGTATCTCCTCCATCAAATACCCCACCATCCATCCCAATCAGTTTGATGGTACCAACACCAGCGTCTCGGGAACTAGCTGCATTGCCACCACCAACGGCCTCAAGAGCCAGTCTTCCTCACAGTACGACAACTGCCTGAACTACTTCCGTCATAGCCTGATGATGAACGCCTGCTTCAGCGACGGCCATGCCGAAACCATCCCCTTCGCCAAGACAAAGCTCTGGGATGGCGATGCCGGACAGTTCAAGCTGGTTGTTGACTACTACTGGTATCCCGGCGCCGACGTCTACGGCGGCGACAAGGGCCGCTAGTCCTCCTGCCTGATTCCGCAAAAAGCCGTTGCGCTCCCCATCGAACGCAACGGCTTTTCAGCACAATGCCAGCCGGAATGGAGGTTCTCTGGAAAATCTATTCACCTCCCGACTATTCGCCTGCCAAGCACCCCGCTCCACAAGATTATCCCATCGGAAAACAATTTTTGCCGTCTTTTCCAATTACATTATTCAGGCATTCCGAAACTCACCACTTTTCCCCAAACTGCCATACCATGTCCACCACGAACGGAAAAAACAATTCAGACCAGATTATCCCCTCGCCTGAGGAAATTTCCCTCATGTCCATTCCCATAAGAGAAATGAAACGAAGGAATTCCTCCGGAACACCTCCCTATCTCACCCTGGAAGACCATGTCCCCAATGGAAGCATCCCCCTTTGGGTCCAGCCGGTTCCGTACGGCACCAGCGACAACAGGTTCTTTCACGCCCACGACTTCACAGAGCTTGCCATCATCACGGAAGGAGAAGTGGATCATATTGTCAACAACGAAACCGTCCATCTGCGCAAGGGCGATGTGATTTGCATCCCCCCGGGCATCCCCCATGGCTACCTTGACTGCTCCCACATGGCCCTGGTCAATGTCCTCTACGACATCCCCAGGCTCGCCCTGCCCTGTTTCGACGCCTTTGACCTGAGCAAGTTCAATCTCTTCTTCCCGTCTCAGCAAGCCAAGGAGAACCTTTCGCCCCTTTCTCCGATTTTACACCTGAACGACAATGATTTCCAGAAGATTCTGGGCATCGTCAATGACTGTGCCACGGAAATCAACGGCAGCAGGTTAGGAAAAGGCCTGATGGCGCTTTTCCACTTCGTCCATCTTATCATCACCCTGAGCCGCCTGGCGCAGCCGGACGACATGGCGCGGCCCGGAATCCCGGAACGCATCGGCGTCGCCATTGACTATGTAAACAGACATTTTTCCGAAAATATCTCCATCGAAAAACTGGCGCAGCTGGCCTATACCTCCAAGCGCAGTATCTTCCGGCTCTTCAAGCAGAAGACCGGCATGAACATCAAAGCATACGTACAGAAACTCCGTCTGCAAAAGGCATACACCATGCTGCTCTGCACCAACGAACCGGTCAAGAAAATCGCCTGGCAATGCGGCTTTTCCTCCGACCACCGTTTCTGCAAGGTCTTCCATGACGTCAACAACTGCACGCCGCTGGAATTCCGCAACCACGCCAAAAAAGAGTGAGCCTTTTGCAAAAGTCCATTTGAAGGCGCTTTTCAGGGATTTCGGGGACAGTTTGCTTCAAGTGCGACAAGGCGTAGTCTACCACGACGAAAAGCACATGGAGAAAAACGCCACAAAAGAGCGAAATGTGTCCAAAGCGACTTTTGCAGAAGGCTCGAGTGACGCCATGGAATCACCTCCGTCCCGTAGCTTCATCCAAAACACAGTTACGGGCGAAGTCAATGTTCCATACACCCAATTTATTGTTCTTCCCACAAACAGGAGAAGATATTACAACTATTTGAACTTCTAGTCGTTGTTTGAAACATTCATACTCTTGTTTTTCTCCTTCCTTCAAAAATCAAAAAGAACTTTGGACAATTTATCAAGGTCATTGTGCGTTTATATTAGCAATCATTCCCCAAACCGTTTTTTGTCCCGGAGAAGCCATGTCATCAACAAACGACAAAATCAATTCAGACCAGACTTTCCATTCGCCTGAAAGATTTTCCCTCATGTCCCCACCCATAACGGACATGAAACAAAGGCTTTTTAATGACTCCCCGCCTCATCTCACCCTGGAAAACCATGTTCCCAACGGTTCCATTCCCCTTTGGATTCAGCCAGTCCCCTATGGCTCAAGCAGAGACAGATTCTTCCACACCCATGAATTTTCGGAAATCGTCATTATCACGGAAGGCGAAGTCGACCATATCATCAACAACGAATCCGTCCACCTCTGCAAGGGCGACGTCCTCTGCCTCCATCCCGGCGTAACCCATTGCTACGTTGGATGTTCACACATGGCTTTGGTCAATGTCATCTATGACATTCCCAGACTCGCCCTTCCCTGTTTCGACGCCTTTACCCTGAGTAAATTCAACGTGTTCTTTCCCTCTGAGCATGAAAAGGCGACCCCTTCCCCTATTTCCCCCATTCTCCACCTGAATGACATCGAGTTCCAAAAAGTCATGGGGATCATCACCGCCTTTTCCATGGAACTCAATGGCAACGTATGCGGAAAAGGATTGATGGCCCTCTCCTTCTTCATCAATCTTGTCATCACCCTCAGTCGCCTGATGCAGCCGGACAACAATACGGAAAATCCCAATTTCCCGGAACGAATCGGCTTCACCATTGATTATTTGAACAGCCATTTCAGGGAGAACATCTCTACGGAAAAGCTGGCGCACCTGGCCTGCACCTCCAAAAGAACGCTCTTCCGGCTCTTCAAGCAGAAGACTGGCATGAAAATCAGCGAGTATTTGCGTAAACTCCGCCTCCAGAAGGCATATACGCTGTTGCTATGCACCAATGACCCGGTGCAGAAAATCGCCTGGCAATGCGGCTTCTCCTCCGACAACCGCTTCTGCAAGGTCTTCCATGCCGTCAATAACTGCACGCCACTGGAGTTCCGGACGCACGCCAGGAAAATCCATGCGGACAAAGCCAAGACGGAAACATTTCCTGAAATCGAGGACACCCCCGTGACTTTCCCTGGAAGTCGTCGTAAGACACTTCTTCAGAAAAGAGGTCGAAATTACGGTTCTTCGCAACCGTCCCATAACTGACAACGTTGGAATGTGCCTTCAGAACCTTGCGGCATGTTCGCCGAAGCCTTGGCGAAGGCGGAAAAGCAAGGCGAATGAACGCTTGTCCTTTCCTGCCATGGTTCACACGGCCTGCTCCGCGGACCTACGGATACTAGCGGGCGTCCTTACGCAGGCCTTGCTGCGCCCGACCTGCGAATATGCATCACGCGACCTGCCTCTTTTCCTTTGCTTACACTACGGAAGACATGCTGCCGGCCTGTCCCAAGGCGCCCTCCTCCAAAAGAAGACGAGTTCGCCTTGGCGCGGCCTGCACGAAAAATAGTGTCTTGCGGATTCAAGCTGCCTTGAATTCAATTTCGCCTGTACTTCGCCCAGTCTGCGAAATTTCGGGACGGCCGAAATATTTTTTGCTTTGTTTGCGCATATTATCCTATTCTTGTCCTTTTGGCAGTTTTTGCCAATAATATGCGTATTTGGGCTATTTGAATTTTAGAAACTTTTCCTATAATTTATGCGAAAACGAAATCCTGCGTTTTCCTTTGTATTTCACGCCAAATGGAAAGACATTTGGCCAACCCTTCAAACAGAACCATGAAAAAAAATTTCACTTTGATTGAATTGCTTGTCGTGATCGCCATCATCGCCATCCTGGCCAGCATGTTGCTCCCCGCCCTCTCCAAGGCCCGTGAAAAGGCCCGCGCCATCAGCTGCGTCAACAACCAGAAGCAGATCGCCCTGGGCAACCAGCTCTACGCCGTTGACAGCGACGACTTCCTGCCCCCCATCGCGTACTCCGCCACTCTGGACACTGCGGATGGAAAAGGCCCCCACCTGTATGCCAACCGCATTCTGGACGCCACCGACACGATTTTCTGGTACTCCGCCAACTCCATCATTCCCGGCGCTCCCCTGACCAGCAAGGACTGGACGGACAAGGACGCGTATGCCAAGGGCATGGCCGCCGACGGCACCTCCAGCACCGGCGCCGACCAGAGCTCCTGGCACAAGGTCATGATGTGCCCCTCCTGCCCTCCCACCGATCGCGTCCAGGGCAATATCTGCTATCAGGCGAGCATTGGCTTCTGCTACTCCAAGAGAGCCGCCAACAACGCCATCGCAGGCACTGGCATGGAAGGCGCTCCCACTTGGCACCGCATCTCCTCCATCAAATATCCCAGCCTCCACGTCAACCAGTTCGATGGTTCCAACAAGAGCGCCCAGAACTCCGCTTTGTGCGTGAAGCCTTCCAGAATCAGAGACACCAACGCAGTCATGACGTATTTCCGTCATAGCATGCAGATGAATGCCTGCTTCTCCGATGGTCACGTGGAAACCATCCCCTACCAGAAGGCGAAGACCCAGAATCCGGATTCCAACACCATGTTCTTGGATACCGACTACTACTGGTATCCGAATTGCGATGTCTACGGCGGCGAAAAGCTCCGCTAATCGCATAGCCTGAATTCGGAAAACGAAAGGCTGTTGCCCACCCTCGTTTCGAGGCGGCAACAGCCTTTTTTGTTTTGCGCCATGTTCCCCAAGAGGGCAGTTTGCCGATGAAGCGCTTACTTCATGAATTGTTCTTTTCTGGCAGCCCGCCTGCCGGCGCATCCTGCAAGAGGCGACTTGCTCTTCCTCCCAGGGAAACCTACCCTCTTGGGGAACATAGCGTTGTTTTTATGAAACAGGACAAGGAAGCGCTACCGATTTGGACAATGCAACGCCATGAATTGTCCCCCAATACATCTATTTGTTCTTTATGGACAGGAAAAAGCTTCTTTTCTGATTTGCATGACACTTTGACACTTTTCGCCAATGATGCACAAGAATCAACCATTTTGTTTTCAAGATATTTTCTTATAATGTGTACGAAAACGAAATCTCTTCGTTTTCCCTCGTCATCACCAAAGTGCAAGAAGCACTTGCTCAATCCCTCACACCAAACAAGCAACCATGAAAAAATCCTTCACACTGATCGAATTGCTGGTTGTGATCGCCATCATCGCGATTCTGGCCAGTATGCTCCTGCCTGCGTTGTCCAAGGCCCGTGAGAAGGCCCGCGCCATCAGCTGCGTCAACAACCTGAAACAACTGGCCCTCGGAAACCAGTTGTATTCCGTTGACAACGATGATTTTCTGCCCCCCATCTCTTTCAGAGAAGGCAACAAGCCGGCCTACACTCCCGGATGGCTCAATATGGCAATTGACGACGGCGACCGCTTCTATTGGTTCACATTGAATCCCGCCGTTCCAGGCGCTCCAATGACTGCCAAGCAGTACCTTGCAAAGGATCCCGCAGGCGAACGCAACGAAGATGACAGTGCAGCTGGCGAAAACAAAGGCTCCTGGCATAAGATCTTGAGTTGTCCGTCTGCAAGTGAAAGCGACGTCGTTATGGGCAATATGTCCTATCAGTGCAATCTTGGCATGAGCTACTGCCATAATTTCCTCACAGATTGCGACTGGATCTACAACGGCGCAACAGTGTCTTCGACCTGGCACCGCATCAGCACCATCAAGCTGCCCTCTTTGCATGTCAACTACCTTGACGGCACAAGAATCACAGAGTTTGACTCAAGCAGCCCTGAATTCCGTACCTGCATTGCAACTGCCGCCCATTATCTGACTGACGTAGGTCTTGCCTACTTCCGCCATGGCATGAACAACAACCTCTCCATGAGCGATGGTCATGTCGAATCCGTTTCATACGGCAAGGCAAAGATCTATAACGGCAAATACAGCAATGCGACATACGTTGTCACCGATTACTACTGGTATCCCGGTTTCAACGGCCCCGGCGGAGAAGACCGCTAATCATAGGCACGAAAGAAAAAGCCGTTGCGCTCCTCACAGAACGCAGCGGCTTTTTCGCGTTCTCCTGCAATATCCGCAAACGCCGAGGGAGGAAATTGCGCCGTCGCATCCTTGCGACGGCCTTTCCGAACGCATTTTACCTTCGCCACGCAGGAAATTCCATGCAAATTCCAACTTCGACTTGGAATCTGCATAAAAAAAACAGCATTCGCCACCGTATCCATGAATCTTCCGGATCTACGCAACACAGCAGGCTCCCCGCAAGCCCTCCCGGAAGGCCCAAACGTTCCGAAGAGACGACAAAAGATTCTTCCCGTCAACGCATATCGGCTTCCGTCCCGGCGTCCTCCCGGCATTTCGCCAGCAGTCGCATCACCGCCAGCGTCTGCGCCAATGGAGTGACGGGTTGGGAACCTGTCCGAAGAGCGTGAAGGAAATCCGCATAGAAATCCACTTCCAAGAAAGGATCCACAGGGATTAGCTCTTCCTGGACTTCCGGCGCATCGGAAGGATATTCCCGATTGGCGCTGGCCAGAGATTCATCCAGGTTCTTCACCTTCAGCTTATCCGGATCGAAGTGCCTCAATTTCAGGTTATTTCCCTGTTTTTCCAACGTGCCGTGCGTTCCCCAGACGACGAACTCGTATGGCACGGAAATCGCGGCCTGGCTGATCAGCAAATCCGCGAAAACGCCATCCTTGGTGGCGAAAAGCACCTTGACCACGTCATCCGCATCTCCCAGCGTGGCCACTTTCTGCAAGACGCAATGGATGCGCTCCAACTCGTATCCGGTCAGCTGCAGCATCTGATCCAGAAAATGCGCACCGTAGTTGTTCAGCATTCCGCCGCCGTATTTCTTCAGGCTCTGCCAGTCATTGCGCCGCGCATAGCTCAGCGAAGCCCGCTGGACCCCAGTGACCTTGCCGATGGCGCCGCTCTCCACAATCTTCCGGATATGCTGGAAATACGCCATCAGCCGATGGGGCTGATAGACTGTCAGGAGGCGCCCCGTCTCCTTGACGACGGCGGCAATCCGTTCTGCGGAAGCCAGATCCGGCGCCATGGGCTTCTCCAGCACCACATCCAGCCCCGCCCGCAATGCCGCACAGGCCATGGATTCGTGCAGATGGGTCGGAGTGGCGATGGCCACGGCATCCACCAGCCCGGAATGGATCATTTCTTCATAATCCGAAAAGGCCTGGCATCCATATTTCGCGGACGCCTCCAGACGACGCGAATCTTCTCTTTCCGCAACTGCCGCCAGTTCGCAATCTTCCCTTGCGGCAATCCGCTCACAGTGAAAAAGCCATCCGATGCGCCCAAGACCGGCAACACCAAAACGTATCTTTTGCATGAATTGATTTCCTTTTTTTTTGATGCAGCGATAGTATCGCGCACAGGACCATTTAGCGCCCCCCCGCCCGCGGCAATGCCGCCCAATCGGCAAAAGCGCCGAAATCAATCGCCGCCTTTCACCTGAAGGAAAATCTCCGCAGGCTGCCACCCGTCGCCGCCCCAGACATTCAGGCGATGACCACCAACCGAAAGCTCCACCTTGTCCCCGGAAAGATGCCGTCCCCGGTATTCGCCATCAACGTAGAGATGCACCTCAGCGGGCTGGTTTCTCAAGACCATCCGCACGATTTCCACACCGTTTGCGTTCCTGCCATTCGCAAGGTATTCCCCTGGTTGCGGAGAAAGAATCCGCGTCTTTTGAAGTCCCGGGGCCAACTTTCCCTGTCTGCACTCCTGACAGACAGCCAAGGGAATGCCCGTTACTGTAGTTCCACTCATCGGTTCCGGACACTCCGCGCCCATTGCCAAGCCCGTTTTTGCGCAAAGAACCGTCTGCGTCAACGTTTCCCCATCGCTCTTCCAGACCGGTTGCGTCTCCCGATGGAGCAACTGCAGAATCACGGCGGCCACGGGGGCGGCCGCCGCAGCCCCGATCAATTCAGGCGAAGCCGCGCCGCTTTTGTTCCCCATCCAGACGCCCACGGTCCACTCTGGCGTCACCGCAAAGCACCAGGCATCACGGTTGCCGTTGGAAGTACCCGTCTTCCAAGCCGCCTCCAATCCCCCGCCTCCGGGAATCGGACGATGACGAAGCATCTTCAAAAGCATTTCCCGGACGCCCGGCGTCCAGAGCTCCTGCGTTCCCCTCCCTTCGCCGACATCCTCCAGCCAGGGATTCCCCTCCGATGCGCCCGCCAGACGAGCGTAGCCCCGTGTCAACGCCACTAGATTCGACTCCGTTCCTCCAATTGCCAGGGAAAGCCCCAGACGCTCCCCCTGGCGCACCACGCCTGGACGCAAAAGCCGCTGCCGATTCAACAAATCCAGCACACGCTGCACGCCAACCTTCTGCAAAAGCCGAACCGCCGGCGTATTCAGCGAATCCGCCAGCGCCTCCTGGGCCGGGACTTCACCTCGAAAAACGCCATCGAAATTTCCGGGTCGATAATCATCGAAAAGCAGCTTCTCGTCCTTCAGTTTTGTCTCCGCCACAATCATCCCGCCATAAATCGCCTCGCCGTAAATGAAGGGCTTCAGAGCGGATCCCGGCGAGCGCCAGGCAAGGGCGGCATTCACCGCGCCATCCACAGGATCGGCAAAATTCAAGGTCCCCACGCAACTGCGGATCTTCCCCGTGGCATTCTCGATAACGACAGCCGCCGCATCCTTCACCCCGGAAAGCCTTTCCTGTCCTCGCTTCAGCGCCACCAGCACGGCATTCTGTAATTCGGAATCCAGCGCCAAAGGATATTCGCGCCGCCCTGGCGCGCTTTTTCGCGCCATTTCGAAGAAATGCGTATCCCGCTGTCGCGGCCAATAGGGCATATCGAAACGCCGGTAGCGAAGAGGCTCATGGCGAATCTCCGTCGCCTCCGCCTCCGTGAGGACGCCATTCCGGATCAGCAGATGCAGGACGACGTCGCGGCGCTGAATCGCCCGGACAGGATAGCGGTCGGGACGGTATTTTCCCGGTCCCTGGGGCAGTCCGGACAGGAGAATCATCTCGTTGCGGTTCAATTCGCGGGCGGAATGACCGAAATAATATTGCGCGGCCGCCTCAATGCCATAGATCTTTCCGCCAAACGGAAGGTGGTTGAAATAGAACTCCAGCGTCTCCTCTTTGGAATGTCCCTTCTCCCACTGACATGCCAGAAGAATCTGCCGGACCTTGTAACGCAGCGTCCGTTCCCGGCCCGTGAACATGGTCATCACCTGCATGGTGATGGTAGAGGCGCCGGAAAGGATGTGTCCATTCAACAGCAGTTGCCGCGTGGCCCGGAAGGCCGCCCAAAAGTCAAAACCGTGGTGACGATAGAAATTGCGGTCTTCCACCGCCAGGACATAGCGGATCATCTCCGGCGGAAGCTCCTTCAAGGGAATGGGGAAATTCCACCGGTAGTCGTAGCCGCGCTCCACATGAAGCAACCGCCCGGAGAAATCATAATAGCAGACGGATGGCGTGACGCGCTCCACCATCTCCGGCGGAAGCTCCACGCACCGCACCGCGATGCCCCAGGCCAGCCAGCCAAGCAAACCAATCGCCAGCATCCCCCCCGCCAGCCAGCGTAGCCAGCGAGAGGACACAACTTTTCGCCAGAAGGACATCTAGTGCCTATTCTGTCACTGTGAACTTTTCCGCCGTTCCCAAAGTCAGCGCATGATATTCCGGATGATACATGGACTCCGCCGAAACAGGCGGCACGGCAAAGACACCCGGCGTGACCACACGGACCTTATAGCTCCACGTGTAGGTGCCCTTTGCGTTGAGCCTCTCCGCATCGCCGAATCCCAGATAGCGATCGAAACGCTTCTCCAGACGATAGAGCGGCGTGCCGTTTCCCCCTGCATTGCCGCGGAAGAAATTACGGCTGCGGGTCATCAGCATCTCGTCCTCGATCTCGAAGCATCCGGGAAGCAGGTCGCAGACCACGAACTCCCCGATGCGGGAATCCATGCACTTCAACTTAAGTTCCACGACCAAAAGCTGCCCGCGCTTTGCCTCGGCTACCTCCAGCCCCTTTTCGTCCAGATAACGGCGGGAGAGTTCCATGCCGTATGCGGAAGGCTCCGCCTTTTCGGGAACGACATGGGAACGGCAGAATGCCTGCATCGTGGCAGAACCCGTATTCTCCACCTTCAGCAACCGTCCTGCGGGCAGACGGACCGCGCCCTCCACCGTTTTTTCCGTGCTGTCGGTGAGGACCTTCGCCTGGAAGGCGCCATTCTTCTGCCGTGCGCAATAGCGCGCCAGCCCCAAGGCGGCCCAGGCGTTGTCCTGCGTGGTCCCCCAATGGCCCTGGGCGTTTCTTGCCGCCAGAATCGCCTGCATCAACTGCTTGTTCTGTTCGTGTTCCGGAAGGATCTCGCCCAGAAGCCACAAGGCAATGCCCTGACGGCGTAGCAGGGAGTCAAAGCCGGCGCCGACCTTGTCATCCTTGAGGAAATCCCCGGCAAGGAGTTCGTTCAGCATCTGCATTCCCTCTGCCGCATGACCGCATTTCACCAGCGTCATCGCCAGCAGGAATCGGTTGAAACCATCGCAATCCTTGGGTGCGATGAGCTTCGAATAGGAGAATGCCGTGGAAGGACTCAGATAGGAAAGCAGGAAAGTCGCCATCACACGGTCCGCCACAGGACGGCTGGTCTCCCCCAGGAACTGCTTCAGGTTCTGCTGGATACTTGTCTTCCAGGCAGAATCCATCGGGAAACCATTGAACTCCGCCTCCAACAGGAAGAAGTAGGCGAACAAAGAGCCCTCCAGCCAGACCTCCTGGGAGCCGTTCCACATGCTCATCCAGCCGTCACTTTTTCTCATGGCCTGCAGATTCATCCGCGCGACGGTGATCTTGTTCTTGACATCCAACGCGTACTCCGCAGGCAGGAGCCCGGCCTCGCAAAGCCCCGGTACAGCCAGCAACGGGAACGCCCCGGCAGTGACCTGTTCCAGACAACCGTAGGGATATTCACCCAGCCACTTCAAGCTTCCCGTAATTGCCAGCGCAACCGTTCCTACTTCCACGCTGCCGTAGCCGCCCAGTTCCAGCATCTTCGACTCGCCGGGCTCCAGAGTCAACACGTCCAGCTTCTCCACCGCGGGAACAGCGGCGCGAACCACCACGGAACCTTCCGCGGCGACCGTCGTCTCGCCCAATTTCAATTCGCCATGCAGGCGACTCCGCCCCTCCTTGTCTCCAGCCTTCGCAATCAGCTGGACGGCGCCAGACGCACCCTTCTCCGCCCGGAAAGAGCCATCGGTCTGGGAAAGCGCCACCGGCCCTTCCGAGGCCAAATGCCAGGCGGCTTCCGAGAGTGCGCAGCGATGGTTGAAACCCTCCAGGGAAATGCGGAACTCGTCTCCCGGCGCCACGACCCGAGGCGTGGCAAGCCGCAACGTCGCATCACGATACATGGTCAATTCGGCCTCGCCGGAGCCCGTGCGTTCGGCATCCACCGCCACGGCCATGACTCGCATGGCACCCGTGTGGTTCGGCAGACGGACTGTGGCCTGGGCCATTCCCGTCCCGTCAATCTTGATCCGTCCAAGATAGAAGACCGCGGCCTTCTCCAGGCTCTCCTCACGGCGGGGCAGTGCCGCCATATCCTTGCTCGCGTAGCCACCGCCGATCTTCTCCGTGCCGGCGTTGATCACGGGATAAAGCATGGAGTAGTTTTCCCAGACCTTCAGGGGATTCTCCAAGGGGCCGAAAAAGGCGCCATGAAGATCCGGCGTCCGATAATCCGTCAGCGCCAAAATGCCCATGTCAACACCCCAGACGATGGCCTCGCCGGAAACCGGCGCACCGTCGGCATCCGCCAGCGACACGGCAACCGTCACCTCCTCTTCCGGACGGGCCTCCGCAGGCGCCGTCACCTTGACCGCCAGGCGGCGCTTGTCCTGCTTGACTGGCAACACCACAAAGCCCTTCAGGAGCTGGGGATCCGATGCCGTGTCCTTCCGACTGACCATCGCCACGGAGGCAAACCAATTGCCGCAATGAACATCCGAAGGAATCGGCAACTCCACTTGGTTCCTGCCGACATGGACCTCAAATTCCATGGCTTCGGCGATTCGGTTCAGCCCGCTCATCAGGACGCCACGGCCCTCCGCCGGGGCCTCAAAAGTCACAACTGCGCTATCGCCAGGAAGATACTCCGGTTTGTCCCACGTAAAGACAAGCTGCCGCGGGTCTTTCAGATGAACGCCGCCCTCGCCGAACCAATGCCAGAAATTCGTGTCGAGACGACCGCGTCCCTGGGCATCCTTCAGGACCAGCCGGAATTCGCCATTGCCAATGGAGTCGTCAAAGACCAGCAAGCCATTGACCAGTTCAACCCGGCCACTGCGCTTCAACTTCGACACGTGCTCCCAGACGCGCTCGAAATGCCCCTCCGTCTCCTTGAGGACATATTCCCAATCGCAGGCATAGAGCTCGTAGTCCAGAGGAAAATCCTTCAAGTCTACCGTCTTGCCTTCCGGAGTCACCCCCACCAGCTGGACAACGCACTTCTTCTGGTTCTCCGTGATCTTCCGGGCGCCCACGTAAAACTCCGCATTGTGCACCGTCAAGGTGCTTCCCGCCACGACGGCACGGCCGCCCTGGGCCGGCACACAACTTCCCTCGACCTGGAAGACAATGGGCAATCCCACCGCCTCCACAGGCCACTTGAGCTTCAACTCGCCGGAGAAATCGCCATCGCCATTGGTCTGGACAGCGCAGTTGAAATTCAGCCCCAGGGACTTCTCCTCCCGATAGCCAAAGGAATAGTCTGGATAATCCTTCGGTTGGAAGGCGCCATACCGTCCCGTCACGCTCACGTTGACATTCGCCTGACGAACCGGCAGACCAAAATAGTACATCGCCTTGCCCTGCGCCTGCAAAGTCTGCGTCTCTTCCTGCATGGCACAATCCATGGACAGCTTGACCTGGTCGGGAATGTAATCTCCCACCAGGAAACTCGTCCGGCCATACTCCTTTCCTCCCGGAACATCCATGTGGACGGCATACTGTCCCAGCGGCGCCTCGGCAGGAATCTCGAATACGGCCTCGTAAAGTCCTGCCTCATCCCCCGGCAGGACCTGGGTGTTGACCTTTGCCCCAACCGCATCAAGCAGAGTGAATTCCGCAGGCACACCGCCCTTGGTTCTGCCTTCCGCGTCACGCAGAGAGGCAAAGACGTGCATGGTCTCGCCCGTCCGGCAGATTCCCCGTTCGCAGAAGAGCACCGCCTTCTCGCTGCCGGGAGCCACAGCGCCTGCACAGCCTTCATAGCGCAGGAAGGAGAGATCGTCCTCCTTGGAGGCAACCAGCAGATTCAGAAAATCCTCCTTGTCCGCCAAAGGCTGGAGTGGCAGCCGGCAGAATCCCGTCCCGTCCGTCACGGCCTCGCCCAAAATCTGGCTCTTGTAGCTGACCAACTGGATTTTCACCCCTTCCACAGGCAACTGGGACGTCAAAGAATGAACGGAAACCACGACCTCCTTCTCGGAAGAAGTCGCCACCATTCCCAAATCCGTCACCACAACGGAACGCATCTCTTCACACCATTTTTTCTTGGCATCCCGGATTCTCACCAGATAGACTCCGGCCTTCCGGTCAATGCCGGCCTTTTTCAAATCCAGGCAGACATGCGCCGTCCGATTCTTTTTCGCCTCGACAGGAAGAACGGTCTCGCTTAGCAGATAGGCATATTGCGTTTCCGACCACCTCAGAAAATCAAGCACCCGGGAGGGATAAGCCTGATAGACCTCCACCGCGAGCTTTCCTTCATCCAGGTTGACTGTGGAAACCGGGAGATTCCAGAAGTCGTTGCCCAAGGTAAAAAGAGTTCCCTGGCTCTTGAATTTCACCTGCGTGGGAAGAGACAGCGAACTTACGACCGTCACGCACTCAGAACCACTACCGTCTTTCAATGTGACGGTATACAAGGTCTCCGGCTGGAACTTCCCATAGATGTCAAGCCCGCGTCCCCAGCAGGCGACATGGAACTTCTCCGGAAGCGCCGGCGAAATCGTGACATTCTTTTCCTCCACATTCTCCACATGGCGATTCAGCCGCAACTCCAAATCGCCGTTGCCATAGAAGAAACTTCTCGTGATCACCAGCGGCTCCTCCGCAGGCTCTTTCTTTGCCTTCGGCTCCTCGGCCTCCTTCATAACCATCTTTGCCGCCTCGTCTTCCGCAAGCGAAACAGACGGCTTCTCCTCCACAGGAACAGCCCCCTCGGACTTCTCCGCAGATGGCTTTCCCCCCGTAACGGAAGCCTCTGAAGGCGAAGAGATTTCCGGCGTTGAAGAAACCGCAGAACCACCGCGATGCATCAAAGCCACATTCCCCACCAAAGACAAGACCAACAGAACACACAGACCGACAATCAGCGCTTTTGTACCGCGTGACATTCTCGACTCCTAAACCACAAGGAACCCCCAGAACAAACAGGCAGACAGCGCCCTCGCCTCAAGAACGCCTTGCTGAATACCGTATCCCCCAGCTCGAAAAGAGTTTCCACATCTGGCTCGGCAACAAGCCACCCCTTGAAGATTCTCCTCGCAAGCCCCCAGGAAAAACGGAAATTTCACCCCTGCCCGGAAACTGCACAAAATGTATTGTCTCCCAAGCAGACTGCTCATGCCAAATACAACTTTTTTGAAAAATATATCCCCGCGAGGAATGAAAAAAAGACTCCTGGAAATCAAGGGATTCCTAGGAGCTTAGTAGTCTGTAACATCGAAAAGCCATTCAGACAACAATCATTTTTGAAGAATTTTTTCCGGTCTGCGACCACGCATAGTCACCATGCAAGGAAGCAGACCGGGAAAAAGTCTCAAAAAAGAGCGGAATATGATAAAGTTTTAGATGTTACAGACTACTAGATTTTCCACTACTTCCGGAAATGCTGGATGAAAGCGGCGATGGGCAGTCCCATGGTGGGATAGTTCGGATAGGGATGCGGATTGCCGGTCTGGACGGGAATGCGTTCCTGCCGCGGGAATCCCGCGTACGGCAGCGTATGTTTCTCATCCTTCAAGAGGTTATAACCATATTCGTTGGAAGTGGCCACACCGGTATCCACCAAATAGAAACCCTCCGTTTCACGCTTGTCAAAGACGCGGATCAGGTTCTCCCGGAAGTCCCATAGGGCGGCATTGAACTTCGGCGTGAAATCTCCGGCCGCGTTGTCAATGGACCCCATCGTGGAACAGGGGATGCAGATGACGAATTTCCCGTCGGGGCACGCCTTCCGGTAGGAGTCCTTCATCGCCGCGATCCGCTGGTTCCATTCTGTGAAATCCGCACCATAGTAACTACGGAAGTCGTTGACGCCCAACATCACAAAAAGAAATTCCGGCGCAGGGATCTTCCAGGCGTCCAGATACTTTCCGTAGTTGAACTCCCATTGGAAATCGCCCTTCTGGCGCTCCTGCCAGGTCTTCCCGTCAAAAAGCAGGAACTTCTTGCTTCCGCCGTCGAACTGCACATCGCCCGCCACGGGATTCTTCAAGACGCCGGTCTCCTGATCGAAACGCTCCAGGAAGACATCGAAACGTCCGCAGGAATAGCGGGGTTCGAAGGTATCGGGGGCTGTCTTGAGGAAAACCTTCCAAGCATTGATCCAGAAAGCCCGGTCGCCATAGTACCGATAGTCGCCCCGGGGATGCATAAAGCCATGGTAGGACATCTCAGCCCCCGTAGGAACCGTGAAGTAGTTCGCCAGGCGCCAACCGCCGCGGCCTTCGTCAAACTGCCCGGGCGCACATTGCCGCAACCCCACCAGTTTCAGATTAGGGACATTGGGCTGATCCAGCAGCGCGGACTTGAAGAAGGCGCCATGAGTGTAGCTGTCACCGACAATCTGCGCGGTGACCTCGCCCGTGTCCTTGCCCTTCTCGCCTGCCACGATGGTTGCCTTCAGGGTCTTGATGGTCTCGAACTCGTCGCCGTTCACCAAATCCACCGTCAACACCGAACCATCCACGACCTTGTCCACCGTTGCCACCATAGAAAGCCGACGGGAGAAGGCGGCGCCGCCCTGCACGGAAAAACGGACGAAATCATCATACGGACGCCAGCGCTTCAGGAAAGGTTCCACGAAGATGTCGTTCGGAGTCTCCGTCAGCATATAGAGCTTGGAGGGCAGGCAGATGTCGTTGACAAAGCCCCTCTGCACACTCCGTGGTTTCGGCGGAATCACCGTCACGCGAAGCTTCGCGCGGTTTTCCTGCGTGACCGCCATTCGCACAAAAGCGCTTCCCACGGGAATCTCGGCAGGATTGGTGTTCTCCACATATCCCAGGTAATTCCTGTCCGCATCGAAAAAGGAGGCATAGCGGATTCCCACGTTGGAATTCAGCTTGCTTCCCGCAGGCGCATTGGCGACGTCCATGTAGCCTGTCGTGAAATAAAGCGGATTGTCGCCAAGGCGATTCTGATACGCGTATTTTCCGTCCACGATTTCCGGATCATCTGGCTGGAAACGATTCACGGACGCGATGACGGCATAGTCCACGACTCCGTCGCCGCACTTCGGGCAAATGCACTGCTGTGCGGAACACCAGGCACAGATGGCCAAAAACAGAAAACAGACGGATGGCTTCATGTCAATAGAGAGGGAAATCTGTTTTTCTAGCAAATGCCGGCTTTTCGGGCTGCCTCCATCCAGGCATTGAAGATCAACTGATGGCCGGCAGGTTGCGGATGGACGCCATCCACCAGCCAGTATTCCTGCGGAGCGCGCTTGACCGCCTCGTCAAAGACGCTCTGCAACGGCACGAACGTACAACGGGAAGCGTAGTCCTGGGCGATTTTCCGGACCACGGCCTGGCGTTCGGCGATTTCGCCCATCCAGTCTTCGGCGACGGCGCCGAACTGCAAGGCGAAGGGCTCCAGCAAAAGGAACTTCATCTCCGGATTGGCTTCCAGGGACCAGTCCAGAAGCATCCGGTAGAACTTGTCGTAACGCGGGACCTCCACGCCATTCTGGCGGGCCTTCTCGTGCCAAGTATCGTTGATGCCAATGAGGATGCTGATGAAATCCGGCTTCAAGTTCAGGCAATCCCCTTTCCAGCGCGCATAAAGATCCACGATGCGGTTGCCGCTGATTCCATTGTTGATGATCTTCCAATCGGCCTCGGGCTGCTCGCCCAAGAGCTTCGAGGCAATCAGCCCAGGATAGCCAGGGCCGAAGAGCCCCACCGGATAGCCAGCGCCGCCACAAGTAACACGTCCGCAATCCGTAATGGAATCACCCATGAAAAGCAATGTCTTCATTTTCAATTCTCCTAAACGACATCGTTCTGTCAAAAACACGAAAAACTACGGCAGAGAGATTCCGAACAAGGCGCAGAATCCATCAAAGCGCTCCAAGGTATCCGCGCCGAACTTCTCCAAAGAATGCCGCGCCGTCGCCAGGGTCTTCTCCTGCATGTCCCCGGACTTGGAGAAGAACTTGTCCGCCAGGCAAATCAACTTCTCTTCCGGCGTCTCCGGCAGGAAGTCCCTTTCCGGCAGAGGAAGCTTCTGGTCCATGATGTTCCTCCTGGTCAAGCCTGCGCCGGTATGGCGCTCGCAGATGCGGGCATACGCCTCCAGGTCCATGCCCGCCGCTTTCCCGTATTCCCGCAGCAACTCGCCGCCGATCAGCCCATGGGTGATATACGGCTCGCTTCCTACGCAGAGAATGCCAGGCGCATGACAGCGCCCCACGCCCACGTCATGAAGCAACGCGCCGTCAGCAACCAGCCGGGGATCCAGCGCAGGCGCCGCATTCCTCGCCTGGCGGAGGATTTCCAACGCCTTGTCCCGCACCTGGCAACTATGCCGATAAAGCAGGCGCCGCAAAGGCGTATCCTCCGGATAGAAGACATCAAAGACCGTTTGTGCAGAAAAGCCCATCTCTCTCAAAACATATCCTGGCAGAATGCCTTTCCCCTAGAAATTATCCATGTATTTCCTGCCATACAGGCGCCGGAGTTTCAACAATGCAGTGGCCTCGATCTGGCGGATTCTCTCGCTTGTCAGATGATACAGCCGCGCAATGACTTCCAGCGACTGCTGGGGCTGTCCCTGCAATCCGAACCGCCGAATCAGGATGTCCTTTTCATTGGGACGCAAATTATCCAAGGCCGACAGCAGCGTATCCTTCATGGATTCCTGGGTGATCTTCTCCGACAGGGGATCGCTGCGATCCGCCAGCAGGTCATTCCAGTCCCGGTCCTCGCCCGCCATGGACTGCAACGAGATCGGCTGCTGCTCCATGCGCTTCAAGGCACGGAGCCTGGCCGCCGTAATTCCGACCAGAGCTGCCAGTTCCTCGTCCGTCGGCTCCACTCCGTTCTCCTGAAGGAATTTCTGTTCCGCATGATGAATTTTGGAAAGCAGCCGCAGGATATTTGCCGGAATCCGAATTGGCCTGCCAATGGCATTCAATGCCTGGGAAATCGCCTGGCGAATCCGATAGCAGGCATACGTGGAAAGCCGGTGTCCCCGCTCCCACTCGAAAGTCTCGATGGCACGCATCAGGCCGATGTTCCCCTCCTGGACCAGGTCCGAGAAAGGAAGCATGGAATTGACAAACCGCCGAGCCACCGCGATCACCAGCCGTAAATTCCCTTCCACCAAGGCATTCATCGCAGCCTGTTCACGGTCCCGGACCGCCTTCATCTCCGCACAGCACTGCCCCTTCGCTTCGGCGGAAAGACCTTCCTCCTCCCACTGACCTTTGATGAACAGCTCTACGCAATCCGCATAGAAACGCTGCTGGAACTGCACTTTCCCCGTGGTCCGCAAATAGGGGCCGATAATCTCCGCAATGGAGTGACGAACACCGCCTTTGGAGGCATCGCCGGATTCGCTCCCTTTCGCCACTACGCACTCGCGCACGAAGGAAGTAGAATTGTCCAGAATGGCATTGAGCGCCTCGGAACCGAGTTCCGAAAGCCTCTCTTCATCGTTCTCATCCAGCAACTCCGATGCCTCGTCCCCACTCTGCGAAAAAACCAGGTAGGTGGAGAGCTTCTTCCGGTCGGGATTGCTCTGCAGCACTTTCAACTGCTCGATGATGACCTGCGGATGTTCCTGGAGGATCTCCTGAATCCGATTCCGGGCTTCCTGATACTGCTTCGCCCAGGTCTCCTCCTCTTCCGATGTCAGCAAGGGACAGTTGCCCACATCCCGCATATAGGAGGCCTGGAGACCGTTGTTGTTCCACGCCCTCCAGGAATCCCTCCTACTAGCAGTATCTAGCGACTGAAATGTTCTGCTGAACTCGGACATACAAAGCCGCAAAGGGCTTCAGCACGACCCTCAATAGCCGTGCTTGTGCAAAATCTTCCGGACTACCTGCAAGTAGTCCTCATCGTAACCTCCGATCTCATCCCAGCGGTGGCCATTGGGGGAGAGCAACACGGTGCAGGGGACACCGTTGCCAACGTGCAAAAGCCGCGCAAGCTGTTCCCGGGCATGCACAAGACTCGATGGAAGCTTCACCTTGCTCGGCTGATCCATGTAAACCAAAACCAACTTCTGGGAGGCGAAATTCCGGAAGGCAAAGGTATCCAGGACCTCCTTATGAAGAACCTTGCACCAATGGCACCAATCCGATCCGGTGAACAGAACCAAGATGGGACGGTCCAGACGCTTCGCCTCACGGCAGGCGGCATTCCAGTCGTCAAACCAGCCATCCGGCGTCGTCACGCCAACAGGATGGGGAATCTGGAGATGCGGCTTCGGTGGTGGAAGAGGCTTGCAGGGAGGCTCAAAATGCACTTTTGGCCTCGGAGGTGTCACTTTGTGCCCGGGAATCGCAGGACCATGGTGGTCGACGGGACGGGCATCGGGACCGACGCCATGGTGGTCGACGGGACGGGCATCGGGACCGACGCCATGGTGGTCGACGGGACGGGCATCGGGGCCGACGCCATGGTGGTCGACGGGACGGGCATCGGGGCCGACGCCATGGTGGTCGACGGGACGGGCATCGGGGCCGACGCCCTTTTCCGAACGGCCAGGTGCCTTCATGCCATGCTCGCCACCGACGACAAACGGTTCCTTGCTCTCCGGTTTCCCCGGCTGTGGCGGAGGAAGTTTTCCTGACGTCGCCTTGTGAGGAGAGTTGTTCCCGGGCATGGGCGCCGCACTGCAAATCATTGCGGCAAGAAGCAAGATGGCAAGAATTTGAATTGTCCTCATGGTGTCCTACTTGGGTAAAACTGATTACTTTCGAGGATGTTCCTTGCGGTATTTCCAAGGTGGCGTCGGCTCATAGCCACCGTCTCGGCCGGCCTTCCAGAGGCCCTTCGACTCGCGCCGGGCCTCTTTCTGGGCGGAACTGTATTCGGGGTCGTCACAATAGGCAACATAATGCCAAACGTAGCCACCACGCAACAATTCCAAAGAAAAATTGCTCCCATCGAGATAAATCGTGGAGACTTTTCGTCCATATTGGTCCTCGTTTCCCACAACGACCACCACATCTTTATTGAGGATCCGGGAAGTCACATATCGACGAGCCTCCGCCCCGAACTCCTGCGAGGTCTCGGGCGCATCGACGCCATAGAAGCGCAGGCGCATCTCCTCGCCCTGCTCGTTGCGAAAATCCACCGTATCGCCATCGCTGACATGAACAATCTTGCCGTGAATGCCATCCGGAGGAACCGTGTCGCACGAAAAGGAAGACGCGTTTTTCTCTTGAGACGCAGGCGGTTCTTCTCCAAGGACCTCCTGCGCGACCCGCTCCAGCAAGACAGGCGCCGACCTCACGGTTCCTTTCGCCAGTTCCGGAAAGAAATGCCAGATGACAAGAAGAACCAGTGCAGTAATGATAGACAAAATTTTCTTGCCTAGGTTCCCGCTACTCACGCGTGCCATGGCCAATCAGGGAATTCTGCGGTTGGTTGAAAAGCTGCCGCGCATTCTGCAACAAGATGCCCGTTCCGTTCACCACAGACCGCAAGGGCTCCTTGCCCAGGGAGGCAGGCAGTCCAGTATTTTCCGTCAGCAGCTTCGGCAACCCGCGCAGGAGGCTGCCGCCGCCTGCCATGGTGATTCCGTTGTCCACCAGGCGTCCCGCGATTTCCGGCGGGCAGGCGTCAATGGTCTTGCGAATGGAGCGGATGATATTCGCCACGGGATCGGCCAGGGCCTCGCGGATCTCGTCGGAGTTCACGGTCACTGCCCGAGGCAGACGGTCGCCGGTATGGGACATGTCAAGACCTTTGATTTCCATGGTCAATACTTCGGGAAGCGGATAGGCGCTGCCAATCTGGATCTTGATCTGCTCCGCCGTACGGGGACCGATCTGAAGCTGGTGCTTCTTCTGGACGTAAGCGATGATCGCGCTGTCCATGGCGTCACCGCCGCAGGGTAGGCTGCTGCCGGCGACAATGCACCCGAGGGAGATGACGGCCACTTCCGTAGTTCCGCCGCCAATGTCCACAATCATATTGCTGTCGGGCTCCTCCACCGGAAGCCCCGCGCCTAACGCGGAGGCAAAGGGCTCCTCGACCAGACGGACAGCCCGGGCGCCTGCGGAAACCGCACTCTCCTTTACTGTTCGTACGCCGACCTCCGTAATGCCCGACGGCACCGCGATCAGCACACGGGGACGCATGATCTTGAAACGCCCTGAGACCTTGCGGATGAAACTGCGGAGCATTTCGTCGGAAACCTCTGCGTTGGCGATCACGCCGTCGCGCACGGGGCGGATGACCTGGATGCGCTCGGCGGTCATGGCCATCATGCGCTTGGCTTCCGCGCCCACGGCACGAACCTTGTTGGTATCCGCGTTGATGGCCACATAAGAAGGCTCGTCCAGGACAACCCCCTGCCCTGCGACCCAAACCAGGGTGTTCATTGTCCCCAGGTCAATGCCGATGTCATTCACCCACAAGTCTCTGATACGTTCGAACATCTTGATTCCCTCAAAACAAAAAAACCACCCAGCACTTTTCTGCTTGGGCGGCTCTTGACGCTCTGGACGGTTGCGGTGGCATTTTTCATGTATCGCCGCCCCGCAAGAGATGAAATGGAAGGATTCCGTGGCTGCCCAACCAGGATTTGAACCTAGACAAACTGAACCAGAATCAGTTGTGCTGCCATTACACCATTGGGCAACGGAAACCGTTTTCTTTTGCACCGTTCTCACGGCACGCCGCTAAAGATAATTCTCCTTTCGCGGATTGCAAGCCGGACGGCGTGTTTTTTCGACTTTTTTTCTTCCCTTTCCCCGCCTATCTCTCGCGGGAGCGTCTAAAGCGATTGTGAAGCCGTGAAAAAAACGAGGTGCCCGACGGGGTTGCCACATCACGGCAGGCACTCGACTCACCGCCACTTCGGCTGCGGCTACTTCTCCTCGCCACGGGCAAGAGCTACAACTCCTCCCGGCGGAAGATTTCCTTCCCGTCGTCACCACGGGCGGACTTCAATGCAGTCACAGCTCTCGTTCCTCAGATCCCTACTCCAGTTCCTCCGGATCAAAATAGGGCTCTTCGGGGACCTTGATCTTGTAGCTTGCACCATTGCTGCTAAAATACTGAGTTCCCACGATCTTTGCTTTCCCAGAGAGCATTATCGCCCACCGAAGTTCATCGCGAATTTTCTCATATTTCACAACTTGTTCTCCATAAACGCTTTCTTTGAACAGACCGTCAACCAGTTCGTTAAATTTCGGATTATCTTTTTCCAATTCTCCGTAGACGGCCACCTTCCTTTCGGCGGAGACTTCCTGGTCATACAAGATTTCTGCCCATTCTCCGCGCTTGTCAAGATAGTTCCTGACAAACTCCTGATCCTCTTCTTCAAGTTGTTCCAAAGGAAGTATCTCAATGAAATCCAGCAGGCGCTGGTGATTGTCTTTCATCCCCTTGGCCCGAGATTCCACAATGGCCCAATATTCGCTGCATTCCTCTGGTGAAAATGAAAAGCTAACCGATCCACTGCCCAAACCGGCATCCAACAATGCCTGATCTGTTTCCGCGTCCTTTTTGGCAGCGGCCAGCACGCGATTGAGTTCCTTTTGATTGGCAATTTCCAGCGCAAGGTGCTCTGACTCACCCTGTTTCGGTGTCACTTGTTCGGAAACAACAAAGTCGCTCTTTTCCACGGCCACCTTTGGTGACACTTCTGTTCGGCGCAATCCCTCGATTTCCACTTGAAGATTGCGGCTGGAAAAGCCTTCGAAGAAAATGGCAAAGCCCAGAATGGCTGCGACAATCAGCAGTACGATGTCCAAAATCAAATATTTCATTGCTTCTTCTCCACAATAATGGGTTTTACAAACATAGGTGGTTGCAAAGTGCCTTTGCCTTCCCATAATTTTGCATACTCGAGGAGCTTTGGATCTTCAATTCCTGCGGCATTGACCGCATATTTCTCCAGAATGGACCTATCGAAAGGTCGGTATGTTTTCTGCGTGGCCGTTGGCTGAGAAATGAATCTAATTGCATCATTTTCGTCATAGAACATGCCTTCCGGCAAGGGCGGCCTCTTGAACTGCAACTTCGCTTCGTCCTCAGCCAGCTTCCGCTGAAATTCATCTTGCAACATGGCGAACTCCTCGGGAGGAAGCCACTCTGGATTCAAATTTTCCCAAAGACGCTTCTTATCTTCATATTCTACTTGAATGGACTTGTACAGATGTTTCTGAATTTCCAGAAAGCACTGGAAGCATTCGGGATCCTTTTGCTCCAGTTCCTCCAGCGTAATCTCTATCCGTTCGGGCATTGAAAAAGTATGGAAGGAATTTTCCACGACTTCGGCTTCCGAAGAATTCCTCCGCTTGAGACGCCGGAGCTCCTTGGCGCTCTTGTCGCTGTTTTCCACCTTTGTCGCAGGCGCGGAAACAACAGCCTCCGAGACTACCTCTTCCGCCTGGTCCGCCGAGGGCAAAAGCGCATTGTATTCGGCTTTGTACTTTGCGTGCTCTTGAGAGACACGCCACAACACGGCCCCCAGCAAAAGACACACGCAAGACAATATCCCACACGACAATTTGTATATCTTGTCCTTGTTCATCGTTTCCTTCAAGAAAGGCTCCTCACGCAAAGTATCATTTTCCAGAATATAGTCTGCCCCTGACTACCTGACATTGATTGCAAACGATTTTTCCTTCTTTTTCAGCATATACTTCATGAACTATATTATACAAAAAAAGGTAGATTACAGAGCCTTTCATTGTTGCCATCAGAGACCAATCGCTTTATGTTCAACTGGTTTTCAGAACCATACGCGGAATATTCCCTGCGCAGTTCCCTCTCCGAAGAAGAGCTCCGTGACGGCCTGAAACGCGAATGCCTTGCAACAAAGGACTTGTTTCTCTCCCGCAGGGGCATCCGGCCGTCTGGAACCAAGCCTCGTTTCATTTTGTGTTGAAGGAGAAGAAACAGGAAATCCTGCTTCAGCCTGTGGGAAGAGGGAGAAATTCCCTTCGTGGAATCATCCATGTCAACTTCGAACATTCTTCTGCATTTGACGGGACGGTTCTCAACATCGTCATTCGTCCTGATGAATCTTGCCGACCCCTCCTCTTCTTTTTCCTTGTGTTTGGGATACTCTTTGAAATTGCGGGCATTGCCGTAGCCATGCGCGATCCCAAAGGATTCGTGTTCATGATTGCGCCATTCATCATGTTCCTTGGGGCATGTGGCATCATGACCTTGTGCCGAAGCATGGCTGAAAACGAGACCCCGCTGATTCGGGAGACATTCGAGACGATATTGGACGTCATCGAAAAAGGTCCGTCGTCATGAACATCGCAGCAAACGAATCAAATATCACGGGAACAATGATCCACTGAATGCACGAAAAGGTCCATAGGAGGAATTAACCATGACGGAATCAAAAATACAACAACATACGACGGGGACGCTAGATACATTGTATCGTTCCGTGCGCAGGGTCATAGAAGGAGCGCGGCGTTTTGTCTCCATTGCGGCCAATACTGCCTTGGTCAAGCAGAATTGGGAGATAGGCCGTTTGATTGTGGAAGACGAGCAAGGCGGGAAGCGCAAAGCTGAATATGGCAAGGCGCAGCTGGAGGGGCTGGCAAATCGCCTGACGACGGAGTATGGGAATGGATACGACGAGCGCAATCTTCGATATATGCGTGCATTTTATCTTTCCTTTCCAAATTGGAACGCACTGCGTTCCGAATTGAACTGGACACACTATCGCATCATCATGCGGGAAACTGATTTGACAGCCCGTGAATGGTACATGAACGAATGCGTAGCCTGTGGATGGAGTACGCGTGAACTGGAGCGCCAGGTCTCCACGCAGGCTTACAGCCGACTGCTTTCTGCTGCCAATCCAGACAGACGCCGCAAGCGCCAGCTTCCTCCCAACACCCCCATGCCTGAGCAGCCGAAGTCACTGGTTCCCGCCGATTTCATCAAAAATCCCATGATATTGGAATTCCTGTCTCTGGCAGATGACATCAGACTTCGAGAGACAGAACTGGAATCCGCCATCATTTCGCACCTCAAAGATGTCCTGATGGAACTGGGACGAGGCTTCTGTTTTGTAGCGCGCCAGAAACATATCCATTCAGGTTCCGACGACTATTTTATCGACCTTGTTTTCTACAACTGCATTCTGAAATGCTATTTCCTCATTGATTTGAAGATAGGAAAGGTTACCCATAAGGATGTGGGACAAATGGATATGTATCGTCGAATGTATGACGATCTCATCTGCCAGCCAGACGACAAACCGACCATCGGTATTGTCCTGTGCGATGAAACAGATCCCAACATCGCCAGATACTCCGTCCTTAGCGGCAATGACAAGCTGTATGCAGTGAAATACAGTACCGTCATGCCGTCTGAAGACATTCTGCGTCGGGAAATTGCGAACCAAAAGGAACAGTATCGTATTCAGATGCAGGATGTCAAGAAAGTGCAACAGCTGTCTGGAGGCGATTGACAATTTGAAGGATTAAATGTCACAGAAAGAAACCCTTGAGCCTACAAAGGCTCAAAAGAAACGCCGGCATGAATAACGAAACCAAAGCAAGTCAAGAAAAGCCCCGGCAAGGCCATTTGAAAAAACTGTGGTCGTTTCTCACTTTCCGTGAAGCACCCTATTTCAGTTTGCTTTTCGTCACTTCGGGCGCCTGTATGCTGTGGCTGCTCTTCCAGATCGTGGTGCTCTACGTCCCATGGGGAAATTTCCTTCCACGGATGATTGCCGCGATAGCCGTGCTGGCCATTTTTTATCTGGTTGGTATTTACATATTTGCTTCGGCAGTCCATGCTGTCGTCAAGACTCTGGTGAAGCCCGCATGGCTTCAGGGCATCCTGACCATTGCGGGCATTGCGCTTTTCTGTCCGGTCGGCGTCGCCTTCTGCGGCTGGTCACTCTATAAACAGCGCAAATGGCTTCCGTGTGCGCTGATGGCGGCCGTAGGCCTGCTTTCCTGTATCCTGATTCTTTTCCGTGTCCTGAATATCTCCTGCTACCTGTCAGTGACTCTGCTGCCTTTTATCCTTGCGGGTGTCTTCGCCATAACCGCCTTTTTCAGGCCATCGCCGGGAGGGGCGGTCACACGCGGAAGGATAGTCTGGGCGTTCCTGCCCGTGGCACTGACAGGAATCCTTTGGAGCTGTTGCCTGTGGCAGGCGCATGGCATACGTAGCGACAGCGCAAAAATCCGTACACGCCTTGCGGAACGTCTGGAACATCCCATGGATGTCGGCGCCACACGTGCACGGCTGGCAAGCGGTCTGTCCCCCACGGAGGAACCGCTGAAGAGTCTCTTTGCTGATTGTACAGAAATCAGCGAAACGCTCCAGTCATTGAAAAGGAATGAAAACAGAGCAGAAGTTCAGGCGTTCCTCCTGAAATTTCAGGAAGACCACGGCGATTTCGTCAAGGCCGCCGAAGCGTGGAAAATGCTGCCTGCTCAGAATGTCCAGCATGACGTCCCGGAAAATGACTATTTCTATGCTGTCCTGCTGCCGGAATTGGCTGGATTTAGAAACACCGCGCTATATTTTGCAATGAAAATGCGAGCAAATGCGGACGACAGAGAATGCGTAGCCGACTGCAATCACGCCATGATTTCGGCAAGAGAGTGGGCGCTGGAAAATCCTCTTTTGATCAATACGATAGTCGCCGTCGCCATTGAGGCAATACGGTTGGATGCGCTTTGCCAGTGCCTTGAAGCCGTGGATTATTCCGAAGAGGAATGGCGGGCGCTGGTGGGAGAGGTTCCGGATTGGAACGTCTTGCTGGCACGGGCCATTGCGGAGGAATCCGTCTTTCATGAAAATGCCATGCTATGTCTTTTGAAGACACCGCAGAAAACGGCCGATGACCTTAAGAAAGAGTTCGGCCTGCCGTCTTTCAATTCGTATCCCTTTCTGTGCCGCTGGTTTGAAATGGATTACCACTGCGGCCTGAAATACACAGAAAAGGCGGTGGAACATATTCTGAATGATTCCCGAGACGGTCTGACTGCTCTCGCAGATGAGTTTGAAAAAAGAATCAGACAGCGAGGCGCCCTGGTCTCTGGAATGCTGTTGCCTGATGTGGCGAAAAGCTTGCTTAAATGCCGGCAGATCAAAGATATTCATTCTCTTTCCTTGCTGGCAAGGCGGGTGATGGACTACCGCCGCAGCCATGATAACACGCTTCCTGAAACATTGGATGAAGTGCCGTTGGAGGAAAGCATGGCCTCGTGGGCAAAAACCTCCGTCGCCTATGAGAAAGGCGATCTGGAAATCAAGACACTGTATGATGACGACACGGTGAAAATCCGTGGCTTCCGGCTCTACTGCCCCGAGGTGGACGAGAAAAACACCACCGGCAGAGCGGCCCGTTGCGCCGTGACAGTTTCCTTGGAAAAATACTAAATCCCGCGAAGTAATTTGAAATGGCATCGGCAAGCCATATCATTTCCCTTTAGACGCAACAACCTCGACCTTTTCCCTCACGCGTCCTTTTTGCCGGAGAGGAATACGCAGGGACATATAAATCTCCCGCGCCTAGCAGGAACGACACCATGTATAACCAACAGTGAAGCGCCTTGTCCACCGTAGTCTTGGCAAAGATGGAATCTGCCCCCTTGGAAAGCCGCCTCCTCTCCATGAGCCCGCAGTGGCAATCCTATGTCTTCTCCTGAAAAGCGGAAGCATCACCTTCCGGAGCGTCAGCCTGCCCATCAGGAATTCCTTCGTGTCGCATGGTTCAACGCACCCATTCTAAACAGACACATTCGTGCTATATTTAGGTTACATCCCAATTTTTCATACTATCGTTTCAACGCTCCCCCACTGCAAGAAAAGGGCAAAACCATGGAAAAAATCACAAGCGATTCGTTGTTTTCCGCACTAAAGGGAAATGTCATTGCCATTCGCCGCAATCGTCGTCTCCAGCCTGCCGAGGGTGTCGGCGGTAAAATTTTTCCGGCCTCCTATTCCGGCGGCGTTTATGCTGAAGAAGAGCGAATGATAGACGGCAAGCAACAGCATTGCGTCATTATTGACTCCGTTCAATCCCAGGCAAACCGCATTGAAGAAGCACTGAAGCTCAACTACTACAAGCCAGGTGAATCCAAATGCGACATTCCTGTTGTTGATGTAACTTTTACAGCTACTGAAACTCCAGAAGTCGGCCATGTCACCTCTTTGGATGCTCCGCATCGCATCGCCGATGCAATTTTACGTGACTCTGAACTTGACGGAAAACTTTTCCGTGAAACAGAAGTCGGCAAAGCCTGTGAAGCAACCCAAAGTGATGCAACCGCCCTTTTCCGTTATTGTCCCACCGCACTGATTTTCGGCATTTGGGATTCCACAGGGCCGCGCGGCGGCTTGGGGACAAAATTTCAACGAAGCCTCGTCAGCGAGATCATTGCCGTCAATGCTGTAAAAGGAGTAAAAAGCGCCAGCCGCATTGATCCTTTGAATATCGCTACAGGGGCTGGCCCAATCTACAAAACAAAAGGTTCCGACTGGTCCCTGGAGGAAATCAAAGGGGTAAAAGGAGGCAAGCCCTCTGAAGCAAACCATGGAAATGTGACTCCTACCATTGACGCAAAACTAGGCGGCATCACATGCGATTATGCCATGCAGAAAACCGTGATTTCCCTTCCTGCGCTGCGAAGACTCCATTTTGCAGAAGGAGATGAAAATCGCATACGTGCCGTATTACTGGCATTGGCATTGTGCGGTGTGATCCTGTCTGAAGCGGATATGGATCTGCGTTCCCGTTGTCTGCTTGTTCCGGAAGGCGTAGCCGTTTGGGAATTCTTGAATGCCGACGGTTCCACCATTGAGTTCACCCTGGACGCCAACGATGCACGTCAATTGCTGACAGACGCAATAAATGCCTGTCCCATCAAGTGGAACACGGACGTTGTCGTATTAAAGCCATCGGACAAATTGGCGCAACTCCTTAAAAAGAGCCGTGACATCCAGGCAAAGCAGAACGGCGAATCGTCTTCCGAAGAGTAACATTGTTGTGGAGGAAACCTATGTTTGCAATCAGATGGAACTATCTGCTCGGCAAATCATTTGCTTCCGAATGGGAAAGCGGACGCACGTCTCCGGAATGGCCTATCCATCCGGACAGAGTCTTTCAGGCATTGACAGCCGCCTGGGCTGCCTTGGGAAACACGCCTGAACACGAAGACGCTTTGCGCTGGCTTGAGGCTCTTCCTCCACCATGGATCATAACCCCATGCGAGAACAAAAATGTCTTCATGGCTGCCAATCCTGAGATATTCGTGCCTGTCAATGATTCATCTGAACATACCAAGAAAGGAAGGAGTTTCCCAGCCAAGTGCGTTACAGGAGAGTGTGCGTTGGCATGGAAGGAGGCGTCGGCAGACAATGGACGCCTCCAGGCATTTACAACCATTTGTCAAGCAGTAACCCATATCGGCATGGAGCGCTCTTTTGTATCCATGTCGGTCGATTCCTCATACAACCGCCCTGCAGACACAGAGTGCTATTATCCTTCCCAAGAGGGAAACTACCGCCTTCGTTGTGCCTACAAGGGGCGTCTTGACGATCTCATTGCGGATTATGCGGATGGGGGGAAGCATTGGAAGCGTCCGCGTATCGGAAAATGGGTCGCCTATAGCAAGGAATCATCTCGTCCGCAATCTCGCGAACACTCGGAGTTCAATCCATACGACATCCTGATCTATCGCTGTGTTGACGGTATTCGTCTTGGGTTGGCCCAAGCTCCCCTGGTAGTCAAAACATTTTGTCGGACTTTAATCAAAGGGGCAGACGGCGATCCAGTCGCCATGCGGTTGATCAGCGGCCATGAAGCAGATGGAACTGTCATTCAATATGCGCATACACTCATTTTCCCCATAGGAGATGCCGCGCACGAATACGCAGACGGACATTTGCTGGGAATCGGCATTGCCCTTCCCAGAAACTTCTCCTATGAAGAAACAATGGCTGTAAAACGCGCCATTGTCCAGGCGGAGAATCCGGAGACGGGAGAGATCTGTCTAACCTTTGGGAAAATCGGCTCCATGACCCTGGCCAGTGAAATGCGAGACTGCCCCCCTCTGGCCATGCAAGCCAGATCCTGGTGCAGACCATCCCGGGACTGGACAACCATTACTCCGATGGTGTGCAACAAAATGCCCCCCAGAAGCAAATGCAAATACGATGGGTGGATTATCGCACAGATTGCAGATGCCTGCACAAAAATTGGCTTGCCAGTCCCGAAGCGTATTGAAGCAAATGCCGTAGGATTTGCCGAGGGAATACCTACCTGCCATGAGATTTCCCCATTGGCAAGGCGCGAGAATGGTGTTGATGGCGCAAGCCGTTGGCATGTTCATGTCAAATTGTGTTTTGAAACTCCTGTTCAGGGGCCAATCATACTGGGAGCCGGTCGTTATCGTGGCTACGGAATCTGCAAACCCATTGCCAGTATGGAGGAGAAATAGACAACAATGCTTTGGAACCAAGAGACTTTTTCGCAGTTTTTTCAGGAAGCCTACGGCTATCCGCCTTTCCAGTGGCAGAAGGAACTTCTGGAAACCGTCCTTACCCAAGGTTGGCCAAATGTCCTGTCCTTGCCAACTGCCTCAGGCAAGACCGCCGTCATGGATGTGGCGCTTTTCGCCTTGGCGGCCCAGGCTTCCTTGCCAGTCGCTCAGCGAACTGCGCCCAGAAAAATGATATTCGTCGTCGACCGCCGCATCATTGTCAGCGCAACATACGAACGTGCCCAGAAACTGCGTCGATTGCTTACCCAAGCCACCAGCGGCATTCTTCTGGAGATCAAAAATGCCCTGCTTGCCTACGGCGGCGAAGAAGCGTTGTTTGTCACAGAATTACGTGGAGGCATCTGGAAAAACGAATCCTGGGCCCGTACTCCCGTTCAGCCAGCCGTCATTGTCAGTACGATAGACCAAATTGGCTCCAGGATTCTTTTCAGGGGATACGGACTATCTCCCGCGGCGTGGCCCCTTCAGGCGGGATTGCTTGCCAATGACAGCCTGATCATCCTGGATGAAGCTCATTTGAGCTTGCCTTTCGTGGAAACACTGAAAGCCATCCAAAAATACCGTCAATGGGGAGAAATGTCAATCAACACGCCGTTCGGCATCGTGCAAATGAGCGCTACGCCAAATGCAACCGGCAGAATCTTTCCTGCAGATTGTCAGAAGAGCCTGATGGAAGATGCCCAATTGCGTCCACGGTTGACTTCTCCCAAAAGAACGGCTCTTATTGAAGCTGAGAACTCAAAGTTCATAGACAAGTGCATTGAAGCAACGTTGGCCAAGGCAAGCATACCTGGTACAACTGTCGCCCTTATCGTCAACCGCGTGGCAACTGCCAGAGCTGTTTTTGAGAAACTTCAGACAAAATTACAGAAAAGCAAAAATGCAATGTTTCAATGTATTTTGCTGACAGGTCGGTCCAGGGGATTTGAACGGGATGAACTGATAAAAAAATATTCCAGCAGGCTTTTCTCCGGACATCCCGTTGCAACGGATTGTCTTCCTCTTGTCGTTGTCGCAACCCAATGCGTTGAAGCAGGAGCAGATTTTGACTTTGATGCAATGGTCACGGAGGCATGTCCCCTGGATTCTCTTCAACAACGCCTGGGACGTGTCAACCGCATAGGCCTCCGTCCTTTTGCCGATATTGACATTGTGATCAATAAAGACGACTTGACTTCCAAAGACAAATGTGCCAACAGGGCAATTTATGGGGATACGATAAAAGAAACGTGGAGCTGGTTACGGGAATTGCAGAAAAATGCACCCGACGGCATCGTAAATCTATCTTCTGAATCCATGATGAAAGAGTTGCCAGGGCTCTCCAATGAACATCGAAAATCCATGATCGCCCCTGTCCGGCATGCCCCGATCTTCTTCCCGGCCTACTGCAATATATTCGAGCAGACTTCGCCTGTCGCCGATCCAAGTCCTGAGGTTTCCGTCTTTCTGCATGGTCCACAATCCGGTCCTGCGGATGTTCAAATCATCTGGCGTGCGGACTTGCCTTCCGATAATCCAGAATGCTGGAAATCAAGATTGGAGATGCTTCCTCCCATGGCGGGAGAGGCATCAAGTGTTCGTCTTGAACAAGCCCGCGGATGGTTGTCCGGCGACAAAAAAAGTTGCGAATCAGTCCTTGACGATGATTCAGAACATTGCGTTCAGGCATCCCCAAAAGAATCTGAGCAATCCAAACCCTTTCTCATCTGGCGCGGAAACGAAACCGAAGGCACCACGAACAAGCCAAACGATATTGTTCCAGGATGCACCATCGTCGTTCCCTGCGAATATGGCGGTTGTGATGAATTTGGATGGTGTCCCAATTCCATTGAACCAGTCAAAGACATCGCAGAAAAAGTTGGCATGGCAACAGGTTTTCCCATGGTTCTGCGCCTTTCGGATAAAGTTCTTGATGAAAAAGCCTGGGAAAGTTTGAAGGAATTTGCCCAGGAATACTGTGATGAAAATGAAAAGCCGAGCGATTTTACCAGACGTCTGCAAGATGCCTTGTTGAACATTGCCTGTGACAATCAATCGATAGAAGAACTCTGCCATGCCATGGCAACGGCTAAACTCACCTTGAAGAAATGCGGTGATGACTTGCCTGACATGATTCCCCGGCAGATTGTCGTTTGTGCAAACAAACGATTTCCCCTGCCGATGACTTCAGGCGGTCTTTCCCCTTCCATCCTTGATGACGCACATTCATCCGCCAGCCTCTCTGGACAGATGATTACCCTATCGCGTCACAATCAGGATATCCAAGGCAAGATTGCCAATTTCTTCGATCATCTTGCCCTGAAGTCCAGTTTCCGTGACTCCCTTATGTTTGCGGCTCTTCATCATGATGACGGAAAGGCAGATCCACGTTTCCAGGCCATGCTTTGCGGCGGCGACATATTGGAATGCCTGCGTGCCCAGCGCCGTGCAGGCGGCCTATTGGCAAAATCTCCAATCGCTCCAGCCAACCAGGCAGAGGCAATGGCAAACCGCAAGCGAAGCGGATATCCCGAGGGGGCACGCCATGAACTGCTCTCCGTATCCTTTGCGGAAAAATGTTCTGCTATTTCTTCTGTTGAAAAAGATTTGGCACTTCATCTCATTGCGTCGCATCATGGAAAATGCAGACCATTTGCCCCCATGGTCAAGGATTCCACTCCCGTAGATGTTCATGCCTTCGGCATAGATCTGCCTTCCGATGCGAAAATGGACTCCCTTGATAGTGGAGTTGCGGAACGCTTCTGGCGGCTGGTCAATCAATATGGCTGGTGGGGGCTTCCCTACCTGGAAGCCATTCTGCGACTTGCAGATCATCGCGCATCCGAAAGCGAGGAAAAGGAGAACTAATACCATGAACACCATACTTCTAAAAGGAATTGACGGCGACTCCCCTCTTGGTTTTATGGCTGCCATGGGGGCGTTCCGAGTCGCTACCATGAAGGATCCCACGGCAAAGATGCGCTGGGAGATTTCGGAAACTTCATCCCATCCTTTGATTTCCACCACATTGTCTGCCGATGCACTGATGACGGTAATTCGACTTGAGACTTTGGGAATCGCCGGATTTCCCATTGATTACGACAAACAGATTTCATCCCTTCAGAAAAACATTGAAAAACTGAAGAAAAAGAAGGCAAAAGGCCAAAAAGAACTTGAGGAGTTCTTTCTTGATCCTCTGAATGACATAGCAATCTGGCAGGAGGAAAAATCGCTTGTTTCAGGAGTAGAAAAACGGCAGTCTATTTTCTATGGAGATGTGATTAAAACAACCACAGAGGCTTATAGGGCATCTGCATCAGATGCCATCCCCGATATTGGAATGCCTGCAAGTCAATCCATATCGGATTTCTTCGCAGCCTTTGCCTCTGATGCCATCCATAAAGATGAAAAAAACAATGATGTGATGGAAACATTGCTGAGTTTTTCTAACAATAGTAGCGGACAGTGTTTGTTTAAGGATTATAAATCTTTGCTTCAAGTATTTACCATTCCCATGCTTACCAGTTCTCTCATTGACGCTCAACCAATATTACTTGAGAACATTACTTCTCTAAACTGGTCACCTGAGGCTTTACGTGTTCATTCCTTGAGATGGTATGATCCTCAAGACAAAAAAAGTGCCCCTACAATGACCGATACCGCCATGTATGCAACTGCTTTTCTTGGCTTGGCGACATTGCCTTCAATGCCTGGCAACAAGACTCTATATACGATGGGCTTCCATTCAAGCCGGAAAAATGAGTTCATCTGGCCGATTTGGGAACATTCTATAGCCCTTCCTGTTGTCCAGTCTCTCCTGTTGACACCCGTGAAAAATGCTCCCTGTTCGCATTGGTACTGTTGCCATCGATATATCAATGATAAGGGACGACCGTTTTTCCTACCCGCTGTTCCATTGTAATCCAAAAACATGCAAGGTTGGTATTCTGGTGAGGACGCAACCCATTCTATTGATATCCTGACATGGTTATGGGATTCCAAGAAGCAGAATTAGTAACTGCCGACATGGTCGCACAGTACGCCTATTGCCCAAGACGGATGTATCTGATGTACGTGGATGGCAAGTGGGATGACAATTATTTCACTGAACATGGGAAAGCGGTTCACCGTAGAACGGACTCCATTGAAGATGACTTGCCATGTCCGTTAAATACGACGACTTCTTCGGATGATGAACCAGAACCAATTATCGCCCGAAGCGTCTTGCTTTCCGATGAACAATTGGGCATTATTGCCAAACCTGATCTCATTGAAGCGGATGGACAGATTGCCACGCCCGTTGAAATGAAACGCGGAAGCATTCCCAATACTCCCACGCATACATACGAACCAGAACGCGTTCAGCTGATGGTTCAGGCATTACTCCTTCGTGCCCATGGTTTTCAATGCACAACCGGAATTGTTTACTACGCCTCATCACGCAAACGCGTTGAAATTCCACTTGATGATGACCTAGAATCGCGCACATTGAATATTATTGCGCAAATCAAGGAGATGCTTCTTAACCGTCCCCAATTGCCTCCTCCGCCTCTCAACGATTCCCCTAAATGCAATGGCTGTTCATTGGCCGGCATCTGTCTCCCTGATGAAACAAATGCGCTTCTTGCGGAAAGGTCTCAAACCGAAAAGGAAGATTCTGAATGTCAAGAAGATAATGACATTCCCGATGTCCGGCGTCTTTTCCCCGCAAGACCTGATGCGGTTCCCCTTTATATTCAAACGCAAGGCGCAAAACTTGGAAAATCAGGAGAAACGCTTGTCGTAGAGAAGTCAGGCGAAAAATTGGGAACCTTTCCACTAAAAGATGTCTCACAGGTCGTATTATGTGGTAATGTCTTTATCTCCGCACAATGTGTGCAAACCCTATGCGCCAGGGGAATTCCCATTATCTATCTTTCCCCAGGGCATTGGTATTATGGAATAACCATCGGTGAAGGATTGAAAAATGCCTATGACAGAGAAGCCCAATTCAAAATAGCTGCTGATCCGCTGCGTTCGTTGGAATTCGCCAAAGCCTTCGCAAGCGCCAAAGCACAAAACCAACGTACGCTTTTAAGACGAAATGCTCTCAGTCTGCCTGATATCGTCCTAAAACAAATGCAGGAATTGATTCGTTCCATGCAACAAGTTACAGCGTACGAATCTCTTCTCGGTCTGGAAGGTTCCGTAGCACGTCTCTATTTTGAAAATTTCACCCAGATGTTGAAAAACAAAAATTCCTTAGGAGAATTCCACTTGGACGGACGTAATCGACGTCCGCCTATGGATCCATTGAACGCATTGCTTTCTTTTGGATATTCTCTTCTGGTCAAAGAAACTACCGTTTCCTTGATTGGCGAAGGACTTGATCCATGGTGGGGATTGTATCATCGTCCCAAACACGGCAAACCCGCCCTGGCACTGGATCTTATGGAAGAATTCAGACCTGTTATTGTAGATTCAGCAATCATCACGTTGATTAACAATGAACAAATCTCGCCAAATGATTTCCTTGTCTCTACAAGCGGATGTTCTCTGAAGGATACTGCCAGGAAAAAACTCATTGCCGCCTTTGAACAACGTCTGGATCAAATGATTACTCATCCTATTTTCGATTATCGCTGCTCCTGGAGAGTTATCATTCGATTGCAATGCAAATTGCTTTGCAAAGCTTTGCGTGGCGAAATCGCTTCATACCAGGGAATGACCACACGATGATTTTTCTCCTTGTCAATTGCAAAACAATAGCCTCAGGACCAAATGAAATGGGACTATTGCAAATGCTCAATCTTCATTATGCGTAGTTTTTTTCTTGTATCCTACGATGTTACTGATGACAAACGACGTTCCCGTATCGCCAAACTTATGCTCGGCTATGGCGAAAGGATTCAACAATCCGTTTTCTGCTGCCAGCTTAATCCAAGAGAAATGCTTCATCTTAAAGAGGATATCAAGCAACTAATTCATCCTGATGACGATCAGGTCCTTTTCCTTAATGCGGGTAGCGTCATCGGATTCAATCCGCTTCCAGAACTCCAATACATTGGACGCACTTGGAAACCTGAAATACGGGCACAAATCATTTAACGATCACTTCATCCTCCTTATTGCAGGCAACGCCATCGGATGCCTTCCACTTCCAGAACTTCAATACCTTGAACGCGTCGGAAAAAACGAAGTAAGAGTTCAAATCGTCTGAATGTATTTTAATCCTGCGAGCGCATAGGTGCGGAACATGTCACCTATAAGCCTCTCGTGCTCTTTGAAAACTAACGGGTTATGTTTTTTCCCAAATGGAAAAATTGCATTTTCAGCGGCTTCTTGCTTTTTTTGCCTTTAGCACTCGTTTTGTTGTTCATAATTCTTTTGGGTGATTTATATTACGCATGTTGACATTTCCGCGCCATATTGGGCGCGGCCTCATTGAAGCTGCTTCTGGCCTTACCGGAAAAGATTGTGTCGCTGTATTTCCGCGCCATATTGGGCGCGGCCTCATTGAAGCTGCATGAGCGTCCCTTATGTCGGAGGGACAGAACTAATTTCCGCGCCATATTGGGCGCGGCCTCATTGAAGCATACAGGTAAGCGCGGGCGCGAAGAGGAAGAACGGTAATTTCCGCGCCATATTGGGCGCGGCCTCATTGAAGCGAGTACAGCTACCAGGCGCAGGTATTCGGGGACAAGATTTCCGCGCCATATTGGGCGCGGCCTCATTGAAGCTAGC